>CAYQAO010000005.1:0-72596 GCA_964415485.1 uncultured Gemmatimonadaceae bacterium
GACGCGTTCGGCAGCCGGCCGCAGCCCGACTGAAGTTTGATTACCGACTACTGACAAACGGTTTCCCTATGGCTGGCCGCATTCGCATCCGTCTCAAGGCATTCGATCACGCCGTGATCGACCAGGCGTCGTCCGACATCGTTCGCACGGCGGAGAAGACCGGTGCACAGGTGTCGGGGCCGATTCCGCTTCCCACGAAGACGCAGCGGTGGACTGTTCTCCGGTCGCCGCACGTTGACAAGAAGAGCCGGGAGCAGTTCGAGCTCAAGACGCACAAGCGTGTGATTGACATCCTCGATTCCCGTGCCCAGACGGTGGACGCGCTGACGAAGCTCGACCTGCCGGCGGGTGTGGATGTCGAGATCAAGGTAGAGTAGTGACCGCGGACTCCGGTTCCGGTCGTGCGGGAATCCCGTGGCCGGTGCCGGATCGCGAAGGCGTGACCGACGGTCGTTCGTGCGGCGCCTCGTGAGGTGGCTGCGCTGATCCGCAGGGGATCGCGATCGCGGAACGTGAATGGTCCTCCTGTCCGGGTGCCGACCCGGCCAGTGACTTACGAAGAGGTGAAGATGATCGGCATCATTGGGAAGAAGCTGGGCATGACCCAGATCTTCAACGAAGCGGGGCAGCAGGTTCCCTGCACGGTGATCGAGGCGCCGCCGAATGCGGTGCTGCAGGTGCTGGACCGGGAGACGCACGGCGTTGCCGCGGTGCAGCTCGGCTATGGCGAGAAGCGGGTGCGTCGTGAGGCGAACGGCAAGGGTCGTGTCGCTCGCGGCAGCTTCGCCAGCCGTGCCGAGGTGGGTCATGCGAAGAAGGCGGGCCTGGAGGCTCCGCCGCAGCTGCTTCGCAGCTTCCGCCTGGATGACGCTCCGGGCAAGGACCCGGAGGTTCCCGGCTACTCGGTGGGCGACAGGATCTCCGTGGAGATCTTCCAGCCGGGCGAGCGGGTGAAGATCACCGGTACCACGAAGGGCCGCGGTTTCCAGGGCGTCGTGAAGCGCCATGGTTTTGGTGGCGGCGGCAACACGCACGGCAGCACCAAGCACCGCAAGCCGGGCTCGATTGGCCCGGGCACGAACCCTTCGCGTGTCATCAAGGGAAAGAAGATGCCGGGCCAGTATGGCAACGTGCGTCACACGCAGTCTTCACTTCGCATCGAGAAGGTTGATGCGGAGCGCAATCTGATCTATGTCCGCGGATCCGTGGCCGGCCCGACCAACGGGATCGTGCTCGTCCGCAAGCAGGGCTGACGCCATGGCTGAGAACGAGACATTCCAGGCGGCGGCGTACACCAGCCGCGGTACCGCTCGCGAGGCGGTGACACTTCCCGCCGAGCAGTTCGACGGCGTGGTGAACATGCCGGTGATGCACCAGGCGGTGAAGGCATTCCTCGCGAACCAGCGGCAGGGCAACGCTGCCACCAAGACCCGTGGCTTCGTGGTTGGAGGCAACCAGAAGCCCTGGAAGCAGAAGGGAACCGGCCGTGCGCGGCAGGGCTCCATCCGTGCGCCCCACTTCGTGGGCGGCGGCACCGTGTTCGGACCGCAGCCGCGTGACTACACGCAGCGCATTCCGCGCAAGGTGAAGGCACTTGCTCGGAAGAGCGCACTGAATGCCCGTGCGCGCGAGAACGCGCTCATGGTGATCGATGCGTTCGATTACGAGGCGCCGAAGACGAAGCAGTTCGTGAGCCTGCTCGGAAGCCTGGGCGTGGCGGACAGCAAGGTCCTGGTGCTCACCGACGGCATCAAGCCGAACGTGTACCTCTCCGGCCGCAACCTGCAGAACGTGCTCGTGATGCCTTACGCGGACGCGTCCACGTACCACATCCTCTGGTCGGACGTGGTGCTCGTGGAGAGTGGTGCGCTGGGGCAGTCGCTGGAGCCGATCGCGGGTGAGGAGGCGGCGCCTGCGAAGCGTGCCGCTCGCAAGTCGGCGGCGAAGAAGAATGCGGATGCGGCGCCGCGCAAGCGTGCAGCGCGCAAGTCCGCCACGAAGAAGAACGCCGAGGGCGGCGAGAGCGCCGCCGACGAGGAGCGATAGAATGCCGACGCTGCATAGGACGATCGTGCGGCCGATCATCACGGAGGAGACCTCGCGCGCCTTCATGGAGCGCGGTGAGTACGTCTTCGAGGTGCATCCGGACGCGAGCAAGCTCGAGATCCAGCAGGCGATCGAGCAGCTCTTCAGCGTGACGGTGACGGGTGTGTGGACGATGAACGTGCGCGGGAAGACGCGCCGGCTCGGCCGCAACGTGGGTCGCCGTCCTCATTGGAAGAAGGCAATCGTGAAGCTCCGCGAGGGCGACACGATCGAGAACATCTTCGAGGTCTGAGGCGATGGGAATCCGCCAGTTCAAGCCGGTCACGAAGGGCACGCGCTTCCGCAGCGTCTCGGATTTCAGCGAGATCACGCGCCGCACGCCCGAGAAGTCGCTGACTGAGCCGCTCAAGAAGAGCGGCGGACGCGACAACCACGGCCACATATCCATGCGCCGCCGCGGTGGCGGTGCCAAGAGGAAGTACAGGATCATCGACTTCAAGCGCAACAAGCGCGGCATGCCCGCGGTTGTGCGCGAGATCGAGTACGATCCCAACCGTTCGGCGCGCATCGCGCTCGTGCAGTACGAGGACGGCGAGAAGCGCTACATCCTTCATCCGAAGGGCCTCTCGGTCGGCGATACGGTAGTCGCCGGCCCGGGCTCCGACGTGCGCATCGGCAATGCCATGCCGCTTCGTGAGGTGCCGCTCGGAACGAAGGTTCACAACATCGAGCTGCGCCCGGGCAAGGGCGGCCAGATGGCGCGCTCTGCGGGAACGTCCGCAGACGTGGTCGCGAAGGAAGGCGACTACGTGACGCTGCGCATGGGCTCCAGCGAGATGCGCATGGTGCACGCGTCGTGCAGCGCCACGATCGGCGAGGTGGGCAACGCGGAGCACGAGCTGCAGTCGTGGGGCAAGGCCGGCAAGAGCCGCTGGATGGGCCGCCGTCCGAAGGTTCGCGGTGAGTCGATGAACCCGGTGGATCACCCGCACGGAGGCCGCACGCGCGGTGGCCGCAACGTGGTGAGCCCGTGGGGCAAGAAGGAGGGTCAGAAGACCCGCAACAGCAAGAAGGCGTCGCAGCGGCTCATCGTCCGCGGCCGCAAGCGCGGCAAGGCGACCAGGTAACGCGACGCAAACGGGGACTGACCAATGGCCAGAAGCATTAAGAAGGGACCGTTCGTGCACGACAGCCTGTGGGCAAAGGTCCAGGCTATGAATGCGAAGAACGAGAAGAAGGTCGTGAAGACCTGGTCTCGGGCGAGCACGATCCTGCCCGAGTTCGTGGGCCACACGTTCGCGGTGCATAACGGGAACAAGTTCATCCCGGTGTACGTGACCGAGAACATGGTGGGGCACAAGCTGGGTGAGTTCGCGCCCACGCGGCTGTTCCGTGGACACGCGGGCGCAGCCAAGGACAAGCGCGCGAAGGGAGGACGTTGATCATGGCTGAAGCACGCGCGGTCCAGCGTACGACTCGCCAGTCGCCATACAAGATGCGACTGGTGATCGACCAGATTCGCGGCAAGAGCGTCAACGAGGCGCTCGCGCTGCTCAAGTTCTCCAAGAAGCACGCTGCCAGGCAGATCGAGAAGACGCTCGCGTCGGCCGTTGCCAACGCGGAGCAGGCAGCGCGCCTCGCGGACGACTCGATTGACGTGGATGCACTTTACGTGAAGCACGCCGTCGTCAACGAGGGTCCGAAGCTGAAGCGCTTCATGCCCGCGGCGATGGGGCGCGCCACCCCGATTCTGAAGCGGACGAGCCACGTGGAAATCGTGGTTGCCGAGAGGGAAGAGCGATAATGGGACAGAAGACGAATCCGATCGGCTTCCGCCTCGGCGTCAGCAAGCCGTGGCGCTCCACCTGGTACGCCAAGCGGGACTTCCCGCAGCTGCTCAAGGAGGACGAGCTGCTGCGCAAGTACCTGAAGACGCGCCTGGGACATGCAGCCATCTCCGACGTGCGCATCGAGCGCAAGCCGGGCAAGGTGGTGGTGACGATCCACACGGGACGTCCCGGAGTCGTGATCGGAAAGAAGGGCGCCGAGGTGGACAAGCTGCGTGACGAGCTCGCACAGCTGACCGGCAAGGAAGTCGGCGTCAACGTGGAGGAGATCAAGCGCCCGGAGCTCGATGCGCAGCTGGTTGCGGACAACGTTGCCGCTCAGCTCGCGCAGCGCATCTCGTTCCGCCGTGCGATGAAGCGCGCGGTGCAGAACGCGATGCGGATGGGGGCGCAGGGGATCAAGATCAAGTGTGGTGGCCGCCTGGGTGGTGCCGAGATTGCGCGCACCGAGGGCTACCACGAGGGACGGGTGCCGCTGCACACGCTGCGCGCGGACATCGACTACGCAACGTCCACCGCGAAGACGACCTACGGCACCATCGGTGTGAAGGTATGGATCTTCAAGGGCGAAGTGGTTGACGACCGGCGTGGGAAGACCTACTCGACAGGCATGTGAGGGGGACTGATCAATGCTGAGTCCGAAGCGCGTAAAGTTTCGCAAGATGTTCAAGGGCCGCACGACGGGTGTGGCGCGCAGGGGCAACACGGTGGCGTTCGGCACGTTCGGGCTGGCTGCCACCGAGCCCGGCTGGATTACGAATCGCCAGATCGAGGCGGCTCGTATCGCGATGACGCGTCACATCAAGCGTGGCGGCAAGGTGTGGATCCGCATCTTCCCCGACAAGCCGATCACGAAGAAGCCGGCTGAAGTGCGCATGGGTAAGGGAAAGGGTTCGCCCGAGGCGTGGGTGGCGGTGGTGAAGCCGGGCCGTGTGATGTTCGAGCTCGAGGGCGTGTCGCGCGAGGTTGCACAGGCCGCGATGGCGCTGGCTGCGGCCAAGCTGTCGGTGAAGAGCAAGTTCGTTGTTCGTGAGGAGGCACATACCGATGCGGGCTGATGATATTCGGGAGCTGTCCGATGCCGACCTTGCGGCTCGTATTGCGGAGTTGGAGCGGGAGCAGTTCAACCTGCGCTTCCGTGCGGCTACCCAGCCGCTGGATGAGCCGCTCCGCATAAGGGCGGTGCGCCGCGATATTGCGCGGCTGAAGACAGTGCAGCGGCAGCGCGCCCTCGGTGCGGTGCCTGACGTGAAGCCGGCGTCCAAGGGACGTTCGGCGGCCAAGAAGACGCGCGCCAGGGCGGGGGTGAAGGCCACCGCCAAGAAGTCGCGCTGAGCGTGGAGGAGCCTGAAACACCATGGCCGAAGTGACCCGGAAGGAGCAGGCGACCTCGCCACGTAACTCGCGCAAGACGCGTGTTGGCATAGTCGTCAGCGACAAGATGCAGAAGACGGTTGTGGTCGCGATCGAGCGTCGCGTGCCGCACCCGATGTACAAGAAGATGGTTACCCGCACCACTCGCCTTAAGGCTCACGACGAGGAGAACTCGGCGAAGGCTGGCGACACGGTGCGGATCATGGAGACGCGGCCGCTGTCCAGGGACAAGCGGTGGCGCCTGGTCGAGATCATTGAGCGTGCGCGCTGAGGAGACGGTGAGATGATCCAGCAGGAATCAGAGGTCAAGGTCGCCGACAACTCCGGCGCCAAGCGTGCGCTCGTGATCCGCGTACTCGGCGGTTCGCGCAGGCGTTATGCGAGGCTCGGGGACCGGGTGGTCGTGGCCGTCAAGGACGCGCTGCCTAACGGAACCGTGAAGAAGAGCGACGTCGCCAAGGCGGTCGTCGTGCGCACGGTGAAAGAGACGCGGCGCAAGGATGGCAGCTACATCCGCTTCGACGAGAATGCGGTGGTGATAATCAATGATGCCGGGGAGCCGCGTGCGACGCGTATCTTCGGTCCGGTGGCGCGCGAGCTTCGCGACAAGCGGTACATGAAGATCGTGTCGCTCGCGCCGGAGGTGCTCTGACATGCGCGTACTGAAGCATCGCAAGAGCGAGGGGCGGCTCAGCCGCGATCGCCACGCGATCAACAGCGAGCGCCAGAAGATGCGCATCACCAAGGGCGACCAGGTGAGGGTCGTGCGCGGTGATGACAAGGGGCGCGAGGGCAAGGTCCTGAAGGTTTATCCCAAGACCGGCCGGGTGCTGGTGGAGGGTGTGAACATCGTGAAGAAGCACCGGCGTGCGCGCGGTCCCGAGGAGGTTGGCGGGATCATCGAGGCGCCGGCCCCGGTTCACGCATCCAACGTGATGCTGATTGACCCCAAGTCGGGAAAGCCGTCGCGCATCAGGATGCGCGTGGACTCCGACGGTACGAAGGAGCGGCTGGGCGTTAAGAGCGGGGAACCGATCCCGCGAAACCGCTGAGCCGGGAGAACTGAGCGATGGCAACGAAGAAGGGCGACAACAAGGGCGGCAAGGGCGCGAAGGCGACCAAGGGTGGCAAGCAGGCGGCAGCGCCTGCTGGCGGCTCCAAGAAGCAGGCGTCCGGCGGCCAGTCGAGGCAGCCCCGCGTTCAGCGCGAGCATGGCGGCGTGGACCTGCCGGTACCGGCACCGCGCCTCAAGGAGCACTACCTGAACGTCGTCAGGGCACGACTGGCCGAGCGCTTCGGCTATTCGAACCCGCACATGATCCCCACCGTCGAGAAGATCGTGATCAACGTCGGACTCGGCGAGGCGGTGAAGCAGCCCAAGCTGCTCGATACCGTGGTGGAGGAGATCGGGATCATCACCGGCCAGCGCCCGGTGAAGAAGAAGGCGAAGAAGTCCGTCGCGAACTTCCAGCTCCGCGAGGGGCAGGAGATCGGCGTGGCGGTCACGCTGCGCGGCAACCGGATGTGGGAGTTCCTGGACCGCCTGGTGACGACTGCGATTCCCCGCATTCGTGACTTCCGCGGGCTGAACACCCGTTCGTTCGACGGACGCGGCAACTATTCGATGGGCGTGAAGGAGCAGATGATCTTCCCGGAGATCGAGTACGATGCGATCGAGCAGATCTACGGGATGGACATCACCTTCGTGACCACCACCAATCGGGACGACGTTGCCTTCGCGCTGCTGCGCGAGCTGGGCATGCCGTTCCGCGGCGAGGAGAAGCCGGTGGTGGTGCAGGATGCAACCGCCGCCGCCTGACGGCGGCGGGTCCGCAGCCACGAATGGGCTGCGGTTTGAACGCCCGATCCAGGGCAGCTAATACGCGACATGGCGAAGACGAGCAAGATTCAGAGGAACGAGCAGCGGAAGGTGCTGGTGGCGCGCTACGCCGAGCGGCGTCGCGAGCTGAAGGCGATCATCCGCAACCCGGAGACGAACGAGGCGGAGCGTGAGGCGGCCTACAGGGCGCTGCGCAAGCTGCCGCGCGACTCTTCGGCGACGCGGGTGCGCAATCGCTGCTCGGTGACCGGACGTCCCCGCGGCTACGTGGGACACTTCGGCCTCTCCCGCAACATGTTCAGGGACATGGCCCTCAATGGCCTGATCCCGGGCGTGCGGAAGGCCAGCTGGTGATTCACCAGGGGACCTTCACCACTGAACGCGTGAGGCGTCCCGCTAACTTTTCACTTTCCTCCACGTCCTGCGCCGCGGGATACGAGAGGAAGAGGTTGCATACCGAATGAGCATGACCGATCCGATCGCCGACATGCTCACGCGCATCCGGAACGCGATAGCGTCCCGGCATCGCCGCGTGGACCTGCCGGTGTCGAAAATGAAGGTAGAGATCGCCCGCATCCTCAAGGAGAACTCCTACATTGCGGACTACCGCATCGTGGAGGTCGAGGATGGCAGGCCCGTACTGCGCGTCAACCTGCGCTATGCGGCCGGTGGCCAGCCCGTGATTCGCCAGCTTCAGCGCGTGTCGCGTCCTGGTCTGCGCCGCTACGTGGGTGTCAGCGAGATTCCGCGCGTGCGGAACGGGCTTGGCATGGCGATCCTGAGCACGTCGAAGGGGCTCATGAGCGATCGTGAGGCGCGTCAGTCGCGCACCGGTGGCGAGCTCCTGGCGTACGTCTGGTAAGGAGAGCCGTCATCATGTCGCGAATTGGCAAGCTGCCCGTGACGGTGCCGAACGGCGTGACGGTCACGCTCGACGGGCATCGAATCCGGGTAAAGGGACCGAAGGGAGAGCTGGAGCGCACGCTGCCGCCCGAGGTGAGCGTGAAGCAGGAGGATGGAACGCTGAAGGTGGAGCGCCCTGACGACGAGCAGCGCAGCCGTGCCATGCACGGGCTGACGAGGTCGCTCGTGGCCAACATGGTCGAGGGTGTCACCAACGGGTTCCGGAAGCAGCTGGACATCGTTGGAGTGGGCTACAAGGCGGAGGCGCGTCCCTACGGACTGCAGCTCTCGCTGGGCTACTCGCACCCCATCGAGTACCGTGCTCCCGAAGGTGTGAAGCTGAGTGCTCCGACGCCCACGCAGGTGATCGTGGAAGGCGCGGACAAGGAGGCCGTTGGACAGGTTGCGGCGGAGATTCGCAAGATGCGTCCGCCGGAGCCCTACAAGGGCAAGGGAGTCAAGTACGCAGGCGAGCAGATCCGGCGTAAGGCCGGCAAGGCGGGAGGCAAGTAATGGCTACCAAGGTTCGTCGAGTGGTGAGCCGGGCGCAGGAGCGCCTGCGCCGACATGTTCGCGTCCGGCGGAAGATTTCCGGAACGGCGGAGCGTCCGCGCCTGGTTGTGTTCCGCTCGCTGAAGCATGTGTCCGCACAGCTCGTGGACGACACGCAGGGTCGTACGCTGATGACGGTGACGGACGCGAAGTTCGAGGGATCGAAGACGGAGCGTGCGTCGCAGGTGGGCAAGCTGATTGCCGAGCGTGCGAAGGAAGCTGGAGTCACGCGGGTGGTGTTCGATCGGGGAGGTTACAAGTATCACGGCCGCGTGAAGGCGGTGGCCGATGGCGCCCGAGAGGGCGGACTGGAGTTCTGACATGGCAGAGAATCAGACGACGGGTGGAGCGCCGGGCGGCGGTGCGCGTGGAGGCTCGCGAGGTGGTCGCGGCGGTGGCCGTGGCGGCTTCGGGGGCGGTGCGCGTGGCCGTGGCGGTCCCCGCGGAGGCGAGTCCGGAGGCGAGCGTCGCGGTCGTGGCCCAGGCGGTGAGCAGGGCCGTGGTGGACGCGGCGAGCAGCGCGAGGGGAGCGATCTCGTAGAGAACGTCATCTCCATCAACCGCGTGGCAAAGGTCGTGAAGGGCGGCCGCCGTTTCTCGTTCAACGCACTGGTGGCAGTTGGCGACGGTCAGGGCCGAGTGGGCTTTGCGACCGGCAAGGCGAACGAGGTTTCCGAGGCCGTGCGCAAGGCCGTGGAGGCTGCGCGCCGTTCGATGGTGACCGTGCCTCTCGTGGGTGGGACCATCCCTCACGAGGTGGTGGGCCATCACGGGGCTGGCCGCGTGCTGATGAAGCCGGCTGCGCCCGGTGCCGGTGTGATTGCCGGCGGTCCGGTGCGCGCGGTTCTCGAGTGCGCCGGTATCACCGACATCCTCACCAAGTGCCTGGGTTCCACGAACCCTCACAACATGGTGCGGGCCACGATGGACGGTCTGGAGACCCTCACGACGGTGGAGCAGGTGGCGCGTGAGCGCGGCCTGGAGCCGTCGCAGGTGGGCTGGCGTCCGCGTGCCGCGAAGCGGGAGGCGACACATGCCTAGAACTTTCGTCTGGCACCCGCGTCGTGGCCCGGCCACGACTGAGCCGAACACGCTCACCGAGGGACGGGTCCGGATCAAGCAGGTGCGTAGTGGAATCGGGCAGACGGAGCGCATGCGCGCTACGCTTCGCTCGCTCGGGCTGCGCCATCATCAGGACGAGGTGATCCATCAGGATTCCCCGTCGCTGCGTGGACAGATCAAGCAGGTGCGGCACCTGGTGAAGGTGACGCCCGTCGAGGAGTGATACAGGTGGCCACAACAGAGAAGATCGGCCTGCACAACCTGAGTCCGGCTCCGGGCTCCCACCGCGATCGCAAGCGTGTGGGACGCGGGCCTGGCTCGGGCAAGGGCAAGACGGCCGGCAGAGGACACAAGGGAAGCAAGGCGCGCGCGGGTCACCACGGACCGGGCGGCGGCAAGCCGCACTTCGAGGGCGGCCAGATGCCGCTGACGCGCCGTCTTCCCAAGCGCGGTTTCACGAACATCTTCCGTGTAGAGTCCCAGGTGATAGGTCTGGACGACCTCGCCCGTCTCCCCGAGGGGGCGGAGGTCACACCGGAGACTCTTGCGGAAGCGGGGCTCATTCGCGCCAACAAGGGTCCGGCGAAGCTGCTCGCCAACGGGGAGCTGGCTCGTGCGGTTACGGTGCGGGGCGTGAAGGTGAGCGCCGGCGCGCGTGAGAAGATCGAGGCGGCTGGAGGCCGCGTCGAAGCCTAATCTCAGGGCGGAAGCCGGGATCGCTCGCGCGTGCAGCGCCTGACGACTCCGGCGTCCGCCCGGTTCCCCGGGTAATACCCAAGGACGTCACTCGATGGCACAGGCCAATCCCGCTGCGGCGCTAGCAAACATCTATCGCACGCCGGAGCTCTGGCAGAAGATCGTTTTCACTACCTTCTGCCTCGCGATATACCGCCTCGGTTCGCACATCACGGCGCCCGGGGTGGACGTACTTGCACTCACCCAGTTCTTCGCGAACCAGGGTGGTGGCGGACTGCTCGGCCTCTACGACCTGTTCGTGGGAGGCGGGCTGTCGCGCGCGACGGTTTTCGCGCTCGGCATCATGCCCTACATCTCGGCCAGCATCTTCATGCAGATCGCGGGGGCGGTAATCCCCAAGATCGACAAGATGAACAAGGACGAGGAGGGCAGGAAGAAGGTCAACCAGCTCACCCGCTACTTCACCGTGGCGCTCGCGGCGGTGCAGGCCTACGGCTTTGCGCTCTTCGTGGAGTCGCTTCAGGGAGCGGTGGCATTCCCGGGCTTTGCATTCCGCCTCCAGATGATCCTGTTCCTCACCACGGGCGCGCTGTTCGTCATGTGGCTGGGTGAGCAGATCACCGAGCGCGGACTCGGCAATGGCGCATCGCTGCTCATCTTCTTCTCGATCGTGGAAGGCTTCTGGCCGGCCATCTGGCAGACCTTCAACTTCGTGACGACCGGCGCGATCGGCATCTTCTCGCTGCTCGTTCTCCTCGTGGTGATGCTGGCGGTGGTGGCTGGTGTCGTGGCGCTCACGCTCGCCGCGCGCCGCATCCCCATCCAGATCCCGCAGAGAACGATGGCGCGCGGGCGGCAGCGTGAGGCAGCCCGCAACTTCATCCCGCTGCGAATCAACGCTGCGGGCGTGATGCCCATCATCTTCGCGCAGTCGGTGATCGTCGTTCCCGGCGCGATTGCACAGTTCAGCGGAAACCCGCGCCTCCAGGCATGGGCGGAGCTCATGCAGCCAGGCACGTGGCTTTACTTCCTGCTGTCGGCAATCCTCATCATGTTCTTCACGTACTTCTACACGTCCATCATCTTCAATCCGGTGGACCTGGCGGAGAACCTGAAGAAGCAGGGCGCGTTCATCCCGGGGGTGAAGCCCGGAGCGAAGACGGCGGAGTACATAGACCAGGTCGTCACGCGAATCACGCTGCCCGGAGCCATCTTCCTCACGTCCATCGCGCTTCTACCTATCTGGATCACGCAGGCTATCAACGTGCCGTTCTACTTCGGTGGTACGTCGCTGCTGATCGTGGTGGGTGTGGCGCTGGACACGATGTCGCAGATGCAGCAGCACCTGCTCCTCAGGAAGTACGACGGCTTCATGAAGAGGGGTCGGGTTCGCTTCCGTGGCCGTCAGGCCACCGGCTTCTGAGCCGCGCGGGATGATACTCGTCCTGCTCGGCCCCCCGGGCGCAGGGAAGGGAACACAGGGCGAGCGGCTTGCCGCCGCCCTGTCCATCCCGAAGGTGGCAACCGGTGACGTGCTCCGTGCCGCCGTGCGTGAGGGCACCCCGCTGGGCCTCGAAGCCAAGGCGGCCATGGATCGCGGAGACCTCGTACCGGACTCCGTGATCCTCGGGATCATGAGGGACACGCTTGCCAGCCCGGACGCCCGGAATGGAGCCATCCTGGACGGTGTAGTCCGCACCGTGCCGCAGGCCGAAGGGCTTCGCGACATGCTGGCCGACCTCGGTCGCGACGTCGGGGGCGTATTACTATTCGAAGTCGAGGACGAGGAGCTCGTCAGGAGGCTTTCGGGCCGCACGGTGTGCGACTCCTGCCAGACTCCGTACACCGGTCGGGAACCGGGCAGCACGTGCGAGAAGTGCGGCGGTACGCTCGTGCGCCGGAAGGATGACGAGCCGGAATCCATACGGCGCCGCCTGGCCGTGTACCGTGAGCAGACCGAGCCGGTGATCACCTGGTATCGCCAGTCGAGCACGCCGGTGGTGTCCATAGACGCCGTCGGCGATGTCGCCGATGTAGAGTCACGTGCACTCGAGGCTGTTCGCGCGCTCGGCAAGGGTTCCTGACGTTCCTGGACCGGCACCTGCGCCGCGGGTGCGAAGTGCGGTGATCAACATTTCGCGTCGAAGGCGCGAGGCGCGGGGAGCAGGTGGCAAGTGATACAGCTCAAGTCAGCACGTGAGATCGAGATAATGGCAGAGGGCGGCCGCATCCTTGCGGCCACCCATGCCGAGCTCGAGAAGAACCTTCGACCGGGAATTTCCACCGGCGAGCTCGACTCGATCGCCGAGGATTTCATCCGCAGCCATCCCGGCGCCACGCCGGCTTTCAAGGGGCTGTACGGTTTCCCGGGCTCGGTGTGCATCTCCATCAACGAGGAGATCGTGCACGGCATTCCTTCGCGGCGTCGGATCGTGAAGGAGGGCGACATCATCTCGCTGGACCTGGGCGTGAAGTTCGAGGGGATGTTCACCGACAGTGCGTGGACCTTTCCCGTGGGCGAGGTGGATGACCTGTCCCGCCAGCTCATGGAGGTCACCGAGCGGGCGCTGTACGAGGCGATAGATGCCGCTCGAGTTGGCAACCACGTTGGGGACATCGGCGCTGCGGTGCAGCGAGTGGTGGAACCCGCCGGGTTCCATATCGTGAGGGACCTGGTGGGGCACGCGGTGGGGCACATGCCTCACGAGGAGCTCCAGATTCCCAACATCGGCAAGCCGAAGCGCGGCCGGCGCCTGGAGGCTGGCCTCACGATCGCGATCGAGCCGATGGTGAACGTGGGCACCGACCGCACGCGAACGCTGTCCGACAAGTGGACTGTGGTGACACTGGACGGTTCGCGTTCCGCCCACTTCGAGCACACGGTTGCGGTCACCGATCAGGGACCGCGCATCCTCACCGAACGCGCCGACGTGCCGCGCCCGGGAGTGGGTTCCGCGGCCAGCTGAAGCCGCGGCCGGAACTCACTCCTTCGCTGCCGCCACTGCTGCGCGAAGCGCGGCCGCGGCCGAATTTCGACCGCTCGCATCCGCCACTTCCGCGATTGCGAGCAGCAGCTCCGGGTTTTCCAGCCCGGTTGCGTGTCCCTGAACGCCGAGGAGCAGTCGCTCGATAGCCGAGTCCAGGCGCCGGCCGTCGTGCAGTGCCGCGCCTGACGAGACGTCCTCCGGTGGCACGCTGCCGCTCTCCGCTCCATCGCCCGCCGCCCAGGCGAGCGCGGTCTCACGAACCCTGCGATCCAGCACGCGACCTTCGTGGAAGTCGCGAAGCGCAAGCGCTCGTGCGGCGGCGGCGTCCACCTCGTGCTCCGGAATCAGGCCTATGAGCTCCGACCAGGTCACGTGCGCACCGTGCCGCTCGGCCTCGTGCTTCACCGCTGCAAAGGCGTCCGCCACCGACGTGACTTCCAGGTCCACCAGGTTCATGGAGACCTGGGCCTGGCCATCCACCTCGAGTGCCAGCGCGCGCACGCCGGGAAGTCCGCCGGACGACTCGCGCACCGCACGTGCCACCTGACGAGCGACCGGCAGGGCCGACGAGTCGCCAATGTGAACGTTGAACGCAACCAGGATCTTCCGAGCGCCGATGGAGACGGCGCCGGCGGTAGGGTGCATCCGCCGGGGGCCGAAGTCGGGGGCTCGGTCAGGGTCCACGGCGATGAGCTCCGACAGCCCTTCCAGCTGGCCGCGTCGAACATTCGCAAGCACGCGGCGCTCGGGTCGCGTCGCCGCGGCACCGTACAGGTATACCGGAATCTCCAGCTCGCGTCCCACACGCTCGCCGAGCGCCACGGCCGTCTCCACGCATTCCTCCATGGTGACGCCACCGAGCGGAACGAAGGGAACGACGTCCGCTGCCCCGATGCGAGGGTGCACGCCCCGATGCACTCGCATGTCTATCAGCTCCCCTGCAGCTGCTATCGCGTTGAATGCAGCGTCGGCCACCGCGTCGGGAGGCGCTATGAACGTGATGACCGACCGGTTGTGCGACGCGTCGCTCGACCAGTCCAGAACTCGCGTGGACCGGGAGTCGGCGATTGCGGCGCGGATGCGGTTCACCACGGACGCATCGCGCCCCTCGGAGAAATTGGGAACGCATTCGATGAGGCGCATGTCGAGTATGCGGTGATCGGTTGAATGGCGCCGGCGGCAATTGCGGAACGTTACGCCCGCTGCTGCCTTTCGCCCACCTGCTCCAGCAGCCAGGCGTGCAGCAGTCCGTTGCTGGCCACGATCGGGCCGTGCCCCACCTGTGCGTCCCGCCCGTCCAGGCGCGTCACGATTCCGCCTGCCTCACGAATGACCAGGATCCCGGCCGCGACATCCCACGGAGCCAGCGCGAGCTCCCAGAAGGCATCGAGGCGGCCGCAGGCCAGGTCGCACAGGTCCAGGGCTGCCGAGCCGGCGCGACGCAGGCCGGAGGTGGTGGAAACGATCCGGGCGAACTGTTCCTGGTAACGGGGCAGCTGGTCCAGGTTGCGGAACGGGAAGCCAGTGCCCACGAGGGCCTTATGCGGTTCGCCGATGGACGACACGCGAATCCGCTCGCCGTTTCGCCAGGCGCCATGTCCGGCCAGCGCGGTGAACTCCTCGCCGGTCGCCGCGTTATGCACCACTCCGGCGAGCAGCCGGCCGTCGTCCATCACGCCGATGGAGACTGCATACTCGGGGTAGCCGTGCAGGTAGTTGGTCGTGCCGTCCAGCGGGTCTGCCACGAACACGAGTCCCCGCTCGCCGTACGAGTCGGGCGAACCCTCCTCTCCCGCGATGATGGCATCCGGCAGCCGCCGCCTCACGACGTCGTGTATGCGCGCCTCTGCGGCAAGGTCCACCTCGGTCACGAAGTCCGCCGTGCCCTTCTGTTCCCACGTGAGCTCGCGAACGTCTGCTGCCCGCTCCCGGAGCACGCCCGCCGCAGAACGAGCCGCGTCAACGGCAACCTCGAGCAGCGCCTGCAGCGCCGGAAGGGAATGCCCCGCCGCATCCGCGGCTGCAAGGTCGGTCGCTTGCGGCCTGTCATGGGCCCCGGTATTCTGCTCGAATGTCACGGATATTCAGCGGTATTCAGCCGTCGGGTGAACTCCATATCGGAAACTACCTCGGCGCGGTGAGAAACTGGGTTGCGCTTCAGGATGAAGGCGAAGCGCTGTTCTGCGTGGTGGACTACCACGCCATAACCATAGCATATGCGCCGGAGGACCTGCGGCGTCGAACGCGCGACATGGTAGTGTCGCTTCTTGCCTCGGGCCTGGACCCGAGCAAGGCGACGATCTTCGTTCAGTCCACGGTTCCCGAGCATACGGAACTGGCGTGGGTGTTCAACACCATCACGCCGCTGGGTGAACTGGAGCGCCAGACGCAGTTCAAGGACAAGGCGCAGCGACAGGAAAGCGTCATGGCCGGGCTGCTGAACTATCCGGTGCTACAGGCTGCGGACATCCTGTTGTATCGCGCGGACCAGGTTCCGGTTGGCGAGGACCAGATCCAGCACCTGGAGCTGTCCCGGGAGATTGCCCGCAAGTGGAACGCGCGCTTCGCTCCGGAGGACGCACCGTACTTTCCCGAGCCGAAGCCCCTTCTCACGCCCACCCGGCGTATCATGGGGCTCGACGGCCAGGCGAAGATGTCCAAGTCACTCGGCAACACCGTTGGCCTGCTGGAGCCGCCCGATGCCATCTGGGAGAAGCTGCGTCCGGCGGTGACCGACCCCAGGCGGGTGCGGAAGTCGGATCCGGGCGAACCGGAAGTGTGCAACATCTACCACCTGCACAAGGCCTTCTCGCCCGTCGAGACGCAGGAAGAGGTGGCGGTGAACTGCCGGGGTGCCGGATGGGGGTGCATAGACTGCAAGCGGGTCCTCTTCAACAACATGAACGCCGAGCTGGAGCCCATCCGGGAGCGCGCTGCCCATGTGACGGCTGAGTCGGGCCGGGTGGACGACGTCCTGAACGAAGGGGGCCGGAAGGCGAGGGAGCTGGCCTCCCGGACCATGACGGAAGTCCGGGACGCGATGGGGCTGAGGCAGCCGGTGTAGGGTCCTGGTCCGCCCCGGAATATCGGCCGAGGACGCCGCCGCAGGCACGGCGTTCCATCTCGTGGCACTCGTGCAGCAGTTGTGGCACGGGTGCCACCCTGTTTTCGGGGTGCCATCGGGTAATCAGGTAGCGTCATGTAAAACCTGCTACCCGATTCGGCAAATGAGGCGCAGTGGCCTCCCGCTTGCTCAGGGAGGCGGCATGGATCTGATTACAGTTGCAGGCGGGCGCCGCCGTGAAGAAACCCAGCGAGTGCTCCCAGCGGATATTGCACCCTTCCGGACTCCGGATGCGGAAGACATCGTAAACCTGCCGGCAGTAGCGCGGCAGGTACTGGCCATCGTGTTCGCCGACGGTGACGACGTGCCGTCTCATCGGGCGCTCGTATGGACATCCGTGCGTTATGGGGTGTCGCGCCACCTTCTGGGCCAGCCGAGTTCCATCGTGGAGGAGGAACTGCAGCTGCTCAGGCTCGCGGCGGAACAGCGCATTCGCCGCACGGTGACCGACGGTGACGATCGCGAACGCGCGTTGTTGATGCTCGACCGGTCGCTTGCGATCGCGGACCAGGCTGCGAGGCTCGGCTTCGATCGTGAGGCGCTGCGCGAGAGGGGACGGTGGGATGCGGAACTGCAGCGGGTGCTGCGTGCTTCTCCGTTCGTGATGGCGGTCTGAGGGAACGGGCCACGCCTGACGAACAGCAGTCTCGGGAACGGCTGCAAGTAGTGTGAGGGGCCAAGGGGCAGGTGACGGAGGTCGGCCTGCCCCGTGACGGCGCCGGGGGGCGTCGTCGAGCGAGCCGCTCGTGCGAGAGCACGGGCGGCTCGTCTTGTTCCGCCACCGCGCACACGGAATCGCCGCGCCTCCACGCCGGACATGCACGCGTCTTGCCCCACGAGTGCCACCACTTGCATGGAGAGCGCATGTCACCCAAGGGATCGGCGCAGGATCCTCGAGAGCCGAAGAACGCGGGCGCGCCCCGCGCCGATTCTCGAGACGGGAGTCCGGACGAGCGGGAGCCCGATCAGCCAGAGAGCCGGCGGGCAGACGCGGACGGGGCGGATCGCCTCACCACGATGGTCTGCATCAGCTGCGGTGCGGAGCAGTTCTTCACGACGGAGATACCGGAGTCGTTGACCTGTGATCGTTGCGGCGCTACCGTCTTCCGCTCCTTCACCACTCCGCTGGTGAGGGACGAAGCGGTGATCTCCGCACTGGAGGAGCAGGCGCGCAGCGTCTCGTACGGAGATCCCTCACCCGAAACGTCGCCCGACGAGCTCCGCGACCTGGGGCGCTGAACTCCCGCAGAGAATGTCTCGTGACACCGCCGGCGTGCGCCGGATGGTGGTAGACCTGAACGCGCAGGCGCCGGCATGGCGCCTCCCCGAGTTCGCCCGCCAGGAGATAATGGATGCCGCCCCCTCCGACTGGAGCGTTCGGGTGCTCAGTTCTCTCACCGTCTCCGACGGTGACGGCGGCACTGACCCGGCAGCCGAGGCCCTCGAGGCGATCGCGGATGCCGAGGTTTACGTGGGGTTCGGGATTACGCCCGCACTTTTTGGGGCCGCGCGGAAGCTCCGCTGGGTGCACAGTGCGGCGGCCGGGGTAGGAGGCGTCCTCTTTCCCGAGATGAAGTCGAGCGAGGTGCTGCTCACGAACTCGGCCGGAGTGCATGCCATTCCCATGGCTGAATACGTGATGGCGGGAGTGCTCCACTTCTACCGCGGGCTGGACGTGGCCATCCAGAACCAGCGTCGGGCCAGCTGGGATCGGTCCCGGTTCGTGGGAGAGAACCCGCCTGTGCGAGAGCTCGGCGGCTCCAGGGTGTTGGTCGTGGGTACGGGCGGTATCGGCCGGGCAGTGGCGGAGCGGGCGAGCGCTCTGGGCATGATCTGCACGGGAGTGCGACGCCGTCCGGAGCTGGGTGCGCCGCCCGGGTTCGAGAAGGTGGCCGGAGTGGACTCGCTGGACGAGCTGCTGCCCGACGCGGACGTCCTGGTGCTGGCCGCTCCGCTCACTTCGGAGACGGGCAGGTTGATGGGCGCGGCGAGGCTGGACCTGCTTCCTTCGCACGCGGTGGTTGTGAATGTGGCCCGCGGCGCGCTGCTGGAGGAAGCGGCGCTTCTGGAGCGGCTGGACGACGGCCGGTTGCGTGGGGCCGTCCTGGACGTCTTTGACGTGGAGCCGCTTCCGGCCGACAACTCACTGTGGCGCAATCCGAGGGTGCTGATGACCCCGCACGTGTCCGCAGTGTCACCGGAACGATTCTGGGAGCGCCAGCTGGCGCTCCTGCTGGATAACTGGCAGCGGTACCGTGAAGGACGGCCGCTGCGCAATCTCGTGGACAAGCTGGCCGGATACTGAACCGCGCAAGTCGTTCGGCCGGCTGGAGCTGCATCAGGCGCATCCCAACCAGGCGGAGCGGCGAGGACGCATGGAGAAGATCATCAAGGCGGCTGTGGAGCGAGGGGCGTCCGACCTCCACATCAAGGCGGGCGACGTGTTTCGGGCCCGGATAGACGGCAAGCTCGTTCCGCTCACGCGCCAGGCGCTGTCGCCGGAGCAGACGAAGGCCATCGCCCTCCGCTTCCTTCCCACCGAAGAGCTTCGGGCCAGGATAGACGACCTGCAGGACTACGACTGCGGCTGGGGAGTGCCCGGCATCGGTCGGTTCCGCGTCAACATCCTGCGGCAGCGTTCGAGCTTCATGATCGTGATGCGCGTGATACCGTTCGAGGTGCCGACCTTCGCTTCGCTCAAGCTGCCCGACGTGCTGGAGCGCATCGCGGACGAGGAGCGGGGGATGATCCTGGTGACGGGCGTGACCGGGTCCGGAAAGTCCAGCACGATGGCCGCGATGGTCAACCGGGTGAACTCCAACCGCAGCAAGCACATCGTCACCCTGGAGAACCCGATCGAGTTCCTTCATCGCGACCTTAAGGGCTCTGTTACCCAGCGCGAGGTGGGAGTGGACACCACCTCGTTCAGTCAGGGTCTTCGAGCGGCATTGCGCCAGGATCCCGACGTGATAATGATTGGCGAGATGCGCGATGCCGAGACGATAGACATCGCGATCAAGGCGGCGGAAACCGGGCACCTGCTGATCTCCACGCTGCATACGCCGGACGCGCAGTCAACGGTGTCGCGAATCGTGGCGATGTTCCCGCCTGAGGAGCAGGAGGTTGCGCGCCTCAGGTTGTCGGAGTCGCTGGCTGCGGTCGTATCGCAGCGCCTGCTTCCGCGTGCTGACGGACGGGGGCGGGTGGTGGCGGCTGAAGTCATGATCGTCACGCAGACCATTCGCGAACTCATCCGGGACGCCGGCCGCATGAACGAGATCCGTGACTACATTGCGGAAGGTCGCGAGCAGTACGGAATGCAGACCTTCGACCAGCACCTGGCTGACCTTGTGTCGTCCGGTGAAGTAACTTTCGAGGTGGCCATGGCGGCCGCTACCAGGCCGTCGGACTTCCAGCTTCAGGTTCGCACGCTGGCGAACGATCCCGAATCGGCGCAGCGAGCGACGACACGGAAGGCTGCGGAGAAGAAGAGCAAGTCGAACAGCCAGCAGGGTGACGCGAACATGGCAGGAGTGGGCTACGAATTCCTGAGCGCCGGTCAGGGGAAGTGAGTCACTGGCCGCTTCGCGGCGTCTTTGCCCCCGTGGTGACGCCATTCCACTCGGATGGATCCACGGACCGGAACGGCTGGCTCGTCAATGCGCGAGCTATGCTGGCGGCCGACCTGGATGGTCTCGTGATCGCCGGTTCCACGGGTGAGGCGCCGCTGCTGGACGAGACGGACAGGCATCGCCTCGTGGAGTGGACGCGTCCGGAGGTTCCGGACGACAAGCTGCTGATCGTGGGCTGCGGGGCGGAGAGCACGCGCCTTACGATTCGGCGCTGCAACGAGGCAGCCGCGCGCGGTGCCGACGCCGCTCTCGTCGTCGCCCCGCATTACTACGGCTCGGCGATGAACACCGAGGCGCTGAGGGCGCACTACCTGGCGGTATGCGACGAAAGCCCTGTTCCTGTGGTGCTGTACAACATTCCGCGCTACATGCACTTCGCCATTCCTCCGGAGCTGGTGGCGGAGCTGGCGCGTCACGAGAACGTGGTGGGTATCAAGGACAGCTCTGGTGACGCTGCGCTTCGCGCCGGGTACCTGGCTTCCCAGGGCGATTCGTTCTCGGTGCTTACCGGCCATGCGGGTACGTTCGTTCGTGCGCTGGACGAGGGCGTGCGTGGAGGGATCCTCGCCGTTGCCACGTTCGCCGCGGGGCTCGTCAGGCAGGTGATGCCTGCGCACGCCGCGGCTGATCGTGAGGCGCTCGATTCGCTCCAGCGCCACCTTGCCACGCTCGGCTCCGAGATCGTGGCCGCACTCGGCGTAGCGGGCGTGAAGGCCGCGGTGGACGCAGTCGGGCTCGCGGGAGGCACGCCGCGACTGCCGCTGCTGCCGGCCTCTCCCGAGGCGCGGCAGGCAATTGCTACCCTGCTGTCAGAAGCGGGCGTGCCTGCAGGCGGTCCGGTTCCGGCACTCGCATAACGAGAACCGGTGTCGCCCCTAGCGGCACCTCCAGCTCCAGGCTCCCCTCCAGACGCCCGTTTGGCGGGTGCGCTCGTCGCAGAGCTGGCGCGCCAACCGCGCGCAGCCGGCAGTGGGCACGAGGCAACGGCACGCGCTGCCTGTGCCGACTGGCTTCGTGCGCTGGGCTTCGAGGTAGCGGAAGAGCCGTTCAGCTACTCTGCCCTGCCCGGGCGCTGGGCTACCCCTGCAGGTGCGGCTGGCGTCGCCGGGCTCGTCATGCTCGCCGGGCATGTGGGATACAGGGGCCATGCGCTCGCCGCGCTCCTCGTGCTTCTTGCCGGCGGGCTCGCGGCCGTGTCGTTCGGGGCATGGGTCGCCAGGAAGGGCGTGCTGTCCCTGCCGTGGATGCGGCGCGAGGGCACGAACCTCGCCGCCTCACGAGGGAGCGAAGGTGAGGTGCGCGTGTGGCTGATGGCGCACCTGGACTCCAAGTCTCAGCCAGTTCCCATCGCGGTTCGCGCCGTGTCGCTGGTTATGCTTTCGCTGTCCGTGCTCGCGTCCCTGAGTTACGCGGCGTGGCAGGTGGCGGGTCTGTCGTCAGGCGGCTGGTGGCCGGCATTGGCAATCCTCGCCGTGGCATCGGCGCTTCCGGCCGCGATGTGCGGGGTTGGGAACCGTTCGCCCGGGGCACTGGACAACGCCACGGGAGTGGCTGCGGTGCTGCTGGCTGCAGCAGCGCTCCCGGTGGGCCGGCGGCTGGGCGTGTGCCTCACGAGTGCGGAGGAGCTCGGGCTCGCCGGGGCAAGGGCATGGGTGTCCGCACGTGCGCCACAGCTGCCTTGTGCCGTGCTGAACGTGGACAGCCTGGACGACGCGGGCGAGACGACCGTCATGTGGACGCGCCGGGAGCCCACGAATCTGCTTTCCGCCGTGCAGTCTGCCTCGCATGCGGCCGGCACGAGAGTGAGGACCAGGCGCCTGCTGCCGGGGATACTGACGGACGGCGTAGCACTCGCCGACGCCGGGTGTGCTGCGGTCACCGTGAGCAGGGGCTCGCTGACCACGCTTCTGAGAATCCACTCCGAGCGCGATCGCGCCGAACTGCTGACGGGGGAGGGAGTTGCCCAGGTGGCGACACTGCTGGTCGCCGCGCTCGACACTCTGGAGGCAGAGGACGCGTAGTGGAGAGCGAACGCGGACGTGGTCCAGGTGGTGTAGCCGTGACAGGCGTGCCGCCTGTAGCGTTCTCGACGCGGATCGGGCTGACGAACCAGCCATTCAGACTCCATCCCACCGGACATGGAAGTAATCCTTCTCGCTGCGGTCCTGGTCGCCTGCCTCTTCCTGATCCCGATAGGCCTGCCGGGCCTTTGGGCCATGCTGGGCGTGGCGCTGCTGTTCGACTGGCTGGTGGAGCCGCGGATCGGAATCTGGGCGGTGGTGGCAGGCGCGGTGGTGGCGCTGTTCGCAGAACTTCTCGAGTACTCGCTATCGGCGCGTTTCGCGCGACGCTTCGGCGGATCTCGTCGAGCCGAGTGGGGAGCGGTGATCGGCGGTCTGATCGGGGCGGTGGTGGGCGTTCCGGTGCCTATCGTGGGCTCCATGGTGGGGGCATTCGCCGGCGCCTTCGCGGGTGCCCTGGTGGGAGAACTTTCCAGGGGATCGGGAACACGCATCTCCGGCCGGGCAGCATGGGGCGCGTTCCTGGGTCGTATCGCCGCCACGGTCGTGAAGGTGGCGCTGGGTTGTGCGCTGGCCGCATGGCTGGTGTTCATTGCCTGGACGTAGGTCGAATGAGCGCAGGCCGACCGCCTTGTACCGCGGCATTACGGCTCGTAGATTCCGCCAACGCCCCGAAGGATCGCCGGGGCGTTTTTTCATGTCCGCTTCCTTGAGGTAGTTCCGGGCCGCATACCGCGGCTTCCGGCACCCGCCGCCCGCATGCGCCCACCATCGTGGGCCAGGGCACCGGCCATATAGAGGAGTCATGTTCGATTCGCGCAGACGCATGGTGGTGGTCGTCGGCTCGCAGTGGGGCGACGAGGGGAAGGGGAAGCTCGTGGACGTGATGGCCGAACGCGCCGACTGGGTCGTGAGGTACCAGGGAGGTGCGAACGCTGGCCATACGGTGCACATCGGCGACCGCTCGTTCGTGCTGCACCAGATCCCGAGCGGCATCATGCACGAAGGCGTCCGGTGCGCGATCGGCAACGGTGTCGTTCTCGATCCGGACACGCTGTTCGACGAGATTGACGAGCTCGTGCGCGACGGAATCGACGTGGAGGGGCGCCTCTATGTGAGCGACCGCGCACACCTGGTGCTTCCGTACCATCAGCTGCAGGACGTGGAGAGCGTTCAGTCGCGCGCGATAGGCACCACCGGCCGTGGAATCGGGCCTGCCTACGAGGACAAGATCGCTCGACGCGGTGTTCGCGTTGCAGACCTTCGTCACCCGGCTCGACTCGAGGAGCTCGTGGGTGCGGCCGTGGAGCACACGAACGCCCTGCTGGAGCACTGGGGGTCCGACAAGCGCGCTGACGCTCGCGACACGCTGGAGCTGCTCGAGAGGCTTGCCCCACGCCTGCTGCCGCTGTCCGAGGACGTGGGTCTCGCGATCCATCGCGCATCGCGCAGCGGCGCCGCTATCCTGATGGAAGGTGCGCAGGGCTCGCTGCTGGACATCGATCACGGCACGTATCCGTTCGTGACGTCGAGCAGCACGACGTCCGGCGGTGCAGCGACGGGCGCAGGGATTGCGCCGACGCTGATAGATGCGGTGCTGGGCGTGGTCAAGGCGTACACGACCCGCGTTGGAAACGGGCCGCTCCCCACCGAGTTCGACGAGCCGCTGCACAGCCGCGTGCGCGAACTCGGCAACGAATTCGGTGCGACCACGGGACGGGCGCGTCGGTGCGGCTGGTTCGACGCCGTGGTCGTGCGCTATGCGGCGCGCATCAACGGGCTCACCGGCCTGGCTGTCACCAAGCTGGACGTGCTGGATACGCTGGAGGAGCTGCAGATCTGCACCGGTTACGAGGTGAACGGCGAAGTGTTCACGGAGTTCCCGGGCGATCTCACCGCGCTCGATGGAGTTCGTCCTCGCTACGAGCGCTTCGAGGGTTGGCAGAAGTCCACCGCAGACGCTCGCAAGCTGGAGGACCTTCCGAAGGAGGCGCGTCGCTACCTGGATCGCATCGTGGAACTTGTCGAGGCGCCCATCTCGTACGTGAGCGTGGGAACGCGACGCGACCAGATCATAGGCCTGGAGTAGGGCCGTTCGAAGTGGTGCCGATGTGTGTTGACGAGCGGGTTGATGTAGCCGTGGTGGGTGCCGGCCCGTGCGGCCTTGCAGCGGCCATTGCGTGCCAGCGGGCTGGGCTGCGGGTGGTGACGCTGGAGAGGGAGTGCATCGTCAGCGGCATCCACGGGTACCCCACGTACATGACCTTCTTCTCGACGGCGGACCGGATAGCGATTGCCGGAATTCCGTTCGTGGTTCCCACGGAGAAGCCGACTCGGCGGGATGCGCTTGCGTACTACCGGATGGTGGCGGAGCGAAGCGGACTGGATGTGCGGCAGTACGAGGAGGTGGAGACGGTGGAACGGCTGGAGGCCGGGGTGGAGGTTGAGGCGGAGGTCGGTGTGGCGGGGGCCCCCCCCGCTTTCAATATCCCCGATTTCGGCGATTCACCCACCACCCAAATACCGCACGCCAGCTCCATCCATCCTACCCTCCCACCGCGCTTCGTGCTCCGAACGCGCACCCGCACCGGCCTCGCCCGCACCACCGCCGCACATGCCGTCGTCGTGGCAACAGGTTATTTCGGCACTCCCAACAGGCTGAAGGTTCCGGGAGAGAACCTGCCTCACGTCACCCACCGCTTCGGCGACGCGCACGATGCATGGTCGCTGCCGGTAGTGGTGGTCGGCGGCGGCAACTCCGCAACGGATGCAGCCCTCGAGCTCTACCGCGCAGGTGCCCGCGTCACTCTGGTGCACTTCGGGGACGCACTCGATCCCAACGTGAAGCCATGGGTCCGTCCGGACGCCGAAGCGCGAATCAGGGAAGGCAGCATCGCTGCTCTCTTCGGTTCTCGAGTCGTGAGCATCCAGCCGAATTACGTGCTCGTTCGAGGGGCGCAGGGCGAGAATCTGGTTCGGGCCGAGAAGGTTTATCTTATGATCGGTTACCAACCGAACGCGGCCCTGCTCCAGGCTGCCGGCGTGCCCCTCGATTCCGAAACCGGAATTCCGGCCCACGATCCGACAACGATGGAGACCTCGGAGACCGGCATGTACCTGGCCGGGGTGCTCGCGTCCGGATACGACGCCAACAAGACCTTCATCGAGAACGGTCGTCACCACGGCTATCGAATAGCTGCGGCGATCCTCGCCGCTCGCTGATCCACCGGACGTCGCGCCAGCGCGCTCCGCACACTTCCAGTCTCACCCGACAATGTCCGTCAGCACGCATCCCGATGTGATGGAGAAGCTCGTGTCGCTCTGCAAGCGCCGCGGTTTCATCTTCCAGTCTTCCGAGATCTACGGTGGCACGGGATCCGTGTGGGACTACGGGCCGCTCGGCGTCGAGTTGAAGAAGAACATCAAGGACCGCTGGTGGAACGCCATGGTCCGCGCGCGCGAGGACATTGAGGGGATAGACGCTGCCATCCTCATGCACCCGAAGGTGTGGGAGGCCAGCGGACACGTCTCCGGATTCACCGATCCGCTCGTTGACTGCCGCAACTGTCGCAAGCGCTTCCGCGCGGACGACAGCCGCATCAAGGGCGAGCCCGGAACGCCTGACGCCCAGTGCCCCGCGTGTGGCATGAAGGGCACGCTGTCCGAGCCCAGGCAGTTCAACCTGATGTTCCGGACGTTCATGGGTCCGGTGGAGGACACGGCCTCCACCGTGTATCTGCGCCCCGAGACGGCGCAGGGGATCTTCGTGAACTTCCTGAACGTTCAGCAGTCCACGCGCCAGAAGGTGCCGTTCGGCATCGCCCAGATCGGGAAGGCATTCCGCAACGAGATCACGCCCGGGAACTTCATCTTCCGCACTCGCGAGTTCGAGCAGATGGAGATGCAGTTCTTCGTGGACCCCGAGAGCAATCACATGGAGTGGTTCGAGTACTGGAGAGCCGAGCGCATGCGCTGGCATCAGGAACTCGGCCTCGACGTGAGTCGCCTGGACTTCCACCCTCACGGGCCTGACGAGCTCGCGCACTACGCTCGTGCGGCGGTGGACATCCGATTCGACTTCGGCGGCTCGCTCGGCTTCCAGGAGGTGGAGGGCGTGCATCACCGTGGCGACTTCGACCTGGGCCGTCATCAGGAGTACTCGGGCAAGAAGCTGGAGTACTTCGACCAGCCCGCCAATCGCCGCTACGTGCCCTATGTGATCGAGACGTCCATAGGTGCGGACCGCGTCACGCTCGCGGCGCTGGTGAATGCCTATCGCGAGGAGTCCGTGGAGGGAGAGGACGAGGGCCGGACCGTGCTCGGCCTGCACCCGTCGCTGGCGCCGATCAAGGCCGGGATCTTCCCGCTGGTGAAGAAGGACGGCATGCCCGAGATGGCGGAGAAGATTGCCGACGAGCTCCGTCGCCACTTCCCCGTGTTCTACGACGAATCGGGTGCTATCGGCCGGCGCTACCGCAGGCAGGACGAGGTGGGCACGCCGTACTGCATAACGATTGACGGGCAGTCCACGCAGGACGGCACCGTCACGGTGCGCGATCGCGACACGCTGGAGCAGACGCGCGTGCCGGCGGACTCGCTGGCGGGCGTCATTCGCGAGCGCCTGGCGTCCGCCTGACGACAGGGGCGCGACCGTGGCCCGGAACGGACTCGTGAGCCAGGTGGCCGGCTCTGTTGACTGGGCCTCGGCCCGCGACACGGTGGTGGCGCTGCTCCGCGAGCTCATTCGCTTCCCCAGCGTGAACCCGCCCGGGAACGAGCTGCCGGTGGCGCAGTACGTACGAGGCGTGCTGGAGGAAGCAGGGATAGTCGTCAGGCTCCTCGAGCCCGCGCCCGGCCGCGGAATCGTTGTCGCCAGGCTCTCCGGCTCGGGAAAGGGCAGGCCGGTGATGCTCGTGTCGCACATGGATGTGGTGCCGGCCGAGAATCAGCCCTGGACCACGGACCCGTTCGGCGGCGAAATGCGCGATGGTTACGTGTACGGGCGCGGGGCCTTCGACGACAAGGGAATGCTGGCAGTCCACATGGCGTGCATGCTTCTGCTCAAGCGTCACGTGGTGGACGCCGGAATCGAGTTGCACCGCGACGTCATCCTCCTTGCGAATGCCGACGAGGAAACCGGCGGATCCCAGGGAATGGGATGGCTGCTGGAGAATCACCCGGAGCTCGTGTCGGATGCGGAGTTCGCCATCAACGAAGGCGGTCGCCTGCGGGTGATTGATGGAGCGCTCGCGTACGCTGCAATACAGACAGCGGAGAAGGTACAGCATGTGGTGCGCGTCACCGCCCGGGGCAGCTCGGGACACGCATCGGTTCCGTTGCCGGACAATGCCATAACGCGGCTCTCTCGCGCCATGGCAGCAATCGGCGCCCATCGCGAGCCTCCGTTCCTCACTGGTGCCGTTAGGCGGTTCTTCGGCGGGCTGGCGAGCACGTGGAAGGATGCGGCCGAGGCGAAGGCGATGCGCATCGTGGCTGGTGAGGAAACGGGCAACCTTGACGAGGCTGCCGACGTGCTGGGGCGTACACCTGCGTTCGATGCGGTGCTGCGTGCCGGTGTTTCGCCTACGCGGCTTGCAGCAGGCACCGCAAACAACGTGATCCCGCCCGACGCCCACGCAACGATCAACCTCCGTACGCTTCCCGGTCAGTCGCTCCATGAAGTCCTCGAGCGGCTGCGACATGCGGTGTCGGATGAGAACGTGGTTATCGAAGCTGAAGTGCCGGGCGAAGACTCTCCGGAATCGGATGCGGACGCCGCCATGTTCCGCGCGCTTCGCGATGCTCTGGCGGAACTGGCTCCGAACGTTCCCGTTATGCCCTACCTGAGCACGGGGGCGACCGACAGTGCGAGACTCAGGCGCGAAGGGGTTCAGTGCTACGGCCTGCTTCCGTTCCCACTGCCGCCGGAGGACGAATCCCGGATGCACGCCGCGGACGAACGCGTATCCGTGGAGGCGCTTGGCTTCGGCACGGAACTCACCATGCGCACCCTGCTTTCGCTCGCCGTGGCCGGCGGCGCCTGACGAGAGGCGTCGGCTCGCCCGCCCACAATGCCTCCGGCAGCCGCGCCAGACGCGGTCCAGACTGCTCCATGGACGTTCCACTAGGTATCTTTAGGAAGTGTCCCAATCCGACCTCGCTCCAGATCCAGCGCAGCAGGAACTAGTGGCGATCCGCGAGATCGCACACGCGTTCCTGAATGCCGAGCGGCCAGAGGATGTGTATCGCCTGGCGCTCGAGCGCGTGACGCCACTTGCCGGCGCCGAATTCGCCTCGGTGTATCTGGTGAATTCCGGAAGCGACGTGCTGCGTCTGGCGGCCTCGTACAACTGGCCGGAGCGCTGGCGTCCCTGGCTGGGCCAGATGGTCGTGCGGGTCGGACTCGGCCCCAGCGGCGAGGCCGCGAGCGAGCGGCGCACCGTGGAAGTGCCGGACGTCTTTGCGGACGAGATGCTGAGCGACTGGCAGGAAGTCGCGAGCGAGCTTGGCTTCTCCGCGCTCGTGGCTCTTCCGCTCGCGACGCCAAAGGCCACGCTCGGCGCGATCACGTTCTACTTCACGGACGCCGGTCCGATCTCTGATGAGCGCAGGGCGCTGCTACGCGCGGTGGCCGATCAGATGGCTGCCACGGCGGAGAAGGCTGCCCTGATCGGGGAACTGCGTCGCGCCAATGATGCGCTTCGCGTTGCGAATGCCGAGCTCGAGCAGCGCAACGCGGCGCTGGTGGAGGCGCGACGGGCACGCGATGACTTCCTCACCACGATCTCGCACGAGCTGCGAACGCCTCTCACGGCCGTCATTGGCTACGTGGCGCTGCTGGAGGAGGGCGTGAACGGGCCGCTCACCGAGGAGCAGCTTCGCGACGTGGGTCAGGTAAGGCGTGCCAGCCATCGCCTGCTCTCGCTGGTGGATGACCTGCTGGAGCTTGCGACGCTGAAGCGTGGCGATACCCTCCTGCTCCGCGAGGCACTGGACCCGAGGCAGCTTCTGAGTGAGGCCCTGGACTCCATGGCGTCTCCCCGAGACGGTGTGACGCTCCAGACGCAGGTACCGGATGGAGACATGCCGCCAATTACGGCGGATGGCCGCCGGGTGAAGCGGGTGCTCGTGGCCTTGCTGGAGAATGCCTACAAGTTCACCGAGGAGGGCTCGGTGCGAGTGGGCGTGCGTGTGGAAGGACCCGAGCTGGTGTACGAGGTATCCGACACGGGTATCGGGATTCCGCCCGCGCTGCAGGAGGCCGTGTTCGATGAGTTCAGGCAGGCGGACGGCACGGTAACTCGGCGGCATGGAGGGGCGGGCCTCGGACTGGCCCTTGCGAGACAGCTCGCGCGCCTGCTGGGTGGCGATGTGAGGCTGGCGTCCAGCTCCGCCGCGGGCACATCCTTCGTGTTCACGCTGCCGCTCGGCGGCAGCGTTCCGGCGGACGATGCCGTAGCACCGGTGTCGAGGGTGTCGAGCCCCGTGGTCGAGAGCCCATCGTCCGCCCCATAACCGACTGTCAACCAGATCTGCGCCAGATGAACCAGCAGAGGGGACGTATAACGCAGGACCACCGTACGGCGCTTCCTGCCCACGAGGTGCTGGAGCGCGCGAAGCGGTTCTTTGCGGACCAGAATGGCATCTATTCCGCCTTCTACGAGAAGGGAGGTCCGCAGCATGTGGTAATGCGCGGCCAGGGCGGTGAGGAAGTCGTCATTGCCGCGACACCCATCGAAGGCGGCTCCCAGGTGACCGGCTCGACCCTGCTTTTCGACCAGCAGGTGGCGCGTTTCTTCGCCTCCCTGGAGCCGTACGTGGAGCCGCCTTCGTCGGGCGACGACGCGGCCCTCATTGCCGCTGGTCCCGCGGCTGGCGAGGAGGCCGTGTCGTGAGGCGGCCGTTCGTCACGTCGCTCAGGTCGCGCCCCGGCATCATCAGCATCGGCGATGCATCGCGCAGCCGGATCACCATCCGGGTGCAGGGGGCCGATCACTGGGATTCCGTGCGCATCGAGGTGCCGCCTGACGAGTCGTTGCTGACCGCAAAGCTGCGGGCCCTCGAGGAGCTTTATCCTGACGCCGAGTACCATGAGGATTTTGCGATGAAGCTCGGTGGCATCGAGGTGCTGGATGAGGAATCGTCGCTGACGGAAGCGGGCGCGCGGGACGGTTCGATCTTTCTGCTCATGCACCGGCGCCGCCGTCCGGTGAGGTGAGCATGGCCGCACCACGCGTCAGGCAGGGAGACGAACGCTCGGAACTGCTGGAAGCTGCATCGAGGTTGCGGGAGGAGGTCGGTCGCCGGATAGTCGGCCAGCGCGCCGTGCTCGATGAGATTCTCATGGCGATCCTCGCCGGTGGGCACGCCCTGCTGGTCGGGGTGCCGGGCCTGGCAAAGACGCTGATGATCCGTTCGGTGGCGGAAGCGATGCAGCTGGACTTCCGTCGCATCCAGTTCACGCCGGACCTGGTTCCCAGCGACATCACGGGAACCGAGCTGCTCGAGGAAGACACCGCCACCGGCGCCAGGTCCTTTCGCTTCGTTCGAGGGCCGATCTTCGCGAACATCGTACTCGCCGACGAGATCAACCGTGCGCCGCCGCGCACGCAGGCGGCGCTGCTCGAGGCAATGCAGGAGCACCGCGTGACTGCGGCAGGAGACACGATGGCACTGCCGGAGCCGTTCTTCGTTCTGGCTACGCAGAACCCGGTGGAGCAGGAGGGTACGTATCCGCTGCCCGAAGCGCAGCTGGATCGGTTCCTCTTCAACGTGCGTATCGGCTATCCGGATCGCACCGACGAGGTGGAGATACTGCGCAGCACGACCGGCAGCGAGCAGGCGAGGCTCGAGCCGGTTCTGGATGGCGAGCAGGTGCGCGCGCTGCAGCGTCTTACGCGAGACATTCCCGTGTCCGACGCGGCGCTGCGCTACGCGGCCGACCTGGCCCGCGCCACCCGCCCTGACGGCGCTGAGGCTACCGAGCTCGTGAAGCGCTACATCCGCTGGGGCGCCGGACCTCGGGCCGGACAGGCGCTGGTGCTCGGAGCCAAGGCGCATGCGCTGCTCTCCGGTCGTGAGGCGGTATCACCGACCGACCTGCAGCGCGTTGCGCTGCCCGTACTTCGTCATCGGGTGCTTCCGAACTTCACGGCGGAGGCAGAGGGGGTCACAGCGGAGCAGGTGGTGGCCGATGTGCTGAAGCGGGTTCCGGCTCCGTCCAGCGGACTGGCTGCCTGACGCGAGCCGCGTTCGCACCCGCAGTGTCGCGTTCCCCGAGGTCAGGGTGAATCCGCCGAAGTCTCCCATCGCGAGCCATGGCCCGCTGCTGGACGCCGTGCGTGGCCTCCGGTGGCCTGCGGCACGACGGGTGCCCGGCGGGCTGCCAGGCCTGCACCGCTCGCGGATGCGGGGAACCTCGCCCGAGTTCAGCGAGTATCGCCCGTATCGTCAGGGTGACGACCCGCGACGGGTGGACTGGAAGCTGCTCGCCCGTTCCGATCGCGCCTACATCCGGCTGGCAGACGATCACTCCGTGCTCACCACCTACCTGCTGCTGGACGCGTCTGCTTCAATGGCGTTCCCCGGCGGGAGCGGTTCCAAGTGGGAGGTGGCGCGCAGCATAACTATCGCGCTCGGAAGCGTTGTGCACGCAACCGGCGACCCGGTTGCGCTCATCGTTCCGGGGCCAAGGCCGGTCGGCCTGGCGCCGCGCACGCGCAGTGGAACTGTAAGCGATCTCGCACGTGCGCTGCACGACGTGCAGCCCGGAGGCACGCATCCTCTTGCGCCGATGCTCGAACGGGTGCCCAGCCGGGCCAGGGCCGTAATAGTGTCCGACTTCCTCGGGGACGCAGAGCAGCTGCTTGCTCGTTCACGTGAGCGAGTCGCGTCAGGCGGGGAGGTGCACGCCGTTCACATCGTGGCGCGCGAGGAGCTCGAGCCCGTGCGCGGTGCACGGCTGGCACTGGACCCGGAGAATCGGTCCCTGCGCCGTCCGCTATCGTCCGCTACGCGTGAGGCATACGCGGAGTCCTTCGCAAGGTGGCGTGCGGAGCTCGCCGCAGGCTGGCGTGCAGCCGGGGCCGGCTACACGATGGTGGTCACGGACGCTCCGCTGGACCGCGTGGTCAGGCAGGTCGTGTCTCCCCGCACAACTGCACCGGGGCAGGGTGCCGTTGCAGCGGGTGGTGATCCATCGGTTGCAGGCGTTTCCAGTTGACGTTCCTGGCTCCGATCTTCCTGGGTCTGGCCGGCGCGGCGGCGATGGCGATGCTCGTTCTGCATCTGCTCGCGGTGCGACAGCCGCCCGAGTACGAGCTGCCCACTGCGCGCTTCGTGCCTGACGCGTCGGTGCGGGCCGCCTCCATGACGCGGCGCCCGACCGATATCCTGCTGCTCATCCTTCGCATGCTCGCCCTGCTGCTCGCAGGCGCGGCATTCGCCAAGCCCGTACTGCTGCCGGAGCGCAGCGAACTGCGCAGGGTCATACTCGTGGATCGCTCAGGAGCGGTCGCGGACAGCGCGGAAGCGGTCCAGCTGGTTCGGTCTATCGTGGCCGAGGGTGACCTGATCGTGCAGTTTGCCGACAGCGCACTGCAGCCGACGTCCGTCTCGGATCCGGCCGCGGTGAGCCTTGCGCCGCTGTCGCCGAACGTGGGGAGCCTGACGACGGCAATGGTTGCCGGGCAGCGCGCCGCTGCCGCGCTGCGGGACTCCGCGGAGGCGGTGGAGATCGTTCTCCTGTCGCCCATCGTGGCAGGGCAGATTGACGCCGGCACTCTGCCGGCGCGGCAATTGTGGCCGGGGGCGATTCGCGTGGAGCGCTTGCGTGCCGTGGCACCCGACTCGTCCCTGCACGCCATTCAGGTATCGGCGCCTGACGACGACCCTGTTGCCGCAGGGGCTCGGCTCGTCGGCCCGGTAGCATCGTCCCGAACCCGGATCGAGCGCTCCGAGAGCGGCGACCTGACGCCGGGGCAGGGGGAGGTCGTGGTCAAGTGGCCGGTGTCCGGCATACCGGAACGCTGGGTCGAGCTGGACCGGCGCGACACGGTTCCAGCGGTGGTCGGACTTGCGCTTGGCAGCGCTGCGACCGCTTCGGGTTCGGACCTGCTGGTGGCGCCGTTCGAACGAGCAGCGGTACCTCCGGAGGACCTGAACGGGTCGCGTGCGATAGCGTGGTGGTCGGATGGCAGGGTTGCCGCAGTGGAGCGACCGGCGGGTGAAGGGTGTATCCGGGAGGTAGGAGTCATCGTTCCGGAGGGGGATCTGGCACTGCGGCCGTCGTTCGCGCGCTTCCTTTCGTCGCTGTCCGTTGCGTGCGGCTCTGCACCGGTTTCACTGGCGGCCGTGCCAGATTCGCTGCTCCAGGCGCTGCGCGGCGACGGCCAGACCGCCGTGCCTGCTGCACGCTCGGCGCCCGAGAGTGCGCAGTCGTCTCCTCTCGCTACGTGGCTTCTGGCGACCGCACTCGCACTCCTGGCGGCGGAGATGTTCGTGCGGCGGAGGGAACCTGAGGTCGTGGAGGCCACCGCATGACAGGCTTCACTGCGATCGAGCGGGATACCATGCGCGCGGAGTCCACTGTTCTCGCGCCGCTGGAGCGCGCTCGCCGAACGCTGCGCAACGTGGAGCTCGGGCGAGCGATCCTGATCGGCATCGCCGTCGCGACGGCGGCGCTCGCAGTGATGGAACTGGCGGTGCCGCTGATGGCCCGAATATCTGCCGCGGCAGCGCCGCCGAGCGGGATGACGGCAACGCTGATCGCTCTGCTGCTCGGCATTGCAGCATCCGTGTTCCTGTTGTGGCGCACGGTACCGCGAGTGACGACGGAGAGCGTGGCGCTGTGGGTGGAGGAGAAGCACCCGCTGGATTATGCGCTGGTAACGGCTGCCGATCCAAGGGCGGCCGCGGCGGAGCGGATGGCTCCGCGACTCGCGGGAATTCCCTGGAACGACCTGCTTCGTCAGGCAGCGAGGCGGCGCCTCTCCAGGCCCGCGGCGCTAGCGGGATTTGCACTCGCGGCTGCACTACTGGCCCCTCTGGCGGCGGGACCTCTCGGAAGGGGTGCCGTTCTTGCTGCGTCCGGCGCTTCGTCCATCGCGGTTCCGTCCCGGCCAACGAGCGGCCCGCTCGCCGGTCTCCGCGCAGAGGTGCAACCGCCGGCATACAGCGGCATTCGCGCGTCCACCCTTAACGATCCGGCCTCGATTCCGGCGCTCGTGGGGAGCCGCATAACGCTGGGAGGCCGGATTGCCGGTGACGTGAACGTGGAGGCGAGCGTCGCCGGTCGCGAGGCTTCTGTCGCCAGGGATGGTGGAGCGTGGCGCACCAGCTTCTCCATGCCGTCCGAGCCCGCGCTCGTGAGGCTCGGCGCCGGTGGTTCAGAGCGAATGGTGCTGCTGGAACCGCGCCCGGATTCCACACCCGTCGTGGTGATGTCCGCAACCGTCACTGACACGGTGCTTCGCGAGCCTCGAGGCGTCATTCGCCTGGAGGCGGAGGCGCGCGACGATTTCGGGCTGGAGTCCGGAGGGTGGGAGTGGATCGTGACTTCCGGTGGCGGCGAGCAGTTCCAGGCGCGCAATGGCACGCTAGGCGTGACACCGCTCGGGGGCGCGCGGAGCGCAACGCTTTCCGCGACCCTGGACCTCACGTCCCTTTCGGTGGTACCCGGCGACGTGGTGCACGTGCGTGCCACTGCACGAGACCGGAACAACGTTACCGGACCCGGCGTCGGTGCGAGCGAGACGCGCACCATTCGCATCGCGAGGCCTGACGAGTACGACTCCCTGACCATTGAAGGCGTCGCGCCGCCTCCGACGGATTCGGCCCTGCTGAGCCAGCGCATGTTGCTGATGCGCACGGAACGCCTGGTAGCGCGCATGTCTTCGATGCCGCGGCAGGAGGTCGTGGACTCCAGCCGAAGCCTCGCGGTGGACCAGGCCACGCTGCGCCGGCGAGTGGGACGACTCGTGTACCAGAAGCTGGGTGAGGACGAGGACGCCGAGCACTCGCACTTCCCGGGGGACGGCCACGACCACGGAGAGGAGACGAGGATCGATCCACAGGACATCCTGGCCCGGGCGGATGCCGCCACAGGCAGCGGCATGCCCGGAGCGCTCGACTTCGAGGGAGACGAGACTCCGGTGGTCGCAATCAATCGTCCGCTGCTGGAGGCCTACAATCACATGTGGGACGCGGGCCGGGCACTGGAGATTGGAGATCCGCGTGCGGCGATTCCTCCCATGCGCCTGGCTCTCGAGGCCATCCAGCGCGCTCGTGAGGCGGAGCGCTACTACCTGCGCGGCAGGCCGCCTCGCGTGGTGGTGGACATCGCTGCGGCCAGGCTGGAAGGCAAGACCACCGGGTCGGGCAGCACGCGGGATCCGTTGCCGGCCGCCGATCCGGCAGCGGCCCTGCGACTCTCGCGCATCGAGGCCGCAGCAATGCTGGCCGGCCGGGATCGCGATGCGGCTGCCGACTCCCTCATCGTGCTGCGCGTGGAGGTGAACCAGCACCCGGAACTCGCCGCGGCGCTCGAGGAATCCGCCCGGTTGCTCCGCTCCGGCGACAATGCGAGTGCAGCACTGGCGCGAGCCCGGCGTCTCGCCACTCCGGGCAACGTGCGCCGATCCGGCACACCTGCCTGGCGAGGCTGGTGACGATGTCCCGCTTCGTCTTCGCCACGGCACAATACCAGTCCGGCGACTGGGACAGCGCGCCGTTGGTGCCGCCGAACATCATTGACACTCTCGCCCAGTACACATCGCTGGACCTCGCTCCTGCCGGCGCCATCGTCCCGCTCGGCTCATCGTCGCTTCTCGAGTTCCCCTTCGTGTTCCTCACCGGACACCTCCCGGTTCGATTCACTGAGCAGGAGAGTGCGATGGTTCGGCGCTTCGTGGATCGCGGCGGCTTCCTGTTCGTGGACGACCACAACCACGACATTGACGGCGCCTTCCACAAGACGGCCGTGGAAGAGATCGAGCGTACGGTCGGACCGCTGCGGGAGTTGCCCAACAATCACAAGCTCTACCGCTGCTTCTTCGAGTTTCCGGATGGACCGCCCACCACGTCGCACGAGCTGAACGGCTGGGGCGACAACCTGGTGCACGAGCACCTGCTCGCCTCGATGCACGGGGACAGGATCGCGGTGCTCTACAGCAACAAGGACTACAGCAGCGAATGGAACTTCCACCCCAGGACGAAGCGTTTCCTCTCCATTGACCCCACGCGCTTCGCGGTGAACATCATCGTCCATGCACTCACGCGCTGATCAGGTGACAGGACAGGGGAGTCGGGCGCGTGGTGTGGCGGAGCTGGTGCTGCGCGCGGTTGCGATGCTCGCGCTGCTGCTCGCGCTCCTGCTGGAACTGGCGCGTCCCACGGGACAGCAGCGGGTGATCGTTTCTGACTCCGGGGCCGCGAGCGCCCTGCCTGCGCTCTCGGAAGCCGTGAAGGATCCGGCAGTGGGCTCGGTCCGCCTGCGCCTGGCGTCGGCGCCTGACGCGGCAGCGCGTGACCTGGTTCGTGCCCTGCGACGATCCGGCGTTGAGCTCGAGTGGAATGCGCCCCTGCCACACGTGAGCGTGCTGGCTGCCGAGCCGCTGGTATCGCCGGTGCCCTCGCAGCGACTCGCAGTCGCCGTGGCGGCGCAGCCGCCATCGGACGGAGTGGAGGGCCCGGGTCCGTCGCGCGACTCGTCAGGTGCCGCACCGGGCCTGCATGCGCCCGGCGCCGGACCGTCGGACGTGTCCGGACTGCTCCTTGTGGACGACGCCGGGATAGTTGACAGCGTGCCGCCGGGCGAAATGGCGATGCTGGGAGTGAACCTCAGCGGCGTGACCCGTGCGCACCCGCTCGGCGACACTTCGCGAGTCCTTGCCACCACCAGGGTGAGCGACTCGTTAATCGTCAGGCGCGTGCTCGTACTCGGCATGGCCGGATGGGAGTCGCGCTTCCTGGCCGCAGCGCTCGAGGAGGCCGGCTGGGAGGTGGATGCCAGGCTCGGCGTGGCTCCCACGGCCACCGTGACGCAGGGCGTCGTGAGGCCCGACACCGCGCGGCACTCGGCCGTTGTCGTCATCGATTCCAGCGCCGCGCCTCACGCGGCGGCCATCGCCGAGTACGCGCGGTCGGGCGGCGGCGTCGTGCTGCTGCCTGACGCGCTCTCCCTCGGCGCACTCCGCGGCATCGCTCCCGGCTCGCGGGGCTCGGTGATACCCGGCGAGTCAGGAATGCTGGCGTCGGCTGAGCCTCGACATGGTCTGCCACTGGTGCCTGTCACCTCGCTGCGAGACGGCGCCGCGATTCTCGAGACGCGGGAAGGACATGCGGCGGTGGCCGCGCGGAGGGTCGCTGCGGGACGGGTGGCGCAGGTGGGCTTTGAGGACACCTGGCGCTGGCGCTTCTCGGCCGACGACGGTGCGCTTGCCGCTCATCGTTCGTGGTGGTCGTCCATCGTGGGGAGCGTGGCGTACGCTCCGCCTGTCTTTCAGCCGGCCGCGAATCCGTTCACGACCATTGACGAGGCGCCGGCAGCTGCAGTGGTGGCTACGCTTGGAGCGCCAACGGAAGCGATGCCCGACGAGGCAACCGCGTTCCAGGGGCGCTCGCCTGCACTGCAGTGGTGGCTTTTCGGCATGGCAGCATTGGCTCTGCTGGCGGAGTGGGCCTCACGACGACTCCGCGGACTCTCATGACATGCAAATGACGGTAGCGTATGTCTCCCACAGCGACTGTGGAGTTCACGACACCGGCTGGGGACACGTGGAACACGTGGGACGCCTGCGTGCAGTGGCGCGCGCGCTCCGCGACGATCCTGAGCTCTTCATGAGCGTTCAGCATGTGGAGGGTCGTCACGCCACGGTCGAGGAGTGCACGCTGGCGCACGATCCCGACTATCTGGCGCGCCTGCAGCAGCTTGCGGCGCAGGGCGGCGGACAGGTGGACCCGGAGACCGTGATGAGCGAGGGCTCATGGGATGCGGCGCTCGCCGCGGCGGGTTGCGTAATGCATGCTGTGGAACTCGTCCTGGCCGGTGACGTGCGGCGAGCGTTCTGCGCAGTTCGTCCTCCCGGGCACCACGCCCTGCCGGCGGCCGGAATGGGATTCTGCCTTCTGGGCAATGTGGGCATCGCGGCACACCACGCGCGGAAGAATCATGGGCTGGAGCGGGTGCTGATCGTGGACTGGGACGTTCACCACGGAAACGGCACTCAGGCGATGGTGGAGCATGACCCGGGCATCAGGATGATCTCGATGCACCAGTGGCCGCTTTATCCCGGAACCGGCGCTGCCGAGGACCACGGGGCGAGCGAGAATGTCTGGAACATCCCGCGTCCGGCCGGGCTCGAGCCGGTCGAGTACGTACGCGCACTGGAGGAGGGTATCGAGAGCGCCACGCTTGACTGGACGCCCGATCTGGTGCTGGTTTCGGCGGGATTCGACTGCCTGGCTGGAGACCCGCTGGGTGGATTCACTCTCCGACTGGAGGATGTGGCCACGCTTACCAGGATGGTGACGGATCGCGCGGACTCATGGTGCCGCGGACGCGTGGTGAGCGCCCTGGAGGGCGGCTACGTGCCAGGCAGGCTCGGCGAAGCCTGTGCTGCGCACATCAGGGCGCTCGGCGATGCCTGAGTCGTTCGGATGCAGGCGCGTGCGCGCGTCCGACTGGCGGGTGGTGTTCGGAACCCTATGGTGCGAGTGGCGGTTGCCCTGATGGCCGAGAGCCCCCTCCCAGAGAACGGCCAGTCCGGCGAAGCGGTGCCGCCCGAGACGCCGGCACGGGTACCCCCCGTACCGGGCGTCCTGCGCCTGGCCCAGCGCTCCGTCCTGGGCCGCTGGCGCGCCACTCCGGACGACCTCTACCGCGAGATCGCAGCTCTCGTGGAGGCGAAAGCGGGGCGGGAGGTGCTCGTGTCCGCTTGCGGTGACGGCTCTACCGTGGAGTGGCTTGCCTCGCGCACCGGAGCGTCCGTCACCGGCGTGGACGCGGACAACGCCGCCATCGAGGAGGCGGAGCAGCGGATCAGGCTGGCGGCGATGGAGGGCGACGGCATGCGCCTGCCCGTCACCTTCCAGCACGGCTCTCCGGACGACCTGCCGCATGAGGACGAGGTGTTCGACGCCGCGATCGGGGAGCCCGGCATCGCCGCGGTCGAGGATCCGGCCCGCTCGATTGCCGAGCTGGCGCGCGTGGTGCGGCCAATGGGCGTGGTGGTGCTTCTCCAGCTGACATGGTCGTCGGACATCCCCGAGGAGGCGCGCGAGGCCGTGGTGGAGCGGCTCGGCCTGCGTCCCCACCTGCTGGTGGAGTGGAAGCAGATGCTTCGCGATGCCGGCCTCGTGGACATCCAGGTGCAGGACTGGACGCGCGGTCCCGTTCAGGAGGACACGGAAGACGCACTGGGCTGGCGCGATCGCATGCGGATAGTGGGGAGGGCGTGGAAATCCTCGGGGTGGAAGGCCGCGCGCGAGGCCGTGCAGCAGGAGGAGGATCTGCTGCGCGAGCTGTCGCGCGAACGAGCGCTCGGCTTCCAGCTGCTGCGCGGCGTGAAGTGGCCGCGCGACCCGGAGAAGTGACCGGCTCGGAGATCGCGAGGCCGGTCCGAGACGGTCGCGCGGTGCCGGTCGTCATCCGGTGGTGGGAGCGTGCGTTCGCGGTTCGGAGCCGGCGCGCGCCGCTCCCGAGCCTCGTTCTGTCCCGCCATCCACTTTCTCGCGTTCACGCCGGAGCCTGACGTGTTCTGTCCTCAATGTGGAACCTGGAGCCGCGCACGTGCGGTGCGCTGCACGCGCTGTGACTTCGTGTTGCCGGAGTTGCAGGACGCGCCGGGTGAGCAGCCGGACGAGGAGATCACTGCGCTCCGACGCATGACGGGGAACCGTTACCGCGTGGTTCGCCGTATAGGCGGCGGTGGGATGGCGAACGTGTATCACGCCATTCATCACCAGCTTGGCAGGCCGCTGGCGCTGAAGGTGCTTCATGCGCACCTAGCGAAGGAGGACGAGATGCGCGAGCGATTCCGTCGTGAGGCGGAGGCGGCTGCGGGACTCGTGCATCCGCACATTTGCGGCATCCTGGACTTCGGCGTGTCGCGGGAAGGCGTCTATATCGTGATGCCGTTCCTGCCGGGCGGGTCGCTGGCAGACGAACTGGCTCGCGACCGCGTGGTGGAGCCGCGTCGTGCGGCAGCCGTGGCCGCCCAGATGGCCGTGGCGCTCGACTATGCGCACCGCAAGGGTATCGTGCATCGCGACGTGAAGCCGGACAACGTTCTGTTCGACGAGGACGGCTACGCCCTGATCACGGACTTCGGCATTGCGACGGCACGCTTTCATGCGCGCCTGACGGGAACGGGGCGCGCCATGGGTACGCCGCATTACATGTCGCCGGAGCAGGCCATGGGGCGCCTGGTGGACGGACGCAGCGACGTGTACGCGGTGGGCGTGGTGCTTTACGAGACGCTGGTGGGCTTCCCGCCATTCGACGGTGCGGACGCCTATTCCGTGAGCTACAAGCAGGTTCACGAGCAGCCGGTGGCACTCGAGACCATAGACTCGCGTATCGAGCCGGCTCTCGCCGCCATCGTGGCTCGTGCGCTGGCGAAGGACCCGGACGCCCGCTACCAGCGCGGGCAGGATCTCGCCGATGCCCTGATCGGATACCTGGGCGAATCCGGCGTGGCCGGCGATGCCAGGAGCGCCTGGCTGGCCCTGCGCCCGATAACGCCGCCGTTCGGAGCGGCGAGTCGCGCCTGACGAGGGCCGGCTCGCGGCTGGATCATGGCCGCGAACGCAGGCGCGCTGTCGGTTTACGGGTCATCCGTCCGCCCTCAACGCCTCGGTGGGCTGAACCTGCAGCGCCCGCCGCGTGGGCACGATGCAGGCGAGGAGGCAGACGCCGAGCATCAGCATGGTGTACACCAGCGCCCCTGCGAGCGCGCCCGGGGTCGCGCGGCCACCTGCCAGCATGGTGAGAGTGCCGCCAGCCACGATGCCGAGTCCGATCTGGCTCATCGGGCGCGCAAACACCGCTGCCACCACGCGCCGGCGACTCGCACCGAGGGCGACGCGAACACCGATCTCGCGCGTGCGTCGCGCCACGGTGAACGACATCACCGCGTAGATCCCTGCCAGCGACAGAAGCATCGCCACTGCGCTCACGACTGTCAGGAGCCGGACCCAGAAGGTGATGAACCGGATCTCGGGATCGCTGAGCGTGTCCATGCGGGCGACGGCGTCCACATGGAGCGTCGGGTCCACTGTTGCCGCCAGGGTGCGAAGCCGCTGGGCGAATGCCGCAGGGTCGCCGCCGCGCAGGTGCACCGCCACGTGCAGTGGCCCCGCATCGTCAGGCGCGAGCGGGTGGTAGAAGCCGGCGACCTTCGGGTCGGTGGACTTGGACATTCCGAGGTCGGGCACGACGCCGACGATCTCGTGCCAGGGACCCGGTTCCCACTCTCCCGAAAGCGGATCGAGCGAGGCATAACGATAGCGCAGCTGCCGGCCGACAGGGTTGCGTCCGCCTAACACGAGCTTCACGAACGACTCGTTGACGATCACCACGCGCGCTCGGGTACCATTCGCACTCGCAGTGTCACTGCCGGGAGCGAGATCGCTTGCGTGGAACGCGCGCCCTTCACGAACCGGCGCTTCCAGAACATCGAAGAAATCGGCGCCTACGGCCGCGGAGCTGGTCCGGTAGCCACCCGGGAATCCCGTGTGCTCCGGCGCTGCGCCGCCGGAGTCCACTTCGATCATGCGGGGCTGGTGATACATCCGCGGCAGCCGGCTGGCGAACGTCACACCAGCCACCCCGGGCTCCGCCTGCAGCCGATGCCGCAGCTCGCGCACACTCTCCTGCCAGCGGTCAACGAACGCGGCATACGACGTGTCCGTGCCGGGAGGGGGCTCCCGGTCCATCTCGATGCGAGCCGACAGGAACTCCGCTGCCGGAAAGTCGGCCACCATGTCGCGGGTGTTCGCCGCATCACGCGCCACGTTGAACGCGACCACGGGGAAGCCAAGGGTGACTGCGATCTGCGCGACGATCACCGCCGTCCAGATGCCGCCGAACGACAGGCCGCCGGATCCCGCAGCGGCCTGGCGGAGGCGTGCCTGGAGACCGCGCGTGACCTTGAGTCCCGGCAGCACCCCGGCGATCGCCGCGCCGAACACCGTCAGGCCAACGGAATAAAGCATCGTTAGCGGAGACAGGTCGGCGTGGAACCAGAACGGAAGCCGCTGACCCCAATTGGCCTCGATGGCGCGAACCAGAAGACGCACACCCAGGCCGGCAGCGCCGAGCCCCACCGCCGCAGCCACACCGCCGAGCACCAAAGCCTCGGCGAAGAGCTGCCCCACGATTCGGCCACGGCTCGCGCCGAGCGCACTGCGTACCACGAGCTCCCCCTCGCGCGTTGCCGCCCGTGCGAACATGAGCAACGCAACGTTGCCGCAAATCAGCACGACCAGCATCACGAAGAAAACGTAGCTCGCTCGGGTGACGAAGAGCTCCGACCCCTCGACGAGGGCGACCGACTGTGCGTACGGCATCACGCGCGGGCGCAGGTTCTCATGTGTGCCCGGAAAGTCGGCAGCGGCGCGGCGCCCCCACGACGTCAGTTCTGCCTGCGCCTCTGCGAGCGACGCGCCAGGCGAGAGGCGGCCAAAGACCGCGAGCTCAGGGCCCTGGCCGCGCGGGTAGTCGAGCGGCGAAAGTCGGAGCGGTACCCAAAGGCTCTGCGCGATGGGGAAGGCAAACTCTTCGGGCATCACGCCTACGACGGTGGCGGTCGAGCGTCCAAGCTGCACGGCGCGTCCCACGACGTTAGGGTCGGCGCCGAAGCGCGACTGCCACACGTCATGCCCGATCACGGCGACGGCCGGCGCATCGGGACGCTCATCCACATCGCTGAGCACGCGGCCAAGCAGCGGGCGAGCACTCGTGACGCGGAACGCCGACGCGCTGATCTCCGCCACCTCCACCGGCCTCGACTCACCGTCGCTCCCCATGAGGTTGCGCTTCGTCAGCCGGTAGGCCCCGACCTCGTCGAGTGACTTCAACTCGGTCCGCCAGGCCGCGAAGTCGTGCAGCACGCGCGGCTCCGCATGCCCGGCCGCCGCGTCCCAGTTCTCCAGCGCCACCACGCGGTGAGCGTCGGGGAGGGGAAGTCGCGGAAAGAGTACCTGGCCGGCGAATTCGAACGCACCCGCGGCCACCCAGATCGCGAACGCGAAGGCGAGCCCTCCCACGGCCGTCAGCCCCGGGTACTTCACGAGCATGCGGACGCCGAGCCTGAGGTCGAGGTTCAGGCTGCCGAGCCAGGCCAGGCCGCGGCCGTCGCGCATCTCTTCCTTGTGTCGCTCGATGCCGCCAAACACCACCAGGGCCTGCCGCCTTGCCTCATCGGCATCGAGGCCCTGCTCGCGCATGAGCCGCTCGGTCTCCATCTCCAGATGGAAGCCGAACTCATGGTCCATTCGAGATTCGGCGTCGCGGCGACCGAACAGGAGGCGCACTCGCGCGCGGGATGCTTCGAGCCAGCTCATCGCTTCCTCTGCTAAAGACGTCAACTCCCCTTCGTGAAGGTGCCGCCGGATGTTTCGAGAGCGGCGTGTTCATCCTGCGCGCGGGGTGGGAAGAGGAGTCCCTGGCAGCTCGAGCAAGCTGGCGGGCTCCTGTAGCTGCCGACAGGACCATACGACGCCCTTCTGTAGATGTCAAGAGAAAACGCCGGGGCGAATTCTCCCACTCCCGGACAAGTGGATACTCGACGCCGTCCGGGACGGTCATCATGCCGGCCGCAGGCGGTTCCTCGCGTTACGGGCAGTACGATGGCGGCCGGCGAGGCAGCGGAGGGATGAACACCGTACGATTCCGACCCACAGCCCGCTAGCTTGTGTCGTGGCGGTCGCTGCGGTGGACCTGCCCGATCGAATGTCCCTCAACCCTCGCGTGGCCCTCGGCACCTCGATATCCATGTCGCAATCCCTGCATCTCTCCTACGAATTCCTCGACCTGAACACCCGCCACCCATTCGTGATAGCCCGGGGCGGGGCGAGCGGCTGGCGAACCGTGTGGGTTCGACTGCGAGACAGCGAGGGGGTGGAGGGCTGGGGCGAGGCCGCTCCGAATCGCTTCTACGGCGAGACCGCTGAGACGGTTGCGGTGGCGCTGGAGGTGCTGAGGCCACTGATCGAGTCGTTCGATCCGCACGACCTCGAAGGCGCCGAGCAGGCGATGGAGAAGGCGCTGCGCTTCAATGCGAGTGCACGGAGTGCCGTGAGCGCTGCGCTGCACGATCTCGTGGCGAAGCGCCTCGGTGTGCCGCTCTACAGGCTGTGGGGGCTGAACCCTGCAAGGGCGCCGCGTTCCAGCTTTACGATCGGCATTGCGGACGACGAGACCCTCCGCAAGCGGGTGGAGGAGGCCGGGCCATATCCCATCCTCAAGGTGAAGCTCGGCACCGATCGCGACCGGGACATCCTGCACGTCATCCGCAAGGCGGCGCCGGACAAGACGCTTCGAGTGGACGCCAACGCAGCCTGGACGCCGCGTCAGGCGGTGCGCATGGCCGAGATCCTTCACGATTACGATGTGGAGTTCCTGGAGCAGCCGCTCCCGGCGCAGGACATCGAGGGCCTTCGGTTCGTGCGTGAGCGCAGCCCGATCCCTGTGATCGCGGACGAGTCCTGCCTCACGAGCAAGGACGTGGCGCGGCTGGCAGGCGTAGTGGACGGCGTGAACCTGAAGTTGGCCAAGTGCGGCGGGCTTCGTGAGGCGCTGAAGATCATCACCACCGCGCGTGCGCACGGCATGCTGGTAATGGCCGGCTGCATGATCGAGAGCTCGCTCGGGATCGGTGCGGCGGCGCACCTCGCGTCGCTGCTGGACTTCGCCGACCTGGACGGGGCTGCGCTGCTCTCGAACGATCCGTTCTCCGGAGTGAGCATAGACGAAGGGCGCATCGCGGTTTCTGACGCACCGGGAATCGGCGTCGAGCGTCGCGCCTGACGGGACGCGCGTCAGGCTGCCGGGGGTGTGAAGTGACGCAGCTGGTGGATGTAGCGCTGCCGGTTCCGCTCTTCCGCACGTTCACGTACGCCGTACCGCAGGCCGGAAGCAGGGTGGTGCCGCCGGGCACGCGGGTGGTGGTGCCGTTCCGGCGCGAGAAGCTGGTTGGGATCGTGACCGGTGCGGCGGACCCGGGATCCGCCGCACGCGTGAAGGCGCGCGACGTTCTGTCGCTGCCTGACGAGTCGCCGGTGATGGACGCGGCCATGCTGGAGCTGGCGACGTGGATCTCCAGCTACTACGCAGCCCCGCTCGGGCTCGTCCTTCGTAGTGCGCTGCCTGCGGTGCTGACCGGCGCCTCGGACCCCACACCATCGCAGCGGACACGTCGCGTGGTCACCATCCGGGAGCACATCCCGTCGCTCATGAGACGCGACGAGCTGTTCGGCCGGGCAAGGCAGCAGCGCGCTCTCTACGAGCTGCTCGAGTCGCTGGGCGGGCGCGCGTCGGTGGAGCACCTGCTGGAGCAGCTCGCCTTCTCGCCGTCCGTCCTCAAGGCGCTGGAGAAGCGCGGCCTGGTGGAAGTGCTGCAGGAAGTGGTGTCACGCGATCCCTTCGTTGACCGCAATCCCGGGCGGGAGCACCGGCACGATCCGACCGCCGCCCAGCGTGAGGCGATCGCCGCCATCAGGAATGCCGCGCCGGGTTCCACGTTCCTGCTTCACGGAGTGACCGGGAGCGGCAAGACCCTCGTATACCTGGAAGTGCTCAGGGAGGTAGTCCTGCGCCGCGGCCAGGGTGCGATAGTGCTCGTGCCGGAGATCGCCCTCACGCCGCAGACGGTGGATCGCTTCCGTTCCGTGTTCGGCGATCGCGTGGCGGTGCTCCATTCCGCGCTCTCGGACGGCGAGCGCTACGACGCGTGGCTCGCGCTGCAGCGGGGGGAGCGCCAGATCGCGGTAGGCGCGCGTTCCGCGATATTCGCCCCCGTGCACAACCTCGGTGCCGTGATCGTGGACGAGGAGCACGAGTCCAGCTACAAGCAGAGCGATGCGCCGCGCTATCACGCTCGTGAGGTGGCGGTGGTGCGCGCGCGCCTGAACGGCGCGGTGTGCGTGCTGGGATCGGCGACGCCGAGCCTCGAGAGCTGGGTGCGGGTGCGGCGGGGGAGGATCCAGCGGCTGGCGCTGCCCAACCGGGCGGGGGCAGGCCGGCTTCCCAAGGTGGACGTGGTGGACCTGCGCGCATCGCGCGAGGAGGCGCGTCGTCAGACAGAGCGCCTGGGTGCGGCAGACGCCGCATTCCGGGCGGTGATCGCACCGGAGCTGGAGCTGGCGATCGCGGACAGGCTGGACAAGTCGGAGCAGAGCATCCTGCTGCTCAACCGGCGCGGCTACTCGGCGTTCGTGCAGTGTCGCGACTGCGGCAACGTCTCCACGTGCCCGAACTGCTCCATCAGCCTGACGTACCACAGACTGCCCGAACGGCTCGTGTGCCACTACTGCCAGTACCAGGAGGAGCCTGACGACAAGTGCCCGCGCTGCGCCGGCAGGACGATGCGCCAGCGCGGCCTGGGCACGCAGCAGGTGGAGCGCCTGGTGTGCGAGCGCTACCCGTCCGCTCGTGTGGCGCGCATGGACGTTGACACGACCAGCGGCAAGTGGGCGCACGCAGAGATCCTGGATCGCGTGGGCCGCGGCGAGGTGGACGTCCTGCTCGGCACTCAGATGATCGCGAAGGGGCTGGACTTTCCCAACGTGACGCTGGTGGGAGTCATTGACGCGGACGTCGGCATCAACCTGCCGGACTTCCGAGCGTCCGAGCGCTGCTTCCAGCTCCTGAGCCAGGTGGCAGGTCGAGCCGGCCGCGGCGAGAAGGGAGGACGCGTGATCATCCAGACGCGAACGCCCGATCACCATGCCGTGCGCTATGCGGTGTCGCACGACTACGACTCGTTCGTGGAGGAGGAGTTGCGCGGCAGGGAATCGCCCAGGTATCCGCCGATGACGAAGCTGGCCAACGTGGTGGTGAGCGGCACGGTGGAGAGCGAGACGGCGCGTCTGGCGGACGACGCCGCGGAGTGGCTGCGCGAGCTCGTGAGGCGCCGCGCGCGCGACCGGATGCAGGTCGTGGGCGCCGCTCCCTGTGCGCTGGAGCGAATCAAGAACCGCTGGCGCTGGCACATGCTGCTGCGGACGGACGATTCGGAGTTGTTGAGCCGTGTGTCGCGGTATCTGCTGGAGAGGTTCGAGGTGCCGCGCAGGGCGGGATTGAGGGTGGTGGTGGATCGGGATCCGGTGTCACTGCTGTAGGGACTGGGGACACGGGATTGGGGAGTGGGAACTGCTTTGGCTGAGGAGTGCGAAGCGCTTCGCGCTTCGCATGTTTCCTCGGTGTCAGGTGCCAGGTGTCAGGTGTCGGGGCTTAGCGTGAGGCTCGGCTCACCCACCTGTCATCCCGCTCCTTACTCACCTGTCATCCCGCATGAGTGCCGCAGGCACGAATGCTGGGATCTACTTGCAACTGGTAGTGGCCAGCCTCGGCGCAGGGTGAGTATATCCCAGCACTCGCTTCGCTCGTGCGGGATGACGGGGGGGGAGGCAGGCGCGGGATGACAGGCAGCCCAGGCGAGACGAAAGCTCGCGCACGGGAGCCCCGATGCCCGACAGCCGACCCCCGACACCCCCAAGCGCGCGAAGCGCGCCGCGTCTCCGCACCTCCAGTTGCCAACCCCTGCCGCACGATGCATGATCGGTCACCTGACCCCGTTTCCTCCCGATCATGACACTGCCTGCATCCCTTTGGCGCGTTGCCTCGTTCGGCACGGCCTGCGTCGGCATCATGCTTCTCCTGTCCGCTTGCGGCGACGGCGCCAGCGCTACCAGCCTCTCAGGCACCGTGAGGGACAGTGCCGGAGTACGCATCGTGGAGCACGATGCGTCGATTCTGGAGATTCCGGCGCTGGAGCTGCCAGCGCCCGAGCTGGAGCTTGGTGAACTGGATGGCACCGGTCCGGAGGTCTTCGGACGGATTGCCGGTGTGGTTCGGCTTTCAGATGGCGCCGTCGCCGTGCTGGATCGCCAGGCGGCGGAGGTGCGCGTCTTCGAGCCTGACGGTACGCTTCGCAGCCGTTTCGGACGTGAGGGTGGAGGGCCGGGCGAGTTCGAGTTCGCCTATTCCGTACTGCGTTTGCCAGGCGATACGATCGCCGTAGTGGATCAGGGTGGAATGCGCGCGCATCGCTTTCTCCCGGACGGCACGCTGATCGGGCACGAGGACATGGCCCGATCGAGCACACGTGTCTGGTATGTCGAGAACGTGTTTGCCGACGGCGTGCGGATGGTCGTCTCGCGCGACTTCGATCGGGATGATATGCCTGCAGAGGGAAGGTGGGAGTCCTGGATGCTTGCCGGTCGATCGCAGGCTGGTGGCAGTGCTCCTGTTTCGATGGCGCGATATCTCGGTTCTGTGAGCCACGTCCAACGCTCGGGCGAGGGCTACTCGATGACCTGGATTCCATTCGCACCGGCTGGCGATGTCGCGCCGCTGGGTACCGCCATCGTGACCCACGACGGATCTGACTATACGCTGCGCTGGAGCGACCCGGGTGGTGGCACGCGTCAACTCCTCCGCGTCAACATTATTCCGCCGTCGCTAACCCAGGCGGACTTTGACTCGCACAGGGATCGCCAGCTTGCGGACATGCCGGAGCAGTATCGAGCGGGATTAGCGAGCCTTTATCGCACCATGCCTCGCGAATCCAGGCTACCGGCGTTCGGCAGGATGCTCAGTGACCGGGAAGGGGTGCTGCTGGTATCCGTCACACCACGTCCGATTCCTCCGCCAGAGGACGAGCCCCCCACATCATGGCTGGTCGTGACGGACGGCGGGAGTGTGATCGGCCGGATCGAGCTGTCGTCGAGTGAGGTGCCGCGCTACATGGACGCCACCCATCTCGTGACCACGCGGCCGGACGAGATGGACGTGCAGCATGTGCGCGTCTACCCACTTCCGGTGGAGCTTACGAGCGCTCCATAACAGCCGGAGCACTTCTCGCGGCGCTCGACCGGAGGTGACAGCTCTGGCACGCCGAGTTGCCGACAGCCGGTCGCTGCCCGTAGGGCGCACCAGTCACGCCGCCAGCTTGAAGCCGCCCTCCCGGCCGGCGATCTTTCGGCGTGTCCAACTTCACTCCCCCAGACTTTTCCGCGCCGGAGCTCGCCAGCGCTCCCGATGCGCGATTCGAGCCTGCGCCGGCTGACGGCGTGCTGCCGGAAGGCTTCTTCGCCACCACCAACCTCCCCACATACGTCCGCGTGAACGGCACGTGGCGAATGCCGCGCGAGCCGCGGATGGACGCCGCCGTCGTACTCGACGCTGCCGGCGAGCTCTGGGCCCGCGAAGGACGGCGCGTGCGCAAGGGAGACCTCGTGGCGATGGGATTTCGCGAGGACGGCAGCGAGGGCCTGCTGGTTCACGCGCGCGCATTCGACCAGGGAGGGGATGCCGGCGACGAGTTCCGCTTCATGAGCAGCGAGGTCTCCCGCGAGAAGCCCATAGACTACGGCGTGATGGCGCGGCTGCTCATCGAACAGAGGGAGCGGGGCGGCTACTCCGTGTGGGTGACCGGGCCCGCGCTCGTGCACTCGCGTGCGCGGAACGACATGGTCTGGTTCATCGAGCAGGGATTCGTGGGAGCCCTGCTGGCGGGGAACGCCGTGGCGGTGCACGACATCGAAGCTTCCATCTACGGCACCACGCTCGGCATGACGGGCTCGGGCGAGTCCTCGGCAGGTGGACACGGCCTCCACATGCGGGCCATCAACGCCGTGCGGGCCGCGGGGTCCATCGCTGCCGCGGTGGAGAAGGGGATCATCACGGACGGCATCATGCACGCGTGCGTCAGGCACGACATTCCGTTCGTACTGTGCGGCTCCATCCGCGACGACGGCCCGCTGCCTGACGTGGTGACGGATGCAGTGGAAGCGCAGGATGCCATGCGAGAGCACACGAAGAAGGCGACCATGGCCGTCCTCGTCGCAACCGCGCTGCACGCGATCGCCACCGGCAACATGCTCCCTGCCTTCTACGATGCCGGCAACGGGCAGCTTCGTGAGCTTCCCACCATATGCGTGGATTCCTCCGAGTTCGTGGTGAGCAAGCTGAAGGATCGCGGAACCCACCAGGCCTTCGGTGTCGTGACGAACGCGCAGGACTTCATGCACATCCTTCGTCTCTACGTGGAACGCGAGCTCGCGACTCGCACCCTTGCAGCCTCAGCGAGTAGCGTATGAGTTCGCACGTGATAGGAGAGACGCAGCAACGCTTCCTGCGCGCTATCGTGGAGAAGGTCCCGCTGGAGCGAGTGGCTGAGCTGCACCTGTTCGCGCCGATCCGTCAGGGTGGAACCGAGACGGGCCTGGCCGTGTTCGCGACGGAGCCTGACGCCGGGGAGGCCGGGGAAGTCGCGGAAGATGGGCTGTCGGACGACGTCCCCCTCTCGGAGGTGGCGCCTCACGAGTCCGCCGCGTCGGAGCAGGTGGATGCGGCATCCGAGGCCGGCGAGCAGCCCGAGGAGTCCGAAACGTTCGCGGAGCCCGACATGAATGAGGCACCCGAAGCGTCGGCCGAGTCGGCGGATGAGTCCGACGGTTCGGAAGACGAGTCGTCGGGCATCCGCGGAACCGGTGCGGCCTCGGCGGATCCGGACGATGTCGGGTCGGCGACGCATCAGACTCCGGCCGGGAATGCACGCGCCAGGCACGTAGTGTACACCGCGCGCTACCGCCTCATTCTCAAGGGTCCCGATCGCGGCAAGTGGGAGTTCGACATCCGGGACGAGGCGGAGGCTCCGCTTGTCACGGTGGACGCAGTGGTGCGCGGTGTTCAGCGGAGGGTCGGCGACATCGCCGAGGTGGAGCGAATGACGCCGGAGCAGCTGGCGATCGCAGTGAGTGACACGCCCTGGAAGACGGCAAGCTGACCGGACAGGCACTATCGGTCTGATAACGCCAGACGATCAGCAGCAGGGAGTCATGGCCTGCGTTCGCCGTGGTCCCGCCGCATCACCGTCGCGTAAAGGTCCCGCGCATCCTCCAGCCGCACGCCCTGCATGTCCATGCGCGGCGGTGTGAGCAGGAACGGCCACACCTGGTCGCCGCCCAGAGAACCGTGCGCCCCGACCTGGTCGTCGAAGCTCACGATCGTATACCCGTCGTACGCACCGAACAGCACCAGGTCCCCCGCGTTGTCCTGCCTCACGAGCGACTCCAGCGCCCGAAGCGCCACCGGCTCGGTGCCGTACACCTCCAGCGGATTGGAGCCGCTCGTCACCACCAGCGCAGCGTCCTGCACGCGTGCACTTCCGTCCCTGGACCTCACACACACAGCCCCATCCGCATCGAGCGTGGCAATCAGGCCGATCGCCTCGTGCGCCAGCAGCGACTCGTACAGGTGACGTCGCCGGTGGTCCCCCAGAACCTCCTCAGTCGTCAGCCTCCGCGCATCCTCGGCGAAGTACACCAGCGCGAGGCATGAGCTGTACGTCACCACCACGTCCTGGCGCGTCGCGACCAGGTACTTCTCGGGGATTATGATCTCCCGAATGCCGTAGTGGGTTCGCCACCACGCAGCCAGCTCCGTCAGGCGGCGGCGCAGAAGCTCGCGCCGCGGCGGCATTACCGAACGGACGGTGTCCATCACGCGCGGACCCATGTCCGCGTATTCGCCAGCCTCGCCATAACTCTCCACCGCCTGCCACTGCTCGCCCGCGTCCGCCGCAGGGGCGCTGTCGAGCATGCGCTGGATCGTACGACCGAGTGTCTCCCGAAACAGCACCCTGTAGCTGCGGGCCGGCGTCATGCCGTGGTCCGACAGGATCACGAGGTCGTACTCGCGACGCTCGGAGAAGCGAACCATCCGCCAGATCTCCCGAATTCGCGCGTCCGTTCGCTTCAGGTCTGCCAGCGTGTGCCGACTGGTGGGACCGAAGTGGTGCGCGAGCTCGTCGTGCTGCATGAACGTGCTGTAGATGACCGGGACGCCGAGGTAGATATCCAGAAGTATGGCCATGGTCTGGAGCTCGCGCACGACCACGTTGCTCAGGATCCTGACGAACGGGAAGATCCCCTCGGCGTGCGTGATGGTGCGCCTTCCGAGTTCAGCTCGAAAGCGGGCCCACTCCTCCAGAAGCCACTCCCACGTGGCCTGGAACGCCATTCGTGCCACACGAATGGGATGAAGCATTATGAGAAGCGCCATGCGCGTTCCGCCGAGCCTCTCATAAACGGAAGTCCGTTCGCGCGTGGCGACCGTGAAGGCCACAGTGTCCGCGTCGCCGTCGAGCAGGTTCACGTAGCTGGAGCCGCCCGCGAGTGCGCCGGGCGTCGTCAACCTGTCGCGTATGTACTGCACGCCCTGCGGGGCGTTGCAGGTTATCACGCGTCCTTCGTGCTTCAGGTAGAATCGAAAAGCGGGGATGCCGGCGTTCTCGCCATGGAATATTCCCGCCTGGCAGTACGGCGTGGCCGAGGGTAGTCCGCAGAACCAGCGCCGAAGACGATAGCCGTTGCGGTCCATGAGCTTCTGGATCGTGGGGGCGTACCCCAGCTCCAGGGCGCGACGGAGGTCCGCATACGACAGTGCATCAATCTGGAGCACGACCAGCCCCCGTTTCCCGTCGGGGGCGTGCGCCTCGCGACGAAAGAGCCGATATTTCAGGCCGTAGTACCAGCGAAGCGGACGACGGGCCCCTGGAGGTATCGCGCCGCGTCGCTCCTCGCCGGTCCACGGCTGCGCATCCGGCGCACCGGCCGGTGCGATGGGTCGCTCGCCTGGTGCATCCGGAGTCGAAATGGACACGTCACTATCTATCGGTTTCGGCATCGCCTTCAGTGCGGGCCTTCTCTCGTTCCTCTCCCCCTGCGTGCTGCCGCTCGTACCGAGCTACGTCACGTTCATCACGGGTCTGAGCCTGGACGACGTTCAGCGATCGAGGCGTGCCGCGTTGATCCATGCGCTGCTCTTCATCCTGGGCTTCTCGCTGATATTCATCGCGCTCGGCGCTACCGCAACGCTGCTGGGGCGCATCCTGCTCACCTATCGCGAATGGATTACGCGAATAGGTGGTGCGCTGGTGATAGTGTTCGGTCTTTACATGCTGGGCGTGTTCAACTCGGGAATGCTGTCACGCGAGCGGCGCGTGCACCTGGCGGACAAGCCCCTGGGCTACCTCGGCACCGTTCTGGTGGGAATTGCGTTCGGGGCCGGCTGGACACCGTGCATCGGTCCCATACTGGGCTCCATACTGGCATACAGCACGTCGCAGGCCGACGTGCGCGAGGGTGTGGGGCTGCTTGCAGCATACTCCATGGGGCTCGCGGTGCCCTTCTTCCTCGCAGCGGTGGCGGTCGAGCGCTTCCTCGGCGTGTTCGGATGGCTGAAGCGCCACATGGCCATGGTGAACCGAATAGCGGGCATCCTGCTGATCGCGGTGGGCATCCTGATGATCTCGGACTACTTCACGATCATGGCGGCGAAGCTGCAGTCGCTCACGCCGGAGGCGATTCGCTCGCGCATCTGACGTTTCCTGCCGGCGCGGCTCCGGCAGGTTTCGTTCAGGCGTGCGAAACACGCACGCCTGCTTCACGCCTCACGCGGGCGGCGGCGCGGCCGTCACTCCGAGCGCCGTTCGATCGCCTCGCCAACCCAGTCGTTGACCATAGCCATCAGTTTCCGCGCCGGCACCGGCTTGAGGAGCACGTCGCGACAGCCGGCGCGGAGGCAGCGCTCTCGAAGGTCCGGATCGTCGTGTCCGGTGAGCGCCACCGTGATCGGCTGCCGCCTGCCGGGCGCCACATAGCGCTCGAGGGCGTCCAGCCCGTGTCCGTCGGGAAGGGAGAGGTCGAGGAGCACGAGCGCCGGGTCGTGCTCCTCCACCCTCGTCACGGCTTCCTCCACCGTTTCGGCGGACACCACCTCGTGGCCGCATGACTCGAGCAGCACGCGCATGGCGTCCGTGACGAGCGCATTGTCCTCGACCACGAGTACCACGCTCATCTTCGTTCTGCCGTCCCGAATGCCTCGGGAGCACCTGCCTCACGCGACGAGCGCGTCGCAGGCCGTATGGTGACGTTCCACCGGGGCAGTCCCATGGCCTGCCTCACGACGTGCCATCGGTGGGAATCGTGAAGAAGAAGCGGCTCCCTCGCCCCAGCTCGCTCTCCAGCCAGATGCTCCCGCCGTGAAGCTCCACGAAGCGGCGCGCAATCGTCAGGCCCAGTCCGGTGCCGTGGTGGCGGCGCGACGGCGAGGAATCCACCTGGGCGAACTCCATGAAGATCAGGTTGTGATTTTCCGGCGCGATGCCGATCCCCGTGTCACCGACCTCGAAGCGAACCGCGGCACGTTCCTGTTCCTCCCAGGGGGTGGCCTTCACCCAAACCCGGCCACCAGAGGGGGTGAACGAGATCGCGTTCCCGATCAGGTTCGCGAGGATGTGCGTAAGCTTCTCGCGGTCGGCCTGGACGATCGGCAGGCCCTGCGAGAGTTCCACCTGGAGCTCTATGCCCTTCCTGGCACAGAGGGGCTCATTGAGCTCGCTAACCTGGCGCAGAAGGTCATCCACCTGAACGGGCGTGCACTCCAGCGTGAGCTGGTTTGCCGCGCTGCGCGCATAGGTGAGGATCTCCCCGACCATCCCGAGCAGCTGGCGTCCGCCATTGATGATGCCATGCAGGCTTTCCATTTGTCGCTCGGTCACCGGGCCGAGTATTCCGTCGCGCAGGATCTCGGCGTGCGTGATGATTGCGGTGAGCGGCGTGCGCAGGTCGTGCGAGATGTTCGACAGGAACTGCGTCTTGAGTGCATCGCGCGCGTTGAGGTCCGCGATGAGGGTCGTGGCATCGCGGAGTCGCGCTTCGAGCGCGTTCAGGTCGGCCTCGGGGAGGCCCTGGCGGGTATCCAGATCAGGCATTGAGCTTCAAGGTACCGCGGGAGCGATGCGCCGGCCAGCGACCCGCGGCTTGCTCACATTCAATGTGAGACGCATCACCCCGGGAATGGCTCGTCCTCCGCCGAGGTTGCCGATCCGATGGACGCCGCCGCCGGCATGTCCTCGATGGATTCCACCAGCTGCTGGCGACGCAGGAGCGACCAGTAGCGGCCCTGAAGCGCGGTGAGCTCCGCGTGCGTGCCCTGTTCCACTATCCTGCCGTCCGCCAGCACGACGATTTGGTCGGCGTCCTTCACGGCGCTTATGCGGTGCGAGGAGATCAGCGCCGTGCGCCCGCTAAGCGCGGTGCGGAGCCCGCGGAGTATCTCCGCCTCGGTGCTCGTGTCCACCGCGGACAGGGCGTCGTCAAGCAGCACCACGTGAGGCCGCCTCGCGAGTGCCCGCGCCAGCGACGCACGCTGCCGCTGGCCGCCGGACAGGTTGATGCCGCGCTCGCCAAGCATGGTGTCGTAGCCTGACGGCATCTCCTGAATGGTGGCCACGAGCTGCGCGATCTCCGCTGCCTCACGCACCGCCTGCTCGCTCACGTCAGAGTACGCCAGGTTGGAGCCGATGGTCTCGCTGAACACCATGCTTTCCTGCGGAGCGTACCCGATCTCGCCGCGCAGCTCCTCGAGAGACAGCTCGGAGACGGGCACGCCGTCCATCAGGATCACGCCTTCCTGCGGCTCGTGCAGGCGAGGAACCAGATCCATCAGCGTGCTCTTTCCGCTCCCCGTTGCGCCGACTATTCCGAGCGTCGATCCGGCCGGCACGCGGAACGAAATGTTCCGCAGCACCCAGCGCGGCTCCTGGCCGGCCGGTGTGGGGAAGTGGAAGCTCACGTTGCGGAACTCCAGCTCGCGCCCGGCCGCTGCAGGCGGCAGCGATCGGGGCGCGTCAGGCGAAACGACTACCGGCCTCGCATCCAGGATCTCCGCGAGCCGCTTCATTGACGCACTGCCGCGCTGAAACAGGTTGATCACCCAGCCGAGCGCGATCATCGGCCAGGTAAGCATCGCGAGGTAGAAGCCGAACGCAACGAAGGAACCCACCGTTATGGTCCCGGTCACCACCAGCCGGCCGCCCACGCCAAGCACCACGACGGTTGCCAGTCCCGCCACCAGGCCGAACCCGGGACTCATCATTCCGTACAGCCTGGCGAGAGCCAGGTTGCGCTCCAGGTACTCCTCGCTGCGCACGTCGAAACGCGCACGCTCGGCTTCCTCCTGCCGGTATGCCCTCACGATCCTCACGCCGGCCAGGTTCTCCTGCGCCAGCGTGGTGAGATCTCCGAACTTCTCCTGCACGGCCTCGAAGCGACGGTGAATTGCGCCGCCCAGCCTGACAATGAGAAAGGGAAGCGCGAGCAGTGGAAGCAGCGCGAGGATTGTGAGGCGCAGGTCTATGCTCACCATGAAGGCCAGTGCGAAGACACCGCCGAAAATGGTGTTGGTGAGGTACATCACCGCAGGGCCTACCGCCATCCGGACCGCTGAGAGATCATTCGTCAGCCGCGCCATGAGGTCTCCGGTGCGGACCTGTGCATAGTAGGCGGCGTCGAGCGTCTCCAGGTGGCGGAACAGGTCGTTACGAAGATCGTACTCGATCTTCCGACTTATGCCGTTGAGCAGCTCGCGCATAGTGTACCTGAGCGCGCCCGCTACGAGGGCGACACCGATCATTCCGGCGGCGTAGCGCCAGACGACCGAGCGGGGCTGGAGTGCTCCGATGGCGTCCAGTGCGCCGCGTAGCAGCCAGGGGACGAGGGTGCCTACGGCAGAGGACAGCACCACACAGACGAGCCCGACGATCATCGCGCCCCTGTATGGGGTATAGTAGGGAAGCAACCGGCGCAGGATACTCATCGGGGCGGGCACATGCCTTGCTCCACTCGACCCATCGGACGCCTTTGAAGCAGTGAGTCGCGTCCGGCCAGCTCCACCAACTGGAGGACCGTCATGACGCAATATATCGGTCGATTTGCCACACCGCTCGTGCTTTCGTTCGCGCTCGTTCTGGGAGCGTGCGGTGGCGATTCGGGCGACTCGCTCGCGGAGGACTCGAGCCTTGCACGCGATCTCGAGCTCGCGAACGCCGATTCGGCGCTGCAGCCCGAGTTGAGCGACGTGCCGCAGGAGACGCCGCCCGCGGTGTCACCGGCTCCATCCCAGCCCGCTCCGCGTCCGTCAACGCCTGCGCCCAAGACCACCACGCCGGCGCCCAAGGCACCCGCGCCCGCGCCGAAGACCGAGCCGGAGCGCACCGCCAGCGGCAACGTGGTTGAGACGGGAACGGGTGGGGGCGAGCGGCTCGGCACCATCGCAGCAGGCACCACGCTCAGCATGCGGTCCTCGCAGCGTGTGTGCACGAACACCAACCGCCCCGGCGACCGCTTCACCGCCACGCTCAACGAGACCGTGACCGGCGCGAACGGTGCAACGATCCCGGCCGGCGCCACCGTGGTGCTCGAGGTGACGGACGTGAAGCGTTCGGAAAACGCCAACGACCCGATTCGCCTTGCGTTCGCAGTGCGCTCGGTGCGCGTTGACGGTCGCAACTTCCCCGTGACTGGTGTGCTTGCCGAGCAGCCGCAGATCGAGCGCGTGCGCGCATCCTCCACGGGCGACGACGCGAAGAAGGTCGCCGCGGGCGCGATCATCGGTGCCATTGCCGGCCAGGTCATCGGTCGCGACACCAAGGGTACGGTGATCGGCGCGGCTACAGGTGCTGCCGCCGGTACGGCTGCAGCGGCTGCAACCGCCAACTACGACGGCTGCCTGGCCGAAGGCGCGCAGATCGTGATCCGCCTCTCGGAGGACGCGCAGGTCAGCGCCGGCTGACAGGCCGGAGTGGTTCTAGTAGAGCACGAGGGGCCGGAGCGCTATGCTCCGGCCCCTCGTGCATTTCTGCTTCGCCGTCAGCGTCGGGTGGAAGCTCAGGCGTCAGGCAAGAACGTCGCGGATGGAAGGGTCACGCGCGAACTGTGCGCTGGCGAACGGGCAGGTCGCCCTGACCTTCGTACCCGTGTCCCGAGCCCAGCGAACCGCCTCGTCAAGCAGGCGACGCCCCACGCCCTGTCCTCCCAGGCTGGGCACCACTTCGGTGTGATCGATGATCACCAGGTTGGCGTTCGCGCGGCTGTAGGTAAGCTCCGCGACGCGCTGTCCATCCCGCTCCAGGAAGAACGCGCCGCGACTGTCGCGCTCCTCATGCTCGATGCGTTCTTCCATGGATCCTCCCTGGTTGCCGTTCAGAAGCCCACCGCCCCGCCAACCGCCCTGCCGCGCGGATCGGTCATACCGTGCCAGCCGCCGTCCACTCTGAGAATGGCGGCCGCCAGTCCGCTCGCTCCACCCATGCGAAGCGTGTGTCCCATTCGCTCCAGTGCTTCCATCACCTCGGGCGCGAGACCGTTCTCCTCGTGTCCGATGCGATCCGGCAGCGCCTGATGGTGGATACGCGGCGAGATCATGGCGTCGGACAGCGTCATGCCATGCTCCAGCACGTTGAGGATCACCTGGGACGTGGTCGTTATGATGCGCGGACCGCCGCGAGCTCCTACAACCATGCGAAGCGTGCCGTCAGGGTCCACCACGATCGTGGGAGACATCGCCGAGAGCGGACGCTTGCCGGGAGCCACAGCGTTCGCTTCACCCTGCACGAGACCGAACTGGTTGGGCTTGCCGGGCTGCGCGGCAAAGTCGTCCATCTCGTTGTTCAGGAAGAAGCCCGCTCCCGGTATGAACGCTCCGGCACCATACAGGCTGTTGATGGTCGTGGTGGTCGCCACGGCATTTCCATATTGATCCACCACGGAGTAGTGCGTCGTCTCGTTGCCTTCGCGCAGCGAGTCGGCCCCCGGAGCGGGCGCCAGCGTCAGCGTCGGGATTGCGCGCTCATCGTCCATCGTTGCGCGAAGCTGCTGCGCGTACTCCTTGCTCGTGAGCTCCGCGATCGGGATGTCCACGAAGGCCGGGTCGCCGAGCTTGCTGTTGCGGTCAATGAATGCGCGCTGGTAGGCGCCTGCAAGACGATGGAAGTACTCGGCGCTGCCGAACGGCGGCGTCTCGTCATACGTCTCCATCAGGTTGAGTGCCTCGGCCACCGTGATTCCACCGGAGCTCGAAGGCGGCATGGTGAGCAGCGTGTAGTCGCGAAAGGTGGTCACTATCGGCTCGCGCAGCTCCGCTCGATAGGCAGCCATGTCCGCCGCAGTCATGATCCCGCCGCTGCGGCGCATCTCGGCCTCCACCGAGTCCGCCACCCAGCCTTCGTAGAACGCGCGCGCACCGCCTGACGCGATCGCGCGCAGGGTACGGGCGAGCGCAGGCTGGCGCAGCGTGTCACCGGGCTGGAGGGCCCTGCCGTTGGGGAAGAAGACCGGGCCGCCGGCGAACTGGTTGATCAGGGCGCTGTCCGCCACCAGCGAGCGATGAAGAGCGCTGTCTACCTCGAAGCCGTCGGCCAGCCGGATTGCGGGTGCGAGAACGGTCTCGAGAGGCAGGCTGCCGAAACGCTCCAGCGCCATGACCATTCCCGCCACCGCGCCCGGAACGCCGGCGGCCAGGTGACCGACGACGCTCCTGTCCGTGAGCTCGCCGTTCTCGTCCAGGTACATGTCGCGTGTGGCAGCGCGAGGCGCCATCTCGCGATAGTCAATGGCCGCGGTGCGTCCGTCCGCCATGCGGATCACCATGTATCCGCCGCCGCCGATGTTGCCGGCCTCGGGATACGTCACCGCGAGTGCGAATCCGGTCGCGACGGCGGCGTCCACCGCGTTCCCACCCTGCCGGAGCATCTCGATTCCCGCTTCGCTCGCATTGCGCTCCTCACTCACGACCATCGCCGAGTCCGCGAAGGTGGCGGCTGGTGCGCGATCGGCGAATCGCCAGTTGGCCGGGTACGGTCCGACGTCAGTAGCCGTTCCGCAGGCGGCGACCGCCAGCGTTGCGATGGTGACGGCGGCCGAGGCGCCGAGCTTCCGGAATGGATGGGATGCGTTCATTGGTCCTGTGAAACCAGGCGATCGGGTTGCCGGCGTCCACGAGTGTTCAGGTTCGATATTGAACCTGCGGGGACGACGGGCATGAGGATTGGTGGAGGGGAGTGGGCTGCTTGCCCCTCCGGACGGACGTCCGGTAACTTAGCCCGGGCGGCGCGCACGCGGCCAGCGCGTGCGCGCCGCTTCATTTTCCAGAACGCGCACGTGAGTACTCGAATTCCGGATCCCCGTATCACCGAACGTCGCAATCCTCGCACGGCGAACATAGACCTCGCCTCGCCGATGGAGATCGTGGATCTCATCAACAGCGAGGACGCGGGCATCGCGTCTGCCGTGCAGGCTGAGCGCGAGCAGGTGGCCCATGCGATAGCCCTGGCGGAGGCGTCGTTCCGATCGGGAGGGCGACTCTTCTACCTGGGCGCGGGCACTTCGGGACGTCTGGGCGTGCTGGACGCCAGCGAATGTCCTCCAACGTTCGGAACACCGCCGGAGATGGTCCAGGGGATCATCGCGGGCGGGCCACCCGCGCTGCTGCAGGCGCAGGAGGGGGCCGAGGATCGGGCTGAGGATGGCGCCGAGCAGATTGACGCGCGCGACGTCGGGCCGAATGACTTCGTGATCGGCATCGCGGCGAGCGGAACCACCCCCTGGGTGCACGCGGGCATCAGGCGCGCGAAGGAGCGTGGCGCGCGCACGGGACTGGTCTCGTGCACCCCACCGCCGGAGAAGGCGCTGGAGGTGGTGGACGTGGCCATCGTGCCGATAGTCGGGCCAGAGGTGGTAACAGGGTCCACGCGGATGAAGGCGGGAACTGCGACGAAGATGGTGCTCAACATGATCACCACCGGCGCGATGATCCGTCTTGGCAAGACCTACGGCAACCTGATGGTGGACCTGCGCGCCACCAACGAGAAGCTGCGCGATCGAAGCGTGCGAATTCTCGTGGAGGTCTGCGACGTGGATCGCGAGACCGCGCGGGAGCTGCTGCGGCGCAGTGACGGCCGGGTGAAGACGGCGATCGTGATGCAGAAGCTGGGGGTGGATCGTGAGGCGGCCGAGTCACTGCTGCAGGAGCATGGTGGCGTGATTCGCAGGGTGATTCGCGACGACCCGCCGCCGGTCGTGCAGGCCGGGGATGCACCGGCAGGGGATCGCACTGGCGAGGCAACCTGATGAGCGAGGCTGGATCGTCGCGAAGCCGCGTAGTCGTGGGTCTCATGTCGGGCACGTCGCTGGACGGGATCTCGGCCGCGGTTGCGCGCTTCTCGCCCGGCGAAGGAGAGTCGGTGCAGCACGACCTGCTCGGCTTCACGTCGCTGCCTTACGAGGCGGAGCAGCGCAGGCGACTTCTCGCAGCCATGCAGCAGGGGAGTGCTGCGGAATACTGCAGACTCGGCTTCGACCTGGGCGGATGGCTCGCGGACGCGGCGGAGGCCGTGGTGAAGGTTGCGAGGCTTTCTTTGAGCGATGTGGATGCCATCGCCTCGCACGGGCAGACCCTGTGGCATGACGCTCCGCACTCGACATGGCAGATCGGCGAGAGCTCGGTGATAGCGGAAAGGACAGGTCGCCCCGTGGTCAGCGACCTGCGCGTGCGTGACGTGGCCGCCGGAGGGCAGGGAGCGCCGCTGGTGCCGATCGCGGACATGCTGCTCTACGCCGCACCGGGGCACTGGCGGCTGCTCCAGAACATCGGCGGCATCGGAAACGTGAGCGTGGTCGCGCCGTCAGGCAGCGGGATTGCGCGGGCGTTCGACACCGGGCCGGGCATGTGCGTCACGGACGCGCTCGTGCGGCGCCTCACGGGCCGTCCGTACGACGAGGACGCCCGCCTGGCCGCCGCGGGCAGCGTGGTGGACGGGGTGGTGGACGAACTCCTGGGAGAGCCGTACTTCGATGCGGCTCCGCCCAAGAGCACCGGGCGCGAGCTGTTCACCGAGGCGTACGTGTCGCGGTTCCTGGAGCTCGTCAGGCGGCGGAAGCCCACGGCGACCACCGAGGACATCGTGGCGACGTCCGTGGAGCTCACCGCGCGCACCATCGGCGACCAGTACTCGCGCTTCATCCCCGAGCCTGCCACGGAGGTCGTACTTTCGGGCGGGGGAGCGCGTAACGCGGAGCTCGTGCGGCGAATCGCGGCACATGTCGCTCCTCGCACCGTGGTTCGCTTCGAGGATGTCTTCTACGACGGCGAGGCGAAGGAGGCCGTGGCATTCGCCCTGCTGGGCTGGCTGCACCTGAGCGGAAGGGCGGGCAACGTTCCAGCGGCCACAGGCGCGCCGGGCCCCAGGGTGCTGGGCAAGCTCACGCCTGCCTGACGACCACCACTTCTGTCGAGTTCACGGACCGTTGCAGGCATCGGCGCACGTGGAGGCGCCGAACGAGTCACCTGACGCAGAACCGCACATGCACAATCCCTCCCCGGCGTCCCACGCCATCGCGGCCGGCAGCGGCCCTCTCGCCGACGTCGCCCAGCTCATGCTCCCCGCGATTCGCTGGAGCGACAACGGTGGCTTCGAGGGATACCGCGAGAGCATCGAGCTCGGCCTCCGCCTCGGGGTGGGCGGTTTCATCTTCTTCGGAGGCACCTCGGAAGCGGTCGCGAGCATGACGGCCGAACTTCGCGAGCGTTCCAGGATCCCGCTGCTCATCGGCGCCGACCTTGAACGGGGTGCAGGCCAGCAGTTCCGCGGTCTCACCGGGCTTCCACCCCTGGCCGCCATCGGCTCGCTTCGCGACTCGGGCGACATGAGACGGGCGGCCAGGCTCACGGCTCGTGAGGCGCGAAGCGTCGGTGTCAACTGGGTGTATGCTCCTTCATGCGACCTGGACGTGGAGCCGGACAACCCCATCATCGGCACGCGCGCCATCTCCGGAGACCCGCAAGTGGCAGCCGAGCTCGCGGCCGAGTGGATAGATGCCTGTCAGGCTGAGGGCGTGCTCGCGTGCGCGAAGCACTTTCCCGGGCACGGACGCACCACCACGGATTCGCATGCAGAGCTGCCGGTGGTGGACGCCTCACGCGAGACGCTGGAGCGCGAGGACCTTCTGCCCTTCAGGGCCGCGGTGGACGCCGGCGTCGCGAGCGTGATGACCGCACACGTGGTGTACCCGGCGCTCGATGCCAGCGGTGCCGCAGCCACGCTGTCCCAGGCGATCCTGGGCTCGCTCCTGCGCGAGCGGATGGGCTTCGAGGGGCTCGTGGTGACGGACGCGATGATCATGCAGGGGATGCTCGAGGGGCAGGACGAACGCGAGGCGGCCGTGCGTGCACTCGCCGCCGGGTGCGACCTGCTCCTGTATCCCACCGACATCGAGGGCGTTGCCCGCGCTGTGGTTCGCGCCGTGGAGAGCGGAAGGCTGGCACTCGAGTCGCTTGCCCGTTCGGCTGCGCGACGCCGCAGGTGGGCGGAGTGGGCGGCGGAGGTTGGCACCGCGAGCGTGACTGCGGATGAGCGCGAGTGGGCCGCGGAACTCTGCAGGCGCGTGGTTCACCCCCTGCGAGGCAGCGTCCCTTCGCTTGGCGCTGCACCTCATGTGGCGATCGTGGACGACGACCTGGGCGGCCCGTATCCGCCGCCCTCACGTCAGCCGTTCCTGGACGAGCTGAAGAGCGCGGGCGTGGGGCCGGTGGTGGTGGACGACGTGGACGCGACGAGCCAGGCGACGCTGGTCATCGCGCTGTTCGGCGACATTCGCTCGTGGAAGGGACGGCCGGGATACTCCGGTGCCTCACGCGATCGGGTGCAGCACCTGCTGCATTCCGCGCGCTCGTCCGGACGACCGGCCGTCGTCGTGCAGTTCAGCCACCCCCGGCTTGTTTCCGAGCTGGGCGAGGTCAACCCCGTGCTCTGTGCATGGGGAGGGGAAGCGAGCATGCAGCGCGCCGCTGCCCGGTGGCTGCTGGACGGCGGGGCGCGTTAGGCGCCCGCCGGTGACGCGTCCAGGGCGCGCCTCACGAACGGCAGCAGCGCGAATGCGGGGAACGCGATCGCGAACGTGAGCAGGAAATACGACTCGTATCCGAAGTTCTGCGCCCCGTAGCCCGACATGTAGGAAGCCAGCGTCCGCCCCAGTACGAAGACCGCCGACAGAACCGCATACTGCGTGGCTGCGTATCGCTTCTCGCAGAGTGACATAAGGAACGCGAGGAATGCAGCGGTTCCAAGCCCGTTCGTGAACTGCTCCACGATCGCCGCCGAGTACATGAGCGCCATCGGTGCTCCACGTGCTGCGGCCAGCCAGTAGCCCAGGTTCGAGAGCGCCTGCGTGAGCCCCAGCATCCAGAGCGCCGTGAACGTCCCCCAGCGCGTGGTGAAGCCACCGCCCACCAGCGCACCCGCAACCGTCGCAAGCATCCCCACGGTGCCGATCACGAGCCCGATCTGCTCCGGCGAGTAGCCGGAGTCCACCCAGAACGGGCGAATCATCGGTGTCAGGGCTACGTCTCCCAGCTTGAAGATGAGCACGAACAGCAGCACGCCGGCCATGCCCGGCCGGGATAGCAGCGATCGCAACGGGTTCCACACGGCCAGGCGCAGCTCGCCTGCCGCAGATTCGGCCGCCTCACGCTCCACCTTCGGCGAAGGGATGACGAGCGTGATCAGGGCAAGCGCGATCATCACGATCGCCGCGCCGAACAGCACCGCCGTCCAGCCAATCCTGCCGGCGAGAGCCACGAACGCACCACCTGCGGCGATGAGCGCAACTCGATAGGCGGTTACGCGCACGCCGTTCGCCGCACCGTACTCCCGCGTGTCCAGCAACTCGATGCCGTACGCGTCTATCGCTATGTCCTGGGTGGCGGACAGCACCGCGAGGGCGCCAAGGATCAGCCAGAGGCGCGTTGTCACGTCCGACGCATCCATCGGCGCGAGCAGGAACAGCACCACCGCGATGGCCACCTGGCTCGCCATGATCCAGCCCTTCCGCGTGCCCACCCTGTCCACCAGCGGCGCCCAGAGGAACTTCAGCGTCCACGCGAAGCCCAGGGCGCTCACGATCCCGATGTCCACCAGGCTCACGCCCCTCGTGCGGAAGTAGGTGGGCAGCAGCTCGGCGAACACTCCGTACGGAAACCCTGACGCGAAATACAGGATCGAGATCCATACCAGCTTCCGGCGGAGCGGAGCGGAGCTGGACTGAGTGGCGACTGTGTCGGTGGGCGAGCTCACTGGCGGGCGGCAAGATGGGGGCGGGCCGAATTCGATTCGGGGGAACATACGCCGCCGCCAGCCGGAACCGTAACCGCGCGTCTAGTCATCTGCCCGTCCCACAGTGACCGGGAGGTGACCCCGCCCAGCCTTCGTACGTCCAACACCTGGAGCCTCGTCCGCCCGGGCCGGCCAGACCCCCATTCCCTAGTAGCCGTGTCGAATTCCACCGGGGTAATCGGATCAGCGTACCCGACGCCCACCTCCACCGACAGCGTCCAGGACGGCACCTATACGCCGAACTCGGACAATGCGTCGGGTGAGCAGACGTCGCGCGTCCGCGCGATGCGCCCAACTCCGGCGCTCCTGGCGCGACTCGGCGTGCCCACGCCGTCGTCGTCCCAGCTGGCGATACCCACCGGCGAGTCCCCCGTGGCGCGTGCGCTTGCCCTCACCACGAATCGCACGCCTCTGGATCGCATCCTGGCAGGCGAAGGCGTTCCGGACTTCGGCAAGTCCGCCCTGGGACGAGGCTTCCGTGTTCTGGTGGACCCCGGACTCTGGCTGCCGGGAACCTACACCGAGGTGGCGCTCAGGCTGCGGGAGCGGTTCCCGCAGGTGTGGCTGTCGCTGGCGGGGACGTCTCCCCTCCGTTCGCGCCTCACGATGGCCCAGCGGGTGGCGGCCCAGCGGTTCGTGGAAGGAACGGGAAAGGCGCGAATTGCGGTACTCGCCGGAGATGCGGACCTTCAGGCACTCGTGCGTTCAGCACGCCTTCAGCGTCGCCTTCTTTCCGTGCTTGTGGTCGGACTCATCGGCGCAGCGGTGACTGCAGTACTGGTCCGGATTCCCTGAGCAGAGGCTACAGAAGCAGTATTATCGCGACGGCTATCGCCACGGCGACCAGCGCGAGCATGAGGAAGGACATCCACTGCTCGCCGCGCCGCCGCCGCTCCGAGTCGTCGCCGTCGCAGGAGCCGCCGTTGAATGACGACACGGGCGGCAGCGTCTGCCCTCTGGCCGATGCGGAAGGCGGCGAACCCCGATCCGCCGAGGGGCGCTGCGCGGCTCGACGCTCTCCGGTGCGAACCCGATCTGCCTCCTCGAAGGCAACGTAGCCAACGTCGTCCTCGGGTCTGGCCTGCTGCAGCCCGGGCCCGTCGAACCTCACCAGAACCACGGTGATGTTGTCCGGGCCGCCCAGCTCGTTCGCTCGCTCGATGAGTGTGTTGCACGCATCAGCGAGGCTGGCCGATTCATTGATGACGCGGACTATCTCGTCGCGCTTCACGATTCCCGAGAGACCGTCGCTGCACAGCACCAGCACGTCACCGCGGCGAACCTGCTGGCGCGTGAGGTCTATGACCACATGGTCCTCGGGACCCAGGGCCTGCAGTATGATGTTGCGGCGCTCGCTCCGTTCGGCTTCCTCCGGCGTTATCTCGCCGAACTCCACGAGCTTCTGGATCAGCGACTGGTCCTTCGTGAGCTGCCGCGCTTCGCCGTCGCGAACCAGGTATGCCCTGCTGTCGCCGACCTGCGCGAGGTAGAGCGTGTCCCCCAGGAGCCCGGCGATCGTGGCGGTGGTGCCCATGCCGTCGTGCCCCGGGTTCTCCCGGGCGAAGTCGTGGATTCGCTCGTTCGCATGTTCGGCCGCGTCGTGCAGCGCTGCAACGAAGGCCACCCGGTCACCCAGCCACTCTTCGGTGCGGTCCCTGAGACGTTCGAAAACGAGCTCGGTCGCCATCCGGCTCGCTACCTCGCCTGCGGCGGCTCCGCCCATGCCGTCGGCCACCATGAAGAGCAGCCCGCGCGGTCCGGCGGCCAGCGATCCTGCAATACCGCTCTCCACTTCCTCGCCGCGCGTGAGATCGGCTACGACGAAGGCATCCTCATTGTGCTCTCGCGTCCGGCCGGTATCCGTGCGGCTGTATACGTCTACGTGGACGAGGTCCGGATCAGATGCGGATGAGGGACGGGCGAGTGACGTCACGTGGAGATGCGATTTGGGCCAACCGCTGGTAGCGGTCGAGTTGGCTACCAGCGGAGGTAATCTGTCGGCGCCCCGCTGCGTTGCGCCACCCATGGACGCTCCCCGTAGCCGGGACGTCCCGGATTGCCGCCGGCTTCCGCATCGGTCCATCCTGGGTATCCGAGCGGCAAGACCTCCAATCGCCCCCGAATTGCCGCAGGGGCGACCGCATCGCGCGGGTCTGCAATAACCTACTGTCGGGATGACCACCTGGTTTCATACCCGACCCTGCGGAACCGCACCGGGCGTAGCCCGGAGCGGTGTCCCCCGCAGGGGCGGCGTGGGACTCGGCTCCCGGCTATCGTAAAGCATGCTCAATTCCCGCAGAAGCCTCCATCGCGGATTGTCACCGATTCGCCCGGTCGCAGGGTTGCTACCAGCATTGCTGCTACTGGGCGCCTGCGGTCGGCCCGGTAGCGAGGTTCGATCCGGCCCTGAGCCCCAGCCGGGGGCGCCGGTCGCCGCTTCCAGCGAGGAGCTCGGCGACGCGGCCCCCCTCCCCGAGATCCCGCTGGTTCGCGGTGCGCTGGCCCCGCGCGTCGTCTATCCCGCCCCCAACGCACTCGTCGCCGCGAGGGACTCGAACTTCATCTTCGGCTCCACCGGCAGTGGTGACGCTTCGCTTGCCATCAACGGCATTCCGGTGGAAGTGAAGCCGAACGGGGCCTTCCTGGCCTGGCTGCCGGTGCCGCGGCAACCGCGTTACGAGCTCGTGGTGACACGTGGGGCAGAGCAGGCGAGGCTGACGCATCCGGTCACGCTCCTGCCCACGCGGCAGACCATGTCCATAGACGAGCCCCTCCGCGTGGACTCGGCGAGCCTCCTTCCGGTGTCCGGGCTGTCCATGCGCCCCGACGAACCGGTGCGCGTGAGCGTTCGCGCCACGGGCGATGCCAGGGTTGCGCTCGAGACCCGTGGCGGCGCCAGGGTCGGCCTCACGAGAGGGCCGATTCGCGGAGCGGACGGGGCAATATTCGACGTGGAGGTCCCCGCCTCACGACTAGCCGCACCCGCGCGCCTTCTCGTCGAGCGCAACAGGGAGCGTATCACGCTGGAGGTGCCGCAGGTGTCACTGGCCGACACCGGCGAAGCGCGGCTGGTCCAGGTCGGACAGCCGACGACGGACCCCGATCCCGTGGTGAACGCCCGTCCCTCGCCGGGAGGGACCTACAGGTGGCTCCTGCTGCCCGGAACCACCGTGGCGGTCACGGGAACCAGCGGCAGCTTCTCTCGCGTGAGGTTCGACTCGGCCCTGGAGGCCTGGGTGAATACGGCGGATGTCGTGCCACTGCCCTCCGGCACCCTGCGGCCGCGCCGCGTGGCGGGCAACCTCGTCGTGAGGCCGGACACCCACTGGGTGGACGTGGTGTTCCCGATTGAGTCGCGCCCCGCGTTCCATGTGGAGGAACAGGGAAGTGCGCTGGTGCTGACCATGTACGACGTGGTGTCGAACACGGACATCGTCACCTTCTCCCGCGCCGATGGCCTCGTGAGGCACGTCACCTGGGACCAGGTGGCGAGCGACCGCGCCCGCTACACCATACAGCTCGCGCACGAGCCCTTCGGATACCTTGCGATGTGGCAGGAGGGGCGATTCGTCCTGCGAATTCGCCGGCGTCCCTCCGTGGACGCCGACCAGCCGCTTCGCGGACTTCGAATCGCCGTGGACGCCGGGCATCCGCCGATCGGCGCGACGGGGCCGACGGGGCTGTACGAGGGTGATGCAACGCTGGCCATCTCCCGGCACCTGGAGCGCATGCTGCGCGAGCGAGGCGCCGAGGTGGTGATGACGCGTACGACGCCTGACGCGGTGCCCCTCGGCGACCGTCCCAGGATCGCGCGCGCTGCCGACGCCCATGCTCTCGTGTCCATTCACCTGAACGCACTGCCTGACGGCGTGAATCCGTTCACCGCGCATGGCACGGGCACGTACTACTTCCACCCCCACTCCGAGCCGCTCGCGCGAACGGTGCAGCGTGGAATGGTTCGCCACATGGGCCTTCGCAACCTCGGCGTGTACTACGACAACCTGGCGCTCGTGAGGCCCACCTGGATGCCGTCCGTGCTGTGCGAGGGCGCATTCCTCATGATCCCCGAGCAGGAGGCTGCACTGCGCACCAGCGAGTTCCAGGAGCGGTACGCCCGAGGAGTTGCCGACGGGCTGGAGGAGTACTTCCGCAGGCTGGCGGCTGCGCCGTGAGGATCAGGAGTCTCATCGCCGCACTGGCGGGAACGTGGCTGCTGGCCGCGCTTCCGATCGAACCGGTCAGCGCGCAACTCGCGCCTCACGACGACTGGCGCACCGTGAAGACACGCAACTTCGACGTGCACTTCACGCCGGAGCTCGAGAGCCTCGCGCGGCGCGCTGCGGCGGTGGCGGAAACGGCGTGGGTGCGACTGTCGCTGGAGCTCGACGAGCCTCGCGGTCGCGTGCAGCTGGTGCTGTCGGACAACGTGGACTTCTCCAACGGACTCGCAACACCGTTCCCGACGAACCGGGTAATCGTGTACGCGCGCCCGCCTGTGGACGTGGCATCGCTTCGCTTCTACGAGGACTGGCTGGGTCTGGTGGTGACGCACGAACTCGTGCACATCTTCCACCTGGACCGTGCGAACGGGCTCTGGAAGGCAGGGCAGTTCCTGTTTGGCCGGAACCCGGCGCTCATGCCCAACCTGTACCTGCCGGCGTGGGTGAAGGAGGGCCTGGCCGTCTACTACGAGACCCGCCTGACGACTGCCGGCCGGCTCGCAGGGTCGCAGTTCCACATGTACGCGCGAGCCGCCGCGGAGGAAGGAAGGCTCCCTTCACCGGGCGACCTGAGCCTGGCCAACCCTTCGTTCCTCGGCGGAGAGATCGCCTACGCATACGGTGCCCTGGCGTTCGACCATCTCGCGCGCAGCTACGGCGAGGAGAACATTGGCCGGTTCGTGGACGAAACGAGCCGGCACCTGATCCCGTTCCGCATCAACTCGGCCGTGAGGCACGCGTTCGGCGTTTCGCTGAACCAGGCCTGGAGGGAATGGGCCGACTCGCTTCGCCGAGAGCGTCTGGCGGCCGCGGATCCCCTGCCTGGCTGGTCGCTGCTCACCACTCGCGGCTGGTATGCCACGTTCCCGCGCTGGCTGGATTCCACGCGTATAGTGTACGCCGGCAACACCGGGCGGGAGGTGGGAGGCGTGTACTCGGTGGACACCTCTGGGCGCGTACGCCGACTGGGCCGGCGAAACGCTCTGGAGCCTAACGTGCCACTGCCGGACGGAGGCCTGCTGTTCGCGCAGCCCGACTACGTGGACCCGTTCACCGTGCGATCGGACCTCTGGGTGCAGCGGAACGGGAGGGAGCGGCGCCTGACGAGAGGCGCTCGCCTGTCCCGTCCGGACGCCCGGGGCGACGGCACCATAGTGGCCGTGCAGGCCGGTCCTGGAACCGCAAGTCTCGTCCTGCTGCCCCCTGACGGATCGGAGATCACGCGCATCACTTCTGCCGTGCCCGACACGCAGTGGACGGAGCCGCGCTGGTCGCCCGACGGCACGCGCATCGCCGCGGTGCGCTGGACTCCGGGCGGCATAACCTCGATAGTCGTGATGGACCCGTCAGGCGGGGTGCAGCACGTGCTCGCCGGAGACCGCTCCGTGAACGCCATGCCGGCATGGACACCGGATGGCAGGCGGATCGTGTACGCGAGCGACCGCGGCGGCGTCATGCAGCTGTGGGAGGTGGACGTCCCCGATGATTCCCGCCCGTCCGGGGCGGGGGGAGCCGACGCTTCACCGTCTCCTGCGGCGGCGGGCCGGGAAGAGTCCGCCGCACCCCGGCGCCTCACGAGCAGCGCGACCGGAATGTCGTCCCCGGAACCCGCGCCGCACGGCCGGCTCATCGCCGCGGTGCAGTTCCGGAGTGACGGCTGGCACATCGGCACCGGTGAGTTCGCGCCTGACGAGCGCTCTGCGGGAGCCGCCCTGCAGGCCCGTGAGCAGGCAGATGATCGCATGGCTCGCACGACCCGGGCAGCCGCCGCCGTGGGGCGCGCCGCGCCCATGCTGGCTCGGGAGGCTGACAGGGTGCCACCGTCCTCCGCCGCCGATTCCGTGGAGGGCGAGGCTCGTGCCTACAGCCCGTGGGGACAGCTGCTGCCTCGGTACTGGACACCGCTCCTGGCTCAGGGCCCGGCCGGTGGCGTCAGCCTCGGAGCCATGAGCAGCGGCTCCGACGTCGTGGGAAGGCATGCGTGGAGCGCCCAGCTGGCCGTGGAGCCGTCGTCGTCGCTGGTGGAGGGAGGGGCCGCGTGGCGCTACGCGGGACTCGGACAGCCGTTCCTGGACGTTGGCGGCTCGCAGCACTGGTCGCGCGACCGCATAACGCAGAACGGCACCGCAATCGGCGACCTGGATGAGCGGGTCAGGCTGGGGGCGCTGGGCGTGTCGTTCGTTAGGCCGCGGGCGAGGAGCTACGCTTCGGTAACGCTTGGGGCGGACCTGGAGTCGCGGCTCTTCGTGCCGCGCACGTCCGAGCTTGCCGATCTGCTGCGCCCGGAGCTGCGCGGTGTGCGGAACACGCCGGGTGTCAGGCTCACCACGAGCTGGACGAACGTGCAGTATCCGGCTCTCGCCATTTCGCCGGAGGAGGGGATATCCGCCGGCGTCACGCTCCGTAACAGGTGGCTGCCTGACGTTCCCGGCGGCACGACGCGGAGTGCGGTGGCGAACCTCGCAGTGTTCAGGTCGTTGCCGCTGCCGGGCCCGTCGCACCATGTGCTGGCGGTACGAGGGGCGGCGGGCTGGCAGGATGCGCGCAGCACGTCGCCGTTCGAGATCGGAGGTGTGAGCGGCGGTTCCATCGAGCTGCTTCCCGGCCTGCCCGTGGGCGGTGCACGAAGAACGTTCTTCGTGCGCGGCTGGGAGCCCGCTTCGCTCGAGGGAACGCGGGCTGCCTCGGGCTCCGTGGAGTGGCGTGCGCCGCTCACCGTTATCGGTCGCGGCGTCGGCCACCTGCCCGCGTTCCTGCAGCGCGTGAGCTTCACGGCATTCGCGGACGCGGCCGCGGCCTGGTGTGGTTCGGGCGACCTGGAGAAGCCTGTGTGTCGTCAGGCGCCGGCCGAGCGGGAGTGGCTTGCCGGCGCGGGCGGGGAGTTCGTGATAGACATAGCGCCCGTGTACGACGTGCTTTACCGCGTCAGGCTGGGCGGGGCCGTGCCAGTGGCGGGCTCTGTGCCCGGCGCCAGGGCTCCGGGGGTCTACGTAGTGCTCGGCTCGAGCTTCTAGTGGGCCGTGTTCCTGACGACCTGGTACTTTGGAACTAGGG
>CAYQAO010000006.1:0-71893 GCA_964415485.1 uncultured Gemmatimonadaceae bacterium
ACGAGGTCAAGTGAATTAGGGCATGTGGGGGATGCCTTGGCACACGGAGGCGATGAAGGCCGTGGTAAGCTGCGATAAGCTCGGGGGAGTGGCACACACGCATTGATCCCGAGATTGCCGAATGGGGAAACCCGGCGGGTCGAGAGGCCCGTCATCCGTTTAGGCGGAGGCGAACCCGGGGAACTGAAACATCTCAGTACCCGGAGGACGAGAAATCAAGTCGAGATGCCCGTAGTAGCGGCGAGCGAAGTGGGCAGAGCCCAAACCGTGGTCCTTGTGGCTGCGGGGTTGTAGGACCCACAGGAGCGGTGGTTGACGGCAGGCGAGGTCCCCTGGAACGGGGCGCCAGAGACGGTGAGAGCCCGGTAGCCGAAGCTTAAGTAGCCATCGTGGTGGAGTTCCTGAGTAGCGCCGGGCACGAGGAACCCGGCGTGAATCTGGGGGGACCACCCTCCAAGGCTAAAGACTCCCGTGTGACCGATAGTGGACGAGTACCGTGAGGGACAGGTGAAAAGCACCCCTGTGCGGGGAGTGAAAGAGAACCTGAAACCACATGCCTACAAGCGGTAGGAGGAGGTCTTCGGACCTCTGACTGCGTGCCTTTTGCATTATGATCCGGCGAGTTACGCCTCAGCTGCGAGGCTAAGCACTTCTGGTGCGGAGCCATAGCGAAAGCGAGTCCTGCAAGGAGGGCGACGAGTGGCTGGGGGTAGACCCGAAGCCAGGGCGATCTACCCATGGGCAGGGTGAAGCTCGGGTAACACCGAGTGGAGGCCCGAACGGGTGTGGGTTGAAAACCGCTCCGATGACCTGTGGGTAGGGGTGAAAGACCAATCAAGCCTGGAGATAGCTGGTTCTCCCCGAAATCTATTGAGGTAGGGCCTCAGGGCGGCCTTTAAGGCCTTTTAGTCCGCGGGGGTAGAGCGACTGAATGGGCGCGGGCGGGCGTAGCCTGTACCAACCCCAACCAAACTCCGAATACCGTGAGACCGGACCCTGGGAGGCAGTCTGCGAGCGATAATGTTCGTAGGCGAGAGGGAAAGAACCCAGAGCCACAGCTAAGGCCCCGAAGTGGCCGCTGAGTATAGCGAAGGATGTGTTTCTACCGTGACAACTGGGAGGTTGGCTTAGAAGCAGCCATTCCTTGAAAGAGTGCGTAATAGCTCACCAGTCCAGTGGGAATGCGCCGAGAATGGTCGGGATTAAGCGGCCCGCCGAAGCTTGGCCTTTGTGCATTGAGCACAAGGGGTAGGGGAGCGTTCCGGTAACAGTGAAGCCCCGGTGGAAACCTTGGGGTGGAGTGGCCGGAAGTGAGGATGCCGGAATGAGTACGCGCAAAGCCGGGTGAGAACCCCGGCCACCGGAAGCCCAAGGGTTCCGGCGCCATGGCAATCAGCGCCGGGTGAGGCGGGTCCTAAGCTGAGGCCTCAGAGGCGTAGGCGATGGGAAGCTGGCGAAGATTCCAGCCCCGCCCTGTTCGCAGTGAAGTCTGCAGGGACCGTGGAACAAAGGGCGAGCGGCCACGTGGAGGGCCGTCCAAGGCGGTAGGGCCTTCGGGTCCGAGAGCCGAGAGCGAGACTTTAGGGGGAGACCCCTTGGTCGAGTCGTCTGGCGTCGACACGCTAGAAAAGCTGCAGGTGGAGCGTTCAGGGCGTCCGTACCGCAAACCGACACAGGTGGGCAAGGCGAGTAGCCTCAGGTGAACGAGTGATACGTGGTCAAGGAACTCGGCAAATTCATCCCGTAACTTCGGAATAAGGGATGCCTCCTTTGGTTCTGGCCCATGCGGTCAGCAGCTGGAGGGGGCCGCAGAGAATCGGCCCAAGCGACTGTTTAGCAAAAACACAGGTGCGTGCCAAGCCGCATAAGGCGCCGTATACGCACTGACGCCTGCCCGGTGCCGGAAGGTTAAGGGGAGAGGTCAGGGGGCAACCCCGAAGCCTTGAGCCGAAGCCCCGGTAAACGGCGGCCGTAACTATAACGGTCCTAAGGTAGCGAAATTCCTTGTCGGGTAAGTTCCGACCTGCACGAATGGCGTAACGACTTGGGCACTGTCTCGACCACGCGCTCGGCGAAATTGCAGTCTCGGTGAGGATTCCGAGTACCCGCGACAGGACAAAAAGACCCCATGCACCTTTACTGCAGCTTGTCATTGTTCGCTGCACGATGCTGTGTAGGATAGGTGGGAGGCAATGAACCAGGGGCGCCAGCCCTTGGGGAGCCAACGGTGAAATACCACCCTGCATCGTGCGGCGTACTCACCCGCGTCCGGCAAACCCGGCGGGGGACCGTGGCAGGTGGGCAGTTTGACTGGGGCGGTCGCCTCCGAAAGAGTAACGGAGGCGCGCGCAAGGTTGGCTCAGCGCCGACGGTAACGGCGCCTGAAGAGTGTAACGGCAGAAGCCAGCCTGACGGTGAGACCGACGGGTCGAGCCGCCACGAAAGTGGGCCGTAGTGATCCGGTAGCCTCGCGTGGGCGAGCTATCGCGCAACGGATAAAAGGTACGCTGGGGATAACAGGCTTATCGCGCCCGAGAGTTCACATCGACGGCGCGGTTTGGCACCTCGATGTCGGCTTATCACATCCTGGGGCTGGAGAAGGTCCCAAGGGTCCGGCTGTTCGCCGGTTAAAGTGGTACATGAGCTGGGTTCAGAACGTCGTGAGACAGTTCGGTCTGTATCCGTCGTGGGCGTTGGAGGGTTGAGGGGCGCGGACCCTAGTACGAGAGGACCGGGTCGGACGATCCGCTCGTGTCCCGGTTGTGCCGCCAGGCGCAGCGCCGGGTAGCGATGATCGGCACGGATAACCGCTGAAAGCATCTAAGTGGGAAGCCGTCCCCAAGATGAACCCTCCCGGGGCCTTGAGCCCCCTGAAGGGCCGTCAGAGACCATGACGTGGATAGGCCGCACGTGGAAGCGCCGCAAGGCGTTCCGAGCGAAGCGGTCCTAATCGCCCGTGTGGCTTGACCTCCCCGTAGTTTCCCCCGTCCCAGGACGGGAGCGAAGCACGACTGCTTCATATGCGCTGGATTCACCACAATCTTCCCGCTTCCGTAGTCTGCAGCGAACCTTATCGCTGGCGACTAGAGCGTAGGGGCCACACCCGTTCCCATTCCGAACACGGTCGTTAAGCCCTACAGCGCCGATGGTACTCCGGTCGAGAGACCGCGGGAGAGTAGGCCGTCGCCGGCACCACATAGCAGAGGGGCCCGGTTCCGCAAGGAATCGGGCCCCTCTGCCGTTCCGGGTCGCTGGCTGTCGCTGGCCAGCAGCCGCCGGCTGCCCGGGGCCGGCAACCGCCGCGAACCTCGAGGCATCCATCCTGCCTTCCGCAGCGATACTCCGAACCCGATATCCGGATCTATTCCCGCGGCGCGGTGACTATTATCGGTCCATGCGCCCGGACCGCGAGTTGATGATTGGTGCTCGACCAGGCACCGGCTGCCGGCAGCACGGCTAGCGGGAGCTACCCGGCGCCAGCAGACGACCACGGCAAGTACCGACGACCGAAGACCGAACCACTGTGCACGCCACCAAAGCCGGAACCGTAGCCATCGTCGGCAGGCCCAATGCGGGCAAGTCCACCCTCGTCAACCGGATCGTCGGGCAGAAGCTCGCCATCACGAGCCCGAAGCCCCAGGCCACGCGAGATCGGGTTGTCGGCATCCACACCAGCGAGAACGTCCAGTTCATCCTGCACGACACGCCGGGGCTCCTGGAGCCTCGTTATGCGCTGCACGAGTCCATGCGCAACACCGCCCTGGAGGCGCTGGCGGACGCGGACGTCATACTCTACCTCATCGATCCCACCGATAGAGCGCCAGAGCCGCTTACCGAGGCCGCCGGACTCGCAAGGCCGCCCGCGTCCCCCGTCATCACGATCTTCACCAGGGATGACATCCTCGATGACGACCGCCGGGCGGAACTCCGAGCGGGACACCCTGACGCCTTCTTCGTGTCGGGCATCACCGGAGCCGGCGTGGACGCGCTCCTCGAACGCATTGCGGAACTGCTCCCCGAGAGCCCGTTCCTGTATCCGGATGACGAGATCAGTACGCAGTCAATGCGGTTCTTCACGGCGGAGCTCATTCGTGAGACGGCTCTCGAGCAGCTGGGTGACGAGGTGCCCTACGCGATCGCGTGTGCCATCGAGGAGTTCCGCGAGGATCGCAGTCCCATCTACATACGCGCCGTGATCTACGTGGAGCGCGAGAGCCAGAAGCGAATCGTCATCGGCAACAAGGGGTCGCGGATTCGCGAGATCGGAAGCGTGGCACGGACCAAGATCGAGGAGCTCACAGGGGCCCCGGTGTACCTCGACCTGTGGGTGAAGGTGCTGCACAACTGGCGGAAGAATCCGGATGCGCTGCGCCGGCTGGGCTATAAGCCTGCAGGCGCCCGGGAGAAGGGCGTCCGGCGCGGACGGGGAAGGAAGTAGCGCCGTACGGCAGGTCCGGTCGCCCTGTGCGGCGGGCCGGCCCATGCCAGATTGGCGGTGCTACGTCGGGTCTTGTCTCCGCTGCCGCTCCGAGGGTGGCAATTGTACGCGCCGAGCCCGTGAGCAACCCGATTCGCGGGCTCCGAGCACGAACCTTTCAGCCGTGTTTCCCCGGTACACGGCAAGTCGTCCTGCTAGGGATTCGCCGGTGCTCGCACACCGGGGTTCTCGAACGCCATCGGCCGTCGCGGGCCGAGGGCGTCGAGCGCCTCCGCGACTCTCTCCTCGTCTCTCATGCCGCGCCCGTGAGCCGTCGCCAATCCCTACCGCCCGCCCTGGTGCTGTCCGCAGCGGGGAATGCAGTGCTGCCCGCCCGGGTGCAGGGTTGGCTCGCCGCACTCCGCGGCGAGGTCATTGGGGTGACCACGACGGCGGAGCTCATGGCCATCGCAATGCGCTCGCGTCCTCGCGTGGCCGTCCTCGACGCTCGCAACGCGGCGCTGGACGAGATCCTCCTGGCCTGCACGCGGCTCAAGGCCGACTCGTACACCGGCATCGTGCCTACGCTCGTGCTGCTCCCGCCGGGAGGCGACGCTCGCGAAGTGCTTGACGCCGGCGCGGATGAAGTGCTCGCTCCGGGCCCCGACGGCTGCACCACCGAAGACGAGGCGAGGCTCCGTGCGCTGCTTCGACGCTCCGATCGCGACACTGGCGTCCATCCGTCCACCAGGCTTCCCGGCGCCGTGGAGATCGAGGCGGAGATAGCGCGACGCATTGGATCCGGCGAGCGATTCGCCGTGTGCTACGCGGACCTCGATCACTTCAAGGAGTTCAACGATCGCTACGGCTACAACAACGGCGATCGCATCATACGCCTGCTCGCGCGCATCCTGCACGACGTGGTGAAGGGAGAGTGCGGCGAGCAGGGGTTCGTCGGCCACATTGGTGGGGACGACTTCCTTTTCGTGGTGCCGCTGGAAGGAGTGCAGGCGAGCTGCCAGGAGATCATCAACGTCTTCGACACGCTGGTGCCGCTGCAGTACTCGGAGCAGGACCAGCGGTCCGGGTACTTCTTCGGGAAGGACCGTCGCGGACGGCTGCACCGCGTTCCGCTGATGACGCTCTCGATAGGCGTCGTGACCAACGAGCGTCGCAGGTTCGTGAAGGCGTCGCAGGTGAGCGAGCTCGCCACGGAGATGAAGAGCTACGCGAAGTCGCTGCAGGGCTCCGTGTTCTCGGTGGATCGCCGTTCCGAGCGGCAGGAGGGAGATGAGGTCGGTATTGCAGGCGAGGCGAAGGAAGTAGAGGTTGAAGGAGGGATCGGCCGGCAGGCTGCCCGTTCGAGTGGCTCCACGGTTGCTGGCGAGGGCATCGAGGAGCCGGAAGTCTGGAGGTCCCAGGTGACGTCCGGACGGATGGGCGGGTTGCCGACCGGTGGAAGCGGGGCCGGAAGAGTGCCGGCGTCCGATGGACGAAGTGGTGCGCGTACGCCCGGCAAGGTGGCGCGCGCAATCGCGCAGCTTGGAGAGGATTGATGAACGTCAGCTGTCCCGAGTGCCGGAGCGTCTTTCGGGTAGACCCGGCGAAGGTACCGGAGTCCGGGGTTCGCGCGCGCTGTTCTGTGTGCGGCGGGATCATTCGGGTCGTCAGCACCGCCGCGCCTAATGCGGACTTCGCGGACGTGCCTGCCGCGCCGGCCCCGTCGGCAGCCGCCCCCCGTACGCCCGCCTTCGCCGCAACGGCTTCGGCCGCGCCGGCAGCGATGCCAGCGCCCAACCCCACTCCAGCCGCGCCACCCGAAGCGATTTCACCGGCGCGCCCAACCCCGGTCGCGCCCCGGAGTACAGCTCCAGCCGCAACGCGCCCCACTCCGGCCGTCGCAGCCCCGTTCGCCACTCCGGCCGCAACGGCCGCCGCCCCGGCACCGGCACCGTTCGCGACTCCCGCAGCGCCGTCACCCTGGCCACCCGCCGCTCCGGCAGCCGCTGCCACGGGCATCCCGTCTCAGCAGAGTCCGGCAGCATCGTCCACCACGCCGTGGGGCACGGCGCCTGCGCCCGCCTTTCCGCCTCGGCAAGATCCGCAGGCGTCGGCCGCGGCGACACCCTCACGACCGCGTTCGGCCACGCCCTTCGTGCCGGGTCCTGCCATCCCCAGCACCCCCGGCACGGCCTCGCGCCCGTGGGCACCCTCTCCCGCAGTGCCCGCAGCAGCCGCAAGTGCCGTGGCCGGCGCGCCGGCCGAGCGCATGCCGCGTCCCACGCCGTCGGCGCCGCCTGCCTCGGTGCCGCTGCCGGCCACGCATCCCCTGGCCGCAAGCACCTCCACCGCTCCCTCTGCGTCGGCGCCGGCAGCTGCCGTACGCAAGCCGATCAATCCGTTCCTCACGCGCGACCCCGACGTCAAGGCTCGGCGTCTCGCAAGGGCGCTCGTTTCGGACATGGTCACGTACCACCCGCGCGAGCGCGAGGAGGGCCTTCGCGACGGCACCCTGCGCCAGCTCTTCAAGGAGGAGATCAAGAAGAGCTACGAGGAGTACGTGGAGCAGATCGGAAAGGAGTTCGCGGAATCCACGTCACATTTTCAGGACGCGCTGAACGATATCCTTGCGGGTGGGCAGCGCATCTTCTGAAGGCCCGTATCGCGACTGCCGCCGGGATTTCCGGCGGGCTCACTGACAGTTTGAGTCCAGGCCACCGCAGGGTGGAGCGTGTGAACCGGAACGGCTAGCTTGCTGCCACGGCAGGAGGACGTTCCGGTTCGGCTTTGATGCCAGCCAGGGCGGAACCGCGCTGTACTGCGAGCCGTTCTCCGAGACGGAGAGCGGCTCATCCTGTAATGAACCCGAAGAACTGCACGGACTGGCGAAAATGGCTGAGAGCGATCGTACCCGGATGCTGAACGAAGCAGCGGAACGACTGGGCGAGCTACGGAGGTATCTTTGACGTCGAGGCCAAGCGCGAGCGCCTGACGACTCTGGAGCAGCGGATGTCCGCCCCCGGTTTCTGGGATGACCAGGACGAGGCGCGGACCGTGGTGCAGGAGGTGAAGGTCCTTCGGGGCTGGGTGGAGCCTTACGACCGCCTCAGCGCGCGCGTGTCGAGTGCGCTAGAGCTTGAGGAGCTCCTGGCCGACGAGCCTGACGAGGCCATGAGCGCCGAGCTCGACGGGGAGCTGCGGGCGATCGAATCCGAGCTGGACGCATTCGAGCTTCGCGGACTCCTCCGCGGCCCGGACGACTTCCGCGACGCACAGCTGGAGATCAGCGCTGGCGCCGGCGGAACCGAAGCCCAGGACTGGGCCGAGATGCTCATGCGCATGTACACGCGCTGGGCGGAGAGGCACGGCTACACCGTGGACATCCTCGATCTCTCGGAGGGCGAGGAAGCGGGTATCAAGGGCGCAGTGCTCGAGATCAAGGGCGAGAACGCCTACGGCTTCCTGCGACCCGAGTCCGGCGTGCACCGGCTGGTGCGCATCTCGCCGTTCGACTCGCAGGCGCGGCGCCATACGAGCTTCGCGTCCGTGTTCGTGGTGCCTGTCGTGAACACCGAGATCAACATCGACATTCGCGACGAGGACATCAGGATGGACGTGTTCCGCGCGTCAGGCGCCGGCGGTCAGCACGTGAACAAGACGAGCTCCGCCGTGCGGCTTACCCACGAGCCGACGGGCATCGTAGTGTCGTCCCAGCAGGAACGGTCCCAGCACAAGAACCGCGAGACCGCCATGAAGATGCTTCGCAACCGGCTGTATCAGCTGGAGGTCGAGAAGCGCGAAGCGGCGAAGGCGGAGCTGGAGGCAAGCAAGTCGGACGTGAGCTTCGGCAGCCAGATCCGAAGCTACGTATTCCAGCCTTACACAATGGTGAACGACCACCGTACGGAGCTCAAGATCCCTGACGTGCAGCGTGTAATGGACGGCGACCTGGATCCCTTCATCGAGGCGTACCTGAAGCAGACCGTGGGAGGAGAGACCGCATCGTGAGCGAGCTCGAGGAGCTGAACCACGTTATGCGCGCGCGGCGGGAGAAGCTCGCTGCGCTCGAGCAGCTTGGCATAGCGCCGTTCGCGTACTCGTTCGACCGTACGCATCCCACCTCTGCCGCACGGGAGCTCCTGGGCGACGCGGAGGAGGGACCCGACGTACGCATGGCCGGTCGCCTCGTGGCACTGCGTGGACACGGCAAGACGATGTTTGCCCACCTCGCTGACCAGCACGGGCGGGTTCAGCTGTACTTCCGCCGCGACGAACTGGGCGACGACCTGTTTGCGCTGGTGGAGCTTCTGGACATCGGCGATCACGTGGGAGTGTCCGGCCCGCTCTTCCGCACCAGGACCGGCGAGGTGACGGTCAAGGTGTCCGGGGTGACGCTCCTGGCGAAGTCGCTTCGGCCGCTGCCGTTCGGAAAGGAAGAGGTGGTGGATGGCCGCCGCGTCAGACACTCGGGGTTCTCGGACCCCGAGCAGCGTTCGCGTCAGCGCTATGCGGACCTCGCGGTGCACCCGGAGGTTCGCGCCCTGTTCGCGGCCAGGAGCGCCCTGGTGTCCGCGACGCGCCGCTTTCTCGACTCGCTAGGCTACCTGGAGGTCGAGACTCCGATCCTTCAGCCGCTGTACGGCGGAGCGGCCGCCCGTCCGTTCGTCACGCACCACCACGCGCTGGACATGACGCTGTACCTGCGCATCGCGGACGAACTCTATCTCAAGCGCCTGATCGTTGGCGGCTACGAGCGCGTGTACGAGATCGGCCACGACTTCAGGAACGAAGGCATTGACCGGACGCACAATCCGGAGTTCACCATGCTGGAGTTCTACGAGGCGTACGCCGACTACGAGAGGATGATGGACATAGTGGAGCGCCTCATACTCAATGCGGTGGACACTGTTCGTGAGGCACTGGCCGGTCATCCGGAGTTCACTGATCGAGTGCCCTCGCTTCCATCGCGGTTCGCGCGGGTGTACTGGACGGAGGCCGTGAATCAGGCTGCCGGGACGGACGTGATGTCGCTGGACGACGAGTCGCTGCGGAACCGGGTGCGCGCTCTGGGTGTTGAAGGTACCGAAGCCATGAGCAGGCCCAAGCTCCTGGATGAACTCTTTCAGGAACTGGTGGAATCGCACATCGTGGAGCCGACGTTCGTGCTGGACTATCCCAGGGAGCTGTCGCCGCTGGCCAAGCCGAAGCGCGGCGATCCTCGGCTCACCGAGCGCTTCGAGCTCTTTGCGAACGGACAGGAGCTGGCGAACGCGTTCAGCGAACTCAACGATCCGATCGATCAGCGGGAGCGGTTCGAGGCGCAGGCACGTCTTCGCGAGGCCGGTGACGAGGAAGCGAGCGGGGTTGACGAGGACTACCTGCGCGCGATGGAATACGGCATGCCGCCTACCGGCGGCGTGGGCATCGGCATTGACCGCCTGTTCATGTACCTCACGAGCACACCGCATATTCGCGACGTGATCCTCTTCCCATTGATGCGCCCGGAAGGATGAGACTGTGAGACGCCTCGAGTTCGCCATAGCCTGGCGCTACCTGAGAAGCCGGCGCGGTTCGCGGCTGCTCTCCATGATCAGCGTCATTGCCATAGGCGGGGTGGTTGTGGGGGTGAGCGCGCTCATCCTCATCATGGGCGTCATGAACGGCCTTCAGCGGGACCTGCGGGAGAAGATCCTGATCGGCAGCCCTGATATCCGCGTGCTGGCTTACGGCGACATGCGGATTGACGACTGGGATCGGGAGCTGGCCAGGGTTCGCGGTGTCCCTTCCGTCGCTGCAGCCGCGCCGTTCACGCTCACCGAGGGCGTTATACGCAACGTGAACCAGGTGTACAACGAGGGAGTTTACGTCGCCGGAATTCCAGCTGAGGATTCTGGAGAGCCCGCCGTCACTCAGATCCGGTCGCTCAAGAAAGAGGGTGACTTCCGCTTTCGCGGCAGCGACGGCCAGCGCAACGGCATCGTGCTCGGCACCTTCCTGGCGCAGCGACTGGCGGTGGGCCTCGGAGACAGCATCGAGGTTGCCACGCTTGGCGGCACGAAGATCAACGCCGTCACCGGAGCGCCCGTGCCGAGCATCGAGCGACTGGAGGTGACCGGCACGTTCGAGACCGGCATGTACGAGTACGACAACAAGTACGCGTACGTGAACCTCTCGCTCGGACAGCGTCTCGCAGGGCTGGGTTCAGCCGTGACCGGGATCGAGGTGCGTACCGCCACGCGTGAGGAAGCCGGTCGCGTTGCGGCTGCTATAGACTCGGTCCTGCCGTTTCACCTTCGCACGGTGGACTGGCAGGAGCAGAACCAGAACCTCTTCCAGGCCCTGAAGCTCGAGAAGCTGGGAATGGGAGTGATCCTGGGGCTCATCATCATCGTGGCCGCATTCAACATCGTCAGCACCCTGACGATGGTAGTTTCCGACAAGACACGCGAGATCGGCATCCTGAAGGCGATGGGAATGACGGCCCCGCGAATCCGCCGGATCTTCCTGGCCCAGGGACTGGTGATCGGCTTCGTGGGTACGAGTCTCGGACTTGTGCTGGGGCTGCTGGCGTCGTGGGCGGTTGGTGAAGGGCGGTTGATCAGGCTGGACCCTGCTGTGTACTTCATCGAGTACCTGCCTGTGGCATTGCAGCCGCTCGACGTTCTCGCGATCCTGGTGTCGAGCATCCTGATCGCGATGCTGGCAACGCTGTATCCTTCGCAGCAGGCAGCGCGGCTGTATCCGGTCGAGGCGATCCGCCATGAGTGATCGTGAGGCCGAGCGCATGACGGCAGAGCGATGCGCCCGTGTCGGTACCGCCGACCCTGCGACGCGTGCCGCGGACCCGATGAACTTCGCGAGTACGCGGACCCGATGAACTTCGCGAGTATCCGATGAACGTCCTCGAAGCGCGTGGCCTGGTAAAGAACTATCGCGGTGGGGATGGGGGCATCATCCACATCCTCAGCGGGGTGGACCTTGCCGTGCGCCGTGGAGAGATGGTCGCGATCGTCGGTGCGAGTGGCGCGGGCAAGAGCACGCTGCTGCACGTGCTGGGAACTCTGGACGTTCCCAATCAGGGCTACGTGGTGCTGGACGGACGTTCGGTTCAGGGGCTGGACGAGGCGGCTCTCGCGGAGCTGCGGAACCGGAAGATCGGCTTCGTGTTTCAGTTCCACCACCTGCTGCGGGAGTTCACGGCGCTGGAGAACGTGATGATGCCGCTTCGCATCTCCGGAGCTCCGGATCGTGAGGCACGCAGCAGGGCCGAGGTGCTGCTGTCGCGAGTGGGTCTGAGCGGGCGAATGCATCACAGGCCGTCCGAGCTGTCCGGTGGAGAGCAGCAGCGGACCGCAGTGGCGCGCGCGCTCGCCATGGATCCTTCGGTGCTTCTGGCCGACGAGCCGTCGGGCAACCTGGACTTCCACAACGCGGAATTGCTGCACGACGTCTTTGCCGAGCTTGCCAGGGACATGGAGATCGGCATAGTGGTAGTGACGCACAATCGCGCGCTCGCTTCGAGGGCCGACCGCATCCTCACTCTTGCGGATGGGAGGCTGTCGGAGTCGTCGGCGTTCGAGGGGGTGAGCTGATGCTTTGCGATCAGTGCAAGGAGCGGGATGTCGCGGTTCTCCTCACGACGATAGAGGACAACGCCGTGCGTCAGCTACACCTCTGCGAGAGATGTGCGGCGGAGAGGGGAGTCGAGACACCTTCGGCCATGCCGAAGCATCCGATGGGCGACTTCCTGCAGGCGGTGCAGCAGCAATCCGTGGTGTTGCAGGAAGACGCAGTCCGCTGCGCGTTCTGCTCCACGAGCCTGCGGGAGTTTCGCGCGTCGGGTCGGCTCGGTTGCGCACACTGCTACGGCGCGTTCGAGCGGAGCCTTCGCGAGCTCCTGCGCCGCGTGCACGGCAGTGCACAGCACGTGGGAACGGCGTATCAGCCACCCAGCCCTGCATCGCTCCAGAAGCGGTCCACGCTGATCGAACTGCGCGACCGGCTGCGTCGCGCAGTGGAGAACGAGCAGTTCGAGCTGGCGGCGTCAATTCGCGACCAGATCCGGGTGCTGGAGTGATGCTGGACCTTGCGCTACTTCCGGACGGCGGGCTGAGCTGGCTCGATGCGTCGGGCGAGTCCTCGAACGTGGTGCTTTCCACGCGCCTCAGGCTGGCGAGGAACGTGGAGGGCTATGCGTTCGCTCCGCGGGCTCGAGAGGGCGAGCGCCTGCGCGTGCTGGCGCAGGTGAGCGAGGTGCTGCCCCAGGTTTCCTCGCTCTCCGGGGCGACCGTGATCCAGCTGGACAGGCTGCCGGTGGGTGATCGGCTGTTGCTGCACGAACGCCACCTCGTCAGCAAGGAACTGGCGGGTCTGGAGGAGAATCAGCCTGTGCGTCCGGGCGCTGCCGTGATCCTCGCGACGGGAGCGAGCGTGATGGTGAACGAGGAGGACCATCTGCGCCTGCAGACGCTGCAGTCGGGTTGCGACGTGAAATCGGCGCACGAGACCATTTCGCAGCTGGATCGCGAGCTCGGCGCGAAGATTCCGTACTCGTTTCACCCGGAGTTCGGCTTCCTGACCGCGTGCCCGACGAACGTCGGTACCGGGCTGCGGGCGTCAGTCCTGATTCACCTGCCGGGGCTGGTGCTCACGAAGGAGATAGGGAAAGTCCTGGCCGGTCTCCAGCAGATGGGGCTGACCTATCGCGGGCTGTACGGTGAGGGCAGCGAGGTGGTGGGGAACTTCTTCCAGATATCCAACCAGACCACTCTCGGGCGATCCGAGGAGGAGCTGGTGGAGCAGCTGGACAGGGTGGTCCGGCACGTGGTGGAGCGAGAGGAGGAGGCGCGCCGTGTGCTGCTTCGCGATGCCGGCTATATTATCGAGGACAAGCTCTGGCGGGCTTATGGCACGCTTCGCCACGCGAGGAGTCTCTCGTTCGAAGAGACGATGAACCTGCTCAGTGGCGTGCGACTGGCCGTGGGCCTGAAACTGATCCAGGGTCTAAGTGTATACACGCTCAACAAGCTCCTGATCTACAGCCAGTTAGCGCATCTCGCCCACCTGGAGGGGCGGGCGCTGACAGACAGCGAAGCGAACCTGGTGCGTGCGACCTACGTGCGCCGGACGTTAGCTGACGAGGCAGGGACGGCAGCGTGACCGGGGGGAGCGCCCCTGGATCGAGGATTCGATGAACGGCTACAACTTTACCGAGCGGGTCCGGAAGGTCCTTGCTATGGCCAGGGAGGAGGCCGCTCGGCTGCATCACGAATACGTGGGGACTGAGCACATCCTGCTCGGCCTCATCCGCGAGGGTGAGGGCGTGGCGGCGACCGTGCTTCAGAACCTGAGCGTGGAGCTGGACGACATCCAGCAGAAGATCGAGGACACGGTAAAGAAGGGTAAGGCGGGCACCGCCACGGGCCCTGACCTGCCGTATACCTCGCGTGCCAAGAAGGTTCTGGAGCTCGCCATGGGCGAGGCCCGGGAGCTCGGTCACAGCTACGTAGGTACCGAGCACCTCCTGCTCGGTCTGCTGCGCGAAGAGAAGGGCATTGCGGCGCAGGTGCTGACCGATGCCGGTGTGAACCTGGACGCGGCGCGTGGGGAGACGCTTCGCCTTCTCGGCACCGGAGAGCCGCAGGGCGGTGCCGCTGCGCAGGCTGCATCCGGCGGTCCGCCGGCGGTCGGTGGCTCGTCGCCCAAGGGCGAGAAGAAGTCCAAGACGCCCGCGCTGGATCACTTCTGCCGCGACCTCACGCAGCTCGCAGCCGAGGGTCAGCTGGACCCCACCATCGGTCGCGCGAAGGAGATCGAGCGCGTGATGGAGGTGCTGACGCGCCGCAAGAAGAACAACCCGGTGCTCATTGGCGAGCCTGGCGTCGGCAAGACCGCCATCGTCGAGGGGCTGGCGCAGCTCATCGCGAACGGCGAGTGCCCGGAGCCGCTGCGCGACCATCGCGTGCTGGCGCTGGACATGGCTGCCGTCATAGCCGGCACCAAGTATCGCGGCCAGTTCGAGGAGCGCCTGAAGGCCGTGATGAACGAGATCGCGCAGAACAAGAACGTGATCCTGTTCATTGACGAGCTGCACACTCTCGTGGGCGCCGGCGCTGCCGAGGGTGCGATAGACGCCAGCAACATGCTCAAGCCCGCGCTCGCGCGCGGCGAGCTGCAGTGCGTAGGCGCATCCACGCTTAACGAGTACCGGAAGTACATCGAGAAGGACGGAGCGCTCGAGCGGCGCTTCCAGACCGTCATCGTGGATCCGCCCTCGATTGACGAGACCGTGGAAATCCTCAAGGGGCTTCGCCAGCGCTACGAGGATCACCACAGGGTCACCATTCCTGACACCACCCTCGAATCGGCTGCAAAGCTCTCCGAGCGTTACATCACCGATCGCTTCCTGCCTGACAAGGCAATTGACGTGATAGATGAAGCAGGTGCTCGTGCGCGCCTTGCCGCTCAGGCTCCACCGCCGGAAGTGGCGGAGCTGAAGGAAGAGCTCGAGGGGGTGAACCAGGAGAAGGAAGCCGCGGTGCGCGACCAGAACTTCGAGGCCGCCGCGCGCCTGCGCGATCGCGAGCGTGAGCTTCAGGCGAGCATTCGCCGCAAGCAGGAGGAGTGGGAGAAGCACCGGCAGTCGCACCGTCCTGTACTTGGCGAGGAGGAGATCTCCTTCATCGTCAGCCGCTGGACGGGTATTCCCGTGATGCGCCTGCAGGAGGCGGAGACCTCTCGCCTCCTCAACATGGAAGAGGAGATCCACAAGCAGGTCGTCGGTCAGGACGAAGCGATAAAGGCGCTCGCCCGCTCCATCCGGCGCAGCCGTGCGGGGCTGAAGGATCCGAACAGGCCGATCGGCTCGTTCATCTTCTCCGGACCCACTGGTGTCGGGAAGACGGAAGTCGCCAGGCAGCTGGCGAAGTTCCTGTTCGCCGATTCCTCGGCCCTCATCCGCGTGGACATGAGCGAGTACATGGAGAAGTTCTCCGTGTCCCGTCTCATCGGCGCACCTCCCGGCTACGTGGGTTACGAGGACAGCGGAACCCTCACGAAGGCCGTGCGCCGCAAGCCGTACAGCGTGATCCTGCTCGACGAGATCGAGAAGGCTCACCCGGATGTGTTCAACATCCTGCTGCAGGTGCTGGACGAAGGGCATCTCACGGACAACTACGGCCGTGTGATCGACTTCAAGAACACCGTGGTGATCATGACGTCCAACGTAGGGGCGCGCGACATCACGAAGGGTCGTGGACTGGGCTTCACCGCCGGCGACACGAGCCAGAACTTCGAGCGCATGCAGGAGAAGGTGAAGGAGGAACTCGGTCGGGTGTTCAACCCGGAGTTCCTGAACCGCCTGGATGACGTGGTGGTGTTCCATCCGCTTGGCAAGGAGCACATCGCACAGATCGTGGACGTGCTGCTGCAGGAGGTCCAGAAGCGGCTGGTGGAGGAGGAGCTCACGCTTCGCCTTACGGAGCCCGCGAGCGAGTTCCTCGTGAAGCACGGCTACGACGAGGCCTACGGAGCGCGTCCGCTCAAGCGGGCCATCCAGCGGTACATCGAGGACCCGCTCTCGGAGAAGATCCTTCTGAGCGAGTTCTCCAGAGGTGACGAGATCGAGGTGGATGTTGCGCCGGACGGCGACCGCCTCGAGTTCCGGGTGCCTACGGGGTCAACACGAGCCTGAGCAACCGGAAGCGGCCGGCCGGGGTCCAAACTCAATGGACCAGGCCGGCCGTGTCACGTGTATATTTGCTCCCCATGCGACGCATCTGGATCGTTCCCCTTGCCCTCGCCCTGGCGAGCATGCCTGCCCGCGCGCAGAACCCTGCTGCGGGCGCCTGCACTCGTCCGGACTCCATAGCCATCAGCGGGAACATCCGGCTCGACGAGGCCGCTGTTCGCGCGCAGCTTCCATTACAGGCCGGCACTCCGCTGACATCGCGTTCGGTGGAGAACGCGATCAGGTCACTGTACGCCACCGGCCAGTACGAGTCGGTGGTGGTGTCCTGTGCGCTGGATGCCTCCGGGAGCGCGACGCTCATCGTGAACGTGCGGGAGCGACCGATCCTCAACAGCGTGCGCGTGCGGGGCACGGACGTCGTGTCTCGAGGCACCGTCGAGGGGCTGATAAACCTGATGGTCGGACAGCCTCTGGATCCCGCCCAGGTGGCTCGCTCGGCCGCCCGCATCGACTCGCTTTACGAGAACCGGGGATACGTCCTCGCTCGAGTTAGGGCCGACACGTCGTACGTGGATGGCGCCATTGACCTCACGTTCGACATCGAGGAGGGCGGTCGTCTCGCGGTCTCCGGCATCAGGATCAACGGGAACACCCGGTTGAGCGACGAGGAAGTCATTGGTGCCATGGCGGTGAAGCCCGAGGGCTTTCTGTGGTTCCGGCGCGGCCGATATGACGACGAGCGATACAGCGGCGACATCTCGCAGCGGATTCCGGAGCTGTACGCGAGCCGCGGCTACATAGACATGCGCATCCTGGCGGATACGCTCATCGTGGATCGTGAGGCAGGCAAGGCGATCGTCGAGCTTACGATCGACGAAGGTCCGCAGTATCGCGTGGGCAGGTTCGACGTCGTCGGGAACCAGCGCTTCAGCGAGCCGCAGATCCAGGGCTTCTACCCTTTTGACGACAGGGGCCCGACGCTCACGGAGCGGGTCACGGACTTCATTCGCGGTCGGGATCGCGATCCCGGCGTGTTCAATGCGAGCCAGTGGGAGGGAGCAACCCAGCAGCTCACCGAGGCCTACCAGAACGAGGGCTACATCTCCGCTCGCGTCATGCCCGTGGTGGACCGCCGCCCCGGCTCCGACAGCGCTCCGGTAGTTGACCTCCGCTGGGAGATCATCGAGGGAGGGCCGGCGATCATCAATCGCGTGGACATCCTCGGAAACAACTACACGGAGGAAGCTTGCATCCGCCGCGAGCTGTCTCTGCTGCCGGGCGCCGTGTTCCGTCGCGACCTGCTCATCGCGAGCTACCAGAGCCTTAGCAACATGGGCTTCTTCGAGTCGCCGCTGCCGGTTCCCGAAGTGGTGCCCGCGAACGACGAAGGTGACGTGGACATCATCTTCAAGGTGGAAGAGAAGCGCACGGGCAACGTGAACTTCGGCGCATCGCTCGGGCAGGGCTACGGGCTTGGCGGATTCATCGGCCTCGATCAGCCCAACCTGTTCGGACAGTGCAAGCGTGTGGCGGTGAACTGGCAGTTCGGCCGGTACATCAACGACGCCAGCATCTCGTACACCGACCCGGCGATCAGGGGCTCGCTCTTCGGCGGCACCGCGTCGGCCTACCGCACGCGCTCGCAGTTCATCGTCGGCGACCTCGGTCGCCAGCTGCGCACGGGTGCCAACGTCGGCCTCCGCTTCCCGGTGCCGAACGTTCCGCGCACGCTGCTCTCGGTAAGCTACGGCGTGGAGTCCGTGGAGTTCGGCGGCGACGGCCTGCTCGGACAGATCCAGAACGAGACGCAGTTCGATCGCTCCTTCCGGTCCACGGTGTCGCTGGACCTCACGCGCGACACGCGCATCGGCCTGCCGTTCCCGATTGCCGGTGGAATGCAGCGCATCGAAGCGCAGTTCAACGGCGGCGTACTTGGCGGGAACGTGCAGTACTCCCGCGTGGTTGCAGAGATGCGCGGAAACGCCCCGATCGCCCAGATCGGTGCGAGCGACCTGGGATCCAATGCACTGCAGTTCACGCTCGGCCTGACGGTGCGCGGCGGCGCGGTGTTCGGGAACACCGGACCCTTCTTCGCACTACAAGAGTTCTCCCTCGGAGGCGTGCAGTTCGGCGAGCAGCTTCGTGGTTACGAAGAGTTCTCCGTGTCGCCGTTCGGATACCTGGGCGACGTGAACGCCCAGCGTTCATCGTTCGGGAAATCGTTCTTCCGAAGCACGGCGGAGCTTGGGCTCCGGGTGAGCCAGGGCTTCTACGTGAACGCGTTCTATGAAGCCGGTAACGTGTGGGCTGCCCCCAGGCAGTTCGATCCGACCCGGTTGTTCCGCGGCGCGGGTGTAGGTGCGTCGCTCATCACACCGCTTGGTCCGCTCGGGGTGGATCTCGCATACGGATTCGACCGCACCGAGACAGACGCCCTGACGGGCGTGACGCGTCCGGCGCCCGGATGGCAGGTTCACTTCAGGCTCGGCCAGTTGTTCCACTGATCCGGCCGGCAAACAGCTCAGGAGTCATGATGCGCAACACGATTCGTCCGTTCCTTGCCGCGCTCGCCGTGGTTGCCCTTGCAGCACCGCTGGCGGCCGCGCAGGCGCCGCTGAAGATTGCCTATGTGAATTCGCGGCAGCTGCTGGCGGAGGCGCCCGGCGCCGAGCAGGCGCAGCAGATTTTCGAGCGAGAGATGAGCGGCTACCAGGATGAAGTGGAGAAGCTCGGCGACTCGCTTCAGACGGCTATCGCCGGCTTCCAGCGAACGATGCGCGACATGACCGACTCGCATCGGGATTCCGTGGCCGCGGTGCTTCAGCAGCAGCAGAACGCCTACCAGCAGCGCGTGATGCAGCTGGAGCAGGCGGCTGCGCAGCGGGAGATGGAGCTTGCCCAGCCGATCATGCAGAACATCCAGCGCGTGCTGAGCGATGTTCGCCGCGACGAGGGCTATCACTTCATCTTCGACATCGCGGCCCAGGGGAACCCCGTGGTGGCAGCGGATACCACGCTGGACATCACGCAGCAGGTGCTGACGCGCCTCAAGGCGCTTCCGCCGCCGACGCTTCCCTCGGCCTCTGGTGCAACGCCGCCGGCAGGCACTCCGCCCGCAGGTCCCGTGGCTCAGCCGGCCGGCGTCCGCCGTCCGCCGGGGCGGTGACGCCAAGCCAGTCGCCCGGGGCCGAAACCCCGGTCAAGCGCCTGACTGCGAGGGAGATCGCAGAGTTCGTTGCAGGTGAATTGTCCGGTGACGGCGACGCCGTGGTGCACGGCGTCGCCGCGCTGGACCGGGCAGGGCCGGGTGAACTGAGCTTCCTGGCAAACCGCCACTATGCAGCGCTTTATCGCGACACGCGGGCCGGGGTGGTGCTCATTCCCCCGGCCCTTCGCGAGCTTCCAACCGATCCCGGCCCGGCCGCCGTGGTGGTCGTGGACGATCCGCACGCGGCGCTGCTGCGCCTGCTCCCGCAAGTGTATCGTGAGGCGCCGCACGCTGCCGGCATCCACGAGACCGCGCGCATCGGTCGCGGCGTCAGGCTCGGCGAGCAGGTTTCCATCGGTGCGTACGCCGTGATTGGCGACAACGCCGTGATTGGCGACCGCGCCCGCATCGGCGATCACGTATCGGTGGGCGCGGAGTCGGTACTCGGTAACGACGTGATCCTCCATTCCGGCTGCACTCTCTACGCTCGCGCGCAACTCGGCAGCCGCGTCATCATCCACTCCGGCGCGCGCATCGGTTGCGACGGCTTCGGCTACGTGTTCGAGGATGGGCAGCACAGGAAGCTGATGCACGTTGGCCGGTGCGTGCTGGAGGACGACGTGGAAGTCGGAGCCAACAGCACCATTGATCGCGGCAGCGTTGACGACACCGTGATAGGCGCCGGTACCAAGATTGACAACCTGGTCCAGATCGGACACAACGTTCGCATCGGGAAGCTCTGCCTGCTCATGTCGCAGGTGGGCGTCGCCGGCTCGGTTCGCGTGGGGGATGGCGTCATCCTGGCCGGTCAGGTCGGAGTGGCTGGGCACCTCACGATCGGCGACGGCGCGCGCATCGCAGCGCAGGCGGGCGTCGTCGGTGACGTCCCTGCCGGGGAGACCTGGAGCGGCTACCCCGCGAGGCCTCATCGTGAGGCGCTGCGCGCGTCGGCCGCCACCTTCCGCCTCGTCGAGATCATTCGCAGCCTCGAAAGGCTGGTTGCGGAGAAGAAGTGAGCCGTCGGACTATCGCCAGGCCGGCCACGGTGGAGGGCGTCGGGCTTCACCTGGGCGAAGACTGCCGCCTCACCTTCCTTCCGGCGCCTGCCGGCACGGGCCGCGTCTTCCGCCGGGCCGACAGGCCCGGCAGCGAACCGGTGCCTGCGCATGCCTCTGCCGCCGTTCTCGCCGAGAGGCGCACGCAGCTGGGGCAGGGGGACGAAGCCTTCCACACGGTGGAGCACGTGCTGGCGGCGGTTGCCGCAGCGGAGCTGGACGACCTGATAATCGAGATGGACGCGCCCGAGCCGCCGATCGCGGACGGCAGCGCTGCGCCGTTCTACGAGGTCCTTCGCGATGCCGGCGCGGTGGAGCACGAAGGGACGCGATCGGTCCTTCGGCTCACGTCGTCCGTTCGCGTGGAGGACGGCGAGTCCGTCTACGAGGCGCACCCTGCCGACAGGCTGGAACTGGACGTCACCATCCGCTTCCCGCACGCACTGATCGGCGAGCAGCGCTGGAGCGGGCAGGTTACTCCCGACACCTTCTCGCGCGAACTTGCCGCGGCGCGCACATTCGGTTTCGTGCACGAGGTGGAGGCGCTGAAGTCCCGCGGGCTCATTCGCGGGGCGACTACCTCCAACGCAGTGGTGCTGGACAGGGAGGGGCTGGTAGACTGTACGCTGCGCTGGCCGGACGAGTTCGTGCGCCACAAGGCCATGGACTGCGTGGGCGACCTGGCCCTGGCGGGAGCACAGGTGGCAGCGCGCGTGGTTGCGGACCGGCCGAGCCACCGTGGAACGGTGCTCCTGGTTCGTGCGATGCTTGAACATGGCGGGCTGCACGACGCCTGACGACAACCTGCCGGCCATCCGGCCGGCGACCATAACGAGGAGTAGCGCGTGACTGTCGAGGGAAGCACGATGATGACGATCGAGGATATCCTGCGGAGCCTGCCGCACCGCTATCCGTTCCTGCTGGTGGACAGGATCCTCGAGGTGGAGCCAAATTCGCGGATCGTCGGGCTGAAGAACGTCACCATCAATGAGCCGTTCTTCCAGGGACACTTCCCGGGTCACCCGATCATGCCGGGTGTGCTCATCGTGGAGGCGATGGCGCAGGTGGGGGGCATGCTGCTCCTCGGGTCCGTGGAGGATCCCGAGAACAAGGTGGTCTACTTCATGTCGCTGGACAACGTGAAGTGGAGGCGGCCCGTGAAGCCAGGCGACCAGCTGATATTCGAGCTCGTCGTCACCCAGATTCGCGGCACCGTCTGCAAGATGCGCGGCGTGGCGCGCGTGGACGGCGAACTGGTGACCGAGGCGGACATGGCCGCCATGGTTCGCGATCGATGACCGTGCGAATTCACCCAACCGCACGTATTCATTCGTCGGCCATCGTCAGTGAGGATGCCCGACTCGCCGAGGATGTCGAGATCGGTCCGTTCGCCATCGTGGGTGATGATTGCGAGCTCGGGCCGGGCTGCGTGATCGGCCCGCGCGCCACGATCGAGCGCAACACCCGGCTCGGCCGGAACGTGAAGGTCGGAACGGGCTCGGTGATCGGTGGAGATCCGCAGGACCTGAAGTTCCAGGGCGAATACACCGTGGTGGAGATCGGCGACGACACGGTGGTGCGCGAGTACTCCACGATCAATCGCGGCACCTCGCACTCGGGCAGGACGACCGTGGGCAGGGGCTCGTTCATCATGTCGTACGTACACATCGCGCACGACTGCCACATCGGGGACGGCGTAATCCTGGGCAACGCGGTGCAGCTGGCCGGACACATAACGGTCGAGGATCGTGCGATCGTATCGGGGCTTTCCGCGGCTCACCAGTTCGTGCGCATCGGGCGTCACGCATTCGTGGGCGGCTGTTCGCGGGTTGCCAAGGACGTTCCTCCGTACCTGAAGGCGGTGGGCAATCCGGTGAAGCTCTACGGCCTGAACAGCGTGGGGCTGCAACGCAGCGGCTTTCCCGAGGAGACCGTGCGCGAGCTGAAGCGCGCCTATCGAGTGATCTTCAGGTCGGATCTCAACGTGTCCCGTGCACTCGAGCGTGCACGTGAGGAGCTGAGTCCGCTGTCCGAGGTGCAGCACTTCCTCGAGTTCATCGAGGCCAGCGAGCGGGGGATCGGTTTCTGACCATGGCGGGTGATGCAGCAGTTCGCGTAGGTGTCGTTGGCGCCGGCGCCCTGGGCTACCACCACGTCCGTCTGCTACGCGACGTTCCCGGGGCGAAGATGATCGGCTTCCACGATGCGGATGCCGGGCGCGCGGCGCGGGTGTCCGCCGAGCTCGGCGTGCCTCACGTGAGCAGCCTCGAGGCCCTGCTGGATGCCACGGATGCGGTCACCATCGTGGTGCCTACCACCGCGCACCATGCCGTGGCTCGTGAGGCGCTGTCGCGCGGTGTGCACGTGCTGATAGAGAAGCCCATCACGGTGTCGCTGGCCGAGGCCGACGAACTGCTGCACCTTGCCGGGAAGGCGGGCGTCCTCATTCAGACGGGGCACATCGAGCGCTTCAACCGCGCCGTGCGCGCGGCCCTGCCTTACGTGGACCAGCCGCGGTTCATCGAAAGCGACAGGCTCGCCCCGTTCAATCCGCGGGGATCGGACGTGGCGGTGGTACTGGACCTGATGATCCACGACATAGACCTGGTGCGTACGCTGGTCGGTGATTCGGTGTCCGACGTGGCCGCCGTGGGCGTACCGGTGCTCACCCCGTCGGTGGACATCGCCAACGCGCGACTCGCATTCTCGGGTGGCGCCGTGGCGAATATCACGGCGAGCCGGGTTTCGCGCGAACGCATGCGCAAGATCCGCCTGTTCCAGCAGAGCGGCTACCTGTCGCTGGACCTTGCTGAGGGAACCGGCATGTTCTATCGGCTGAAGCGTGGCGAGGAGATCGCGGCCCTGGCTGCTTCCGGCCCCCTGGCGCTGGAGGCCTTCGTGGACGCAGTGCCGCTGGTGGCGCCGGAAGGCGAGCCGCTCATGCTGGAGCTCGAGAGCTTCGTGGCGGCCGTCAGGGGAGAGGCCCCTGTTCCGGTGAGCGGTACGGACGGTCGTCAGGCGCTCGAGATCGCTCTTCGCATCATGGCGGACATCGAACGCGGCTTTCCGGCGCTGGCGGGAGACTCGGCGACTGATGCCGTGCGAGCCATGGCCCTCATCGCCGAAGCGGCGCGACGCTCGGAGCCGGGCACCGGGCTGCCATGAGCGCTCCGGCAGCGCAGTCGCAGAAGGAGATATTCATCGTCGCTGGCGAGGCCTCCGGGGAACTGCACGGAGCCGCCGTCGCACGCGAGATCGCCTCTCGCCGACCCGACATCCCGCTTGCCGGAATCGGTGGCGTGCGGATGGACGAAGCTGGCGTGCGACTCGTCGAGCGTGCGGAGCGCCTTGCAGTCATGGGGTTCACCGAGGTCATCCGTCACCTCCCCGATCACTGGAAGCTCATGCGCAGGCTGGACGCGCACCTCAGGGCGGGAAGGGTGGGCGTGCTGATGCTCATTGACTATCCGGGCTTCAACCTTCGACTGGCGGAGCGCGCGTCCCGCGCGGGTGTGCCCGTGCTGTACTACGTGACGCCACAGGTTTGGGCGTGGGGTGCACGGCGCATTCCCCGGATCGCGAAGCTTGTCACGCGCGCGGCCGTGATCTTCCGCTTCGAGGAGGAACTGCTGCGCGAGCACGGTGTTGACGTGTCCTTCGTGGGTCATCCGCTGCTCGATCGCGCGAAGGACCTGCCCTCACGAGAGGAGGCCAGGGAGGAACTCGGGCTGCGCCAGGACGGCCCGGTGCTTGCCCTCTTTCCCGGAAGCCGCGCGCAGGAGATCGAGCGACACCTCGACGACTTTGTGGCTACGGCCGGTCAGCTGGAGACACGAGTACCGGGCCTCGAGGTGATCGTGAGCGTGGCACCGGGCGTGAAGCTGGAAGCGGCCCGCTGCCCGTATCGCATGGTGCACGGCAGCTCGTTCACCGTATTGCGTGCGGCCACGGCGGCCATGTGCAAGAGCGGCACTACCACGCTGGAGGCGGCGGTCGCGGACTGTCCCATGGTCGTGGCCTATCGGACCAGCGGATGGACGTACACTATCGCCAGGCGTGTCGTGAAGATCCCGCACATCGGCCTGGTGAACATCGTGGCTGGACGCGAAGTGGCGCGCGAGTTCGTTCAGGACGCGCTGGTTCCGTCAGCCGTGGCTGACACGCTGGAGCCGCTCCTGATGGAGGGCTCTGCGACCCGTGAGGCACTGCTCGAGGGACTGGAGGAGGTTCGCTCGCGACTCGGCACTCCCGGGGCCGCGTCGCGTGTGGCGGACATGGCTCTCCAGATGTACGACGGATGACGCAGGAGTCCTCCGCCACGAGTTCCAGGGTCGAGAAGGTCGAGCGGAAGAGTGGCTGGACGGACCGCCGGCTCGACTGGGCGGTGAGAGCCGGGGTCCTGCTCATGCGGATGCTTGCGAGTACGTGGCGGATTCGTGTAGTCGGGTACGAGGGGACCAAGCGGGCACGCGAGGCGGGTGAGCCGCTCATCTTTTCCCTGTGGCACGGCGAGCTCTTTCCGCTGCTCTGGCAGCACCGGAACGAAGGGGCCAGGGTGCTCATCAGCGAACATCGCGATGGTGAGATCGTGGCGCGGGCGGCGCTGGCACTCGGATTCGGAACCGTACGAGGTTCGACGTCGCGCGGGGGTGGGCGCGCGCTGCTCGAGATGGTGCGCGTTCTTCGCGAGGGAGGCGAGGTGGCAGTCACGCCGGACGGGCCGCGCGGCCCGGCGCGTCGTTATGCACCCGGCGTGCTTGTGGCAGCGCAGCGCTCCAGAGTGCCTATCGTGTGCGTCGGACTGCATGTCTCCCGGGGATGGCGCCTGAACAGCTGGGACAGGTTCCTGATTCCCAGGCCGTTCGCGAGGATTACCGTGGCCTACTCCGAGCCGGTGCACGTTGAGGCGGAGTCCGCTCGTGAGGCGGCCGAGCAGGTGCCGAAGTTCGAGGCGCTGCACGAGGCCGTATCCGCGCGGGCCGCGAGCGGCGCCTGACGAGCAAGGTCGCCGTGAATACCGAAAGGCAGCCGCCGCGACTCGGCCTCGCGCCCAACCGCTGACGAGATGAAACCCGAAACCCTGGAGCGCATCTGGTTCGCCGGCGACCCGCTGGCTCGCACGGCTCGGGCCGCGCTCGCGCCGGCATCGCTGCTTTTCGGGGGAATCTCGCTCGCGCGCAACCGCATGTACGACGCGGGGCTGCTGCGATCGCTGCCTCCGGCGATCCCGGTGGTGTCCGTCGGGAACCTCACCGTGGGCGGTACCGGAAAGACGCCGATCTCCGCGCACATCTGCGCCATGCTCGACAGTGCTGGCGCGGTGCCGGCAGTAGTCCTTCGCGGATATGGCGGCGACGAGCCGCTCGTGCACGAACTGCTGAACCCGAACGCGGTGGTGGTGACCAACAGCGATCGTGTGGCGGCCCTGCGGGAAGCGAAAGACCTGGGCGCTCAGGTTGCCGTTCTCGACGATGCCTTTCAGCATCGCCGATTGACGCGGCAAGCCGACATAGTGCTGCTGAGTGCCGATGCTCCTCTTCATCCACGCTGGCTGCTGCCGGCCGGACCTTGGCGTGAGCCGCTCTCGGCGCTGGCCCGTGCGACCATTGCGATCGTCACCCGGAAGGCGGCCGACGACGATGCCGTTCAGCGTACGATCGGGATGATTCGCAGGTCCGCGCCTCGCCTGCCCGTCGCCACGGCCAGGCTCGCGCTGGGCGGGCTGCGAAGTCTCTCGTCCGCAGTCCCGACCGCCGTGCAGGGCGAGCAGACATCTGCGGCGGGGAGTGTGGCAGGCTCAGCTGGAGGAGCATCTGCAGGAGCGCAGTCGGCCCGCAGAGCACAGGACGGTGTCGCCAGTCACGAACCAGCCTCCGGACTTCGCGGCTCACGTGTACTCGCGGTGGCTGCCCTCGCCAACCCCCGCGCATTCATCCAGCAGCTTACGGCTCTCGGAGCCATCGTGACGCCTCTGCTGTACCCCGATCATCACGACTTCACCGGGCAGGACGTGACCCGGATCACCCGGTTGGCGGCGGATGCGGACGTGGTGGTCTGTTCGTTGAAGGACGCAGTAAAGCTCGCGCCGATGTGGCCTCGCGGCGCACCAGACGTCTGGTATGTTACACAGACGGTAACGTTCGAGCGCGGAGGGGAGCACTTGCAGGAGATCGTGGATAGCCTGCTCTCACAACGCCGCGCAGACGCCAATCCCTGACTCAATTCCCGACGCGTTCGGGCAAGCCATGGCTACAGACCTCAGACTCCCGGCAACCAAGATCGTCAGGCCCGACAAGGACCGCTTCCTTCACGAGGAGAATCCCTTCGAGGCAATGATGTCTCGATTCGATCGAGCCGCCGAACTGCTGGACCTGGAGCCCGGCATATACAAGGTGCTTCGACACCCGGAGAAGGCGATCACCATTTCCATCCCCGTGCAGATGGACAATGGCGATGTTGAGGTGTTCACCGGTCACAGGGTCATTTACAACACCTCGCGAGGGCCTGCCAAGGGCGGCATCCGTTTCGATACGGCCGTCACGCTCGAGGAGGTGACTGCCCTGGCAGCATGGATGACGTGGAAGTGCGCGGTGGTGAACCTCCCGTTCGGCGGGGCGAAGGGAGGAGTGCTCTGCGACCCGTTCAAGCTGAGCGTGAGCGAGCTGGAGCGCCTGACCAGGCGCTACACCGCCGGGATCATCACGTCACTCGGTCCCGACTCCGACGTACCTGCGCCTGACGTGAACACCAACGAGCGCGTGATGGCCTGGGTGATGGACACGTACTCCATGCACGCCGGCCACACCGTGACGGGCGTCGTAACCGGCAAGCCGGTGGAGATGGGAGGGTCACTCGGGCGTCGTGAGGCAACCGGACGAGGCTGCATGCTCAGCACCAAGGAGGCGCTGCAGCACCTGGGAATGCCCGTCAAGGGAACCTCGGCAGCCGTTCAAGGCTTCGGGAATGTCGGGTCCGTCGCTGCGCGCCTTCTCTCCCTGGAGGGAGTGAAGGTGAAGGGCATCGGCGATCGCGCCTGCGCCATCCACAACGAGAAGGGCGTGGACCTCGAGAAGGCCACGGAGCATGTGCGCAAGCACCGCTCCCTCGAGGGATTCAACGGCGGTGACATCATCACCAACGAGGAACTGCTGGCGCTGGACGTGGATGTGCTGCTTCCCGCCGCGCTGGAGAACGTCATCACGTCCAGGAATGCGGCGAATGTGCGCGCGCGAATCATCGTTGAAGGCGCGAACGGTCCGACGACTGCCAACGCCGACACGATTCTGGAGGAGAAGGGCGTCTTCGTGGTGCCCGACATCCTCGCGAACGCGGGTGGCGTCACGGTGTCCTACTTCGAGTGGGTGCAGGATCGCGCGGGATTCTTCTGGTCCGAAGACGTTGTGAACGATCGACTGCGCGAGATCATGACGCGCAGCTTCCGCGACGTTAGCGACCTGGCCAGGCAGCATGGGGTGAACATGCGGACTGCGGCATACATGGTCGCCATCAGCCGGGTTGCCGCGGTGCACCGGCTGCGCGGCATCTACGCCTGACGGCGGCGGGCAGGCTCGAGTGCGCATCGTGCTGGCCATCGTGGGTCGGGCGCGGGGCGAGCTCGCTCCCGCCACGGCGGACTACGAGGCCAGGGCTGCCCGCTACTGGCCGCTCCAGGTAGTCGAGGTGCGCGCCGAGTCGGCTCGCTCGCTGTCCGACGGAGAGGTGCGGGAGAGGGAGGGCAGGCGACTTCTGGCCGTCGTTCCCCAGGGCGCGAGCCTCTGGGCCTGCGATGAGCGGGGCAGGGACATGTCATCGGCGTCGCTTGCCGGCGCGCTTCGGTCGCAGCAGGAGCTCGCTCGGGACCTGGTGATCGTGATAGGCGGCGCCTACGGGCTCCACGAGGACGTTCGGCGCAACGCGGACATGGTCCTGTCGCTGTCGCCCTTCACGCTTCCGCACGACCTGGCGCGGCTTCTCCTGGCGGAGCAGTTGTACCGTGCGGGCACCATCGTGCGCGGGGAGCCGTACCACAAGTGACCCAAAGCCCGCGACCACTACCGTCGGGGCTGCGCGAAGCGCATCCTCCAACGATGCCCCAGACCGACCTCGAGATCCTGAATGCGTCGCTCGGCGGCTCGCCACTGGCCCGGGCGGCCATTCGCGGCGATTCGGCGGTGAGCGCGTGGTACCCGGCCGTGCCGTCGGAAGCGGACGCGTGGCGGGAGCGCGCATCCGCTGCCAGCGGTCGCGTAGCAGGCGACTGGCTTCGAGCCCTGGAACCGGCCGTCCAGGCATCGGGCGCGGCTGCGGAAAAGCTTGATCGAGTGGTTCGGGAGGGCGGTGCGCTCGTCACCACCGGTCAGCAACCCGGCCTCTTCGGCGGTCCTGCCTATACGTGGGTGAAGGCCGTGACCGCCATTGCACTCGCGGCGGAGTTGGAGGAGGCGATCGGCATGCCGGTGGCGCCGCTGTTCTGGGCGGCTACCGATGACACGGACTTCGAGGAGGCGTCGGAGACGTGGATATCCGGGTCGGATGGCGCTGCGCACCTGGCGCTGCCGCCTTCGCTTGCGCCCGGCCTGATGCTCTCGCAGACGCCGCTGCCTGACGAGACGGCCGGGCTCCGGAAGCGCCTCGGCAGCGAGTGCGGGTCGTGCGTGGACAGCGATATCCTGCGTCTGCTGAACGAGACATGGGTGCCTGGCGCGAACATCGGCGACGCGTACGTGCAACTGCTCAGGCACCTGCTCGAGCCGCTCGGCATGGCAGTGCTGGATGCAGCCCACCCCGCGGCTCGCGACGCGATGGATCCGGTCGTCAGGCGCGCCCTCCAGATGGCGGCGCAGGTGGATGAACGCCTGGCGCGCAGATGTAGCGAGATCGAGCAGGCAGGCTTCAGCCTGCAGGTTGCCCCGGTGCCCGGCCTCAGCCTGGTGTTCGAGGATTCGGAGCACGGCAAGTCCCGCGTGCCGATATCGCAGGCTGAGGCTCGCGCAAGGCTTGCGGGGCGCGGCACCCTGGGGCCGAACGTGCTTCTTCGTCCGGTCGTGGAGCAGGCAGTAATGCCCACCGTTGCCTACGTGGCCGGACCGGGTGAGCTGGCCTACTTCGCACAGGCTACCGCGGTGGCCGATGCGATCGGCGAGCCCGCGCCGCTCGCGCTCCCACGGCATTCGCTGACCATTGTGGAACCTCGCGTGAGGCGGGCACTGGACCGCCGCGGTCTTCGTGTGGAGGACTTCGCGGACCCTCACGGACCCGAGCGGAGGCTGGCGCGAGAGGCGGTGCCGGAAGAGGTGACTGCCGAGATCCGCAAGCTGCGTGAGAGCGTGGCTGCCGCCAGCGAGAACCTCGTTCGGCATGCGTCGTCCGGTACCGCGTCCGGCATCCCGAAGCCCGATGTATTTCGCGGAGCGGCTCGCCAGCTGGAACACAAGGTTGAGAGGCTCGAGCGCAGGGTGGCCGCAGCCGCCGCGCGGGCCGACTCGGAAAGACAGCGCGACATAGCGATGCTGCGCGGGGCCCTGACCCCCGGAGGGAAGCCGCAGGAGCGCGCACTCAACCTCGTGCCGCTCTTCGCGCGCTACGGCCGGGGCCTCCTCTCCGTCATGCAGGAAAGCGCACGCTCGCACGTGCGCACCGTTCTCGGCATCGGTGCCGGGAGGGAACCCCGGAAGCCCTCCATAGCCTCTTCCAGGGGGTAGATTTCGGGCATGTCGGTAGTGCCCGAAAACGTTGCCAGCAAGCTCGCCCACCTGCCCGACGCACCCGGAGTCTATCTCTGGAAGGACGCCTCGGGGGAGGTTCTGTACGTGGGCAAGGCCAAGCGACTTCGCGCCCGCGTCCGGAGCTACTTCGCGTCCGACCACGTGGCGAGTCCCAAGACTCGCGCGCTCGTGCGGAAGATCGCGGACCTGGAGACGATCGTGGTGCCGGGAGAGACGGACGCGCTGCTTCTCGAGTCCAGCCTGATCAAGGAGCACAAGCCGCGCTTCAATATCTCGCTGCGCGACGACAAGTCGTATCCGTACATCAAGGTCACGGTCCAGGAGCCGTTCCCCCGCGTCATCGTGACAAGGCAGCTCGTGGACGACGGTGCGCGCTACTTCGGCCCGTACACCGACGTGGGCGCCATGCGTCGCGCCCTCAACGTGGTGCGCCGAACGTTCACGATGCGCTCCTGCAGCTACGACCTTCCGCGTGAGGCACCCGAGCGCCCGTGCCTGGATCACCAGATCGGGCGGTGCAAGGCTCCCTGCGTGGGCATCCAGTCGCGCGAGGACTACGCGGAGATGGTGCAGGAGGTGCTGGCCTTCCTCTCCGGACGCGCCTCGGAGGTGCGGCGGCGAGTGAAGGCGCGCATGGAGGAGGCTGCGGCAAACCTGGACTTCGAGCGCGCGGCAGAGATGCGTGACGCCCTGAAGCAGCTGGACAGGATGGAGGAGCCCCCGGTAGTGCTGCAAGTGGAGGGCGGAGACCAGGACGTGGTGGGTTTCGCCCGCGATGGAGACGATGCCTGCCTGACGCTGCTGCGCGTTCGCGGAGGCAAGCTGCTGGCCCGCGAGCATCGGTTTCTCGACAACACGGACGGCGACTCGGACAGCGACGTGCTGGGCGCGTTCCTGGCAAGGTGGTACCTGCCGCAGGAAGAGCGCGCGTCGGAGCTACTGGTTCCGTTCGAGTTCGAGGACCGCGAGGTGCTCGAGAAGTCGCTCGGCCGCGGATCGTCGGTGCGTATTCCGCAGCGCGGCAGCCGACGGGAGCTGGTGGACCTTGCGATACAGAACGCGCAGCACCTGCTGGAGGAGCTCAGGCTGGAAGGGATGGAGGCGGAAGAGCGTGCCACGCCGCCCATCTATGACCTGCAGCGGGAGCTCGGACTGCAGAAGGTGCCTCGCTCGCTGGTGTGCTTCGACATCTCCACCGCGCAGGGAACCGACACGGTGGCATCGTGCGTCTGGTTCGAGAACGGGCGGCCGCGAAGGTCCGAGTATCGCCGCTTCAAGGTGAAGACCGTGGAGGGCACCGACGACTTCGCGTCCATGAATGAGGTGGTGGGTCGGTACTTCCAGCGGCGTCGCGAGGAAGGAAAGCACCTCCCGGACCTGGTGGTGGTGGATGGAGGCAAGGGGCAGCTCGGCGCCGCTCGTGAGGCACTCGTGCAGCTGGGGCTGGAGTCGCTGCCGATCATCAGCCTGGCGAAGCGGGAGGAGGAGATCTTCCTGCCGGGACGTTCCGAGTCGCTTCGACTCTCCAGGCGCTCTCCCGCGTTGCGACTCCTCCAGCAGGCTCGCAACGAGGCGCACAGGTTTGCGGTGACCTTCCAGCGCGTCAGGCGTACGCGGAGAACCGTCACGAGCGCCCTGATGGAGGCACCGGGCATCGGCGCTACTCGCAGGCGTCAGCTGCTGCGTGCGTTCGGCAGTGTGCAGGGAGTGCGCGAAGCCAGCGTGGAAGAGATTGCGGCGCTGCCGGGCTTCTCCACCGCGACCGCCCAGCGGCTGCTTGACTATCTTTCCAGCACGTCACCCACTGCCTCCGGCATAGTCGCTCCGCCCGGACAAGCCGCTGCCGAAGGCGTCGTGGCGCCAGATGCGACAACTTCGGAACCACCCACCACGGAGAGTCAGTGACCGACTGGAAGCTGCAGTGCTCAGCGTGTAGCAGGGAGTACTCCCGCACAGAACTCGTTACCGTCTGCGGCGATTGCGGCCAGCCGGTGCTCGCGCGGTATCAGGGGGCTTCGCCGGACCGGAGGAGCCTCCTGCAGCGCATGGACATGTGGCGTTATTCACCGGCAATGCCGCTTGTGGACGGGGAGTCTCCCGTCACCCTGGGAGAGGGCGGGACGCCGCTGCTGGAGGCACCCGGTCTCGCTGCCGCAGCCGGAGTCGGACGGCTGTGGATCAAGGATGAAGCGGTGAATCCAACCGGTTCGTTCAAGGCACGCGGCTTGAGCGCAGCCGTCACTCGCGCTCGTGCACTCGGTGTGGAGGGTCTCACGGTGCCGACTGCCGGCAACGCGGGCGCTGCCCTGGCGGCGTACGCGGCAGCCGCAGGACTACCGGCCTGCATCTTCGCTCCCGCCTCCACGCCCGCTCCCATACTGGCTACCATCCGTGCGCTGGGCGCGGAGCTGCGGCTCGTTGACGGTCATATCGGAGACGCAGGCGCCCGCGCCCGCGCGTTCGCTGCCGAGTCGGGATGGTTCGACGTATCCACGCTCCGGGAGCCGTATCGCACCGAAGGCAACAGGACTCTCGGGCTGGAGCTCGCGGAGCAGCTGGGCTGGCGCCTGCCTGACGCGATCGTCTATCCCACGGGTGGCGGCGAGGGGATCGTGGCCATGGACAAGGTATTCAGCGAAATGCGCAACTGGGGCTGGCTGTCACCTAACGAGGCCAGCAGGCTCGTGGTTGCGCAGGCCGCCGGCTGTGCCCCGCTCGTCAAGGCATTCGACGACGGAAGGGATACCGTGGAACCGTGGCCGAACCCTTCGACTCACGCCGCGGGTCTTCGAGTGCCTGCTCCGCTCGGCGACCGCCTGGTGCTTCGCGCACTGCGCGACTCGAATGGCGTGGCAGTAGCCGTGGACGAGGAGGCAATCCGCAGCGCCACGATGCGCCTGGCCGCTGCAACCGGAGTGGACGCGGCGCCGGAGGGTGGAGCCGGCCTTGCCGCGCTCGAGGAGCTCGTTAGGCGCGGCGCGCTCGGCCAGGACAGCGAGGTGGTGTTGTTCAACACTGGAAGCGGCGCTTCCTATCGCACCGCATCCGTGGACTGACCGTGACCGTCGCGATACTGGATCCATTCAGCGGGATCGCCGGGGACATGCTCCTCGGCGCGTTGCTCGACGTCGGCCTGGATCCTGACTGGCTGCGGGCTCTGCCAGGCCGGATCGGGCTCCCCGACGTGAAGGTGAACATCCGCAGCGTGACGCGCAGCTCCATTGCCTGTGTGAAGGTGGACTTCGACATCCCGCCGCAGCCGCACGGGCGCCACCTGCGGCAGATCCGGGCCATGGTCGAGGCGGCCGAGCTGCCGGACACCGTAGCCCGCAGTTCGATGGAAGTCTTCGAGCTTCTGACGGACGCGGAGGCCCGCATCCACAACACCACGCCTGAGAAGGTGCACCTGCACGAAGTCGGCGCGGTTGACGCCATACTCGACGTGGTCGGAGCCGTGTGGGGCTTCGAGATGCTGGGGGTAACCGCCATCTACAGCGGTCCGCTCGCGCTCGGTGATGGCTACGTGGAGGCCGCCCACGGACTGCTGCCGGTTCCTGCGCCAGCCACCCTGCGCATTCTCGAGGGCGTTCCGTGCTACTCCGGGCCGCCTGGTTCGGGCGAACTCGTCACGCCCACGGGTGCTGCCCTGGTGCGGGTCCTGTCGCAGGGAGCGCCGCCCCCCTTCGTTCCGGTGCGATCCGGGTTCGGCGCCGGCACGCGTGATCCGGAGGGACGGGTCAATGCACTGCGTCTGATCATCGCGAGCCTCAGCACAGACCCCGCCGACGGGGACGAGGTGCAGGACATGGTCGTTCTGAGTGCAGACATTGACGACATGAGCGGTGAGCACCTGGCGTCCTGCGTAGACACCCTGCGGGCGGATCCCAGGTCCCGGGACGTGGTAGTGGTGCCAGTGCAGATGAAGAAGGGGCGTCCGGGGGCCCGGATCGAGGTCCTCTGTGCGTCAGGCGACGCCCGCGGGCTGGAGGATCAACTCTTCCTCACGAGCAGCACCATAGGCGTGCGTCGAGCCGCCGTCACCAGGCGCGCACTGGCCCGTGTCACGCAGGTTGTCGTGGTGCGGGACCATACCGTCCGGGTGAAGAGCTCGGAGCTGCCGAATGGCCGCTGGCGGCGGAAACCCGAGGCCGAGGACGTGGCGCGCGTCGCCCGCGAACTGGGCGTCAGTTGTGACGTAGTTCACGCTCTGGCGCTGTCCGCTGCGGCCTCAGGGAACGATGCGGGTCCTTCAGGCGTAAACTGAGTATGGTTGCGTGCAGCCATTGGCGTGGATTGATTTCGCGTCTGCCGTTCAATCAAGACTTTAAAGGAGATCGCCGAATGATCCGACAGGGAACCGCCGCCGTGCTGGCGCTCGCGCTTGGCGCGGCGACACTCGGTGCCCAGAACCGTGCGGCGTGCGACTTCAACACCGATGGCTCTGCAACGATCAACACAGCGTCATCGGCGATTGGTCAGTTCAACTCGACCACGGACCGGGCCGAGCAGATCAAGCATGTGCAGGCTGCGTTGAAGGCGCTCACCGATCCGAACGCCCGCGCAGACAGCACTCTTCGGAACTACATGCTGGGACAGGCCCTTATCGCCTACGCGATGATCGAGGACGCCCCGCTCATCACCACGCAGGGCGAGCTGGGCTATGCCACCGATCCGGATCGTGAGATCAACGTGATCCTGGCGGCTGACAGCGCGTTCGATCGCGTCGTTGCAGCGAAGCCCTGCGCGGAGGATCAGGCCAGGCAGTTCCGGCAGATCGCGCTTGCGCGCGTGATGAACGTGGCCGTGGCCGAGTTCAACGCCGGTAACCAGGCGCAGGCCTCGGCGCTCGCCGAGGGTGCGCTCGCGATCGATCCGGAGCTTGCCCCCGCGTATCACCTCATCGGCAATGCCGCCGTGAGTGAGCGCGATTTCGACAAGGCCTTCGAGAACTTCGAGAAGGCGGCCGAGTACGCGGCGAAGGACGAGATGTATGCGGACATCCGCGCATCGGTACTTCTCAACCTGGCCGTGCTCGCGCAGAACCGCGCGGAGTCCATGTCGCCGGGTCCGGAGCAGACTGCGATGGCCACCAAGGCTGCAGACTACTTCCGGGAGCACCTGCAGAACTCGCCTGACGACGCGACTGCCAAGACCGGCCTGGCGCGCTCGCTGCAGCTTGCCGGTGACACGGCGGCCGTGGCAGGCATATATGCGGAGATGGCCGCGAACCCCGATCGCTACGACGTCGCACAACTCATAGACGCCGGTGTCAGCGCCATCAACGATGCGCGCTATGAAGAGGCCGTCACGCTTCTCGAGGGGGCGCACCGCAAGGAGCCGTTCTCGCGCGACGTGAACTTCGCCCTGAGCATCGCCTACTCGCATAACGGCCAGTATCAGGAGATGCTTCCAGTGGTGCACCGACTGGTGGAACTCGATCCCAGTAACGCGGACAACCACATGCTCCTCTCGCAGGCGTTCCAGGGCATGGTGGAAACCGGCGATCGCAACCAGCAGCGTGCTTACGGCGACTCGCTCATCCGCACCCAGCAGACCGCTGCCCGCATGACGGTGAAGGTGACGTTCCGCGGTATCGCCGGGCAGGGCGACCAGCGTACGCTCGAGGGTGATATCGAGAATCTCACGGAAGAGCCCAGGACGTACACCATCAACTTCCAGTTGCTCGATGCTCAGGGCAACGTGGTAGGAAGCGAGGCGGTGACGGTGGAGAACGTCGCTGCCATGGGCAGCAGCACCTTCTCGGTACCGCTGCGAAATCCGGCAGCCGTGGCGTACAAGTACGCTCCGGTACAATAGCCGGGCACTGCAGATCTCTGATCGTACGCCCTCGCTGCCAGCTCTGGCAGCGAGGGCGTACTTCTTTGCCCCTGCAACGGAGAACATGCGCGAGGCAAGGGCACATAAGTCGTGTAGCCTGATTGCTTTCGAGACTTGGTACGGGTTAGACTCATCAGATGGCGCCGCCTCGCGCTTCACGCCCGCGCGGCTCATTTTCCACGTCAATGATCACCCCTGGAATGTCCGGACCCCCTGCCGGAGCCGCGTCGAGAACGGCGGGCGCCGCACCCCCAGTAGTCGCCATCATCGGGCGTCCGAACGTCGGCAAGTCCGCGCTGTTCAACCGGATCGTCGGAACCGATGCGGCGATCGTCACCGAGCACGCTGGTACCACGCGCGACCGTCACTTTGCCCTGACTGACTGGTCCGGACGGGCGTTCTACCTCGTGGACACCGGCGGCCTCGTGCAGGATTCGTCCCTGCCGATGGACGTGGAGATACGCCGCCAGGTGCAGCTCGCGATGGACGAAGCGGACCTTCTCCTGTTCGTGGTGGACGCGCGCACCGGAATCCATCCGGGCGACCGCGCGATCGCGGACATGCTCCGCGCAGCCGACCGACCGTGGCTCCTGGTGGCCAACAAGGTGGATGACCCCGAATCCACGGACTTCTACGAGTTCTACGAACTCGGGGCAGGCGATCCTCTCCCGGTTTCGGCCGCCAACGGCAAGCAGTCGGGCGACCTTCTGGACGAGATCGTGAAGGCGATCCCGCAGGTGGACGCGGACGAGGCTTCGACCGAACTCCGCGTCGCAGTGGTGGGTCGCCCTAACGTGGGGAAGTCATCGTTCGTGAATCGCCTGCTGGGCGAGGAGCGGCTTGTGGTGTCCGACGTGGCAGGCACGACGCGGGACGCCATAGACACGCCTCTCCGATATCACGGCCGCGACCTCATTTTCATTGACACCGCAGGCCTGCGAAGGCAGTCGAAGGTGGACGAGGACATCGAGTTCTACTCCACGCTGCGCACTCGCAGGGCGATCGAGCGGGCCCACATCTGCATTCTCGTTCTGGATGCGACGCTCGGCCTTGAAGTACAGGACCTGAAGATCGCCAATCTCGCGTGGGAAGCCGGGCGCGGTCTGATTATCGTGGTGAACAAGTGGGACATCGCTGAGAAGGACGAGCGTACAGCGGCGCAGTTCGAGAAGGACGCCGCCGAACGAGTGCCGTTCCTCAAGTGGGTGCCCTTCCTGTTCGTCTCCGCGATCACCGGACAGCGCGTGCAGCGCGTGCTCGACGTTATCCTGGAAGTGGACGCAGAGCGCAACAGGCGGGTGGACACCTCGGAGGTGAACCTCGTTCTGGAGCAGCTGCTGCAGCGAAGGCAGCCTCCGCAGGCCGCGGGTCGTGAGGTGAAGTTGAACTATGCCACGCAGGTGGAAGTCGCGCCGCCGGCCATCGTGGTGTTCGGCAACGAACCCGCGCTTGTCCAGGAGCATTACGTTCGCTACCTGCACAACGGGTTCCGTGCCGCCTTCGGCTTCAAGGGGAATCCGCTCCGCATCATCCTCAGGCGCAAGAACTGAATGCATCCCGCGCTAGGACTGGCGATCGCGTACGTCTCCGGGTCGTTCCCGTCTGCGTACCTCGCGGGCAGGACTCGCGGCATAGACCTGCGCGCACACGGATCCGGAAACCTCGGTACCACCAATGTCTTCCGGGTACTGGGGTGGAAGATGGGGCTTCTCGTCTTCACCCTGGACGCCCTCAAGGGTGCGCTGCCGGTGGTGCTGCTGCCTAACGTTACCGGCACGGAGGAGCACGTGTGGTGGGCCCTGGCCTTCGGGGTCGCCGCAATCATCGGGCACGTGAAGCCCGTCTTCCTGCTGGGCAGGGGAGGGGGCAAGGGCGTCGCGACGGCCACGGGCGTATTCGCGGCGCTCGCCCCTCTCGCGGTGGGCGCTACATTCGTGCTGTTCGCCGTGGTCGTTGCCACGAGCGGGTACGTTTCTCTCGGGTCACTCGTTGCGTCGGTGACTCTTCCGATCGCCATACTGGTCACCGAGGGAGTGGGCGCGGTGTTCTGGATTTCGGCCGCGGTGGGGCTGTTCGTGATCTGGATGCACCGCGCCAACATCGGGCGACTTCGGCGGGGTGAGGAGTCCGGGTTCCGCCGCCGGCGCACGGCTGCTCGTGCGCAGGGCGATGCCGGCGCGGACGCCACCGCACATTCGGGAGGAAGCTGAGACATGCGGCATGCAGTGATCGGCGCGGGCGCGTGGGGAACGGCCCTGGCCGATGTCCTTGCGCGCAACGGCCACGAAGTCGTGATATGGGCCTTCGAGCCTGACGTGGCGGAATCGATCAACCGCGAGCACGTGAATCACCGGTTCCTCGCCGGCATGCCGCTGGAGCCCTCGCTGCGCGCCACGTCCGATATTCGTGAGGCACTCGCCGGCGCGGGGATGGTGACGTTCGTGGCGCCTTCGCACGTGCTGCGTCGCGTGGCGGCCAGTGCGCGTGATGCGGTTGCGGACGATGCAATCCTCGTGGTGGCCACGAAGGGCATCGAGCGCGGCACGCTCCGAATCATGACGGACGTCATCGCCGAGGAGCTCCCAGGGCACCCGGTCGTCGCGTTGAGCGGGCCGAGTTTCGCTGCGGAAGTCGCGGCGAGGCAGCCCACCGCGATCGTTGCGGCGTCTGCAAGCGAACCTGTCGCGCGAGCCGTGCAGCAGGCGTTCAGCAGCGACTCGCTGCGCGTCTATACACACTCGGACGTAACGGGCGTGGAGCTGGGTGGTGCGCTGAAGAACGTTATGGCGGTGGCGACGGGCATCGGTGAGGGCCTGGGGCTGGGTTTCAACTCTCGCGCGGCTCTCATCACGCGGGGCCTCGCTGAAATGACGCGCCTGGGGGTGGCGCTGGGCGCCGATCCGGCCACCTTTGCGGGGCTGGCGGGAATGGGTGACCTGGTGCTCACCTGCACCGGCGCGCTAAGCCGCAACAGGGCGGTAGGGGAGGAGCTGGGCAAGGGAAGGTCGCTGGAGGCCATCATGGCCGATCGCGAGACTGTTGCCGAAGGGGTGACCACCACCGAGAGCGCGTACGAGCTCGCAGAACGGGAGGGCGTGCAGATGCCGATCGTGACGATGGTTCATCGCATCCTCTTCGAGGGCCACCCGCCGCGTCAGGCGATCGAGGACCTCATGGGGCGCGATCTGCGCCCGGAGCGCGACTGATGATGGCACGAGACGGCCGCTCGCCAGCCGGCGCGGCCAGGGCGGCGTCGGCGCCTGACGCGAAGGGCGGCGGCAGGGCCGAGGCGAGCACCGATTCCAGGGCTGACTCCCGGCCTGCCGGCAAGCGCCCCTCCACTCCCGTGCAGGAGTTCTTCTCGATAGGCGAGGTGTGCGCGCTTACCGGCCTCAAGCCGCACGTGCTGCGCTACTGGGAGAGTCAGTTTCGCGTGCTCAGCCCCGCGAAGAATCGCTCGGGCAATCGCGTGTATCAGCGGCGCGAAGTGGAGCTCGTCATGCTGGTGAAGCAGCTGCTGTACGAAGAGAAGTACACGATTGACGGTGCCCGCCAGCGCCTGGGCGAGCTGCGACGCGCGAAGACGCTGCGAACGGAAGCGGCAGGCGCGTTCAAGTCCAGGCTGGCCAGCGAGCTCGAGGGCGAGCTGCAGCAGATACTCGAGATCCTCGAGGGAAGTGGCACCGAGAACGAAAGTTGATGCGACCGATCAGAATTAACCTGGAAACTTGATGCGCCTTCTCTGTACGAACGACGACGGGATCCTGGCTCATGGCCTCGGCTGCCTGGTGCAGGCCGCCGAAGGGCTTGGTGAGATCACCATCGTGGCTCCCGACCGCGAGCAAAGCGCCACGAGCCATTCACTCACGCTCCACCATCCGCTGCGACCCGTTCGCCGGGCCGACGGCGCGTACCAGGTGGACGGCACGCCCACGGACTGCGTGATGCTCGCCGTGGAAGCGCTCATGCCCGAGCGGCCGGACTTCGTTCTCAGCGGCGTGAACCACGGACAGAACATGGGCGACGACGTCCTCTACTCCGGCACCGTCGCTGCGGCCATGGAGGGGCTCGCGCTCGGCATTCCGTCCATTGCGCTGTCGTTTGCCGGTGGGGATCTTCGAACCGATCCTACGCTGATAGATCGCCTCGTCCCAACCATCCGTGAAGTGCTCGAGCACCTGACGTCCATGAGCAGTTTCCCGGAGAACACGCTGTTCAACGTGAACTTCCCGCCGCTGGCAGCGCACGAGATTCGCGGAATGCGCCTGACGAGGCTCGGGCGGCGCGTGTACTCGCAGTCGCTCACGCGCATGAGCGATCCGTGGGGCCGCGAGATCTTCTGGATCGGCGGCGGATTCGCGTCGTGGACGGGCGAGGCTGACTCGGACTTCCGTGCGGTGGAGGAGGGTTACGTGTCAATCACACCGCTGCACCTGGACCTTACGAACCGCGATGTTCTCGCGGCTGCGGCCGACTGGTGGCAGGACAAATAGAACCCCGCTACGTGGCGCCTCGGCGACGTCTGGTCGAGGCACTGCGAAGGAACGGCATCAACGACGAACGCGTGCTGGAGGCGTTCGAGTCGGTGCCGCGGCACCTGTTCGTGCCGACCGGCGTCAGGCACCGCGCCTATGAGGACTCGGCCCTCCCGATCGGCAGTGGGCAGACCATCTCGCAGCCGTCCATTCACGCGCGCTACCTTCAGCTCCTGGAACTCAAGGGAGACGAGCGTGTTCTGGAGATCGGCACCGGGTCGGGATACCAGACCGCGCTTCTCGCCAGGCTCTGCGCCCAGGTGTTCACGGTGGAGCGTATCGCGCCGCTTCTCGAACAGGCTCGCGAACTTCTGGGGCAGCTCGGCTTCCAGAACATCGCTTACCTGGTGGGAGACGGCACGCTGGGGTGGCGCGCCTATGCGCCGTACGACGCCATCCTGGTGAGCGCGGGCTCGCCGGATCTTCCGGAACCTCTCGTGAGCCAGCTGGGGGACGGAGGACGCCTGCTGATTCCCATCGGACCGCCCGATGAGCAGGTTCTGGAGATGATAGTGCGACGAGGCGAGGAGCTGGAGCGTCATCAGATTGCACCGGTTCGCTTCGTGCCGCTGCTGGGAGCGCACGGCTGGGAGACGGACGCAACCCGACGACCACTGGCATGAGCGCTGATACCAGTTCGCCCCGAACGTCATCCGAAGGCCAGCACCGCGAGGGACGCGGCGACGAGCCTGCAAACTCAACCCCCACGCGCGACGCTGACGACGTGGTCCCGATCTCCTCGCTCTCGCCTGCCGGCGAGGAGGACGTGGTGCCGATTTCCGCCATCGCGCCCACGGGTGAAGAGGGCGCAGTGCCGATCTCCTCGCTTGCGCCTGACGGTGAGCGAGACGTGATCCCGATTCGGGCACTGGAGCCTGACGACGACTCCGGGCCGGCCGGCAGCCGCCTTCCGGAGGCGGTGTCCGACGCCACGATGCCTGGATGGGAAGAGTGGGAGGGCGCTCTGGCGGCGATCGGTGGTCCTCAAGGGGGAGGAGGAGGCTCCGCTCCTCTTTCGGCTTCTCAGTCGTCTCCGCAGCCGTTTCCCACGGACGAATTCGGCTTCCTGGACCTGCCCGAGAACTATCGCCTGGCGGCTGCGCGCGGGGTTGCAGATCCGGCTGAGTGGCCCACCGACGAGGAGTGGCGTCGTGCGGCGGCTACGCCCGCCTCCGGCAGCGCTGCGGTGCCGCGCGACGAGCACGACGCCGCGTCGCGCGCCGTGGAGGCCCGTCTCCACGCTGCGCGAGTCCTTACCGACATCGCCGACAGGATTCGCGAAGGCCTTCTTCCGCTCCGCATTCCGGCGGAATCCGCCGGCGAAGCGGCAGTACTGGTTGCCGTTCTCGAGAGCGTGATAAACCGGGGGGCAGAAGGCAGGGGGGAAGGGCTCGACGACGGAGCCGAAGGATGACGCGAATGTCCGTGGTGGCGGTGCGCATCGTCGTCACGGGCCGCGTGCAGGGAGTCGGCTTTCGCTGGCACGTGCGTGAGACGGCGCGGCGAGAGTCCCTGGCCGGGTGGGTTCGCAATCTTCCGGACGGAAGCGTGGAGCTGGTCGCGCGCGGAGACCCCGGCAGCGTGCAGAGGCTCGAGTCGAGCGTGCGCACCGGACCGCCCGGATCAAGGGTGGAGAGCGTGTCGGTTGAGCCGTGGCAAGTTGATGGTTCACTTCCATATCCGTTCACCGTGATGAAGTGATGGATGAGGTGCGCAGCGAACCCGCGGCCGGCCTGAGACTGCAGCGGGTTCGTCAGGCCATCCGCTCCGTTCCGGACTTCCCGGAGCCGGGAATCCTGTTCCGCGACATCACCCCTGTGCTCTCGAACGCAGAGCTTTTCGGGGATGCAGTGGGGCAGCTGGCGGCGCCCTTCGACTCGATGCCGCCTGACGTGGTGGTCGCGATCGAGAGCAGGGGATTCCTGTTCGGCGCGCCGCTCGCGCTCCGGTGGGGTGCATCGCTGGTGCCTGTCAGGAAGCCGGGGAAGCTTCCGGCGCGGACCCGGCGCGAGCAGTACTCGCTCGAGTACGGGACGTCAGTGCTCGAGATCCATCTGGACGCACTCGCGCCCGGCAGCCGTGTGGTGATCGTGGACGACCTCCTTGCGACCGGCGGAACCGCCTCGGCCGCCAGGCGGCTCGTGGAGAGCCTCGGAGGGATCGTCGCGGGATTCAGCTTTCTCGTGGAGCTGGAGGCGCTGCAGGGGCGTACCGAGCTGGGATCCGCAGCGCCCGTGCACTCGGCAATAGTGTTCTGACTTGGACTGACCTCAGCTATCCCGGAGATACTCGTGCCCGATTCCGATCGTGAGACGGCAGGAGCGGTAGTACAGACAGCGATGCTGATCCGGCGGCCGGTGGGGGAGGTGTTTCAGGCTTTCACGGAGCCTGAAACGGTGACGAAGTTCTGGTTCAGCCGGTCCAGCGGCCCGCTGACATCCGGCGCCACCGTGAAGTGGGACTGGGAGCCTTACGGCGTGTCCGCAGAGGTGAAGGTGCTGGAGTTCGAACAGGACAGGCGGATCCTCACCGAGTGGCCGGGCGCGAGCGGGCCGACGACGGTGGAGTACCTGTTCGTGGCGCAGCCTGACGACACCACCTGGGTGCAGGTTACAGAGCGAGGGTTCGCGTCCACCGGCGACGAGCTCGTGCGGGAAGTCGCCGACTCGACCCAGGGGTTCACCCTCGTGCTGGCTGGAATGAAGGCGTGGTGCGAGCATGGCCTGGAGCTCGGGCTTGTCTGGGATCGGTACCCGGCGGGACTCGTGACGGGGTGAGGAGCTAGCGGGGCTCCTCAGTGGGCCAGCACATGTCGCGGAGTGCTGGTGCGAAGAGTTGCGATCTTGAGGTCCGCTCGTGTTACCGGGGACGCGCCCTTTCGGCGCGAACGTGGATGGTGCTACGCCCAACGGCGAAGCCAGCCACCGAACCGCGCGTCGCTTACGCGCCATCACCCTTCAACCCCCGGATTCATGAGTTCTTTGCGATTCTCGCGCGCACGCCATGCGCTGACAGTCCTATTGCTCGCCGCCGCAGTTGCAGGGTGCGGAGATTCCACCGGACCGAAGGGCGGTACTCGAATCACGCCCGAGCTGGTTCGCCTCAGTGCGGGCTCGGGCGGCCCGAGCGCGGCCATGGTCGCAGCAGCGGCCTCCTGGGCACTCGAGGGTGTTGACGGTGATGCGAAGTTCGCCACGACGGATCTCCAGATCGAATCGCTGAAGATGCCGATCACCGAGATCTATCTCTTTAACACAGTGACCCCGCAGAGCCATCACGCGCCGGTGTACACCTGCACGGATGGCGACTGTCTCATCGAACTGGCGTCGTCGTCGTTCGAGACGGACCTGCTGCAGTCCTCCTCAGTGACAGTTCCCGTGGGAGTTTACGACGCAATCCAGTTCAGCTACTGCAGGGCGGGTCAGACGGATCACGTGGTATACCTCAAGGCAAGCGTGAACATGGGCGGCACCGTGTACTACACGCGTGAGGATGGCTCGCTTGCCACCGAGGCCCCGGCAGAACCGGCCGCAATCACCCTGAGCGGGTGCGGCACCGAATCGAAGATGCCGTATCCCGTAGTTGTTACCGACAATGGCGTGGTGCAGATGCCTCCGGAGGGAGAGGACGGAGTGGCAGAAGAGCCCGTGATCCCGGTTGGCGATGCCTCGCTGCGGCTCTACTTCACTACCGAGGACATCGCCTGGGCCGCGATGGGTGCGACGCATTCGCTCTGGTTCCCGGGCTGGTGTGCTCTGACGCTGGCGGAGGCCGACGCCGGCACGCCTTACGTCTGCGTGGGATACCCCGTCGTTGCCGCGTTCCTGGGCCGGGAGACAATACCCGACGTGGAGCGTTACAGCACGAACATCGCGACTTCACTGACGCTCTTCACGGATGATGACGCCGTGTATGGTGGCTATCTGCGCCGATTCCTGCGCAGCGCTGCGGACGTTGAGGTAGAGCACCTCTCAGCGACGGGAGCGATATTCGGCGTGTCGTCTAACGGCGATGGAAGTCTCAACCTGCACGGTCATATCGCCGACTCCGGCCCTGAGTGGGCGTTCCCGGCATTCCGCAGGGAAAGCCATTCCGGGGTGTATCGGAATCACGACCAGATTGACAGGGCTTATACGGCTACGCGGTTGCCGTAGGGGCTGGTTTGGACAGGGCGGGGAGGGCGACAAACGCCGCCGGCGATCAACAGATCGCCGGCGGCGTTTGTCGCGCTGGGACGCGATGTACGGGGCGGGCGATCGCGCCCCTTGAGCGGGCGGCGCAGCGCCATATGGCGCAAGTTCCTGAACCGCCCAGGCTCTTGAGCTCTCGAGCGAAAGGCATCCGTTGACACTGGGCCGCGCGGAGCGCGGTGCAGCGACCGCAACACAAGTCGCAAAGTGCAGGCGCTACTTTCTGGCTGGTGTGGCACGCGCAGCCGTTGATTCTGCTCGGGGGCCCATTGCGCTCAGCCTCCGCCACTGCCCCATGGCATATGGCATGATAGCCTGGGTCAGTCAGATTCCGTGGCTGCGGCATGTGCTCGCAACCGGTCGTTGCGTTGTGAGCCTCATGGTCCCCGTCGGCTTGCTTGTTCTCGGCCTCGTCACCCGTGGGTTTCCCCCCGCTCCCGTGTCCTAGAGGCAGACCCGCGTCCGGAGACCAATGCACAGCCGGCCCAGCGAAGACGATATCCGCCGCCTCTACCGCGACACTATTGACCCGCTCTTCGGGTTCGTCGTTCGGCGCTGCGACGGAGATCGCGACCTCGCAGAGGACATCACCCAGGAGACCTGGCTTCGCGCCGTTCGTGACTGGCGCGCGAATGGGGTGCCCGAGCGGCCGCTTGCCTGGCTGAGCACCGTGGCCGCACGGCTCATCTCGAATCACCGTCGTCGCAAGCCTTGTGAGGCGCTTGACGAGACCGTGAGCGGCGGGCTGCTGGCCCCGGATCATGCCGCGGAGATGGAGCGGGAAGGAAGGTGGTCGCTCCTCATGCGCGCGATGACGCGTCTGCCCCTGGCGCAGATGAACCTCCTACGGGCCTTTCACTTCGAGCGGCGGCCCGTCGCCGAGCTCGCCCGAACCCACGAACTCACCGAGCGGGGAGTAGAAGGCAGGCTGCGCCGCGCACGGCAGCGCCTGCGCAAGATCATCGAGTCGGATCCTGAAACCAGGGAGTACGAACCATGAGAGACGACGTCAATCACTTCCCGTCCGCGGAGTTCCGAGACTACCTGGAGGATGAGGTAGTCCGCACTTTTCGCAGGGACCGCCGCTCGCGGACCTTCCGCGCGCTGGGTGTCGTGCTTCTCTGCCTGACGCTAGGGTCAAGCGCCGGGATTGCCGCGGCACAAATCAGGGACGGCGCGCGTCGTGATTCGCTTCTCCAGGCCGCGATGGCCGAGCTGTCACTCGCGGCGCTTCGACTGGACCTGGCACGCACTGTCGCTGCGGACGTCTCCGGCAAGGTGGCGAGCGGGCTCCTGTCGCCCGTCGCCGCGTCGGATGCCGAGGCGGATCTTCGTGCTGCGGAAGCGCAGGCGATGCACGCAAAGGCCAACGTGGATGAGATTCGCGCATCCTGGCAACCACCGCGCAACGAACTCAATGCACCGCTCGTGGGTGATCGAGACTTCGTCCTGGAGCGTGTCCGCTACGACCTGCTCGGCGCCCAGCAGCGTCTCACTGCGGCCGAGCGTGCGCTTGACGAGATGACGCGTCGAGTCCGCATAGGAGTGGAGTCGGAACCGGCACGCCTGACGACTGAGCTTGAAGTTGCGCGTGCACGCGCAGCACTCGGCGTTCTCGCCGAGCGGCAGCGCCTTCGACTGGAATGGGTCGAGAGGCAGACGCCTGTAGAGCAGCTCGTGAGGCGGCTCAGGCAGGCCGAGCTGCGCTTCGATGCAATGGTCGCCGACAAGGCGCTGGAACTGGCCCGGCAGCGGTTCGCCATGGTCAGGCAGCAGCAGGCCGCGGGACTCGTTGAGCCGGTCGAAGTCCTCAAGGCAGAGTTGGAGGTGCGGGAGCGGGAGATCGAGTTGGAGCAGATTGCAAGACAGCTTCAGCAGATCGGGGAGTCGAGTGGGTCGGGCCCGCTCGAGTGAACAGCCGTTCGCCGGTGTGGTTCGGAGGTCATCTGGCGGGACCGAATGAAGCCGGGTGTTGCCGAGAATCGACGGAAGCTGCGTGGAGCCCACAGCATGATCGTGTCCACCCTGGTTCTATGCCTGCCGGCGGGCACGGCGTGATCCGTGAGTTGAGCGCAGGACACTTCCGGGACTACAGGGTCCCAGGCTTGGAAATTGGTGGGGGGAAACGAGGAGCCGGGAATTCTCTTGCCCGAGACTCGCCCCCAACGACCGGCGACCTGAGCTCGAGCCAACCTCATGCACTGAGGACTGGAACCCCTGGGCCCGATTCCGTTAAGTTTCATGGGATGTTCGGGGTTCGGCGGACGACGGAAAGCATCTGCGGCTCGGGTGCTCTCCGTACGGGCTTCGCTCCGTAAGGTATCGAAAGACAACAACTTGCCCCCGTAGCTCAGTTGGATAGAGCAGCGGTTTCCTAAACCGTTGGTCGGGTGTTCGAGTCACCCCGGGGGCACTCGAGAATCACACAGTTCCACCCTTCGACCGGACATAATCCCAGTCGGCAGAATCCGGAGAGGCCGTGCCCTGGAAGCTCATCATTCTCGTCTTCCTGGCCGCCGCCATCGTGATGGCCCTGGGACCCATGGCGATGTACCTGGTCGGCGTCATCATCGGCCTCACCATCGTCGGACTGCTCCTCACGCTCACGATTACCGGACTCTTCTCCGCACGCCAGAAGTCGCGCGCCACGTCAGGCGCGCACGACGAAGCGGACGACAGCGGATCGAAAGGGGCTGCGGGCTGAGCCTCGACGCATTCTCCCACCACTCACGAAACCCTAACGCACCCCGAGTCATGGCAGCCAGAACCACCCGCTCCGCCGGCAGTGAACCCTCCGAATCGCTCGCCGAGTGGTTCCTGTTGCACGGTAAGAAGCTCGCCATCGGTGCGATTGTCATCGCGGTGGCCGCGGGTGGCTTCTTCGCATACAGACAGTCCACGGATGCAACGGCACGCAGCGCCGAAGCGCAGCTGTACAGCGCGCAATCGGCGTTCATGAGCGGCAACGTTCAGCTGGCCCAGACGTCTCTCGGTCAGGTCATAGACCGGTTCCAGGGAACTCCGGCGGCAACGCAGGCCGCCATGCTCCTGGCCCAGACCTACTACGATGCGCAGCAGTGGGATGAGGGGATCGCCGCGCTGCGCCGCGTGGAGGGCAGCGCAGGCCGTGATTTCGAGGCCTCGGTGAAGGGACTCATCGGTGCCGGACTGGAAGGGAAGGGCGACTATGCGGCCGCTGCTCAGGCCTACCTGGGCGCCGTCGCAGCCGCGCGCTTCGAGCTGGACCAGCAGAGCTACAGGGCGGATGCCGCCCGTGCCTACGCCGAGGCGGGCAACAAGGCCGAGGCGATCCGCCTCTGGGAGGAACTCGCGAGCGCTCCGGACTCGCCGCACGCCCCCGAGGCACGCGTCCGCCTGGGCGAGCTTACCGCCACGCCCGTCGGGGGGTGACCACGACGGCATTCCGCACGGACCTGGTTCAGAAGCTCGAAGTCCTCGAGCGTGAGGCAGTTGCGCTCGAGCCCACTCCGGAGTTCCGCCAGCAGCTACTGCAAGCCGTAGCGGAATACGCAGGGACGTTCCTGGATACACTGCCGAACCGAAAGGCGTACGAGTCCGGCAGCACGGGCGAAGGCCTCGAGGCGTTCGGGATCTCGGATCGGGGAATGCCTCTCGGCGACCTCCTGGAGGTCTTCGAGCGTGAGGTCGTGAGTCCCGGGTCAAGTGTAGCGTCTGGCACGCACCTGGCCTACATACCGGGCGGTGGACTCTTCCACTCCGCGCTGGGCGACTTCCTGGCCGCGATCACCAACAAGTACTCGGGAATCTTCTTCACGGGCCCGGGTCCGGTGCGGTTGGAGCAGCAGGTAGTTCGGTGGACGGCGGACCTCGTGGGATATCCGGTATCCGCCGGTGGGCACGTCGCGTCGGGCGGCAGCCTCGCAAACCTGGCTGCGATCACCGCCGCACGAGACGCGCACGCCCTCCGAAGCGCGGACTATGCGCGCGCGGTAGTATACCTCACCGAGCAGGCGCATCAGTCAGTGGACAAGGCACTGCGCATCGCAGGGCTCGAGGACGCGCAGGTGCACCGCGTTGCGATGGATGACAGGTTCCGCATGCAGCCGATCGCGCTCGCTGCGGCCATCGAGGCGGATCGTTCGCGAGGACTTCGGCCCTGGCTCGTCGTCGCGAACGGCGGTACCACGGACACCGGAGCAATAGATCCGCTGGACGCGATTGCCGACGTCGCCTCACGCGCGGGCTGCTGGCTTCACGTTGACGCCGCATACGGCGGCTTCTTCATGCTCACCGAGCAGGGTCGCCGCAGCCTCAGGGGGATCGATCGTTCGGACTCGGTGATCCTGGATCCCCACAAGAGTCTCTTCGTACCGTGGGGAAGCGGGATAGTGATCGTACGCGACGTCAACGCACTCGCGCGCGCGAATCGTTATGGTGGCCACTACATGCAGGACGCCGCAAGGAACACGGCTGAACTGTCGCCCGCAGACCTGTCGCCGGAACTGTCGCGTCCATTCAGGGCGCTGCGCATGTGGCTTCCGCTCATGGCGCTGGGAACGGCACCATTCCGCGCTGCACTCGATGAAAAGCTTCTTCTCGCTCAGTACTTCCACAGGGAAGTCGAGCGACTGGGCTTCACTGTCGGTCCGAGGCCGGAACTCACGGTGTCCACCTTTCGCTGGGCGCCCGCCGGCATGAGCGATGCGGAGATCGACTCTCTGAACGAGCGGCTCGTGGAGGCGGTTCGGCACGATGGGCGAGTGTTTCTCACGTCCACGAGGATTGACGGCCGGTTCATGATTCGGATGGCTGCGCTGAATCATCGTACCCACCGGCGCGAGATTGACCTGGCGCTCGAGGTGCTCGCTTCGTTGCGTGACAGGTTGTCTGTCGAGGGCGAAATCGTGGCATAGCCTGCGGGCAGTCATGCGCGCGCACATCCTCCAATGGTGCCTGAGCTGCCGGATGCCATAGCAAACCAGGATCCAGCAGGCGGACGACCACGATCGCAGGATTCTCCAACGTTCTCATGCGGACGTGGCTGCGTTAGGCAGCCGCGGACATGCGAAGCTGAAGGAGCCCGCTACACGCACATGCAGCTCGTTTTCAAGCGACTGGACGACCGGCACTACGAGACCCTCATCACTCGCTCGGATGGCGTCCGCTATCTCGTGAGGGGCATCGGGCACATGGCGGCAATCCCGCACGACCTCGCGCACTTCGCCATCGAGCGCGCACTGGGCATCCAGCGCGGGTTCTGGGGCAGCGTGGCCGAGGGAGCGGTATTCGCCAGCCTGACGCATGTGAGCGGACGCCGCAGGCCGCACGCTGCAGAGCGGTCCGATCAGATCCTGAAGCGGAACAGGGACGACCTGAATGCGACCGAGATCCTCGTCGGGCTGTTCAACCAGGCCATGGAGGAAGGACTCGGCCCCGAGTCGCCGGAACTGCGAAGGAGGTTGCAGCGATACGTCTGGACTCCACCTGGCAGGGAGCCAAGACGCTTCACCGAGCCGGAGGTCGAGAGCGCGTGCGCCGGCTGGCACGAGATGCTGGAGCTCTGGCGGAATCTGGAGGTTGGCGGGAGCGTGGAGTTGGAGTGGCCGGAGGCCGGCGCCCGGGCGACGGCCAGCAGCCGCAGGCGCTGAAGCCGCGGCGCACGCCCGGGCGCCGGCCGCTGCAGGCCCTGAAGCCGCGGTGTACGTCAGCGCGTCGGCCGCCGCTGCTGTCCGCTTCATCCATCCGAAGCCACCTTTTGTTTCCGGCTGCCAAAGTAGGGGAGGAAGAAGAGGTAGGTGCCGGTGAGGAAGAGGAACAGGAGGGGCGCGAGGGGCAAGTAGAAGAGCCATTCCGGCGTCTCGCCGACCGCCTGAGTGACGAAGATGACCAGGACCGTCAGGGTGAAGGCGACCGAGACCCACCTGTGGATTTGTCGAACCCAGCTCCTTGCCTGCATTCCTGTCTCCTTGACTCCAGGGTGAACTGACCGTCATGCCGGGGGCGTGTGCCGAATCGGAGAGACGCTCGGGGGGCGTAGCGCCTCAGGAGAGCTGCCAGACGACACCTTCCAGGCGCTCGCTCATCATGCGCCAGCCGTAGCGGGAGCCGCCCGAAGCCTGCTTCTGATAGGGGGTCTGTCTGATTCTTCGGCGTCGTGTCTATTGGGGACATTTGTCCATGCGCCGGAGCATCTGTTCGAGGCGGTCCACTCTCTCACGCCAGAAGTCGCGATAACGGGCGATCCAGTCTACGAGGGGGTCTAGTCCCTTGGGGTCCACGTGGTAGTACACGAAGCGACCCTCGCGCCGTCCGTGGACGAGGCCGGCCTTCCTGAGGGCGGCCAGGTGCTGCGAGACGGCGGGTTGAGAGATACTGAAGCGCGCGGTCAGGTCGGAGACCGCAGCCTCGCCCTCGGCGAGCGATTCGAAGATCGCGCGGCGACTCGGGTCCGCGAGAGCGAGAAAGATACGGTCCTGTGATGAAGATGCCCGGAGCATGCGGCAGACATAAGCGCACGCTTATGTATCGTCAAGAGATTTGAGCTGCCCTGACGCAGGGGGAAGTGGGCGGCCCGGGTCTCTAGCTGGCAAGGAATGGAACCCCGGGATCCTCCACCGACACCAGTCCGCGGCGACAGAAAGTTCGCTCGTGTGGACGCCGACAGGGCAGCAGATTTCCGAGAGCCACGCACGTAGCGGATACGAGACCGCCAACCTGACACTCTCCGGGCGGCAGACGGCGCGTATAGGCTCACTGTCGCGACACTGTTAACTGGCGCTATTGTGGCGTGATGTCGCGGTGGTGTCGAGCGACACTCCTCCTTCGGAAGCGATTCGAGCTGTCACTGGCGCGGTTCTGGCGAGCTGAGCCGGTTAACTGAGCCCAGGCGAGCTTCGGAGGATGATCTGCCAGGGCCTTTTGATTCTTCGAGATTGCGGCGAATCGCCGCACCGCAGACCTTGGATGAGGTGTAGCGTCGCAACGCCATGTACCTACGCAACTTGGCGAGTGCCTCGGTCGCGCCGAGGCGGATCCCGGAAGCTCTGGGCTGGGACGGCTCGGCGCTGGTGTTCGGTCGGCCTCCGGCCAGCTGAGTCGCCGGGCCTCGGAGGCATCGAGGGTGGGCGGCCGCAAGCTTGCAGCATCGTGCTGAAGCCGTCGCTCGTCGCAGCTCGGTAGCGTTCTGTGTGCTGTCCAGGTTGCAGGCTCATCGCATGGGTACTCGTCGCGAGTAGAAGGGCGGGCTCCATGCGGTTGAGCGTTTGCGCGTGGCAGGGACGTCGGTTCGGATGTGGCGCTTCGGCACGAAGTACCGACCTGGCGCTGAATGATCAGGCGATCGCCGCCATATAGGCCGTGTCGCATAATATAGGTTATGTAAACTATGGTTCGTGGATAACTGTGGAGAAGAATCGAAGGAGCCCCTCCCCATCCGGATAACTGCTTGTGGCTGTTGCTTTTGCGCAGTTATCCACGAGGGGCGGCGGCTGTCAGATGTCGAGGCTGCACGTGCAGGTTGAAGAGCCACGATCGTCTGACCGCCTGGACGTCGAGAGAGGTTGTCACTCACCAGGTGGCGTGGACTAGTCGGGCAGCCACCCACCCGGGAGCTCACCCGCCGCGATGTGTGGCTCGCGCGGGTCTGCGAATAACTCAGCGAGCTCTCGCGCCTTCAGACGGCGTCACCCGGCATTGAATGCAAACCGGCGCAGATGCCAGGATGGTGCGGTGCTCATGCAGGTTCCGGGGTAATGCGGCGCTTGAGATGACGTCGCTAAGCCACGTGGTGGCAACACAATACATGGCGGAGATAAAGCGAAGTGCGAGTCATGCGCCGCCGCTGCGCAAGGCGGTGCGGGTCGCCAGCGCAGGGCGAGCCATGCCCCACTGCACCGGAACTCAGAAGTCCCCGAGCTCGCCCTTGAAGACGATCCGCGCCGACCCGCGCAAGCGCGGCCGCCACTCCCACTCCGCGACCCGACCCGGCGTCGCCGTCAGCGTCAGTCCGCTCCTCGACCGCATGGCCACCGACTTCGACTCGGCATTGCCGCCGCCGAGCTCGCCCCAGACCTCCAGAAGGATGGATGTGGCCGTTACTCCCGTGCCGCAGGCCAGCGTCTCCCCCTCGACACCGCGCTCGAAGGTCCGGATAGACCACGACCCGTCAGCCGCCTTCGATACGAAGTTCACATTCGCGCCCGCTGCCAGTGACGGATGGTGCCGCAGCTCCGGCCCGCGAACGGCCACGTCCACCAATTCCACGTCGTCGCAGAGCACCACCAGGTGCGGCACCCCAACCAGCGCGAATCCCAGGCGCCGCTCCCCCTCCTTCCGCTCGGCCTGAAAGTCGGCGGTCACATGGGTCACCGGAGCCATGTCTATCTCGGGCTCACCTTCGACCATTCTCGAAGCAACCACGCCGCTATCCGTCTCGAACCGCATCCCCTCGGCCGGCGCGAGGCCCAGGTGCACTGCCAGCCGGGTGCTGCAAAGAGCCGCGTTACCGCACATCTCCCCCCGCGAACCGTCGCGGTTGAAGTAGATCATCCGGAAGTGGTTCCGCTCCCACTCCCCCACCCCTAGAGCCGGCTGCTCGTCGGGCCCCGCGAGCAGTACCACGCCGTCGGCTCCGACTCCCGTTCCCGGAGCGCACAGCGACCGCACGACTTCCGGCGCGCCCAGGAGCTTGGCGCCGGCCGCGTCGTCCTGAACGTTGAACACGACGAAGTCGTTGCCGGAGCCTGACAGCTTCCAGAATCGTGTTCCGCTTAGAACTGGAGCGTTCATGGGATTCGTGCTGGTGCGCGCAAAACAGGCGGCCACTGACAGCCACGCCTCCGGGCCGGAGACGCGGGCGCCAGCCTTGGAGGGTCTTGGAGTCCTGCGGGGGCGTCGGCGGCCCTGAAGGGCATCACAGTCGGCCCGTGATAGCCTGCCAGCGCAGCCGCCAGACCATCCACACGGCTTCGCGCACGATCTTCTTCGACATCTTCGATTCTCCTTCCGTGCGGTCCACGAAGACGATGGGAATCTCCTTCAGCCGAAAGCCCTTTTTCCAGGCGCGGAAGCTCATCTCGATCTGGAACGCGTATCCGTTGGACCGCACCCGATCCAGGTCTATTGCCTCCAGCACACGCCTCCTGAAGCACTTGAAGCCACCGGTTGCATCGAAAAGCGGAAGACCGGTAATCGCCCTCGCATAGATGTTCGCCGAGTAGCTGAGGACGAGTCGTGCGATCGGCCAGTTGACCACGGTGACCTTGCCGTTCTGGTATCGCGATCCGAGCACGAGGTCGGCGTCCTCGATGGCCTCCAGGAACTGCGGAAGGTGTGCGGGATCGTGCGAGAAGTCGGCGTCCATCTCGAAGATGAACTCGTAGTCATGCTCCAGCGCCCAGCGAAATCCCGTCAGGTACGCCGTGCCCAGCCCGAGCTTCTCGGCCCTGTGGATCACGTGGATCCGCGGGTTGGCCGCCACGAGCTCGTCCACGATCGCGCCGGTACCGTCCGGAGACCCATCGTCCACGACGAGGATATCCAGCCGGTCGTCCTGCTCCAGAATTCGTTCCGTGAGCCGAGCGATGTTCTCGCGCTCGTTGTAAGTGGGAACGATGACGAGAGCCCGCTCAGCCACGCGCGACCCTCCGATCCATCATGGCCCCGCCGAACATCAGCGCACCGGAGATGGCCAGCGCGAGCAGCGTCACGAGCTTGCCGGTCTCGTAGGGCGTGCTCCTGAAGCGCAGCGAGACTTCCTGCGCGCCGGCGGGCAGCGGAACGCCGATCAACGCGAAATTGGTCCTCCACAGCTGCGCGGGACGGCCATCCACTTCGGCCTGCCAGCCAGGGTAGTAGTTCTCGGACACGACCAGCGCCGATCCTTCCGGCGCGGGCTCGGACAGCCGAACGTCAATCCTGCCGGGTTCGTAGGTGCGCACGTCCGCGCGCATCTCCAGTGGTTCGGGCAACGCCGCAAGCTCGGCGCTCTGCACGGTCGCCGAGTCCGTCATCAGCGCCACCGAGTAAACGTTGAAGCGCGGATCCAGCACCGTATTGAAGACCGCGTCGTCCGCAGCCGTGACTATCGCGGGAGCCACCCAGGCCGCCGGATTGTCACCGGGCATTCGGAACAGGTGGAGTTCGTTGCCCACGAAGTCCGTCGCGGGACCAGCCACGTGCTCGGCCCGTTCGAGGGGCTGCTCGGCAATGTTCGTCATGAAGTACCGAACGTTGTACAGTGCCCAGACGTTCGGGTTCAACAGGCCCGCTCCTCCGGGGCCGCCGTCCAGGATCTGCTGGAAACGCCCGAGCTCGTTGCCGTGATATCCGATGAACTGCCGGATGTCGTGCGCCATGAGGCCGTCGTAGGCGCCGCGGAAGCCCAGGTAGGGGCCACGCTGACCGGTGGGCGCCAGGCCAATGGGCAGAACACGACCGGGCTCGGACTGCGAACGCAGGTAGTCCGTGATCTCGTTGTCCGCGAAGATCACGTCCGCACCCGGTGAGAAGCGCCAGTAGTGGCGCTCTATGCTCCACAGGTCAACGGTGAGCAGCAGCGCCAGCGCGGCTATCAGCGCCTGACCTCGAATGCGATCGCGAGCGGCAGCGAGGGCCAGGGCAGCGATTGCCACGATGAACGCGGCGCTTCGCCACGCGCCCAGGCGCACCTCGCCCGCGTTCGCAAACACGCCCTCCTCCCTGCCAGGAAGCGCGACGCTGAGGCCGAGTGAGGTGAACGCGCCGGTGAGCGCCAGCAGCAGCACCACTGCCGCGAATGCAAGCCAGCCGCCGGCGTATCGAACCGTCACGTCCCCGCGCATCAGTCGCTGCGTGCCGAACGCGGCGAAGACTGCCACCGCGAACGAGGTTACGTAATAGATGGTGCTGGGTGCGCGGAAGAACTTGGTTCCCGGGACGAGGGCATACACGACGTGGTAGAACGGCGTGAAGCCGCCTAACGCCCAGAAGGCGCTCACCACGAGCACTCCCAGCCAGAACCACTGCTGGCTGCGCTCGGGAGCCGCGCCTCGCGTCAGGCCCAGGCCCGCCAGGAACAGCACCACCACACCCAGGTACTCGCTGTGGAAGTGGATCCCGTTGCGTCCCCAGTACTGCTCCAGCATTCCAGTGAACTGCGGAAGCCAGGTGTTGACCAGCAGTTCCTCGATCGGCATGGAGTACGAAGTGGCGTGCTCCCATCCCGTTCCACCTGCGCGTGGCGACCAGGGGACATACTCGATGACCGGCAGGTACTGAATTGCGCCAATGAGGCCGCCGAGCGCGATGGCCGCGAGGCTGTAGCCGAGGCGACGAAGCGCGACCGGGCGCTCCACTGCCTCACGATCCGCCGGCTTCGAGAATGTCAGGTACAGGGCGTAGAAACCGCCGCACAGCAGCATGTACTGCAGCAGCTGCGGGTGCGGGCTCAATACTCCGAGTCCCACCGTGATTGCGATTGCGCCCCACGCCCAGCGCCGGCTTTCACGGAGCCCCGCATGCAGTGCGAGCAGGAAAAGCGGAAGCAGCGTGCTCACGAACAGCTTGCCATCGTGCCCCGGCGATGCGTACGACGCAATCTGCCCGCTGAGCATGTACGCCAGCCCCCCCACGAGCGCACCGGCGAAGCCAACGCCGACTCGGCGAAGGAACAGGTACGTGAAGAGCCCCGCCAGGAACTCGTGCAGGATGAATCCCCACGTCATCGCCATGTCCGTGGGCATCAGCATGCGGAGGATGAACGTGGGATAGAATATGTCGCCGTGCATGCCTGCCACGTACGGCATTCCGCCGAACAGGTAGGGATTCCAGAGTGGGAAGCCTCCCGTCTCCCTCAGCGATTCTGCGGCGAAGTGCCGGAACGCATAGCCGGCGATGTACTGGTCGCTGTTAGGGTTGACCAGGAACTCGCCGGCCAGTGCCGGATAGCCTAGCAGCAGCGATGCGAGCGCGTACGCCAGCATTGCCCACAGGAGTGCTGCGCGCGAACTCGAGGGCGCCCACGGCGCGCCTTTGGTAGCGTCAGGATACACTGTCGGGTGGGAGTCTGTGTGACGTGTTGCGAAGTGCGTCCAGAGCCAGGAAGACTGCTCCGGGCATCACTTCGAGCGCTGTAAGCCAGAGGCGTGATGCAACGGCCACCACGGTTGCCTCTACCGGTGCCATGAGCGACGCGCTGGTGAGCGCTGCCACCATGGCCACCTCGCGCACCACCAGTCCGCCCGGGGTGAGGAGCGTCAGGTAGCCCACTATGTACGAAGCCGTGAAAACTGCGACGTAGGCCCATACGGCGCCAGTGACGGAGCCGAGCACGCCAAGCGCGAGAAGCCTGAATGCAATTCCGTAGAGTGCCCAGCCGGCCAGATGGCCCGCCACGAGCAGCCACAACGTGGCCGGTCGAACGGCGGGCAGCTGGACGTCCCTGCTCGTCAGGCGGCTGACGGTCCGCGCCAGCGGGGGCAGTATCCACGGCAGTGCCACAAGCCCGAGAAGTCCGGCCGCAGCGAGCATCAGGGCGATCTCGCTCGGTCGCAGCCAGCCGGCCGAGGCGGAACCGTCGCGCATCATCGCCGTATCGAGCAGCGTTGCGCCCGTCAGTACGGCCACCACCATTCCGGCGGCGATGTTCACGATGGTGTTGACCACGGCCGACCCCGTCGCCGCAATCGCGGAGACACCTTCCCTCCGCGCGAGGATGGCCATCGCGCCGATCTGCCACACGCGACCCGGCACATATCTCCCGAGCGCCGACACGAACCACACACGCGCTGCAGGAATGGACGGCAGCCTCTGGCCCCACGCCTGAAGCAGTCGCCGCCACAGCTCGATCAGAATCGCGTACGTCAGCAGTACTATGCCGCAGGATGCCGCGATCGCTCCCCAGTTGGGGTCGGGTCGTAGAGGCTGGGCCCGGAGCTCCTGCCACTGCCCCGAGAGCATGCTCCACGCCAGCCAGAGCACTGCGCCCAGGGCGAGCGCTCGCATGGTGCGAACGGCCCACGGCGGCACGCGAAACCGCGGTGTCTCAGCCGCTGGCGACGACACGCTCGTAGAGCTCCCTGTACCTGTTGGACGCAGCCTGAGGGGAGTGCCGCTCGAGGACGATCTCTCTTCCCCTGGCAGCCCGCTCGCGCGCTCCCTGCGGACGTTCTATCACATCCCGAAGCGCGAGACCGAGAGCATCAACGTCACCGGGTGATACCAGGGTGCCCGCGTTGCCTCCATCGAGCGCATCCACGAGTCCGCCGGACGCGAATGCCACCACCGGAGCTCCGCACAGCAGCGCTTCGACAGCCACCAGGCCGAGTCCTTCTTCATGGGATGGCATAACCACGGCGGCGGCCTGACGATAGAAGTCCGGCAGCCCGGAGGGCGGCATGGCGCCGTGCCACCTCACACGTGCGGCCAGCCCGAGCTCCCGAGCAAGGGTCTCGAGCGCGTTTCGCTCGGGCCCGTCACCCACGACATCCAGCGTGACGTGCTCGGGCAGTCGGGCGAGCGCCTGCAGCGCCCGATCAACACCCTTCTGCCGCGTGAGGCGGCCCACGAACAGAAGCGCTGTGTACGATCTCGCGGATTCGCTGGACGGAGGCTGGAACAGTTCCACCTCCACGGGCATCGGCAGCGTGCTTATGTCGGCATCCGGCGCCATCTCGCTCGCCCTGTCGGCCAGGTAGCGGGAGACTGCCGTGACGGCCGCAGCCTGAAATGCGACCCGCCTGAAAGCCGCACGAGCGGGTGCAACACCTCGTGCAAGTCGCACGTCGCTCCCATGGAGCGTCGCGACCAGCGGCAACCGAAGCTTCCTGGCGGCGCGGGCGGCACTCATCCCGGACGGAAACCACCAGTGCGCATGGAGGACGTCCGCATTCCAGACTCGGGCTTCATGAACCGCACTGCGCATCGCAGCCCAGAGCATTCCCGTCAGTGCAAGCTTGCCGCCGAGCGATGCCTTCACCTGCTCCACCATCGTTCCGGCGTATGCCAGGGTTTCCGCTCGCTCGGGCGCATACCGATAGCGCCAGACCGGAATGCCTTCCACCTCATCCCTCTCGGCGAGGCCGGTTTCGTGAGGCGCGATCACCCGGACCTCTGTTCCGCCCTGCACCAGCGTTCGCGCCAGCAGGTGAAGGAACGATCCGGGCAGGTCTCCCGCGTGCCGCGGGTATGCGTGCGTGAGGAATAGCACGCGCATGGCGAGCCAGGCTCCGTCAGTCGGAGTTCCGGGCCGCCAGCTCTTCCATTCGCCGGCGCAGCTCCCGCATTTCGGATCGCTGCTGGGCCACCTGTTCACCAACCAGCCCCGCCGCGAAGAACACGCTGCCCAGGATCAGGCACGTCTGGATCAGCGTCCACACAGCCCTGGTGCCCTGCCCTGCCACGGCAAGCCACACGAGAGCTGCGACACCCGCAATCACCCCGAGTGCAAAGAGCGCTGCCCCAAGCATGCCGAACAGCAGCAGCGGCTTCTTGCCGAAGCGCAGCTCGAACCAAACTGCCAGCATGTCGAGCACGCCCACGGGAATCCGCCCCACCCCGAACTTGGAATGACCGGAATGTCGCGGGTACAGCGGCACGGGGATCTCGGTAACCGTGAACCCTTCGGCGGCAGCGATCACGATCATGTACCGGTGCCAGTCCGGCCTGACGGGCAGCGCTTCCATGATCTCGCGGCGATACGCCTTCACGGAATTCAGGTCGCGTACCGGTACATGGAACAGGCGGCGGCTCAGCCCGTTGTAGATTCTCGAGACGAACGCCTTCTCGTAGTGCCCCTGCTTGAAGCCCGTCACCATGTCCGACTCGCCCGCGAGAATCGGCGCGACGAGACGGGGGATGTCCTCCGGCTTGTACTGCAGGTCTGCCGGGTAGAAGACGAGCACTGATCCGCGCGACGTCAGGAAGCCGGAGCGGAGCGCCTCGGCGATCCCGCGCCTGGTGCGGTGCCTCACGACTCTCAGGAACCCGTAGCGCGCCGACAGCTCCTCCAGGACGGCCGGAGTCCCGTCAACGCTGCCGTCGTCCACAACGACGACCTCGTAGCGGGTTTCCGGATCGGATGCGAATGCCGCCTCTGCCTGCTCCATGAAGAGCGGCAGGTTGCCCGCCTCGTCCTTCGCTGGCACGAGGACCGAGACGTCCGGACGCGCCGCCTCACGCGGCAGGTTCGCTCTCTCCCTGGGCACGACGCGAACGTCCGTCGCCGCGGTCATACCCGCTTGCGCATCCGGGCGGAGAGGACACCCAGCTGGTCGCGATACTTCGCGACAGTTCGACGGGCGATGTTCACCCCGCTCTGCTTGAGGATGTTCACGATTGCCTGGTCGGTGAGCGGATTCCGCGGATCCTCCTCCGCGACCAGCTTCTCGATCTGCGCCTTGATTCCGCGCGCCGACACGTCCTCACCACCGGTGGTGCTGAGCCCCGAGCTGAAGAAGAACTTGAGCGGCAGCACCCCGCGCGGGGTCTGCACGAACTTCTCGTTGGTCACGCGGCTCACGGTGGACTCGTGCATGTTGATTACCTCCGCCACCTCACGAAGCGTGAGCGGCTTCAGGTACTGCACGCCCTTCTCGAAGAACTCGCGCTGACGATCCACGATGTAGTTCATCACCTTGAGCATCGTCTGCCTGCGCTGCTCGATCGCCTGGATCATCCAGTTGGCCGAGTTGAGCTTGCTCGAGATGAACTCCTTGTTCTCGCCCTCGAACTTCTTCTTGTCGCGAGCGATCTCCTGGTATGCACGGCTCAGTTTCAGTCGCGGAAGGTTACCGTCGTTGAGGAACACCTTGTACTCACCGTCAATCTTGTCAACGATGAGGTCCGGAATGATGTAGTTGTCACCTTCGGGGCTGAAGCGAAGCCCCGGCTTGGGATCCAGCTTTGCGATCTCGTCTGCCGCTGCCTGCACGTCCGCTGCGTGAATGCCGAAGCGCTTGGAGATCTCGCTCCAGCGGTGCGAGATGAGTTCGTCGAAGCAGTCCCTGACGAGACGGAACGGCACCGACTGCTCCAGGCCCGCGTCCTTGAGCTGCAGCATGAGGCACTCTCGCAGGTCGCGCGCACCCACTCCCGGAGGGTCGAGGCTCTGTATGGTGGAGAGCATCTCTTCCACCTCGGCCATCGTGTAGAGGGGCAGCTCGTCGTCCGCGTCGGGATCTCCGTCCGACTCGGCGGCATGCTCGCGAACCAGGTCGTTCACACCCTGGAGGATCTCCTCCAGCGATGCGGCGAGATAACCGTCTTCGTTGATGTTGCCCACGAATTCGTCGGCAAGCAGGAGCTGGCGCGGCGTGAGATCCAGGAGCTGGATCTGCTCGGTCAGGTGGTCGCTCAGGTCGAGCGAGTCAACGGTGACGGGCTCGTAGAACTCGCGTTCCTCATGCTCCTCCGGCGGCGCACCGGTATCGAAGCCATCCAGGAGTATCTCTTCCCAGTCAATCGGATCGGCGTCGTCGCGTGAGTCCTGCTCCTCCGCCTGCGCCTCCACTTCATCAATGCTCTCCTCCTCATCCTCCTCGTCCAGCTCCACCAGCTCGAGGAACGGATTGTTGAGAAGTTCCTGCTTGAGGTGCTGCTGAAGATCCAGCAGGGGCATGTACAGAAGATCCATGGCCTGGTAAAGCCGTGGATTGATCTTCAGCTCCTGCCTCAGCTGCGTCGTCTGATTCAGGCCGGGTCTCATGATGCAGCTCCAGTTCCGAATGTGTCGCGATCCACAAACCGGGAGCGCAGTCGCGCCGTCAGCGTTGGGCCAAGATAAATCTCCGCGACTGTGTCGTCGAAGATCAATTCACGCACCGTGCCCGAAACCTTCACCTGGCCGTCGAACATGATGTACGCGCGGTCAACGATGTCCAGCGTCTGCTCCACGTTGTGGTCGCTGATGAGCACCCCGATGCCGCGATGGCGAAGCCCGGCTACGATGCTCTGGATGTCGTGCACTGCGATAGGATCCACGCCGGCAAACGGCTCGTCGAGCATCATGAACTTCGGCTCGGTGACGAGTGCACGCGTGATCTCCAGGCGACGCCGCTCGCCGCCCGAAAGTGAATACGCCCTGCTCTTGCGAAGGTGCTTGATGCTCAGTTCGTCCAGCAGGTGCTCCAGGCGCTCGCTCCTCTCTGCCGCGGAGAGGTCCAGCATCTCCAGGATGGCCATGATATTCTCTTCCACGGTCAGCTTTCGGAAAATCGAAGGCTCCTGTGAGAGATAGCCGATGCCTCGGCGGGCCCGCTTGTACATCGGCATGCTGGTGATATCCTCGCCATCGAGAAGGATGCGACCGGTGAGCGGTGAGATGAGCCCCACGATCATGTAGAAGGTGGTCGTCTTGCCGGCGCCGTTCGGCCCCAGCAGACCCACGATCTCCCCCTGTTGCAACCGGAGGGCCACGTCGTTTACCACCCTGCGCCGCCGATACACCTTGGTCAGGCCTTCCGCCTCGAGCACGGCTCCGTCGCGGGTGGGAAGCGCATCGATCGGCGTGGCCAGCGCGGAATGCTCTCCGGTGCGGCGCAGGACGTCCGCGATCATGACCCGCTGCGGCGCAATCTCGCGCCACAACGCTTCCGACACGCGGATCGTCGCACCAGGCTGCTCCACACCCCCCGGTCCGAATTCCACTAGCCCGTCGCTGGCCAGCCGCGGAAAGACAGACGACGCCAGGTGACTTCGCACTTCATCCAGGGAAAGGCGACCCGCCTCACGCTCCGCGTCGCGCCCTTCCACCCGCAGAACCTGCAGGTAGTCGTCCCGGTAACGAAGCGTGACGTCGTCGAACCGTGCCACGCCGTCAGCTCCAGCGACGCTGATCAGCGAGTGCAGTGCAAGCGCCGTCGAGCGATCACCGTTCGCATAGTCCTCGATGACCGCGCGAACCCTGGCCGGAAGCCTGGGACTCGTCATGACGCTCCTCCCGGAGGCGGCGTTCCACTCTGCGCCGCCAGACAGGCCGCGTCGGGATCAGCCTCCAGGAAGACACCGGAAACCGGGTCGTCCGACTGCGCCACGGTCACAGTACTCACGTCACCATCCGCGAATCGAATCGTGAGTGTTCGACCGCGCACGTAATTGATCGAGGGTTTCGTCACGCACCGCCCGGACGGAGGAACCTGGTACATGGCGCTGGCGTTTCCCGTCGCCACCATCTCGCGAGGCACCGGGCTGTTCGTGGTGTCGCTTTCCGCTGGCGGGTCAAATCGCGCGATTACCGTATCGCCACGCAACCAGTCGCGCTCCTCCGAGCGGAGCCTGGTGGAATCGGGTACCGTCTCGGCATATGCCGATCCCACGGCGTGCACTTCGCTGAGCAGCTGGTTAGGCAGGATGGCCTCGATCGAGTCTGCTATCACGTCCTGCCTGGGAGAGACTGCTCGTGCACGGGAAGGCCCCCACGCGAATGCCCGCTCCAGCTCATCGTCCACGATACGGAGATCAATGCTGTCCGCGGTGAGGTTGAGATCGTCGCTCACTATTCGCCCTTCGCCCATCGCGAACACGCGCTCCAGCCGCTGCTCGCGCGTGAAGAAGTCGATCACGGTACCGGACAGGGTGTAGTCTCGATCGCCCGTGCCTCGCACCACGGGAGCGTGCATGAGCCTTCCGAATTCCCTGCCCTGATCCAGGTAGGCAGAGTCGCCGGTGGCGTGCAGGTCCTCGCGAGTGATCACCACCTGCCCGCCGGCATAGACAATGGATTCGCCTTCACTCTCGATGCGCCTGGCGACCACGTTTACCGGAGGCTGGGCATTGCCCAGGCTGTCCTGCTGCACGAGAACGAGCGTGGGCCGGTTGGTCGCAACCGTGCGTGAAACGGATCGCACGCCCGGAACAGCCCGGTAATACTCCACGTAAGACCCCTGCATCGTGGAGCCCTCGGGCAACGCAGCATTCACGCGGCCCTCGGCGATCAGCCACTCCTCGTCGAGGTAGTACGTCATGCGATCCGCATTGAGGGAAGCCCGGGGCTCGCGATACCGCACGTTGCCCACCAGGTTAAGGATACGCGAATCCTCGTTGAACCTGGTGGAGTCGGCTTCGAGCGTCACGCCCTGTCCTCTGCAGCTGTAGCGAACACCGCCGCCGGCGTAGGTCTCTCTCGCGCCGCTGGCGAGCCTCACGCTGAATATGTTCGGCTGACGCGCTGGATTGCGTGCCTCGAAATCCAGAATGCACGGCTGTCCGCGCTGCTGAGCCTGCAGCTTCGCGTCCGGAAGCAGTATCGCCAGCGCTGCGAACGCCAGCGTCACCACGACCGGCGGGGAGCATGGGAGGGCGGACACGTGACTCACCTGTCGGGAACCTGCACCGCTCCTGCGGTGCCGCTGGTGGCTCTGTGCACCCGGATGACCTCCAGGTTGGGGTCCGAGGTGAATCCGATGCCTTCGAGCCGCTCACCGTCCGGTGACGTGACCACGAAGGCGGAGTCGCTCATCACCTGGTCCGTGCCCTCCTGGTATCGAAGGTGAGGCGTCGTCAGGCGCCTGCCGTCGGTGTTCGTGACGACCACGTCCTCGCGGGCCTCCATCTCGCCGTTGCGCGTATTGTACGTACCTCTTCGACTGGTCAGCTCCCCCGACGGCGCGCCCAGCTGGTTGAAGAACGTGGTCTGGACGCCGAAGAGCTCCATCCGCGTGCCTTCCTCGAAGAAGAACGCGGAGTCTGCCCTCAGGGAGCCCCGGTTCACTCCCATCGAGCGAAGCGTCGCACGAACACCGTACATGATCTGCTCGGCCGAGTCGGCCATGGGATTGGACTCGGTCACGGGCGGTCCACCAGGCTCGGAGCACGCGGCGGCCACCGCCGACATGGCGACGAGTGCAACCACGACGCGCATGCTCCAGCCGAATGGAGCGCGCATCAGCTCACCCCCGCGCGCATTATGTCGTGCAAGTGGATCACTCCGACCACCGTTTCCGAGTCATCGAGCACCGGCATCGAGATGATGCCACGCTGCTCCATTCGATATACCACCGCACTGGCCAGCTCTTCAGGCCGCGCCCGCTGACCTCCCCGCGTCATGATCTCGCGAACAGGAATGTCCATGAAGTCCTCCTGGCGCTCCATGAGTCGCGTGAGATCGCCAGTGGTAAGTACCCCCAGGCAGCGGCGCTGTTCGTCCACGACAACCACGATTCCGCGGCGTCGGGCGAGCTCCACCACTGCCTGCCGCATGGAGGCATCCGGCGGAAGCAGGGGCAGCGAGTCTCGCAGCATCACGTCGGAAACGCGTGTGAGGAGCTTTCGTCCCAGGGTGCCGCCCGGGTGAAGACGCGCGAAGTCCTCCCTGCGGAATCCCTTTGCCTCCAGAAGTGCCACGGCGAGAGCGTCTCCCAGGGCAAGGGCGACAGTGGAGCTGGTAGTGGGAGCGAGATCGTGCGGGCATGCCTCCTCGCTCACCCAGCCATCCAGCGCCACGTCCGTGAGCCGCGCGAGCTGCGAGTCGCGATTCCCCGTTATGGAGATCGTGGCGACCCCGAGACGCTGCAGATGCTCCAGCATTCCGAGCAGCTCATCCGATGCTCCACTCTTGGAGATGAGTATGGCTGCGTCGTTCTCGCCCACGATTCCGAGGTCACCATGCAGGCTCTCAACCGGGTGCAGGAAAGTAGCTGGAGTGCCGGTGGAAGTGAGGGTCGCCGCGATCTTGCGCCCGATCAGGCCGCTCTTGCCCACGCCGGCGACGATCACCCGGCCTGACGAGTCGGCGATGAGCCTCACGGCACGCGCGAACTCGTCACCCAGGCGCCGGTCGGTCTCCTGAAGTGCTTCGGCCTCCATCCGGAGCACGCGGCGTCCGCGCTCCACGAGTGTCTGGTCGTCCAGCACTAGTCGCGAGCCGTTGGAGATTGCGGTGGACATCAGAGAGCCTCCGATCGAACCGCCGTCCGATGCGCACTGCCGCTGGTGTCATCTCCATCCTCGCGCGAAGCTCCGCCCGCGTCACCTTCCGCCGAGTCACCCCGGTCATCTGCGGCTCGCGAGCTCACGTATCGTTCCACCTGCTCCGCCCACTCGCCCCGAGCCGCAAGCAGCAACTCCGCAAACTCGCGAACGGCGCCTCGACCGCCGCTCCGCGTCAGGTGCACTCGTGACGCTCGCCGCACCTCGGGCACTGCATTGGCAACACAGGCCGGCAATCCAACCTCCCGAAGCACTGCCAGGTCGGGCAGGTCGTCTCCCACGAAGGCCACCTCCGCCAGCGTGATACCCATCTCTCCAACGAGCCTGCGAAGCGCCGGGAGTTTTCGTACCGTGGGATCCTGCACCAGGTGATCAATCTGCAGCTCACCGGCGCGGATTCGCACGCTGTCCGAGACACGACCGGTGATGATCGCCACGGTCAGCCCTGCCTGACGCATGAGATGTACGCCGAGTCCATCCTGGATATCGTAGCGTTTGAACTCGAACGCTCCGGAAGGGCCGGCACCGATGTACACGCCGCCGTCAGTGAGGACGCCATCCACGTCGAGCACCACGAGCCGAATGCTCTTCGCAAGCTCGGGCGAGATCATGACGTCGCCGCCTCCCGAACGGCCAGCACTCGATCCAGAAGCTCCGCCAGTTCGTCGAGCGGGATCATGTTCGGGCCGTCGCTGGGCGAGCGCTCGGGCACGGGATGCGTCTCCAGGAACAGGCCGTCGGCGCCTGCCGCGACCGCTCCGAGTGCGAGCGGCCGGATGAACTCACGCGCGCCGCCGCTGGCTCCGGCCTCGCCCATTCCGGGACGCTGTACGCTGTGGGTGGCGTCGAAGATGACGGGGGCGTCGCACGCCTCACGCATGCGAGGGATCGCCCGCAGGTCAACGACCAGGTCGCCGTAACCGAAGAAGGTACCGCGCTCGGTGACAGCCACCTGGCTCCTGCCTGACGAGGCAGCGCGCACCTTCTCCACCGCTCCGCGCATGCCCTCGGGGTGCATCCACTGTCCCTTCTTCACGTTGACCGGAAGACCCGTGCTTCCCGCCGCCAGCAGAAGGTCCGTCTGCCTGCACAGGAATGCCGGGATCTGCAGCACGTCCACCACCTCCGCAGCGGCTGCACACTGCTCGGGAAGATGCACGTCGGTGAGTACCGGAAGCCCGGTCTCGCGCTTTACGCGCGCGAGCTTCTCCAGACCTTCATCCAGCCCCGGACCTCGTGCGGCACCCGCATTGGACCTGTTCGCCTTGTCGAAGCTCGCCTTGAAAACGATGCCTCCCGGAACCTTCCCGGCCATTCGGGCCAGGGCCTCGCCCACCCTGAGGTTCAGCGAGTCGTCCTCCAGGACGCACGGACCGGCGATCACGAAGAATCGGTCACGAGGCAACACCGCCATCTCAGCTCGAGGCCTCAACGAGCGAGTCGCGGCAGGATCCGTCCTGAGTCGTCTCCGCAGCACCATTGCGGCTGGAGCTGCCGCGCCGCATGGCGCGATAGCTCGCCGCCGCACGAACGAACTCGCGGAACAGGGGGTGCGGACGCATCGGACGAGACTTGAGCTCCGGGTGGAACTGGCATCCCAGGAACCATGGATGATCGTCGAGCTCCACGATCTCCACGAGCGTGCCGTCGGGTGAAAGCCCGCTCAGAACGAGCCCATGCTCCTCGAACGTCTCGCGGAACCTGTTCGACACCTCGTAGCGGTGGCGATGACGCTCGCTCACCTCGGATTCATCGTACGCCCGTGCCGCACGAGTGCCAGGCGTTATGCGACACACGTATGCGCCCAGGCGCATGGTTCCGCCCATGTCCTTCACCTTCTGCTGCGATTCCATGAGCGATATGACCGGGTTCGCACAATCGGGCGCGAACTCGCTGGAGTCGCTGTCCTCGATCCTGCACACGTTGCGGGCGAACTCGATGATGGCCGACTGCATGCCGAGGCAGATGCCGAAGAACGGAAGCTTCGTCTCACGGGCGACACGAATGGCTTCCACCATTCCGTCCACGCCCCGCACGCCGAAGCCACCGGGCACCAGCAGGCCGTCGTACTCGGACAGGATCTCGCGAGCGACTTCCGGCGAGGTGAACCGGTCGCTGGAGATCCACCCGATCTCCACCCCAACATCGTTCCCGATGCCGCCGTGGATGAGCGCTTCCTGCACGCTCTTGTAGCTGTCAATGAAGTCCGTGTACTTGCCCACGACGGCCACCTTCACCGTGCTGCTCGGCGACACGACCTTCCTGACCATGTCGCTCCAGCTCGAGAGATCCGGCTCCTCAGTCGTCAGGCCGAGCCTCTCCACCACGCGCTCGTCCAGCCCCTGCTCGTGGAATGAGAGCGGGATCTGGTAGATGCTCGGCATGTCCACGCTCTCGATCACCGCGCCGAATTCCACGTTGCAGAACAGGGCGATCTTGCGCTTCACTTCCTCCGGCAGCGGCTGCTCCGCACGGCAGATGAGGAAGTCCGGCATGATTCCGATCTCCATCAGCTCCCGAACCGAGTGCTGGGTGGGCTTCGTCTTGACCTCACCGGCCGCGGCGATGTAGGGCACGAGCGTGAGGTGAATGAAGATCGCGTGTTCGCGGCCGACCTCACGACGAAACTGCCTGATGGCCTCCAGGAAGGGCAGCGACTCGATGTCGCCCACGGTGCCGCCAATCTCGACGATCACCACGTCCGCGTCAGGGCTGATCCGCTTCACGGCAGCCTTTATCTCGTCCGTGATGTGCGGAATCACCTGCACCGTGGAGCCGAGGTACTCGCCGCGGCGCTCCTTGGTGATCACGTTGTGGTATATGCGACCTGTCGTGATGTTGTTCGGCTGCGAAAGCGCGCGGTCCAGGAAACGCTCGTAATGACCCAGGTCCAGGTCGGTCTCGGCGCCGTCGTCGGTGACGAACACTTCGCCATGCTGGAACGGGGACATGGTGCCCGGGTCCACGTTCAGGTATGGGTCGAACTTGAGCATGGTGACGCGCAATCCCCGCTCCACCAGGAGTCTCCCCAGCGAGGCAGCGGCGATTCCCTTGCCCAACGACGACACCACGCCGCCCGTGACGAAAATGTACTTGGTGGGCGTTTGCCCGGGCTTGCTGTGCATCAGCTCCGTCCTGTCGTGTGGCGGTCCGAGTAGTCGAGAGATTCGTTCATGGAGGACCACCGAGCATTGGCGTCTTCCAGGTCCTCCATTGTATCAACACCGCGAGCCGGCAGCTCATCCATCAGGGCAACACCCATCGGAATGCCAGCGGCCAGCGGGCGCAGCTGCTCCAGTCTTTCAATGCGTTCCAGCGGATGCTGCGGAAGCGCCACCCACCTGACGAGGGCCTCGGGTGTGTAGGCATAGACTCCCACATGCTGGTAGACGCGAGCGTCGCGGAGAGGCGCGTCCTCAGGCTCGCGCAGCCAGGGGACAGGCGCACGAGAAAAATACATGGCACGACCATCGTCGGCAGCAACAAGCTTCACAACGTCCGGGCGATTCAGGATGTCCGGAGCGGATCGAACTGCGACCGTCCCGAGCGGGAAGCCCGAGTCCAGCACCTGCCCCAGCGCGCCGGTGAGGGCCTCGCGGGAGACGAAAGGCTCGTCCCCCTGAACGTTGAGCACCGCCGACACTCCGGCGTACTGCCGCATGGCGGCGACCTCGGCCACGCGATCGGTACCGGATGGGTGATCGGGGGACGTAAGGACCACGGTGGCGCCGCTGCCGGAGAGGGCTTCCTCGACTTCACGAGAGTCGGTTGCCACCACCACATGATCTGCGATGCGCAGTGCGCTGACCCGCTCCCACACCCGGAGGATCATGGGGCGGCCCGCGATGAGCTGGAGCGGTTTGCGGGGCAGTCTCGTGGAGCCGAGCCTGGCTGGAATGACTGCCAGCGTACTCATGAGTTTGCCTCGAAGGTCCGCGCGGCCGCAGCAAGTTTCATTCCACCATAATAGCCACGCGGACGAGCGTGTGCAATGACCGGGGGCCGGATTTGTCGCGGCGGGCCGCCAGCGTAGTCCAGCGGGCGTCACGCCGATGCTGTCACTCCGCTGTCATCCCGCGTGAGCGGCGGAGCCGCGAGCGTCGGGATCTACTCGCCCTGAGCCGAAGCCGGCCACTACAACTTGCGAGTAGATCCCGACACTCGCTGTGCTCGTGCGGGATGACAGGGCGGACGTCTCTTGCGGGATGACACCGCAGTCACTCTTCCCCAGCCCTTCTTCCCTCTTCCCCTCGCCTCTCAGCCATGGCCAGGAAATTCCTCAGCAGTCGCTTCCCACCCTGGGACAGCACGCTCTCCGGGTGGAACTGCACTCCCACTACCGGATTCTCCAGATGGCGAATGGCGTGAATCTCCGACGGCAGGTCTCTCGCGCGCGCGGTCACCTCCAGCGTGGGCGGCAGACTTCCCGGGTCGATGACCAGCGAGTGGTAGCGCATCACGCTCAGCGGTGACGGCAGCCCCTCGAACAGGCCCGTTCCCTGATGCTCCACCTCCGACAGCTTGCCGTGCATCACCTTCGTCGCCCGCACGACTCTCGCGCCGTAGGCCTCGCCGATCGCCTGATGTCCCAGGCACACTCCGAGTATTGGAATGCTCGACCCGAACTTCCGGATTACGGGAACGGTGATGCCCGCCTCACGCGGCGTGCAGGGGCCTGGCGAAAGCACAATCGCCGCGGGACGCATCTCGCCCACCTCGTCCACCGGGATCGCGTCGTTCCGAAGGACCACCGGGTCCTCCCCCAATTCGCCGAGGTACTGAACCAGGTTGTAGGTGAACGAGTCGTAGTTGTCTATGACCAGTAGCGGTCCTGCGAGAGCCATTTCGTGTCGTCAGGCGCGAGGGTGGAACTGCCGGTGCACCGTTCGAAGATACTCGCGGTCCACGTGCGTGTAGATCTGCGTCGTGGAGATGTCGGCATGACCAAGCATCTCCTGCACCGCGCGCAGGTCCGCCCCGCCCTCGAGCAGGTGCGTTGCGAAGCTGTGGCGAAGCGTGTGCGGGGTGACGTGTCGCGTGATGCCTGCCTTCTCCACGTGACGCCGCAGGATCTTCCATGCGCCCATGCGACTCAGCGGCGTACCGCGCACGTTCAGGAACAGTCGTCCCTTGCCCTGTCCACGCTCCAGCTTCGGCCGTGTCTCACGAAGGTAAACGGCAGTGGCGCCGAGCGCGCTGCGACCGATCGGCACGAGCCGCTCCTTGCTCCCCTTGCCAAAAACACGCAGCAGGCCGTCGCCCATCAGCACGTCTGACACGCCGAGGCCTATCCATTCGGAGACGCGCAGCCCAGCTCCGTAGCCGAGCTCCAGCATCGCGCGATCGCGAAATGCCAGCGGTTCCTCCAGCCCGGGCGCCGTCAGCAGCGCCTCCACCTCGGAAACGGTCAGCACCTCGGGAAGCGTGCGCCAGCGCGCCGGAGCGTCCAGCCTGTCGCTGGGATCGCTAACCACCGCGCCCTCCGCCACCAGGAAGCCGAAGTAGCTCCGCACGGCGCTTATCACGCGCCGTATGGAGGTGGGCGCCAGTCCCAGGTCCTTCAGGTGGTAGACGAAGTCCCGAAGCATGCGCGCGGTCACGTCCAGTGGCAGCCGCGCGCCTCGCGACCCGGCGAACTCCACCAGGCGCCGAACGTCCCGACCATATGCGGCTATGGTATTGGGCGCAGCCCCTTGCTCCAGTGCCAGCATGTCCTCAAAGCGCTCCACGAGGAATGCACGGAGCAGCGCGTCGTCCAGCCGCCCGGTGCCTGACACCTCGAGCTCGTCAGGCATCCGCGTCCGGCGCCGCCACGCGACGCCTCCTGTGCCGGTACACGAACCAGCCCGCCACCAGCGCGATGGCCAGCGCGACCAGTCCCGTCGTGCGCCCAACCTCCCCAATGCGCTCCAGCAGAAGCTCCCAGTTCGCCCCCACTCGGTACGCGAGCACCGCGATCACTCCGTACCAGATGCCTGACGCGAGGGACATTGCCAGGATGGTTCCGAGCGCCGGGAAGCGGAGGGCACCGGCGAGCGGCGGAACCACGGCACGTACGGCGGGGATGAAGCGGGTCACGAACAGCGCAGCAACTCCCCAGCGCTGGTACAGTTCCAGCACTCGAACCTGCGACTTCGGGTCGGCGAGCACGCGAAAGCGGCCGTGCAGCGCAGGGGTACCGAGCTTTCGTCCTGCCACGTACATGAGAACCGCACCAGCCACGTTGCCGAGCCAGGTCGCGAGGAACACGCTCACGAGAGACGCTCCTCCCCTTGCGGCGAGAAAGGCGCCAAACGCGACTATCGTGTCTGCAGGAGCCGGCGGGAAGATGTTCTCGACGGCGGCAGCGAGCG
>CAYQAO010000007.1:0-31898 GCA_964415485.1 uncultured Gemmatimonadaceae bacterium
TCTCGACGGGCGAGCAGTCGCCCGAGGGTGTGACGTGGACGATCAGCGACCCGACCGTCGCGTCCATTTCGCCGACCGGCGAGCTGGTGGGCAGAAAGGAGGGCCGCGTGACTGTGCAGGCCGTGTACGCCGGCAAGGGCGTCAAGGCGATCCTGCGCGTAGTGCCCGCTCCGGAGCCCCCGGCCGAGGAGAAGGCCGAGGAGACGCCGCCGCCTGATTCTGACTCGTCCGCACCGGCACCGTCCGAGCCTGCGCCGAACGAGCCGCCTCCGGCACCGGTCGCACCGGGCAAGTCGATTGCCCGCGCGCCGGAACTGCCGCGCGTGTTCCTCGATACGCGGATGCCCGCCGTGACCGGCCGCACGATCGTAGCCGCGGATTCGCGCGCGCTGCAGCAGGCCATTGACGACGCACGTCCAGGCGACGAGATCGTCCTGAACGCGGGAACGACCTACACCGGCCCCTTCACGCTTCGCAAGAAGAGCGGCTCGGGCTGGATCACCATCCGTTCCTCGAAGCTCGGCTCACTGCCGGCTGAGGGTAATCGTGTCGGCCCGGCCAATGCGGGCTCGATGCCGAAGCTCATTACGGCTGGTGCCAACGCACCTGTGATCCGGGTGGAAAAGGGCGCGGGCTATTATCGCCTCAGCGGCCTGGAGATAACTGCTCCCACGAGCGTCTCCGGCATCAACGCGCTCATCTACCTGCACGTAGATCGTCCGGCCTCGGTGGCAGACCTGGCTCACAACATCGTCATCGACCGGTCGTACGTGCACGGCCATCGCACGATGCAGCTCACGCGCTGCGTGCTCATGAATGCTGCGTCGAGCGCCGTCATCGATTCGCACCTCAGCGACTGTCACGCGGAGGGCTTCGACTCGCAGGCCATCGTTGCCTGGCAGACGCCCGGCCCGCTCAAGATCGTGAACAACTACCTCGAGGCGGCCGGCGAGAACATCATGTTCGGCGGTGCCCCGGCAGGCCTGCAGGGCGTGATGCCTAGCGACATCGAGATCCGCAGGAACCACTTCTTCAAGCCGCTCTCCTGGCGTACCGATGCCAAGTGGAGCGTGAAGAACCTGCTGGAGATCAAGTTCGGCCAGCGCGTGCTTCTCGAGGGCAACGTGTTCGAGAACAACTGGCGCGGCTCGCAGACCGGGTCCGCCATCCTCATCAAGGCCAACAACCAGGACTCCTCGCCCTGGGTTCGAACCCAGGACATCACGGTTCGCTACAACATCGTCAAGAACTCGCCGGGCGGCTTCAATATCGCCGCACTGGAGCATGTGCCTACCGCGCGAGTTCGCGTGGAGCACAACATCATCGTGCAGATGGGCGTGAAGGAACTCGGCACGCTTGGTCGTATCGCGCAGCTGCTCGGTGCGATAGAGGACATCGCGTTCGAGAACAACACCATGCTCTACACCACCGGCGACCGTGCTGCGAATGCTGCGTTCGCGCTGGACGGGAGTGGCGCTCAGAGGATCTCCATCCTGAACAACGTGGTGGAGCTTGGTCCGTACGGCGTGAAGGCGAGCGGCGGTGCCTCGGGTACCGACTCGATGAAGAAGTTCGCCAACAGCTGGGCGTTCTCCGGAAACGTGATGATCGGCAGCGTTCGCGCAGGAACCTACCCTGACGGCAACTCTGTCGTGTCATCTGTCGGTGCACTCGGTTTCATCAACCCGTCGGCGGACGACTACCGGCTCTCCAGCTCCAGCTACCTGCGCACAGGGGGCTCCCAGGCAGGAGCGGATGCCGAGGCTGTGAACCGTGCAGTCCAGGGCGTAGTCAGGCGGTAAGGCAGGTTCTGCCCGAAACACGAGAGGCGGGGGTGAGTGATCTCACCCCCGCCTCTCGTGTTTCCTCCACCGTCAGAGTCCACGTTGAGCCAGCCAGGTCTCCAGCACGATCAGGTTCCAGATGACATGCCCGTCCGACTCGCCGGGTTCGCTCAGGAGACGACTGACAGCGTCCTGCCGCACGATCCCCTCGCGCACGAGCACGCCGTCTGCGAGGTTGTCCCTGACGAATGGCAGCCACTCGGAAATCACCCATCGCTGCACGGGCAGCCTGAACCCGCGTTTGCGGCCGAACGCAACGCGATTGCTGATGCGTCGCCTCGCTATGTCCCGCAGAACTGCCTTTAGAACGCCGCGATTGAGCCGAATGTCAAAGGGGAGCCGGGCGCCGTAGGTCCACACTTCCTGATCGAGGAAAGGAGCGCGCGCCTCGATTCCATAGTGCATCGTGCTGCCATCAACCTTCTGCAGGTACTCCGAAACGAACTGCGAGCGATAGTCCAGCTTCAGGTAGCCCTCCAGTATCGCATCCGAGTTCGGTACCTGCATCGCGCGCGTGAGGAACGGCGTGCTCTCGTCGAACCGCTCGCCAAGCAGCTGCCTGGAGTGATAATCCCTCAGGCCGAACCCGGCGTTCAGAAACGCCGGAAGCCCGCCTACCGCGTAGTCGAGCAGGCGCTTGGGACGCCGGACTATCGAGGGACCCGGCACCCAGTGCTCCGTACGCTCGAGCAACCTCCTGCCGAACCGAGGGATCAGGCCCCTGAGTCGTTGAGCGGCCAGCAGATGCCGATGTCGCGGATAACCGAGGAATACGTCGTCTCCTCCGTCACCCGTGAGAAGCACGCGAGTGCCCGTGTCGTCCACAGCCCGAGCAATGCGGAGCATCCCCAGGGCGGACTCGATGGCGAACGGCTCGCCGAACGCCGTGTTCAGCTCACCGATCACGTCCGCGTTCGGACGCTCTATCGGGAGCACTGTGAGCTCCAAACCCAGCTCGCGCGCGGTAAGCTGCGCGTCTTCCGACTCGTCAGTCCGGTCCCCCGGAACGGACACGGTGAACGTGCGGAGTGAGGCACCGCCGGCGAGAGCTGCCCACGACACCAGTGCGGAATCAACGCCACCACTCAGGAGCGCACCAACCGGGACGTCGGCGTGCAGTCGAACGCGCGTGGCGTCCAGCAGGAGCTGCTCCACGCGTTCGGTGGCTTCCGCAAACCCGACATCCAGCGTCTCGTTTGGCGTCGGGATCTGCCAGTAAGTCCGCGATCGGAGTCCATGCTCCGGTGACCATTCCGCGATCGTGGCCGGTGCGAGCTTTCTGATGCCCCGAAAGAGCGAATGCTCCTCTGCTATGTACCCGTGCGCCAGGAAATCCGCCACTGCGGACATGTCCATCTCGCCGGATGCTCCCGCGAGTCGAAGAGCCTCTGCGGTAGACGCGAACATCAGGGACTGTCCGACCACCGAAAAGCACAGCGGCTTTACACCCAGACGATCTCTCACCAGGAAACCGCGGCGCGCGGGCTCATCCCAGATGGCGAACGCGAACATGCCGCGCAACCGCGGTACCAGGTCGTTGATGCCCCAGCTTCGATATCCTCTCAGCAGCACCTCCGTGTCCGAGGAGGAGCGGAAGTGATGCCCGTCACGCTCCAGTTCACGACGGAGTTCACGGAAGTTGTAGATGGCCCCGTTGAAGGTGATAGCGGTGCCATCCTCGAGCGTCATGGGTTGCCTTCCCGCCGGCGTCCTGTCCAGGACTGCAAGCCTGCGGTGGCCGAGTATGGCCCATTCCGACGTGTGAATACCTCCGCTGTCGGGTCCGCGTCGCAGCATGTCGTCGAGCATTCTGGAAACACCGTCCAACGCTGCGGGCTGAAACGGTCCGAAGTATCCTGCTACACCGCACATAGATCTCGGGAAATGGCTGAAGTGTGAAGGCCATCTCCCTGTGCAAGAGAGGGGCGATCACCGCATCTGTGGGGGGACTTCCGGATCGAGGAGCATCTGGAATAGTTGGCCTGTCGCGCGAACCCTCACTCTGCCCGAGATTACCTTGCAGGCGGCCTGATCGGATTTCATCGTGACTGGGAACCCTCCCCCGATCGTCAAACGGATAACGGCCTGTCAGGAGCCAGGCGGCCGGCAGTCCGGCTGTCGCACCCACTCTCCCAACTATTGCATCATCCGGATGAGAATTGTCTTCGTCCTCGGAAGTTCCAACATCGGAGGCACGGAGCTTAACACTCTGCGCTCTGCCACGGCGCTCGTGCGTCGTGGGCACGATGTCACGCAGATTCTGATTGGCTCACCGGGTACTCTCGTTGACCGGTTTGCGCAATCCGGTGTTCGGCTCGAGAGGGTTCAGTCACGGAGCCTCGCTCATCCGGACATCTTGCGAACGTCGCGGCACATCTCGTCCATCATTCGGGAGCACGATGCGCAAGTCGTACATACGCACGATGTGTTTGCGAACATCATAGGTGTTCCTTCGGCCCGGATTGCGCGAACTCCGGTAGTGATCAGCAGCCGGCGATGGTGGAAGGCCACGCCGAGACGCGTGCACCGCGTGCTCAACCGCCTTTCGTACGCCATGTCCACCGCCACGGTGGCCAACGCCCCATCCGTGGCGAACATGCTTGTCGGGGACGAGCGAGTTCCGTCCGAGAGGGTTCATTACATCCCGAACCTGATCGACGAGTCACTTCTCGTTCCGCGAGTCGATGAGAACCGCAAGTCCATTCGATCGCAGCTCGGGGTGCCGGACGAGGCGGTGGTGATCATGTGCGTGGCGAGGCTCGTACCGGTGAAGAACCATGCCTTGCTGCTTCGCGCGTTCGCTGCCGTTGCGCGCGAGTCTCTACCGCTGCAACTGGTACTGATTGGGGATGGCCCGCTCCGCCAGTCGCTCGAAAGTCAGGCGGCCGCACTTGGAGTACAGGATCGCGTGACCTTCGCGGGCGAGTTGCATGGTGCGGCGTGCTACTATCAGGGTGCCGACATCGCCATCCTGACTTCCGCCTCAGAAGGTATGCCAAACACTCTTCTGGAAGCGATGGCCTGCGGCCTGCCGGTCATCTCAACCGCGGTCGGTGGCTGCGTGGACATCGTAAAGACCGGAACGACCGGAATACTCGTTCGGCCCAACGCACAGGCGGAGCTCGAAGCCGCGATCGTGGAGCTCGCGTCATCTGCTGAATCGCGATTGACCCTGGGATCGGCCGGGCTTCAGGCCGTCATGAGCCAGCACACGGAGTCCAGTGTCATGAATCAGCTGGAGTCGCTCTACGACGGCCTGCTGTCCAGGGTGGCGAGCAGGCGGGTCGCTGCACACGCCGCGGGTACCAGCCACTCCTCGTAGATGACCTGCGCCCCCTCGATGTTCAGTCCCTCCCGGAGTGGCCGTCAGGCACGACAGGGTTTCGCCCCAGGCCGTCGAACGATTCGGCATTGCGGCCATCCGCTGCGATGACGCACACGCTCGCTTCCGTACCCGACACGCCGTCGGCAGCCGATGTCGTGGATCACATCAATCGCACGGTACTGGGGACACAGCTCCCGTACAGATCCACGTCGTTCGGCAAGTCGGGATCTACGATAGTCGCAGTGAGGTTCGCCGACCCGGCGCTCGATTACTTCATCAAGTTCAAGCGTCCGCAGCCTCAGTACGGCTCGACCCTCGAGTCAACGCGCGCCAGCCTCACGCGAGAGCATCGGACGCTCCAGCATCTGAGTCAGGCTGCACCCTCAACGTTCGAGCTGCCCAGGCCTCTCTACTTCGACTCGGAGCACCTGATACTGGCCACTTCAGCGGTGCCCGGCACACCGTTCCTGCGCAAGTACCGACTGGCACCGCGACTGGGCGTTACGGGACGCACCAGCCTCACGTCCGACCTTCATTCCATTGGCCGGGCGCTCAGCGACTTCCATCGCCTGCCCGTGTCGCCAGATCTGGAAGCGACCCGCTTCACCCAGCGAATCGCGCTCTCGAGCTACGCGTCCAGGCTGGAGCACTTTGCCGTGCGCGAGCGACCCAGGCTCCATCAGGCGGCGGCGGCCTATCTGGCCGAGCTGGAGAGCGCGTCGCCGAGCGACCTCGACACCGTGCTGGCCCACAACGATCTCGGCCTGCACAATGTCCTGTGCGGCGAACGACCCGGGTTGCTGGATCTGGATTCGGTTCGACCTGGGCCCCCGGAGATGGACCTGGCTCAGCTGATCCTCTCCCTCGTGGATTTCACCATGCCCGGCCCCGTGTCAGGGCTGCGTCGCCAGTCGCTCATCCGAGCAGTCCGCACCCTCCTGGAGGGCTATGACGCCCAGGCACGAGGGCTGAACCTGAAGCCGTTTCTCGTGAGAACCGGCTTGCAATGGGTCATAGACCTGGAGCTGCGCCGTCGCCTGCACGATCGGTCGCTGCGTCGCCTGCATGACAGCCTGCTGCTGGCGCGGCAGACCGAATTCCTGATGTACGTGCTCGAAGATCGTCCGCAGGTCGATTTCTCCGTGTGAGGATCTCCGGGCGTGCGGGTTTCCTGCGAAGCCTCGCGGGATCGCACTTGCTTGCGCCCCCTGATCGTTAGCCGTAGGATGGCAGAACGGGCCCCGGACGAACGGGAACCGGCATTCCCGGCCCTCTCATACAGGTGGACTCATGCGCACGCCCTTCGTGGTACTGGCAGCCGCGGCAATGCTGACGGCCTTCCCGGACGACGCACGTGCAGAGTGGGTGTTCCTTCCGCACGGCGAACTCGGTTACACGTTCGACTTTTCGACGTCAGGATTCTTCACGTGCACGACGTCCACGCGATTCATTGACTCCTGCATAACGAGCGGAAATTCCGTCACCCTGGCGCGTGACGGAGCAACCATGACGCTGACCTACACCGGCGTCTCGTCCACAGTGACGGCGAGCAACAAGCTCCAGCCGGTTTCGCTCGGAACACTTACCACCACCTTCGGCGGTTCCGGTCAGTTCAGCCCACTGCTGACTCCGGCCACCAAGTCGGTGATGTTCACCCTCTGGGTGGAAGTGGAGACCACGGTTGATGGAGGGAAGAGCAAGCGCTTCTGCCGGGCCATGTCACCGCGCGAAGAAGGCTTCGTGTCGTACGGAGGCGGCTACGGGTGCAGCGACCATGTCAGCTTCGGTCTCCCCGAAACTCCGGGCCATGCGGACTACGACATGGTCGTCTTCAGCAGCATTCCGTTCTACCTCACGACTTACGACGAAGCTGCCTACGAGTATACCGCGAACGTCAGCATCGTTCCCGAGCCGGCAACCGTGCTGCTTCTCGGTACCGGCCTCCTGGGCATCGGAGGGGCAGGCCTGCGTCGTCGTCGGCCCGGCGAATGAGCGAGGAACTCACTCGCCGGGAGACCGCTACCAGCTGATCCCCTCGTACCTCTCCGGCACCTCCACGCCTGTCGCGAATATCCGCGCCAGGTCCACCACCGCGTGCTGCCCGTCGAGACGATCTCCCAGCGCGCGGAACTCTCCCGACGCGTTCCCGATCACCAGCGTATCGCTCGCCCCCAGCACCTCGTCCACGCTGGACTTCATCAGCGTCCAGATATGCGGAATCTCACGCTCGATGAATTCGCGGTTGGAACCCATCAGCCTCGCACGCGACACGTGACCATCGTAGATCGAGAGCTCCATCCCCTTCCCGATCAGCATCTCGATCAGCGCCACCATCGGTGACTCCCGAAGGTCGTCCGTTCCAGCCTTGAACGCCATTCCCAGCACGCCCACACGACGATTTCCCGTGGCCATCACCATGTGGTAGGCACGCTCGATCTGCTTGCGATTGCTCTCCAGCGTGGCGCTCAGGATCGGCGTCTCCACGTCCAGCTCCTTCGCGCGATACGTCACCGCCCGCAGGTCCTTCGGAAGACACGATCCGCCGAACGCGAAGCCCGGCTTCAGGTACGCCGGCGAGATGTTCAGCTTGCGATCCTCGCATACCAGCCGCATCACCTCGTGGCTGTCCACGTCGAGCGCCTTCGCGATGTTACCGATCTCGTTCGCGAAGCCCACCTTCAATCCGTGGAATGCGTTACAGGCGTACTTCACCATCTCGGCCACACGAGTGCTCACGATGTGCACCGGCGCCTCGATGCCGGCGTACAGCGACGCCACCTTCTCCGCCGCCTCCGGGGAGTCAGCGCCGATCAGCGTGAACGGCGGATCGTAGAAGTCCTTTATGCTCGACCCCTCGCGCAGGAACTCCGGGTTGGACACCGCATGGAACCCTTCCCCAGCCTGCTTTCCTGACGCGCGCTCCAGTGCGGGTACCACTACGTCGTGCACCGTTCCCGGCAGCACCGTACTACGAATCACGACGATGTGCGGCTCCTGCTTGTCCCGCAGAGCCTCACCGATCTGCGTGCACACACGCTCGATGTAGGAGAGGTCCAGGCTGCCGTTGCTCCGACTCGGCGTACCCACGGCAATGAGGGATATCTCCGAGTTCCGCACCGCCTCGGCGGAGTCCGTGGTGGCACTGAGGCGGCCGGCGGAAACCATCTTCTCCACCAGCTCTCCAATGCCTTCCTCCACAATGGTGGCCTTGCCGGAATTGACGAGCTCCACCTTTGTGGAGCTCACGTCCACTCCGATCACCGAGTGGCCTTCCTTCGCGAAGCAGGCAGCGGAAACACAGCCCACGTATCCAAGACCGAAGACGCTAACCTTGCTCATTCTCTGTCGCTGGAGTGGTTCGATGAAGCGGAAGCGGCCATCGCAGGCACGTCGGGCCGCACGGATTCACACAACTCTGCAAAACGGGCAGCTACGGACTTCCAGCCGAAGCGCTCGCGAACATAACGGGCACCGCGCTCGCCCAGCTCCCGTGCCTCGTGCGGCCGGGTGAGCAGCTGCACACAGGCGGCGGCGAAGCTTTCGGGTTCGTCGGCTATGAGCAGGTGTTCGCCGTCCGTGAGCGGCAGGCCCTCTGCGCCGATCGCCGTGGACACCACCGGCAGCCCCATGGACATGCCTTCGTAGATCTTGAGACGGGTCCCGCCTCCCACCCTCAGCGGCACTATGAACACGGCGCCTTGCTCCAGGTACGGGCGCACGTCAGGCACCCGACCGGTCACCTCGACGTTCGCATCGCGATCCGCAAGGGCACTGATCCCCGCAGGAGGGTTGCGGCCCACCACGGTAAGCGAAGCCTCCGGCACCGACCGACGGACGCGCGGAAAGATCTCTTCTGCAAACCAGCGAATACCGTCCTCGTTCGGCATCCAGTCCATGGAGCCCGTGAAGACAAGGTTGCCAGGCCGCTTCTCCACGCCTGAGGCGGGCGTGAAGAACTCCACGTCCACGCCCGTCGGAACATCCGCCACTGGAGCAACGCCGTACTCGCGCTCGAAGTGACGGGCATCCTCCTCGGATACCGCGATCACGAGATCGAAACGCCTGCACGCCGCGGCCTCGAATCTCTTCATTCGCCTGTACTGCTCGGAAAAGTACGCGCGAGACACCGGATCGCGCCTAACTTCCACGTGCCGTCGCCAGATCTCCGCCTCCACGTTGTGCTGGAACAGCACGGTGGGAATGGGCAGGTCGTGCGGAAGGTTCACGGCCGGCGTGAGAAAATCGCAGACGACCACATCGAAGTCTCCGGACGCCGCAAGTTCCGCCACCCGCCCCTCGAACTCCCTGGAACGATAGCGGGAGAGCGCGTAAGGCAGGCTGGAGAAGAGGTTCCCTGCGAGGTCGGCAAAGAAGCCCGGCGAACCCTTCCTGGTTGGCGAGAACGGAACGCGCTCCAGGCGCGTGCAGTACTCGCCCGCACGCTCTGCGGCGTCAGGCGCGGCACCACCGTCGTCCAGCGTGAGGTACGTGACATCGTGCGCCTTCGCCAGCTCCCTGAGCATGGCGTAGGTGCGAATCTTTCCGCCCTTGTCCACCGGGTGAAGGAGCTCGGTCTTCAGCCAGAGGATCCTCATCAGGCGGCACCTGCCAGCATCTTCGTCTGGCTGCTGCCGAACTCGATCGCAGGCACCTGCGCCGGCTCCTCACCCTCGAGGAAGATGCGTTGCCAGATCTCCAGGTTGATCAGGGACCACAGCCTCTCGGAGTGATCCGCCTCGCCGCTCACGTGGCTCTGAACCATGGAGCGCACCACGGCCGCGTCGAACATTCCACGTTCCAGCGCGCGGTTGCCGGTCACGTACTCGTCGAGCATGTGGCGGTATGGTCCCCGCAGCCACGCACCCACCGGCACCGGGAATCCCATCTTCCGGCGAGACAGGATCTCGGGCGGAAGCAGATCCTTCATCGCCCTGCGCAGCACGACCTTCGTAGTCGCACCTCGCAGGCGCAGGCGCTGCGGCAGCCCCGCCGCAAACTCGGCCAGCGGATGGTCCAGGAACGGAACCCTGCTCTCGATGGACGCGGCCATGCTCATCTGGTCCTGCTTCATCAGCAGTTCGTGCAGGTACGTCGCGATGTCCGCGTGAAGCAGCTTCGCCAGCATGGGCGCATCGCCCGCGCGGCGAATTCCCTCGTGGAACGCCGCGTACGGGTTGATGGACGCCAGCTCTTCGCGAAGGTCCGGAGCGAGTAGCCGCGACTGCCAACCGCGGCCGAACACCGCGAAGTTGTCGAAGTACAGTGCGTCCAGGTCCGCGGGCATCGCCAGGAAGGTGCGCCTCAGGCGACGTCCTGCCGCCCCCGCAGGAGCGAGCTTCAGCACGCGCTCGCGCACGGCGGAACGAATCGCCCTCGGAGCGACTGCTTCCCACGCGCTTCCCAGCGCGAGGTTCGCGAGCGTAACGCGATAACGGTTGTATCCTGCGAGCGTCTCGTCGCTCCCCTCCCCCGTGAGCACCACCTTCACGTGCGCAGCAGCCAGGCGCGACACGAAGTTCAGCGCAACGCTGGAGGGGTGAGCCATGGGCTCGTCCTCGTGCCACACGAGTCGGGGAACAGCGTCCCAGAAGTCGCGCGGCTTTACCACGATCTCGCGATGATCCGTGCGGTACCTGTCGGCCACCAGCCTCGCGTAGTGCAGTTCATTCGCCTCACGCTCCGCGAAGGCAACGCTGAACGTGCGGATCGGCTCGTCCACAAGCGACGCCATCATCGCCGTAATCGCGGCCGAGTCTATGCCGCCGGACAGGAACATGCCGAGCGGCACGTCCGCCATGAGGCGCATGCGCACGGCTTCGCGGAAGCGCTCGCGGTACTCGTCCACGAGGTCCGCGTCGCTGCGCCCGTCGTGCGACTGCTCACCGGCCGGCAGCTCCCAGTAGCGCTCGATGGTCACCTGTCCGTCGCGCCACGTGAGCGTGTGACCGGGCGGAAGGCGCATCACTCCTTCGAAAAGGGTCTCGTTGCCCGAAGGCGCGTGGTTGGCCAGGTAATCGGGCAGGGCGTTGCGATTCAGGCGGGCTTTCACTGCGCCGGCAGCCAGGAGAGCCTTGATCTCGGAGGCGAACCAGAGTGAGCCATCGCTTCCGTGCACGTAGTACACGGGCTTCACGCCGAATCGGTCGCGAGCCAGCACCAGCTCACGCTGCTGTGCGTCCCAGAGGCCGATGGCGAACATGCCGCGCAGCTGCGGGATCGAACTCGCCCTGTCTCGCTCGAAAAGGTGCAGCACGGTTTCGGTGTCGCAGTGCGTGGAGTACTTCACGCCCGACGACTGGAGCCGCGCCATCAGATCCGGGTGATTGTAGATCTCGCCGTTGTACACGAGCACGTACCGGCGATCGGCCGAGTACATGGGCTGAGCGCCGTGCGCCACGTCAACGATGCTGAGACGGCGGTGGCCAAGTCCCACCAGCTCGTCCAGATGCGTACCCGCGCCATCCGGCCCGCGGTGGAACAGGGTATCACGCATGCGCTCGAGCGCGTCCGCGTCAACGCGCCGCCCCGAGCCAGCCGGATGAACCACTCCACAGATACCGCACATCCCGAATCAGATCTCCTCGAACGTCCACTCCCCGTTCTCGCTACGCCTGGCACGTGCACAGCCGCCGCGAACGGTGAGGACCTCAATATCGTCAACTCGAACCACACCATGGCCCGACGCGATGACCTCCACGGCGCGTCCGGCCCCGCCACGCCCTTCCCGACGCAGCCACACCAGGTCAGTCGTGGCTTCCACTCCGGCTGCGCGGAGAGTCGTGCCAGTACGCACCAGCCAGGTATCGGACCACTCCTGTGTGTCCAGCCTCCACGCGTGACCGCCTTCGCCCGCAATGACTTGGCAGGAAGCGGGCCCAACCTGGGACGCTGCCGGCACCAGCGCGGTCACGATCGCATCGCCCCGCTCGATCGCCCACGCGATGGAGGCCACCGGAGATCGCTGCCTCCGGCCGTACATGCTGGAGCTCCACCCATCCTGAAGCTTTACGTCCCGGTCGCTCACGATCCGCAGCAGCGGGCCCGAATCGTCCGCGATAAGGCAGCTCTGGCCGGTCTCGAGCCTGGCCGTGGCCCCGGGTGCCCCGTGCCAGCGGGCGACAGCGGTGTGACTCGACCCTGCCGCCCCTTCAATGATGTCGCAGACCAGACCGTAGCGGTCCGCAAGCCAGAGGACCACTCGGCGGTGCAGCACGGGGTCCGGCAGACGCCTGTAGCCATCGTGGACGGCCTCCCACAGAACGAAGCCCAAACCGTCGTACCAGCGCAACACCTCGGAGCGCGCAAAGGTCTCCCAGCGGAAGGGTCCACCCGGCTCCGAGGACATCTGCCCGTCCACTTCCACCGTGTTGTGCGCCGCCGTTCCGCGAAAGCTATCGCGCTCCTCGCCGAGGTATGTGTAGGTGCCGGGGTCCGAGAGTGCGACGCGTCCGTCCAGAGCAAGTGTGATGGACAGCGCATCCGCGTGGGAGTGCGCGCCGGAGAGCGCGCCGTGGGGCCCTGCATCCAGGACGACGTGGCTCTGGCGATCGCGGATCACGTACATGCCGCCGTCGGGGAACGCCATAGCCGCCGGCGGTTCTGCGCAGGCGTGCGCGCGATCCAGAGTCTCGAGTTCCTCCGGCGATGCGATCCAGGCCAGCGCGGCACGCGGGGCCGGGTCAGCCGGCAGGAACGCTGGATCGTTGAGCACCAGCGCGGCCAGTGCGAGCGTGTCCCTGAAATCATCCCGCGCGTGCGGCCTCAGGGGGAGCAGCCGGCCGCCGTCGTCATCGCCGAAGAGCGGAATGGACCCGTCGGGCCTCACGACGGCTGCCAGAACCTCGGCCGCCTTCCGGACCCGCTGCACGAGCTCGTCAGGCACCTCGCCGCCGGCTGCACGGCGGAGCCGAATGGCGTGCAGGTAGAAATCCACCGTGTAGCCCTGGTACCAGGTGGTCTGCTCGAAGTACACGCCGTCATCGCGAATCTGGCGACGCGACTCCTCGAGCAGGATGCGCCAGCCGAACTCGCGCCAGTGCTCCGCGCGCGGGAGCGTGGGCAGTGCGCTGCCTAGGTACAGCAGGCCCAGCGCCTCCCCGGTGAGGTGAGTGTTGGGGCTGAACCAGGTGGAGAGGTACCGCTCCACGTGCCTGCCCTGCAGGTGGAGCGACGCGAGCATTCGCCTGCGAAGGTCGTCGTCAGGCGCCGGCGCGCCGTTCAGGAGCTGGAGGGTCCAGCACCAGGATACGGAGCGGAATGCGAGTTCCAGGCTGCTCGCCCAGTTGATGCCGCGCTTGGGCGGATTTCGCTCGATCCAGTCGTGGAGCAGGGCGCCGGCATGCTTCGCATAGGCATCCTTTCCCGTGAGGCGCCAGGCCTGTGCGAGCGTGACCATCCACTGATGCCTGTTGAGCTCCCACGTCACCTTATGGTCGCCCACCGCCCGGATGTCCAGATAGGGAACGCGACTCCAGTGCTTCATGGGCGCGCGCCTGCCCGAAACAGGGTCGAGCTGCCAGTCAGGGCTGGTGCCCCACTCGATGCCGGAGTATCCGAGCAGGTCGAACCGGCCGGCCATGACTCGATCGGCGTACGCCAGTATGGCGTCCGCCTCGGCAGGCCACCTGTCGCGGAAGTCTGCTGCGTGGGAGTCAGACCCGACCGAACTCGTGAGGCGGACCGGCCCTGCCTGCTGAACTGCGGGCGGCTTCATTAGCATGCCCCCGCGCTCGAGCAGGATCGAGATGTTCTGCGCCGCGCGATCGCGCAACTCCGCCGGCGAACGCCCGCGAAGAGCGTTGAGGTAGCGAGCGATCACCGCTGCGAAGACTGGGCTGCCACGTCCCCCGCCCCGGCCGCGCCGCTCGCGCCTGGCGACGGCAGCGCCGCGAGCTGCTGGTAGCACCTGCGCCACTCAGCTCCTACCGCCTGCCAGCTGTAGCGAGCCAGGCACTCCGCGCGGGAATCGCGCGAGAGGCGCCGTGCAAGCCCGGCGTCCTGCAGCAGCCGGCATGCCTCACGAGCGAGACCTTCGTGGTCATCCACCGGCACCATGAGGCCGTTCTCGTCGTGTCGCACGATGTACGGTATTCCGCCGGCATTCGTGGTCACCACCGGCAGCCCCGAGCCGAATGCCTCGATGATGGAGTTGGGCATGTTGTCCACGCTCGGCGAATTGAGGTATATGTCGGCGGCATCATACAGCGCAGGCATGTCGTCCGGGCGAACGGGTCCCAGGAAGCTTACGTTGTTCAGGCCCAGCGAGGCGGCAAGTGCGTGCAGTTCATCGCGCTGCGGGCCGTCACCGGCTACCACCAGCGAGGCCTCGGGATATCGCTGCTGTATGCGCGCGAATGCCCGAAGCACGCAGCCGACGTTGTAGTGCGCCTCGAAGTTGCGATTGCTCAGGAAGCGCGGCGCAACGGGCCCCCGCTCGCGATACCTGAGGCTGTCCACCTCCACGAAGTTGAAGATGGACCGCGCGCGAACTCCATACTTTCCGAACACGTCCACGAGGTAGCCGCTCGGCACGACTACTTCGTGAGCCAGGCGTACGAGTCGCACGGCGCCAGGCCAGTTGGCCAGGTGGTCGTCTGCCTCTCCGCTGCGGTAGTTGAGCAGCACCCTCCTGCCGAAGAGGCGCGCGACCAGCATTGCGGGCACGGGGGCGAGCAGGAACGACCAGTAGCTCGCGGAGAATGCGTGGACCACGTCCGCGTGCCTCACGCTCCTGAGGAGCGAAAAGGCGTACGCGATGGAAGTCACGACGGTGCGAACGTACTTCACGCGCTGCAGTGCGGCCCCGATGCCGGGCAGCTGCGGATTCACGGGCAGGAATGCCGGCTCCAGCGCGGGATCGTGGGAAAGGCGGCGGAGCAGTCTTCCCGCCTGGATGGCCTGTCCGCCGAGATACGCGAGGGATGGACCTACGAGCAGGACGCGGATCGGGCGACCGTCAGGTGCGGCAGCGGTCACAGCTCCAGCGCCTCCAGCAGTTGCTGCATCTGGCGATCCGCGCGCCAGCGGTCGAGGACGGCCAGGTCTCCCACCGGAGATTGTCTATCGGAGATGCGGTCGAGCAGCAGTCGTTCGATCAAGCCTGCATCGCGCTCCTGATCTGCGCCGTCGAGCACCAGGTGTCCCCCGACCTCATGGAGCATCCGTGCAGTCTCGCCATCGGTGTCTGCGTAGGCAATGATCGGCGTGCGCATGGCCAGGTAATCATACAGCTTGTTCGGGATCTGGATCGGCTGTTGCTGCGCCAGGAGCAGCGTGATGTCGGCCGTGGCAATGCGGCGCGCCGCTTCGGCGTGAGGCACGCGATCCACAAAGGTGGTATGGGCAGCCAGGCCGAGCTGCCTGACGTAGTCCTCGATGGAGTGATTGCGAAACCGCCGGCACTCTCCGAGAAACTCCAGGCGAAGATCGTCCGGACTCCATCCATTGCGCTGCACGGCAAGCGCCAGCGCGTCCAGGAATTTTCTGGGATCGCGTCCCAGGTACAGGGAACCCGCGTATATGATGCGAAGCGGCCCCTCTCGACGAATCGGAGGTGAGTCCAGCAGTTCCGACGGGACTCCATTCAGGATCACGTGGATGTCCGGTGCCGAGGGAATTTGCCGGATCAGCTCTGCGGCTCCGGCGCTCACGGTGACTATGCTGTCCGCCGCCTTCACGCAGCGGCGTTCGAGCCTGTCGTCCAGCCAGCGTGTGAGCGCGAACTCCCTCACGCCTCGCCTTGCATGCGGGTGGTTCCACGGATCCCTGAATTCGAGAATGAGCCGTGCGTCGAGCGCAGACGCGATTCGCGTGGCGGCCACGTGGGCCGAGAAGGGTGGGGCCGTGGAGTAGACGATGTCGAAGGCTCCCTTTTCCCGGCGGCGCATGGCATTCACGGCCGGCCGGATGAAGTGACTCTCGGAGTCCGGCATACTGAGAAGCCCTATGGTGAACCGCCGGATGACACCTCGTTCACGAACCGGCAGCGCAGATCCGCTACTTGTCGCGGCCTTCTGCACGCCGGCTCTCCGGGCGGCCGGCCTCATCCTCTCCATGAGTAGAGCCACCCGGGAGGCGAGACGATCTCCGACGTCGAGCGCGACCACCTCGCGCGCGCCAGAGTCGGAACCGCACTCGAAGACTGCTTCATCAGGCAGGCCGACAGTGAGAACCGTCACCTCGTGTCCGGCCGCGCTGAAGGTTCTTGCCAGACGCTCGGCCCTAATGGCCCCGACCTTCGTATGCGGTGGAAAGGTGGTGGTGATCAGCAGGATGCGCCTCACGCCGCGAGAGGCATCGGCCTGTGCATAGCCCCTGGACCGGGCATCTATCAGGGTCTCAGTCATGGGCGCCCCGCAGGCGGCGAGACAGACCGCCAACCACGAGCGCACGTTCGCCCGCGGTGAGGACGAAGCGACCAGTGAGAATCAACCCTGCTCCTCCGGCAATTGCGGCCTTCATGAAAAAGCTCGTCCAGGTGGCTGGTGGCGAGGAGACGACCAGCATCAGCGATAGCGCGGCCAGCACGAGTCCAACCAGGATCGGACGCCCGAGTCCCCGGGTGATGTACTCCCGGAATGTGAAGCCAAACTCTCGCAGTACATAGGGCGGCAGGAACAGGAAATTGCTGATCAGCACCGGTATGAAGGTTCCAAGCGCGACTCCCGGCATTCCGAGAAGGTGCACGAGGCTGAGGCTGAGCACCGCGTTGGCAATCGCTTCACCAACCTGCAGCTTGGTGAGAAACGCAACCTTGTGCGCACCGAACAGCAGCTGCCAGCTGATGCTCTGCACGAACCGTGGCAGCTTCCCGACTATCAGGATCGCAAGTATTACGTCGCTTCGCATCCGCCAGTCGCCGGTCACGTACTCCGGCCCGAGCCACAGGCGAATGAAGGGCGTTCCGAACGCGAGCAGGTAAACAGTGAGCGGAATTGCGAGGGAGGCAGAATGCCTGACTCCATCCAGGTACAGCTTGCGCAGTCGCTCGTGGTCGCCCGAGGAGTGTAGATGCGCGAAGTGCATCGTGAACGCGCGCGTGATGTTCGATACCGCGCCGGATGCATACGTCACGAGCATCTGCCCGATGGTGTAGAACGTCACGTGTCGCACCCCCAGGACAGCACCCACGACCAGGAGGTCCATGCGATTTATCACCATCAAGCTGATGTTGATGATGAAGTTGCCGCCGCCATACCCGGCAATGCGCCTGAGGCTCGCCCTGTTCCACGACGTGGGTCTCACGCGAAGATCCGGGAGCAGGCGGCGCGTGGCTCGGAATGCAACGAGCCAGACGACAGCCTTCCCCGTCAGCTGAGTCAGCGCTATCGCCACCAGCCCTCCGCCCGCGAAGAGGACAGTCGCAATGGCGATACTCGTCAGCACCCGCATCACCGTCTCGGTGAGCGTGACCAGGTACGCGCGCCGGCACCCGTTGACGGTAGCGGCCCATACGTCCAGTGGCAGGGTGAGGGAGATCGTCATGACGAGCACCAGCATCGCATGACGACTCTCCCGCTCTATCTGCGCCGGAACATCGAACAGGCCGGGCAGATAGAAGGCCAGTGTTCCGCCGATCAGCGCCACCGTCGCGCCAATGCCGAGCAGGGTGAAGAAGGCTGTGGATACGACATTGGACAGCTCTTCACGCTGGCCCTTCGCTCCGAGCGAAGCCACGAAGTAGCCGACCGCCCCGCGAGTTCCGAAGTCGAGGAGCGCATAGTACCCGGTCATCTGCGCGATCAGGGTCCATGTCCCGTAACGCGCATCACCGAGCGTCCCGATCAGGTACGGAGAAAGGAAGAACGTGGAGATTACCGAGACGACGAAGAGCAGAGTGCTCGACATCGCGTTCCACGACACGGGCGGATCGTCCGATCCGCTCCTCCGCCCTGCCTGAGCCGGAGGTACGGCTCCGGCCTGCCCCGCCGGCGCCGTACCCGTCCCGGGTTCGCGCTCTACCTCGGCAACTGGTGCACCGGACATCAGGGGATACGCTCCAGGTATGGGACACGCGCCGGCGCTCTTCCCGCGAGGCGGGAAACCGATCGCGTCATCTCGGGATGTTCGAGTGCACGAGCTTCACTTCTCAGCTCCGCTTCGGACAACTCCAACGACGCCAGGCGGTCGAGAATATCGGCGACTGAAAGCGTTCCGTCGCCCTGAGCACGAGCGTACCTGCGAAGCCGCTCCTGTCGAGGGGAGCGGAGCCAGGCGCAGCGCTCGAGAAACGAACGGTCGGGCCGGTCCAGCGCGCTGGCCAGTGAACTCGCGGCCGCGGCAATTTGTCGCGCCATGCGTGACCGCTCCACGTCGTGGAGCCAATCGTCGTCCTGCAACCGCAACGCGAGGCGATGCAGGCCACCGAGCATCGCCCTGGCGCTCCTTCCATCCGAAATGGCAACCCTGTTATCGCTGCGAATGTGAATCGGAATGGCCGAGGCGCGAAGAACCCGGCCACCATCGAGCTCGATGGCAACGGCGTACGAAGCGTTGCGCCAGGGGTGTGCAACCGTGCTTCGCCACGGGAAGGCGCAGTTGCCCAGGCCATGCGCAATCACTGAATCACGGTGGAGCTCCAACGCCATCGGAACGTGCGCATGATGACACAGGACAATCGCAGCGCCGGCATCCGCCACGGCGCGAGCACGATCTCTCTGCGTCCTCATGGGATGAAGCGCCCACTCGTAGCCCCAGTGCAGGTTGACGATCACCACGTCGGCCTGCGTTCTGGCTGCGGCTACTGCCTCACGCACCGCATCATCTCGCATCTCCGCCGGCCTCGGTGCGCCGCCCGCGTCCGGAGACACGAAGTAGTCGTCGCAGAATCCAAGCAACGCGATGGTTGCTCCATTTCGCTGGAGCACCACCGGGCGCGATACGTTCGAATCGAACTCCAGGCCGCAACTCTCGATTCCCGCATCACGTAGCGTCGCCACGGAGTCGCAGAGTCCTTCGGGACCGAAGTCCAAACTGTGGTTGTTCGCACAGGTAACCACGTCCACACCCGCATGCGTGAGCGCCTGCACCGCATCCGGTTCGGCCCTGAGGAAACTCCCGATGGTGCCCGCAGGCGTCGTACGGGAGGTCAGCACGGACTCGAGGTTCGCGACGGTCAGGTCAGCACTCCCAAGTAGCGGGGACAGTGGAGAAAGCAGGGAAGCCCACCCCGGATCCGACGGCTTTCCGGAGGGCAGCAGCGCTATGTCGCCGAGTGCCACAACGCGTAGCGAGCCTTCCCGCTCCGACGCTTTCGCTGTCAGGACCGGCAGTGGCGCCCGCAACGACTGAGCATCCAGAACCGCACGCTCAACTGAGCGAATCACGCTCGACGTCAGGACGCTCCGCACGTTCACGAACGGGTCTCAACGATAACCGAGTTCGGCGGTAGCTCGATGCTGTGCGCAACGAACTCTGCGTACCGCTCCAGGCCGTCGGAGAGCAGTGCCTCCTGGAGTCGCATCCTGCGAATCCTGTTCGCCTTGCCCCACTGCCAGTCATAGCTGCCCGCACCTATCCGTTCGCCGAGCACGGTCGCGATCGCGAGCTTCGCCTTCTCCTGCGCCGGGATTCTCACGGCACTCGAACCGCCCATCAAGGCAGCGCGCACCACCGATCGCGGCCGGCGCGCGCGCCAGCCGGGGATCTGCCTCACCAGGCCAGGTATAGCCTCGAAACCGGAATCACGGGTGGAGGGAATGCCTGCCAGGCGCGGACACGTGCGTTCCGCGAGAGTACGCTGCAGTTGTCCGCCAAGTCGCGCCTCCGGAGGCAGCGACAGTGCCGAAAGCATGAACTCGCGATCCAGAAACGGATAGACACTCTCGAACGCACGCGCCTGGATCAGCATCGGTCCAAGCGAAAGCTCCCTGCGCCCGCGCGTATCGAGCGCGAAGACCGTAATAGGGTTCGGCGCTTCCCGGATGGACTGCCACACCTCCCGCAGGCGCTCCGGGAACGACTTGCCGACCCGAGGCAGGTTCACCCACTCCCCACCGCGAGTCATTGCGGCCAGGAAGCGTTCCTCGCCGCCCTCGCCCAGGTACTCCCTGCGAACGAACTGGGCTGGATTGAGCAGCGTATCCCCGGCGAGACCATCGAAGTTGACTGCCGCCCGAGTCCCGGTCGCCGCCGCGATGAGCGAATAGATGCCGTGTTCATCGGTCTCGAAGTCCGCGTATCCGTCGCGGGCGTCGGCTCCCCACTCGACTGCCGCCGGACTGGCAGGACGGATCACGGTGAGCGGAAGACCGGCGGCAGCTGCGACTTGCTCGGTTATGGCGCCCTCCTCTTCCCGCCCGCTACGCCTGGGATTCTCCACGGTGAGCAGCTCCGGAGCACGCCCCGCGCACAGCAACCCGGCAAGCAGCCGCCGGGAATCCAGGCCACCGCTCACAGTCAGCAGGGGAGGCAGGTCGCCGAGCATGGCAAGCAGTCGCGACATGCTTGCACCGAACGCCGCGCTGTTCTCCTCTGCAAATGCGTCTGCCCGGTACTCGCGAACTTCCGCGTTCTCCAGGAAGTGCTCGAGCACCGTGTGCTGCAGGCGCCCGTCCTGCCACATGAGGCACCCGGCACGCCTGAACCTGTGGATCCCCTGCACGAGGGTATGCTCGCCGATCTGGAACCCATGCCTCGCCTGATCCTCCCATGCGGCCCAGTTCACCCTAAGGTCTCCCACGAGCGGGAGCAGCAGCTTGATCTCGGATGCCACTGCAACGCCCCCGCCTCGAACCTCACACCAGAAGAGCGGGCGCATCCCCAGCTTGTCCACGCCGGCCACGAACCGCTCTGCCCCGGTATCCCAGGCGGCGAAGGCAAAGACGCCGTCGCCCCGACACAGGGCTCCTGTGCCATAACGGGCAAGATCGCCAGCAAGGGATCCGATCCCGGTTTCAGCGTCGCCGGTAGCGTTCACCCGGAAGGCATCTTCGCTCAGGTAGTATCCGGCCTGGGCTACCAGCAGCGAACCCGCCGAACGAACGGCACCGCCTGGCGAGAAGGGGTCGCCGGCCACGCGCGCAAATCTTACGGACGCCGTCCTTCCGTGCTCCTCCGCATGGAGCACGTCGCGCCCCGGCCAGGCCGCGCCGAGCATGCGCTCCGCACCTGACGCGAGCTCGGGCAATTCGCCTCTGCGCCTTTCCGGCACCACTATGGCGACGAAGCTAGGCACCCGCGGCACCCTTCACGTGAGGCAGGACTACCTCCTGCGCCTGAAGCGGTGCTACCTGGCGTGCCCGCGCCACCAGATCCTGATGCTCACACCAGTAGAAGAGGGCGGCATCAGCCTCGGCACTGCGATCGCCGTGTACCGCATCTGCGTCCACCACCGGATCGTTCGCGGAGACCCGACTCTCCAGGTCCTTCAGGAACACGGACCGCTCCCAGACGAAAGGTCTCAGTCCCAACGCGGCAGTGAGCTTCCGGAGAGGCCTGCGCCTGGACAGGGCCTGCGTGGCAGCCAGTGCCTGCTGCAGCCACAGCTGCGGGGCTGCGGCCGCCGACACGCGCGACAGCTTGACGCCTGACGCGAACGGCACGCGCGCGGCCTCCGGGAAATGGTCCCGGAAAAGCCGTGCGTGATGCGCACGGGCAGTTGGCACATCCAGCGTATGGCCGCTTGCGACAAGCCACGATTCGCGATCGAGTCCCGGCGTGGCCACCGGCACGCACGCAGCGTACACACGATGGAAGTGAGTGCCGATCCGAAGACGGATGCGTGTGTTGATCCGCAGCTCGCGCGCACCCATTCCGGTGTCGGGGACCACGGCCATCTGCTCGTTGAGCGCCGCACGAGCCGCGATGCCCATCTCCGCGCGCCAGTCGGGCGAGAAAACCCCCAGAGCATTCAACCGGCTCTCGAGCCCGTCCGCCTTCATGATGCGGCGAGCGTAATCGGCCGTGTCGCTCGCAACCGCATTGCGCTTGATCAGCATGCCAAGCACCACGTCGAGCCACACGGCTCCGCGCGCAGGTGTCAGGTGACGCGCAACGGCACTGATGAACAGGTAGAGGGAGGGTACGTCCAGGTCGCTCGCCCTGGCATACGCCAGGTAGTCGTGGCTCGAGAAGAAGTCCCTGGATATGCCGTGCTCCTCATACGGCAGTCCCATGCTCTTCGCAGCCAGTACGGCAAAGCGGCCGTCCGCATTGGCATTCTCGTCGGGATGACGCTGAATCACGGCGTGAGGCGTGTCGCCGTGTCGTTGCAGCAGGCCCGCAATGAGGCGTGAGTCAAAGCCTCCGCTGAAGAATACGGTGTCTGCCTCGTACTCCCGCCGATACGCCGCCACGTTCCTGTCCAGCGCCTGCAGGATTTCGTCGAGCGAGGGCGCGCTGCGTCCGGCATCGTGAGGCCAGTTCCAGTAGCGCCGCTCGGACAGCTGCGCTCCACGCATGTCGAACTCCAGGACGCTGGCTGCCGGCAGTCGCCGAACCGACGAGAGCTTGGTGCGATTTCCGAGCAGGTTGCCAAGGCCCAGCATCGCTCCCCACCCCGCGGGATCGGGCGAGCTGGAGATGGCGCTGTCCACCAGCAATGCAGTTGGTGTGGTGGTGACCAGCAAGGCGCCGGGCCCGGCCGCAGCGAACGCGGGTGACATTCCCAGGAAGTCGGTGACGATCACCACCCGTCCGGCGAGCGCATCCACCCTCACCGCGACGAAGGCTCCATCCAGCGCAGTGAAGGACGCGACGGGGTCGGCCGAGCAATGCGCACGCTCCAGCTCCTCCCGAACGGTGCCGCCCAGGCTTATGGGATCCCCAGCGACAATCGAGACACGGGATTCACCGGCAACGATGCGGCTGTCGAGCTCAAACGGGCGCCCCGGCCGGGCAAGGACTCCGAGAGCACCGCCGGGAAAAACGTAGATGCGTGCGTCCTCCGACGAGGCCGCGGGCAGCGCAGCCAGCATGCGGCCGACGAGCAGCCTCGATTCGTGCCCGGACGGACCGAAGCACAGGGCGAATCTCATTCGCGACTAAATCGTCCATGTGGTGACGGCGCGCACATCACGGCCCCCGTGGCGGTCGGGCAATAGCAGTTGGCTGCTGACATGGTGCAACGGGGATGTAGTACGACGTCGGCGATTTGCAGCATTTGATTTAACGACGAGCTCGACATTACGGGCAACATGCCAGCGTCGCCTTAATAACGAAAGTCTTTGATTTTGTTTAGCTTCGGACAATCCGCCAGATGGTGAGGACAGTCACCACTATCCCGACACAGCGAGCAGCCAGTGCACGGCTCGGACCGCGCACCGCACAGTCGCAACCGCTGAGTACGCCTCGCATGAATCCGCTCGCACGGAAGTGGCGTCGTCCCCCCCGAGTCGGCCGCCCGGACCTTCCGGCCCGAAACGCGGTATTGCCGTCAGACTGCATCCACTAACCAGCGCAGACCCTGCTACTCCTATTCGACTCAGCCAGCAGGCTCCAGCGCCAGCGCATACTGCTGACGCTCACTGCTCCCGTGCGCGCCATGGCTGCGCGCGTGCGTCGAATTGCCGTGGGTTACCGATCGCTCATCGAGTCGGCGGTGCCCGAGCGACTGAACGTGCTCAGCCCCGACACGCTGCTTGACGAGGCGGCAGTCAGGGCCATCCACGAGCGGGCATTCGCCCGTGCTGCAGCACTCGCTGAAAGTCCGGCAGTGCCGCGTCTGGATCCCTGGCACTTCGGCGAGGCACAGCGCACCCAGTTTGCCTCCGAACTCGGCGACGTGGAGGAGGTTGTCGCATTCGCCCGACGATGCGCGGAGCAGGAGAATGCTCATAACTCCATCGTGATGAGCACCTCGCGCCGGCGTGCGCGCGAGATTGCCCAGGCCCTGCGGGAGATGGGCGTGCGCTGCATCCCGTTCGGCCTGCCCGATCGCGACGAGGAACGGCGGGCGGACGATGAACTCGTCGAGGCCACCCGCTTCGACCGCGAGGATCTCACGTCTTCGCCCGATGTGCTCGTGGTATCGGAATCCGAAGCCATGGCCATGATGCTGCGGCCCGTGGTGGCTGAGCTCCGGGCGCGCGACTACGAGGTGTCGTACACGCATTCGCGGCGCATCACACCGGACCCGGATCACGTGCGCGCCGCGCGTGAGCAGGCCGCGCTGGCACTTGCATCGTCACAGCCGCCTGACAGTCCCGCAGCCGGGCTTGGCCATGTGGAACAGGGTCTGGTGCGTTCCCTGAAACGGCGAAGGATCGTTGAGACCATACTGGCGGGCGAGGAGGTTGAGCGACTACTGGAATCGTGCTCACCTCGGCTCCTGGTGATCGGGAACGACCGCGTGGCGTCCGGGCAGCTGCTGGTGCAGGCGGCTCACCGTCGCGGCATTCCGGTGCTGTGTGTGCAGGACGGGCTCGCCGCCGACGTCCCGGCCTGGTGGCTTCGCACGGCGGATTACACCGCGTGCAACGGAACCCACCTCCGTGACCTGCTGCTTCGGCGCGGAGTTCCGGTCGAGAATCTCCGGGTTACGGGACAGCCCCGGAACGACAGCCTGTTCGCGAGGGCGTCCGAGCTGGACAAGGCCGCGGCCAGGCGCAGCCTCGGGCTCTCGCCGGATGGGCTGCACCTCCTGGTCGCCCTCCAGGCGAGCCACGATCAGGAGTACATTCGCAGCGTGCTGCGTGAGGCGAGCCGGGTGCCGGGTGCCACGCTCATCGTTCGCAGCCACCCCTGGCAGCCGCCCGCACAGGTGTCATCCGTGGTGGACGAACTCGGCCTGCCTAACGTGTCGCTTCGCCCGGACGACGACTCCGCCGTCGCCCTGCGAGCCGCGGACGTGGTGATCAGCCAGTACTCCACCATGCTCGTGGAGGCAGCCGCTCTGGGCACGCCGGCCGTGGCGGTCACGCTCAGCAGACGCGCCAACCCTATTGACCTGGCCGAGGAAGGCGTGGCGGTGCAGGCGCGCCGCGTCGAGGAAATTCTGCCCGCGATACAGACCGCGCTCCACCGCTCCCCGCAGGACGCTGCTGCCGCATGCGCTGCCGCAGAGCGCCTGCTCGGACCCTTCGACGGCCAGGCGACCGCTCGTGTGGCAGACTTTATAGGGGAACTTCTGACGCTTGACGCGGCTGATCCAGGAACTGCTTCTGACGCGGAGTTCGCCAGAACCGCTCCGACGACAGGGCATCCATGAAAAGGTCGGCGCTGCGACCGTCTCCGAAGTGGTTTGAAGACGGATAGCGCCCTCCCATCTCCCTGAGGTGGGCCGCAAGCGCAGGATCGTCCTCACTGATGTCCACTATGGACGCGTGGCGGAAGCGGTTCGACTGCCGGCTGCCAAGGTTGATCGTCTGCACGCCGTACACCGGCGCCTCACGAATGCCGGCGCTGGAGTTGCCGACGATTGCCGCGGCGTTCCGCAGCAGCGTCAGGAACGCCTCGAAGCGCATGCTGGGCAGATGCCGGAAGCGCGCGGGGTCGGCGAGACGCCGGTACTCCGACATGATCTGATCCGAGCCCAGGTCGTTGTTCGGACTGATGACCACGAACGACCTGCCGCTCGCAAGAACCGCATCCACCACATGCCTGGCGCGTCTTTCCACGTGCTCCACCTCGGTGGTCACGGGATGATACAGCAGGATCCCGTAATCCTCGAAGGGAATGTCGTAGTGCTCGCGCACCTCCGAGAGCTCGGGAAGGTCGGAACCGAGCATCACGTCAATGTCGGGCGAACCTACCACCCACACCGATTCGGGCCGCTCGCCCATCTGCGCAAGGCGGCCCGCAGCCTCGTCGTTCGCGACGAAGTGAGCATGCGCGAGCTTGGTAACCGAGTGGCGGATCAGTTCATCCACCGTGCCGCTCAGCTCACCCCCCTCCACATGTGCAACAAGCGTATTGTTGAGTGCACCGACTATCGCGCCTGCCAGCGTCTCCACGCGGTCGCCATGAACCACTATCAGGTCCGGCCGGCGCTCACGTACCAGGTGTGAAAGCCCCTGGATGGTATTCGCCAGCGCACCCTCCATGGACGTTTCCGCGGTCGAGTCCTGGTTGTAGAACGGGAACACGTTGCTGAATCCGGCCTTGTAGATCTCGTTGATCGTGAGGCCGTAGCGCGCGAGCATGTGCATGCCCGTGGCGAATATCGTGCACTCGAAGTGCGGGACTTCGCCAACGCGCCGGATGAGCGGCTTCAGCTTCCCGAAGTCGGCCCTCGTACCGGTAAGGAAGACGATGTGGCGCCGTGCACTCATGTCGCCACGTCCGCCCTGGAGAGTTGCACGTTCGGCTGCAGGTCGCGTGAGGCTCGCCGACCGAGCAGGCTCTCGAAATCCTTCGCCAGGAACTCGCCCGTTCCGGGGCGCTTCACCCAGAGGTTCTCGCGGGAGAACTCCTCCCCGGCCCTCACGGGCGCAATGGTCACCACGGACGCGTAGGCGAAATCGATCGTCGGCTGCTCGTCCGGAAGGATGGACTTGCTGCCGCCCAGCGCCGCGAAGATGGCGTTCGAGCCGTGGATGAGGTCACTCAGCTCCGCCGGGTCGATGGATATGGGCACGTCCGGGCCGGGCCACGACTTGTCGGAGGTGAAGTGCTTCTCGAGTATGCGGGATCCGAGCGGGATGGACGCGAAGCATGTGTAGTTGCCGAGCGAGTGGTCGCTCAGGCCCAGCACGGCATCCGGAAACGCCCCTGCCAGCTCGGGAATTGCGCCGAGCCTGACGCGATCGTAGGGCGTGGGATACATGGAGGTGCAGTGCAGCAGCGCGAACTGCACACCGGCATCCCGAAGTATCTCCACGGACGGCCTCACGCTCTCGATGTCGTTCATGCCGGTGCTGAGAATCACCGGCTTTCCGAACGACGCTATGTGCGCGATGAGGGGATAGTTGTTGCACTCGCCGGAGCCGATCTTGTACGCAGTGACACCCATTCCCTCCAGCCGGTCGGCAGCCGCGCGGGAGAACGGCGTGGACATGTAGATGAGCCCCCTGGACTTCACGTAGTCCATCACCTCGCGCTCTTCCGCCTCGTTCAGCGCGCAGCGCGACATGATGTCCCAGATGCTCTCCGTGGCGTTGCCGGGGATCACGTCGTTCGGGATCATCTCGTCCTCGATGACGTGCGACTGGAACTTCACGCACTCGGCGCCGGCGGCAGCGGCGTCGTCCACCATGCGCAGGGCCTTGGCCACGTCGCCTTCGTGATTGATGCCCACTTCGGCGATCACGAACGGCGGATGGTCCAGTCCGATGAGCCGTCCGTCTATTGATAGTACGGGTGATGTATTCGTGGACATCTGCTTCACGCTACGGGAGAATTGTGTGCTCGCATCCGGTGGCCACGCTGCGCACTGTCAGGAACGGAGTGGAGCGGTTGCCAGCAGGATGGTTCGAGCAAGGGATTCCAGGCGCGGCTGGTCCTGCGGCAGAAGCAGCAGGTCGTAGGCGCCAAGTGACAGTGCGTGTGCGCCGAGCTGCTCCTCCGATTCGCATATCAGCGCGACATCAACGCCCAGTGCCTCACGCCAGCTGAGGGCGCCCGGAGCTTCGCGGAGCGAGTTCTCCGGGCGCCGCTTCGAGTCCTGCGCCGGAAGCAGCGCCACGCCACCTGCGGCTGGAGCCGCCTGCATCACGCGCGGGAGGTCACTTGCCACGTGCACGTGGAACCGCCGGCCGTCGTTCAACGTGACGACTCCGCCCAGGTCCGGCAACGTCTTGAGGGTGGTGACGCATACCGGCTTGCGCGGCACGGAGAGTACGGCGGCACGGCGCGCAGCCACGAGATCTTCCTGAGTGTCAACGTCGAGCGACGGCGTCCGCCCGCACTCCACGCCAACGGTGACGCCCGGCACCACGAAGGCCTGTCTCGTGCGTAGCGCTGCAACTGTCGTCACGTACACGGCACCGCTGGGAGACACAGCCCGCGCGAGATCCTGCCGGCGCACGTTCGCAGGTGGCGCTGCCGCGAGCCAGTCCAGCAGACCGGATTCCGACGTGCGCATGGCCAGTTGCGGAGGCTTGGATGGTTCGACCACCGTGATGACAGATTCGTGGCCGCCGTCCGCAAAGCGGTGGAAGCATGTGGCTACGTCGCGCCAGCTTCTCAGGGGCGACGTGGGCTGCAGGAGGACTATGACTTCGGGCGCCCAGCCGGCCGTAGTCAGGCGCTGCACCAGGTGCAGGGTGGAAGCGAGGGTGGTGGTTCCGTCCTGCGCAAGCTCGGGCGGACGCAGGAATGGCGCCTCGGCGCCCCATTCGCGCGCCTCGTCAGCGATCTCCTGGCTGTCCGTGTCAACGACGATGCGCGCGTCAGGCAGGCGCGCCTCTCGCCGGAAGCGAAGCGCACACAGTACGGCGCGGCCGACCAGGCTCACTCCGTCCACCGTCTGCAGGTTCTTGCCGGGGATGCCCTTGGATCCGCCGCGTGCCGGAACGAGCACCAGCACCCTGCTGGAGCTTGCAGACTGCCGGCTCATTCGCGCACCATCCTCACGTGCCCTCACCGTCGCACGGCCCGCCTGAGTCCGCGCACACCGGTCTTAACCGGCTCGGGTATGGCATCCCACGCCCTGGCCAGGGGAACGAGCCTGCGACGCAGACGCCAGCGCCGCACCACGGCTTCGCCATCCGGAATGCTGGAGGCGAGCTGCGGCAGGAAGTCGAACATCGCCGAGTTTCGCTGTCCCCAGGCTTCGCGAAAACGCTGGTCGTAGGCTTTGGACATTGCCTCCGACAGTTGCTGCAGGAATTCCGGCTCGTTGTCCTTGCTCGCCGCTTCCGCAGCCCAGAATCGCCTGCGCGAGTCATACTCGCTCCAGCGACTCTGGATGATCCTGTGCGAGTTCGACTCGCCGTGCCGGCGGTACATGACGGTTATCTCGTGCGCGCAGATGAACGGATGCCGCCTGGAGAGCCTCATGTACAAATCGAAATCCTGGCAGTGGATCAGCTCCGGATCGTAGCCTCCGATATCGAGGAGCATCTGGCGACGCGCCACGACCGCGCTGGTCTGTGCCACGCAACGCGCCACCGACGGCCAGAAGGCATCCACGACCACTCCGGCAGGCAGGTCGGCATCCCACACGCGATCCTGCGTCCCGAAGGTCTTCACGAGCGAGAATGCGAGCGCCACTTCGGGCTTGTCCGCCAGAAGCGGCACGACTGTCTCCAGGTGGTGCGGCAGCCAGATGTCGTCGCCGTCCATGAATGCAACCAGCTCGGTGTCGGCAGCCGAAATACCGGCGTTTCGCGCCACCGCAACTCCGCTGTTCCGAGGCAACTGCACGATCTCGATCCGTGGGTCTCGAGCCGCATACTCCCTGAGTATGGCCACCGAGTTGTCCGTGGATGCATCGTCCACGACCACTATGCGAACCGGCGGTCGCGTCTGCGCGAGGATCGAGTCCAACGCCGGCGGGATGAACTCCTCGCCGTTGTAGTTGGTCATGACGGCGGTCACCGCGGGCCAGCCGGCAGCATCGTCAGGCTGCGCCTGGCGCACTTCAGTCATAGGCTTCTCAGTCACGATTCCTGGCAAACTTCACGGCGTCCCGGACAGCAGTAGCGAGACGCGATACCAGCGCAGCGATAGCCGCACGCTCGTTCTCGGCAAGAACCCGTCCATACCACGCGAAGCCCAGAAAGGCACAGAACAACACTGCCGCAGTGGCCAGTGACAACAGCACGGGCAGCCGCGGAAGCAGGTAGCCGAGTGCAATCACGACGCCCGCTGCCGTCACCAGCTTCAGGACCGGCGCCCAGCGATATCGAACGTACTCCAGCCTCTGCGAGAAGTGGTATATCAGCGCCCAACGCATCGCAAAGGCGCCGAAGGTGGTCCATGCCGCACCGAAGGCTCCGAACCGGGGGACCAGAACGAAGAATCCCGCGACGGCGAGACCGGAAGCCACCCAGTTCGCGATCGCCACATAACGGGTCCGCTCGGTGAGCAGGATGCCCACGTCCTGCGCCATTGTCCAGCACTGCAGGATGTACGCAGCGAGCATGATGGGAACCAGCGCGGCAGCAGGCGCATAGGCCGGCGCAGCCATCACGCGCAGGAAATCGTGCACCAGCAGCCCGATCGCCACGGCGACCGTGAGCAGGATGAAGTTGAGCGTAAGGAACGCCCGCGCATACAGCGCGTCCCGATCCGGATGCTCTGCAAGCTTGAAACGCTCACTCTCCCACACGAGCATGAATGGCGTGTTGCCGAACTTCACGAGCAGAGTGGCAAAGGTCCCCGCCAGTGCATAGAGACCCACCGCAGAAGAACCCGTCGTCTTCTGGAGGGCGTAGCGCCCGCCCAGCGTCATCAGGAGCACTGCGAACTGCGTCGCCACCATGGGCATCCCGAACCTGACCAGGTCGCGCGCGACACTCATGTGGAATTGAATGCCGGTGCGCCGCAGCAGGTAGAAGCTGAGCACTACGCCGTACAGCCCCACGGCTATCGCGCCGCTGCTGAACACGCTGTACACCCCCATCCCGAACACGGTGAGGAACAGGATGTTCAGCATCGCCTGCAGCAGTTGCTGCGACACGCCCCGGGACACGTACAACAGGGGCTGATTGAAGGCGCGGAAGCTGATGTTGGGCACGATCAGCAGGCCCTGCGCAAGGAAGCTCAGGGCGGCCAGGCGCAGCAGCCCGGCCCACTCCCTGGTGTCGAACACCAGCAGGGACAACGGCTCGGCCAGCAGGGCGGCCAGGGCGGCCGCGGCGAAGTATCCGCCGCTTATGAGGAGTGCCGCGGTCGAGAGTACGCCGTACTTCGCCTGCTGACCTTCCGCCTTGTGGTAGAAGCGGAACACTCCCGTAGCCAGGCGCGATCCTGCGACCATCGCCACCAGCTCGAACGTCATCAGCACCAGCTGGATGACGCCATACTCCGCTGGCGTAAGCAGCCGCGTATAGAACGGCAGCGTGATGAACGAGATCGCGCGCCCCAGCACGGTGCCGAGCGCGTAGAAGGCCGCCTGACGACCGATCGCGCCGAAACCGGGTGCGGGAGGCCCGGGAGCAGGCTTCGCTGCCTCCACCGCATCACGGGCAGCTGCTGCCGTGGCGCTCACGGCTCCCTCACCGCTGCCGCACGGTCATGGCGCCGCGTCACTGCCATACGTCCCACCGGCCGCGAAGTCCCCTGATGGCTGCGCTCACGGCAGCAGCCTGCATCGTCACGCCCCAGCGCGCGGTTTCCCGGAGCCTCACGAGCGCGCTCGTTGGCCCCCACGCCACCAGCAGTGCAGTGGCAGCCAGCAACGCACAGAACAGCATCACGAGCTGCGGACGCCACATCGTGGCCGCAGCGAGCAGCGACAGGAACAGGGAGGCAATCAGAAAGGGCGTCGCGAGGCGCATGAGCTTGTGCCACACGAAGCGCCACCAGATGGGATTCCGGCCGGGAACCAGCACTGCCGGCAGCCAGGCGCACAGCTGAAAGTTTCCCGTGAGCGTTCGCACCTTGCGCCCGTACTCCCGCTCCGGCTGTGCCTCACGAAAGTCGTACGCCAGCGCGTCGCGCACGAACCCCACGCGCCTGCCGGAAAGCACTACACGCATCGGCACGAACAGATCGTCGAGTATCAAGCCGGGAGGGAGGGGCGACCAGAGGTCTCGGCGCAACGCGTACACGGCGCCGGTTACCCCAACGGTGGACGAGGTGACGGCCTCCGCCTCACGCAGTACCCGTTCCAGCTGCCAGTAGCGCTCCACCAGCGTGGTTCGGCCAACCTGCTCGCCCGGAAGGATCAGCGCACCGGACACCGC
>CAYQAO010000007.1:31998-35974 GCA_964415485.1 uncultured Gemmatimonadaceae bacterium
CCAGCGTGGTTCGGCCAACCTGCTCGCCCGGAAGGATCAGCGCACCGGACACCGCTCCGAACCGCTCGTCAGCCAGGTCCTCCACCAGGAATCGGATCGTCTCGGCCGCGAACCGCTGGTAGGTGTCCGCAAAGACCAGAACCTCGCCGGTCGCTTCTCGAACCGCAGCGTTCAGGTTGCAGGCCTTTCCGCCGGGCTCGTCCCCCGTCACCGCGTACACACGGTCGCCGGCGATCTCGTTCGGGTCAGTCCCGCTCGAGCGCTCGAGACCTACCACTACATCCAGCAGGTGCGGCGGGTAATCCGATTCGAGAATGTTCGTCACGCGCGCCCGTATGGGCTCCGCCGCCTCGCGGCTGGCGAGAATCACGGTTACCCTTGGCTGCCAGCCTCGTGCGGACCGTGCCGCGCGCGGCCACACGCGTGCCGAAATGACGGCGGCGAGTGGGTAGAGCAGCCAGGTGCCGACCAGCAACAGCGCGGAGATGGCAGCGATCAGGAGAGCGACGGACATGAAATGGTTCGAGCTTTCGCTCCCGGAACGCCCGGAGGCGGGGCCGGCGAACACGGCCGGCATCTGGTTCGGGGTGCAAGATACACGCACCACCCAGTACCGGACGAACACCCCCCGCCCCGCGTTCCGCGCATCCTGCAAATGACCGAAGCCGAAGCGGCCAGGACACGTCGCTGGACTGGCGCCATGGTGACCGTACTGGCGCTGGGCGCCGTCGCTGCCGCGACGCTGCGCAGCGGCGACCCGTCCGTTCTCGAAGACCACGGCCACTGGTGCCTGGTGTGCGGCAGCCAGGGAACGGTGGACGTCATCCAGAACCTGCTCCTCTTCGCCCCCCTCGGCGCCGGTCTGGCCATGCTCGGCCTCCCGCTGACCCTGGCGATCGCGGTAGCCGCCGCCACATCGCTCGGCGTGGAATCGGTACAGGCCACGGTACTGGTGGGCCGGGCGGCCACGCTGAGCGACGTCGTCACGAACACCGCGGGTGCCACGACCTCCTATCTGCTGACGCTGACGTACCGCGGGTGGCTGCTGCCCCGGCCCGCAAGGGCGCTGTCGCTGTCGTTGCTGTGGACTGCCGGCTGGGTAGCCGCCTGCCTGGCAGGAGCCTGGGCGCTGCTGCCGGCTCCGAGCGCGGAACCCTACGTCGTGCAGCAGATTCCGCCCGGGAGCGGCCATTTGCGCGAGTTCGAGGGGACCATCCTGGACGCCCGAGTCGGAGACGTAAGGCTCCAGCAGGACGGGACCCTCCCTGCAGGCGACGGCCGGCTGGGCGAGGAGCTTCGCTCTGATACGGTAGTCGTCCGTGCACTCGTGACTCCGATGCCGTACGCGCCCGGCAAGCTGCGCCCGGTGGTGTCGGTGCACGACACCGCGTTCAGGGCGAACATCATCCTCGGCCAGCGACAGACCGATCTGGTGTTCGCCTTGCGGCTACACTCCGCCCGGCTGCGCCTGCGCACGCCGTCCGTGCGACTGGCGGACGTTTTCCCGGGTACATCGGAGCGGAGCGAGCGTCGGAGGGCGGAGTTGGCGCTGGAAGGGATGTGGAGCCGGGAGGCGGTGCTGCTGCGGTCCGCGTCCTCTGTGGAGAATCGCGAGCGGCACCTGTCGGTGACACCCCTGCTTGCGTGGTCCGTGCTGGCGCCGTTCGACCTGGCAGACTCTCCCCGAACCCCGTGGATGACCCTCCTCTGGATGGTCGGCTGGCTGTTCCCGGTGGGCTACTGGAGCGCCGGGGCCTGGCGAGGAAATGGCGGCACTCGAGCGACCGTGGTCTCCACAGCCCTCATTGCGCTTTTGGCGCCCTGGCTGGCGGCGGCGGTTACGGGCGTCAGCCAACCACAGTTCGGGTGGCTCGCCGCCGGCTCACTGCTGCTGCTTGCGGGCGGTGCGCTCGGGGAGTTCGTCGCCAGTTCCCCGGAGGGCCGAACCTGACGAGCGCTCCGCACGGCGCCGGCCCGCGCGGAAATCCAGTCACGCCAGTGCCTTGCGTGCGCGTGCACGGCCGCTCAGGTTACGCGCCGTGACCAGCTTCCTTGTCACCTACACGCAGTTCATCGGCCTGCTCCGACTGGTTCTCTTCGGAGTCGCCGTGATCGTTGCCGTGATCTGCCTCCTCGACTGGGCAGTTCGCACGCGTCGCATCAGCCCCTTTGGAGGCATTGCGCGTTTCATGCGCTCCACCGTGGATCCGCTCATGGCGCCTATCGAGCGCAGGGTGGTGATGGCGGGTGGACAGCCGCAGTCCGCGCCGTGGTGGGCGCTGGGCGCAGTGATGCTCGGCGGAATTCTCGTGCTCTACGTTCTGGAATTCGCCGGCGCGCAGGTGGCCAGGGCGGCCTATGCGTCCAGCGCAGGCCCTACGGGAATCATTCGCCTGTTGATAGACTGGGGCATCACCATCGTCCAGATCGCGCTGATCATTCGCGTCGTGGGCTCCTGGTTCGGGCAGACCCGCTTCTCGCGCTGGATCGGCTGGACCTACCGGCTCACCGACTGGCTCGTGGAGCCGCTTCGCCGCGTGATCCCGAACATCGGAATGATCGACATTACGCCGATCGTGGCGTACTTCGCGCTGGCTCTGCTCCGCGGGATTCTCCTGTCCATCTTCTGAGGACGCGACCACTTGACCCCTGAACGCCCTGCTCGCACGAGCGGAAAGCCCCCCGCCGACAAACCGCTGGTGCTCGCGGTGGGGGGAGACGAGGTGGTACTGGAGGGGATCGTTCAGACCCTCGTGGCGAGCGGCTTCCGCGTGCGGCACTCGGCCGACGCGGCGGACGCGGCTGATGCCGCAGCCGAGGAGGCGCCGCTGCTGATGCTGGTGTCGAGCCGGCTGGACGGTCGGCTGGCTGAGCTGATGCGATTGCCGCGACAGGCGCGGGGGGCGGTTGTGCTGTGGCATTCCTCGAGAGAGCGCCGGGCGGTGATGGCGCCCTGGCTGCAGCGGGGAGTTCTGGCCGAGCTGGAGCTGCCGCTGGAACGGGCCCGCCTGCTGGCCCTCTCAAGGTTCGTTCTCGACCGGTACGTGGAGGCGGGCAGGGGCGAGAACGGCGATTCGCACTCGCACGAGGCGCGCGGCTGACGACTCGCCACTCGGTTCGTGAGGCCGAGCAAGGGGGATTCGTGAGGCCGGGCAAGTTGGGGTGTGGTCGTTTGAGGACGCGGAATCGTGACCGGGCTCAGCTCTCGTTCCCGGTATGCTTGTTGCCGTATACCGGGCGTGTCGCGTCGACCGGCCGACGCGTTCTGTCCCCACCTCTCCGGAGATGTCGCATGAACTTGAAAACATTGGCTTTGCTGGCAGGAGCCGTTGTGGCATTTGGCTCACCACCTGCGGTAAACGCGCAACAGCTGTCGACGGATGGCAACATCAATAGCTGCTTCCTGCTGTCCAGCGGAGCGGCCTGCATGCCCGGCTCGAATTCGCTTTTCATGAGCGCCGGACAGCAGACTCCGTCCGATGACGCAATCTTCGCCTCCTCGTCGGCGCCGGCCAGTAGCGAGGCTTCCGAGTCCGAAGAGGCTCAGAGCAGCTCGCCGTTCAGCTTCATGACGAGTGGCGTTCGCCCGTATCTGGGCCTGGGCGTGGGTGCGGCACTCGCCGTCGCCTTCATCCCTCAGGGCTCCGACTCGCCCGCTTCGTTCAGCTTCTCGGCGAACGAGGAGGTCGTGAACACCACCCCCGTGAGCACCGCACCACCGTCGCTCAATGACGTGGTGGTGACGCCTGAGCCCATCTCGATGGCGCTTCTGGGTACGGGTCTCGCCGGAATCGGTGGGGTGGGTGCACTTCGCCGTCGTCGCCAGCGTTAAGCCGCAAACGGGCTCGCAACCGGACTAGGGACGGACCGACCGCGCGCCTGAATGGGTTGAAAAGAGAGAAGCGGGGGGGCCAAAGGGGCCCGCAGCACAAAATTTACAAGGGGGGGTAAGAGAGGTCAAACCGCGCCCGACCAG
>CAYQAO010000007.1:35984-68004 GCA_964415485.1 uncultured Gemmatimonadaceae bacterium
GAAGCGGCGGCCAGAATGGCCGCCGCTTCTCTCTTTTGCCAGGGCTCTGAACGATCTGTCATCCCGCGCGAAGCGTCGGGACCTACTCACCCTGCGCCGAGGCTGGCCACTACGCCATGAAAGTAGATCCCGACGCTCGCTTCGCTCGCGCGGGATGACAATACAGCCGCATACTCACGCCCGCGCCACCCAGTGCCTCATGGCCTCCAGCTCCACGCCCTTCCGCCGCGCCAGATCCGCCAGCTGATCGTCGCCGATCCTGCCCGTTCCGAAGTAGCGGGCCTCCGGATGCCAGAAGTAGTAGCCGCTCACCGCGGCGGTCGGGGTCATGGCGTAGCTCTCGGTGAGCCGCAGGCCGGCCGTCTGCTCGGCGTTCAGCAGTCGGAAGATCGTGGACTTCTCCGTGTGATCCGGGCACGCGGGGTACCCCGGTGCCGGGCGGATACCCTGATACTCCTCGCGGATGAGCGAGGCGTTGTCCAGGTCCTCGTCAGGCGCGTAGCCCCAGAACTCGCGGCGCACGCGCTCGTGCAGCCGCTCCGCCAGCCCCTCGGCCAGCCGATCCGCCAGCGCCTTCACCAGGATTGCGTTGTAGTCGTCGAACTGGGCCTCGTACTCCTTCACCAGCTCGTCCACGCCCTCTCCGGCGTTCACCGCGAACAGTCCAACGTAGTCCGGCGCGGGCGAGTCCTGTGGCGCCACGTAATCCGCCAGCGCCCTGTTCGGACCGTGGTTTCGGGCCATCTGCTGACGGATGGTGTGGAGCGTCGCCACGCGCTCGGAGCGGGTTTCGTCCGAAAACAGCTCTATGTCGTCGCCCGCCGAGTGCGCCGGCCAGAAGCCGATCACCGCGCGGGCGCGAAGGCGCCCGTCCTCGATCAGCCTCTCGAGCATCGCGATGGCGTCCGCATGAAGCTGACGTGCGGATTCGCCAACCACTTCATCCTCCAGAATGGCCGGATAGTGGCCCGCGAGCTCCCACGCGCGGAAGAACGGCGTCCAGTCAATGCGCGGAACGATGTCGCGAACAGGCCAGTCATCGAAGCAGCGCACGCCCAGGAATGAGGGGCGCGGCGCGGGCTGCGAGAAGTCCAGCACGGCCCTGTTCGCACGCGCCTCCTCGATCGTTATGAGGCGCGCGCCGCTGTCTCGTGAGGCACGTTCCACGCGCAGCGCCTCGTACTCCGCCTTGATGCCGCTTGCGAACTCGTCCCGCTGCTCCGGATTCAGAAGTGCCGACGTGACGCCTACCGAGCGGGATGCATCGAGAACGTGAACCACCGGCGCGCGGGAGTATCGCGGCTCGATTCGCAGCGCGGTATGCAACCTCGAGGTGGTGGCACCGCCGATCAGGAGCGGGATGTCGAACTTCTCACGCTCCATCTCGGCTGCCACGTGCGCCATCTCGTCCAGCGATGGCGTGATCAGGCCGCTCAGGCCGATCGCGTCCACATTCTCGCGCCTGGCGGTTTCGAGGATCGTGGCTGCCGGAACCATCACGCCCAGGTCGAGCACATCGAATCCGTTGCACTGCAGCACCACACCAACGATGTTCTTGCCGATGTCGTGGACGTCTCCCTTCACGGTCGCGAGCAGCAGCTTTCCGGCCTTGCGACGCTCGGTGCCCGGCTCCTGCGCGGCCTCGATGTAGGGAATGAGGTGGGCCACCGCACGCTTCATGACGCGCGCGCTCTTCACCACCTGGGGAAGGAACATCTTTCCCGAGCCGAACAGGTCCCCTACCACGTTCATCCCGTCCATCAGCGGGCCTTCGATCACCTCGATCGGGTGATCGTAGCCGGTGCGAGCTTCCTCCACGTCATCCACGATGTACTCGGCGATGCCCTGCACGAGCGCATGCGTGATACGCTCCCGCACCGGAAGCGAACGCCAGGCCTGCTCTTCCTCCTCGGTGACGCGCTTCCCCTTCACCTTCTCGGCCATCTCGAGCAGGCGTTCCGTCGCGTCCTCGCGCCTGGCGAGAATTACATCCTCCACGCACTCCAGCAGGTCGGGCGGAACCTCGCTGTAGGGTATGAGCTGGCCGGCGTTCACGATGCCCATGTCCAGCCCGGCGGCGACTGCATGGTACAGGAACGACGCGTGCATCGCCTCACGAACGCGATCGTTGCCGCGGAACGCGAACGACACGTTGCTGATGCCGCCGCTCGTGCTTACGTGAGGCAGCTCGGCCTTGATCCTGCGAACGGCCTCGATGAACGCCACCCCGTAGCCGTCGTGCTCCGCGATGCCCGTTGCGATCGCGAACACATTGGGGTCGAGGATCACGTCTTCCGGCGGGAAGCCGGCCTTCTCAACCAGAAGCCGGTAGGCGCGCCTGGAGATCTCCACCTTGCGTTCCACCGTCTCGGCCTGGCCCTGTTCGTCGAAGGCCATGACTATCACGGCAGCGCCGTGCCGCCTCACGATCCGCGCCTGGCGAATGAACTCCTCCTCGCCCTCCTTGAGGGAGATCGAGTTCACCACGCCCTTGCCCTGCAGGCATTCCAGCCCCGCCGCCAGAACGCTCCAGCGCGACGAGTCGAGCATCACCGGCACGCGGGCTATGCCCGGCTCCGACGCGAGGAGCCGCAGGAACGTGACCATGGCCTTCTCGGAATCGAGCAGGCCTTCGTCCATGTTCACGTCTATTATCTGCGCGCCGTTCTCCACCTGCTGTCGCGCGATCTCCAATGCCGCCTCGTAGTCGCCCCCCATGATGAGGCGAGCGAACTTCTTCGAACCCGTGACGTTCGTGCGCTCGCCTACGTTCACGAAGTTCGTCTCCGGGCCCACGACCAGGGGCTCCAGGCCACTGAGCCGCAACCGCTTCGGCGGCACGGTGCGCTGTCGCGGCGGCGTTCCCTGCACTGCCTCACGAATGGCCGACACGTGCTCCGGTGTCGTGCCACAGCATCCGCCCACCACGTTCACCAGCCCGTGGCGCGCGAACTCGCCCAGCAGGCCGGACATGTACTCAGGCGTCTCGTCGTAGCCTCCCAGCTCGTTCGGCAGTCCGGCGTTCGGATGCGCGGACACATGGCAGTCGCAAACGCGCCCCAGAGCCTCCACGTACTGTCTCAGGTCCGCCGCACCGAGAGCACAGTTCAAGCCCACGATCAGCGGCTGCGCGTGAGCGATGGACGTCCAGAACGCTTCCGTGGTCTGGCCGCTCAGCGTCCTGCCGCTCCTGTCGGTGATCGTACCCGAAATCCACAGTGGAAGTCGCTCGCCAACCGCTTCGAAGGCCTCCTCCACTGCAACGATGGCGGCCTTGCAGTTCAGCGTGTCGAACACCGTTTCGATCATCAGGAGGTCCGCACCGCCCTCCATGAGCCCCTCCGCCGCCTCACGATAGGCGTCCACCAGCTCGCGGAAGGTCACGTTGCGGTAGCCCGGATCCTCCACGCGCGGCGAGAGCGAGGCCGTACGGTTGGTAGGGCCAAGGACGCCCGCCACCCACCGGGGCCTGCCATCCCCGCTCATCGCCCGGTCAACCCTCTCGCGCGCCAGCCGCGCTCCCGCCACGTTCAGCTCCCGCGCAAGATGCTCCATGCGGTAGTCCGCCATGGCGATGCGCGTGGAGTTGAACGTGTTGGTCTCGATGATGTCCGCGCCCGCAGCCAGGTATGCGTCGTGGATCCCGGCTATCAGATCGGGACGCGTGAGCGACAGCAGGTCGTTGTTGCCCCTGAGGTCCACCTGGCTGCTCGCGAAGCGCTCACCGCGATACGCTGCCTCGTCCAGAGCGTGCTTCTGGATCATCGTGCCCATGGCACCATCGAGGACCAGGATTCTCTCGGCTAGAAGAGCCTCGAGCTCCCGGGTGCGTTCGGCGCGGGATCGAGCGATGGGCTGGGTGAAGGGCACGATTGAGGATCGGTGAAGGTTGCCGTACGCAATCGATTCACTCACGCACGGGCGAACTTGCTTTCAGGCGCTTCTCGACGTCGCATCGGATTCCGCTCGCACGGCGTCAGCCGCGCGTGCCCGTAGGAATCTAAGCCGGCATGGGTGTACTGCGACGTCGAAACATCCTCGCTCGTGAAGCCGACGTTGCGACGAGGCCAGGCAGGGAACGCCGCGGACAACCGATCCATGGCCGTCTCTCGTACATCACCCACGGCCATGGTAAAGTTCGACAGCTATATTCGCGGCTGCCCCCAACCACCCCGGACCGACTCCATGAACGCTTCGCGCGAACGCGCAGAACTCCGCGACCGCATCCGCAACCCCGAGGAACTCATCGTCTTCGATGGTGCCATGGGCACCATGCTGTACCAGCGCGGAGTGTTCATCAACCAGTGTTATGACGAGCTGAACCTTGCCGCTCCCGACCTGGTTCGTTCGGTGCACGCCGACTACGCCCGGGCGGGCGTGGACGTGGTCGAGACGAACACGTTCGGCGCCAATCGCGTGAAGCTGAAGCAGTACGGGCTGGAAGATCGTGTGGCTGCGATCAACGAGGCCGCCGTCCGGATTGCGCGTGAGGCAGTGGAGGGCGTCGGACGACCCGAGGTCCTTATAGCCGGAGCCATCGGGCCACTCGGCGTGCGCCTCGAGCCGTACGGCCCCACCAGCAGGGAGGAGGCGCGTGAGGCATTCGCCGAGCAGTGCTCGGCCCTGGCTGCGGCGGGCGCAGACCTTTTCGTGCTGGAGACCTTCGGTGACGTAGCCGAGCTGGTGGAGGCGATAGCGGCAGCGCGCGAGGTCGCGCCGGAGCTGCCGGTGGTGGCGCAGATGACGGTGGGTGTGGAAGGGCGCACGGCGTACGGCGACGACCCTGCCTCCATCGCTCGGGCGCTGGACGCCGCCGGCGCGGACGTGATCGGCCTCAATTGCTCGGTCGGCCCGCAGACGATGCTCGAGGCCGTGGAGCGCATGGTGGGCGTCACCTCACGGAAGCTGAGCGCACAGCCGAACGCCGGCCTGCCTCGCGAGGTTGCCGGCCGACACATGTACATGGCCACGCCGGAGTACATGGCCACGTACGCGCGGCATCTCGTCCAGAGCGGTGTGCGGGTGATCGGCGGTTGCTGCGGAACCACGCCGGAGCATGCGAGTGCGATCGTCCAGGGCCTGCGCTCGGTGGTTCCGCGCCAGCGCCACGCCACGGTGTCCGTACAGCACCAGAACGGCACAACGGCGGACTCCGCCGCCATCGCCACGGTTCCGCTGGCCGAGCGCTCGCGGTTCGGCGCAAAGCTGGCGCGCGGCGAGTTCGTCACTTCGGTGGAGATCGTACCGCCGCGCGGCTCGGACGCGTCCCGCCTCATCGCGGACGCCCGCCGTCTCGCCGAAGCGGGCGTGGATGCCGTGAATGTACCGGACGGCCCTCGCGCCCAGAGCCGGATGGGCGCCATTGCGGCGAGCGTCCTTCTGGAACAGCAGGCCGGAATTGAAGCGGTGACTCATTACTGCTGCCGCGATCGGAACCTGCTCGGCATGCTGAGCGACCTGCTCGGCGCATCGGCGCTCGGACTGCGAAACCTGCTGCTGATCACCGGCGATCCGCCGAAGATGGGCCCCTACCCCGACGCCACCGCAGTCTTCGACATTGACGCCATCGGTCTCACGAACCTGGTCAGCAACCTGAATCAGGGTCGTGACCCGGGCGGCAATTCCATCGGGGCACCTACGCAGTTCGTGATCGGCGTGGGGGTGAACCCTGCAGCCCTGGACCCGGAGCACGAACTGAAGCGCTTCGCCTGGAAGGTGGAGGCGGGCGCCGAGTACGCGATCACGCAGCCGGTGTTCGACGCGCGCCAGCTGGACAGGTTCCTTCGGGCCACGGAATCGTTCCGCATCCCGATAGTTGCCGGAATATGGCCGCTCGCGTCCCTGAGGAACGCCGAGTTCCTCGCCAACGAGGTGCCTGGGGTGTCGGTGCCCGAATCGGTGCTGGAGAGGATGCGCGCTGCTCACGACAAGTCGAAGGAGCACGCCACTGAGGAGGGCATCCGCATCGCACGCGAGTTGCTGGACGGAGTGCGCGGCATGGTTCAGGGCGTGCAGGTGTCCGCGCCGTTCGGGCGGGTGGAGCTGGCGATGAAGGTGTTTGCGTGATCCCGCTGCGCTCGTGCGCAATGACGTACGAGTGAGAAGCGGGATGACAGGTGGGTGATCAACCCCCGGCCCCATCCGGCCAGCAGCGTTAGATTCCGCCCCGTCCACCCAAGTTCGACGTTCAACCCAGCATCATGTCGCATCAGCCTCTCACTGCCCTCACGGAAGACGAGCTCCTTTTTCGCGACGCGGTCGCCGATTTCGCCCGCACCGAAGTCGCCCCGCGCGTTCGCGCCATGGAGGAGGCAGGCCGCATTGACCCGGACCTGATCCCTCAGTTCTTCGAGCTCGGATTGATGGGTATCGAGGTGCCGGAGGAGCTGGGTGGCGCGGGCGGGTCGCTCATGATGGTGACGCTGGCAGTGGAGGCGTTGTCGCAGGTGGACGCGTCCGCCGCCATCCTGGCGGACGTGCAGAACACGCTGGTGAACTACCCCATTCGCCGCTACGGGAACGACGACCAGAAGGAGCGGTACCTGAAGCGCCTCACTACCGACACGGTCGGAGCATACGCACTGTCCGAGCCCGGCTCCGGCTCCGATGCCTTCGGCCTCGAGACCCGCGCAGAGAAGCAGGGCGACGAGTGGGTGCTCAACGGGCGCAAGATGTGGATCACCAACGGCGCCGAGGCCGGCATCTACGTGGTATTCGCTACCGTGGACCCGGCCGCCGGGTACAAGGGCATCACGGCGTTCATCGTCGAGCGGGACTTCCCGGGCTTCTCGGTCGGGAAGAAGGAGGAGAAGCTGGGCATTCGTGCATCGAGCACCACAGAGCTCATGCTCGACGGCTGCCGGGTGCCTGACGCCAACGTGCTCGGCCCGGTCGGGCAGGGCTACAAGGTGGCCATCGAGACGCTCAACGAGGGCCGCGTGGGCATCGGCGCACAGATGATCGGTGTTGCCAGCGGCGCCCTGAACGCCACCCGCGAGTACCTGAAGGAGCGCAAGCAGTTCGGACAGGCGCTGTCCGAGTTCCAGGGAATCCAGTTCCAGTTCGCCCAGGCCGCCACCGAGCTCGAGGCCGCGCGCCTCATGGTGTACAACGCGGCGCGCATGAAGGACGCAGGGCAGGACATCGCTCGAGAGGGCGCGATGGCGAAGCTCTTCGCATCGCAGGTTGCAGAGAGGGTGACGTCCCTCTGCGTGGAGCTGTTCGGCGGATACGGCTACACTCGCGACTACCCGGTGGAGAAGTTCTACCGCGACGCGAAGATCGGCACCATATACGAAGGCACGTCGAACATGCAGCTCCACACGATCGCCAGAATGGAGCTGCGATGAGCCGAGCCGCGCCTGACGTCACACCGGGGAGGGCTCGCTGATGTGCGGGATAGCCGGATTCTGGCGCGGCAAGGGTGAGTTCGATGGCGAGCAGGTGCTCGAGTCCATGATCACCTGCCTGAAGCACCGCGGGCCTGACGACGCAGGGCGGTGGCTGGACGAGGACACGGGCGTGGGGCTCGGGCACCGTCGCCTTTCCATCATTGACGTATCTCCACTCGGGCACCAGCCGATGGAGAGCGCGAGCGGCCGCTATATCGTCGTCTTCAACGGCGAGCTGTACAACTTTGTCCCGGTGCGGGATGAGCTGCGCTCGCTCGGACATTCGTTCCGCGGCGGTTCCGACACGGAAGTGCTGCTGGCGGCAATCGAGGAGTGGGGCGTGCTCTCGGCCGTCAGGCGCCTGCACGGCATGCTCTCCATGGCCCTCTGGGATCGCGAAGAGCGCCGCCTCACGCTTGCGCGCGACCGGCTCGGCGAGAAGCCGCTCTACTACACCACGAACGGCGGCAGGCTGGCATTCGGCTCCGAGCTGAAGGCCATCAGGCGCTGCCCGGGGCCGGCTCTGGAGATAGACCGCGGCGCCCTCGCGCTCTACTTCCGTCACCACTACATACCCGCGCCGCATACGATATTCAGCGGCGTCCGCAAGGTGATGCCCGGCACGATCGTATCTGTGACTTACGACGGAACGTTCCGTGTCAGGGAAGAGACCTACTGGAACATCGCCGAGATTGCGCGCCGGGGAGCCCGGAACCCGTTCACCGGCTCGCTGGAGGACGCGACGGATGAGCTGAACGAGCTGCTTCGCAGCGTCGTGCGCGACGAGATGGTGTCCGACGTTCCCCTTGGCGCGTTCCTCTCCGGCGGAATCGATTCGTCCACCGTGGTGGCGGTGATGCAGGAGGTGGCCGCGCAGCCCGTGCGCACGTTCACCATCGGCTTCACCGAACGGGAGTACGACGAGTCGCCTCACGCGGAAGCGGTCGCCAGGCACCTGGGCACCAGCCACACGGCGCTCATGGTGACGCCACGCGATGCGCAGGCCGCGATCCCGCTTTTGCCGGCCATCTACGACGAACCGTTCGCCGACTCGTCGCAGGTGCCGACATTCCTCGTGTCGCGCCTGGCGAGCGAACACGTTACGGTGAGCCTCTCCGGCGACGGCGGAGACGAGCTGTTCGCCGGCTATTCGCGCTATCCGCAGTCCAGCGGCGTGTGGCAGCGGCTGCAGGGTACGCCTGCCGCGCTGCGGAATGTCGCAGGCTCCGCGATGTCCGCCGTGCCTCACTCCCTGCTTGCCGCTCTTGGCCGGCTCACCGGCGGATCGGGCTCCGAGGGCTTCGAAGCCCGCTGGATGCGACGCGCACGGCTGAATCGCGCCCGGAATGACCTCGAGGTGTTTCGCGAGCTGGTGTCCATGTGGGGCGACCCGTCAGGCATCACCGGCCCCGTGCAGGAACCCGAGTATGCGTTCACGAACCCGCCCGACGCGGCGAGTGAGCTGGACCCGATCACGCGCCTGTGCCTCATGGACGCGCTCACCTACCTGCCGGACGACATCATGGTGAAGGTGGACCGCGCAGCCATGGCGGTGAGCCTGGAGACGCGCGCGCCATTCCTGCACCCGTCCATCGCAGAGTTCGCCTTCCGCCTGCCGCTGGAGCACAAGTATCGGAACGGACGCGGCAAGCTCGTGCTGCGCGAAGTGCTTGACAGGTATGTTCCCCGCGAGCTCATCGAGCGCCCCAAGAAGGGGTTCAGCGTTCCCATAACCCACTGGCTTCGCAGTGAGCTTCGCGATTGGGCAGACGACTGCCTCGATCCCGAAACGATGCGCCGGCAGGGCCTGCTCGATACACGAGCGACCGTTGACATCTGGCATCGTCATCGGTCCGGCAGGGAGAACCGATTCACCGAGTTGTGGCCCATCCTGATGTTCCAGAGCTGGCTTGCACACTGGGATGGGGATGGAGAGCGCGCAGCGGCGACCGAATTGCAGGCGTCGAACCTGCTGCCGTAGGGACAGGACGCAGCCGAGGAGGCTCTGATGCTCTATCCGCGCGAACCCGCGGAGGTGGAACGGGACCGGCGCATCGTCCACTGGGAGCAGATGCGCGCGGGCGGACGTCGGGCCTTCGTGCTCAGGACCGGCGTTATCAAGGGGGGCCTGCCGCTCGGTTTGGCGACGCTTGGCGCCGCCTTCATCGCGGAGTTCGGCTGGCGTTCGCCGCTCGTTCTACCCGAGCACCAACGATTCGCATTTCTGGTGGCGCTGCTCTTCTTCTGTGGGATGGGGTGGCTGATTGGTGCGCGCGCGTGGGAACAGGGCGAAGCACAGTACAGGAAGCTCAAGGGAGGCGATTCATGAACGCGGGAACTCGGCACATTCGGCTTTTTGTCGCGGCGGCATTCCTCCCTCTCGCTGCCTGCGCCAGCGAGACGCGTGAGGCCGGTGACACAGGCACGCCTTCGGCCTCTGCAGGCGGGAACATGGACCAGCCGGCCACACTGCTGGACCGCGAGTGGCGCTTCGTGCAGGCTGGCGGGCAGGACGTCATCCAGCCTGGCGAAGGTCAGGGTGGACGCGTGGCAATGCTGACTCTCTCCACCGAGGATTCCCGGGCCTCGGGTTCATCCGGCTGCAACCAGATGGGCGGCGCCTACACGCTGAATGGCGAGTCGCTGCAGTTCTCGCAGATGATCAGCACCAAGATGGCCTGCGAGCCGCAGCTGATGGATCAGGAGTCGAGAATCCATGCCGCACTGGAAGCCACGAGACGCTGGGCGATAAGCGGCGACACGCTGATCCTCTACGCGGACGGCGATTCGGTCGGCGCCCGACTGATTCCGGCCGGCTGAAGGCCGCAGTGCCTCACGCACGCGACGTCGAGCATGCGTGAGGTCCGTCGGCTTCGAGCGGCATCAGTACGCCCGTTGCCCGGCGATCTCGTGTAGTGCGGTGTCCGGGGCTATGATAGGAGCGGGGGCGCCCCGCTCCTTAAGCATTTTCGCCTGCCTTCGGATGCCATTTCATGCTAGCCGACCTCCGCCCCCGTTCAGCCACCGAGATAGTTGACGTTAGCGTGCAGCTCTTTCGCAGGCACGCACGCCCCCTGCTCGTGGTCGCCGCCCTCGCCGCCATCCCCCAGTGGCTCCTGGGTATAGTGACGTCGTCGGTGGTGCCGGAAATGGACGCCACCGCTCCGCCCGAGATGGTGGCCGGCACGATGGTCGGGTTCTTCGGCATGACGATGATCGTTCTCGCGTGGGCTTTCATCGCGTTCGGGGCGATCGTGCACTCGTCCTCTGCCGCCTACCTGGCGGACTCTCCCACCGAGCCCGTGCCGGCATTTCGTGCAGCGCTCCGTCGGGCCTGGCGCCTCATCGTGGCCAACTTCCTGGGACTCACCATCGCCTCGATAGCTGCGGGGTTCGTGCTCATGATGATGAGCATACCGCTCGCGCTGGGCGCGTCCCTCCTCGCGCAGACGGGCACCGTGCTCGTCGCCATCATCACGCTGGCCGTCGCCGTCCTCACCATCTGGTTCTTCTGCGCGGAGATGGGTCGGGTGATGCTGGTGACGCCGCTGGTGATACTCGAGGATCGCGGCATCATTGACTCGTTGCGGCGTTCCCGCAGGCTGTCTGCCGGGTTCGTATCCCGAATGGCGGCCCTGGTATTCATTACCACGGTGATCTCCATGGCCATCACGCTCGGTGCCGTGATAACCGGAGAACTGCTGTTCGGCAGCAACGTTGTCTCACAGCTGGTTGCCAGCGTGCTGTTCCTTCCCTTCTATCCCGCAGTAGCGTGCCTTGTCGTGGTGCTCTACTACGACCTGCGCGTACGCAAGGAGGGGATGGACCTGGAACTGCTGGCCGGCGCTCCGCCGAACAGTGCTGCCTGACGATACTTGAGGCTTCCCGGAACGCTCGCCTTCGCGCTCGCCGCTGCCGGATACTCATTCCCGGCGCGGATCGATCCTGCCGCCCCTGCCACACTCACGACACCGCCGGGCCTCTCCGCCTGGACGCTGGCGGATTCAATTCCGGCACAAGCGATACGCGACACGCTCGCCGGCATCATCGGCAGCGGCGACTACGCGCGTGGCGTGAGGCAGACCCTTCTCGCGCGCTTCATGAGCTGGCTGGGCGACCTGTGGACCAGGCTGCTCACCATGGCCGGCGATTCGCCAATGGTGCGGTGGCTCTCCATAGCCTTCCTTGCGCTGATAGTGGCATCGGTGATCGCGCGGGTCGCCTGGCTCTGGATCCAGGAGCGGCGGGCGCTCAGGCAGCTGGAACGGATGACCGGCGCCCGCCTGGTGAATGGTGAAGATCCTCTCGTGGAAGCGCGGCGCGCAGCCGATCGGGGCGACCACACCGTCGCGTCGCACCTGTTGTATCGCGCGCTGCTCGTGCGACTGTCCGCTCGCGAGAAGCTGAGACTCCACCCGGCCAAGACGGCCGGTGACTACGCGCGCGAGCTGCACGCGCGCGAATCGGTCCTGGCCACGCCGTTCCGACGGTTCGCGCGGGCATACGAGCGCGCCGTGTACGGCACTGCAGCCGTGAACTCGGCTACGTGGAACGAGCTGCACGAACTGGCGGAGCCCATCCTTGCCTGACGTGTCCTCTCCTGCCCCGGACTCTGCTCCCACGCAGGAGCAGTCGCTTGCGCGGCGCCTCACGAGCCCCCGGAGCGTGCTCATCCTGCTCGTGGTGACGCTCCTGCTCATGCTGCTGCTCACGCCGCAGCCCACGCAGGACCGCGACACGTCGCTGGACTCCAGACATGCATCGGCCAGGGGGGCGATGGCGCTGCACGACCTCGCCGGCAAGCTAGGCTGGCCGGTGACGCGAAACCTGCTCCCCATTCGCGCTCCGCTCGACAGCACCAGCGTGTACCTGGTGCTGGAGCCAGAGGAGGAAGTGACGGCAACGACCGTAGCCGCGCTCCTGCAGGCGGTGCGCTCCGGTGCCGGGCTCGTGGTCACTGCTCCGGACAGGGAAATGTCCGACTCGCTGTGGCAGCAGATAGGGGCACGGGTTTCATACACTGCCGGCAACCTCACGACAGGGCACGAGGTTTCGGCGAGCGCGTGCCCGCAACCGCTCCAGCAGCGCGGTGCGGTGTACTTTCCCGGTGAGCAGGTGTACAGCTATGGCCTCGAGATGAAGCCCCAGGTGCGCCCGGCCGCCGAATTCGCGACGATTGACAGGAGGGCGTCCGCGCTTCGCCTGGAGCGCGAGGCGGTGGCGGCGCTTGAGCGGGGCGATACCGCCGTCGCGGAGGACCTGCGTCGTCAGGCAGCGCGGGAGCCGGCCATCGGCGGTCCGCGTGAGGAGCAGGTTGCGGTCGCAGGCTTCCGCCTCGGCAAGGGCCGAGTGGTCTACGTGGCGGATGCCGACCTCCTGCGCAACGACGTACTGCGCTACTGCCCCTGGGGCGCCGATGTGCTCGCGGTGCGCATGCTTGAATGGCTCGCCGAGGATGGCCGCCCGCTTCTCGTGTTCGACGAGTCGCATCGCCGCGAACCACCCACTGCGTGGTACATGGCTCTGGCCCGGATGCTCGCGTCCTCGTCCGATGGGCGCGTAGCCGTCACGCTCGCACTTGCAGCCGTTGCGCTCATCGTCTCACTCGGGCGTCGTCCCCTGCCCCCGGCGCCGGCAAGAAGGCTGGAAAGACGTTCGCCGCTGGAGCATGTTGACGCACTCGCACGCGCCTACTCGCAGGCAGGTGCGACCAGGACCGCTGCGCGGCGACTCGTACGCGGCCTCCGGCGCCGCCACTCGTCCCTCGTGAAGCACGAGGACGACGAGGAATTCCTGCGCCGAGTGGCGGAACGCCACCCGGCACTGTCGGACGAAGTGGAAGTGCTCAGGCATGCATGCAATCACCGCATTCCAGGCAGCGAACTGGAACGCATTCTGGCGGCCGTTGACTCGGTGGACGCAACCCTTTCCGGAAAGTGACTCAGCCTCCCATGAACCAGGACTCCACCACGCTCGACGCCAGCGCAATTGCCGAGGCGCTCGAGCGCGTTCACGAAGCCGTTGCCACGCGCGTCATCGGCCAGCGGGACGCGGTTTCCCAGGCGCTCGTCGCGGTGCTCGCGCGCGGCCACGTTCTCCTGGAGGGCGTGCCCGGCGTTGCCAAGACCCTTCTCGTGAGGGCGCTCGCCGGGGCACTCGGCGCGCGATTCGGACGCATTCAGTTCACCCCGGACCTGGTGCCGTCCGACGTGACCGGAGTGAGCGTGTTTCGTGAGGCGGAGCGCAGGTTCGAGTTCGTGCCCGGCCCGGTGTTCACCGACCTGCTGCTCGCCGACGAGATCAATCGTGCACCGGCCAAGACCCAGTCGGCGCTGCTGGAGGCCATGCAGGAACGCCAGGTGACCGTTGATGGAGAAGCCAGGCCGCTGGGCCCCCTGTTCACGGTTTTCGCAACTCAGAATCCGGTGGAGTACGAGGGTACCTATCCGCTGCCGGAAGCCCAGCTCGACAGGTTCCTGCTGAAGGTTCGAGTTCCATATCCCACCATGGAGAGCGAGGTCGCGATCCTGGACCTCTACGCGGAGGGATTCGACCCCGAACTTCCGGGTGGTGCAACGCCTGCACCGGTGCTCGGAGAGGGCGAGCTCGAGAGACTGCGCACCGCGGTGGAGCAGGTTCACGTTTCGCCGGACGTGCGGCGCTACGTGGCGGAGGTGGTGCGCGCCACGAGAAACCACGATGGGTTCACGCTGGGTGCGTCTCCTCGTGCAACGGTGGCGCTCTTCCGCGCGTCGCGTGCTGCGGCGTTGCTGGAAGGCCGGGACTTCGTCACGCCTGACGACGTGAAGTCGCTGGTGCCGGCGGTCCTCCGCCACCGCGTGATGGTCGCTCCGGAGCTCGAGGTGGAGGGCCGCACCGCGGATGATGTTCTCGCGGATGTGCTGCTGCGGGTGAAGGTGCCTGAGTGATGGACCGGGGACTCGGATTCGGGCACCAGGAACTGGCCTGCGTTCCGTGCGCCTAGCCCTCCTCATAGCCCTTGCCGCGCCGTTCTGGCTCTGGCGCGCCGGTGAGTACGGCATCGTTCCCGGTGCCGTCGCTCTGCTGGTGGTGCTCGGCCTGGTGCTCGCGGACCTCGTGCTGTCCGTGCACCCATCCATGCTCACTGCCGAACGAGTGCTGGACGACAGGCTGCCGCTGGGCGAGGTGGCCGAGGGCCGGTGGAAGGTGAGTTCGAGAAGCGCACGCGGCCTGAAGGTGGAGCTGTTCGACGAGTGGCCGGCAGCGCTGGAGCGGCAGACCGAGTCCGGCGAGGCATGGCCCCTCCAGGATCCGCGGAAGGCCCCCGAGCCTCAGGCGGTGCTCCGGGTGCCGCCGGCCGGCGAGGCCAGCCAGGAGTTCTGGCTGGTTCCCCGCGAGCGCGGCACCCACAGCTTCGGGCGGATCGCGCTTCGGGTTCCCGGCCCGCTGGGCCTCACGCGGCGAACGGCGCGAGTGGACGCGACGATGGAAGTACTGGTGACGCCGTCGCTCGCCGGCGTCAGGCACTACCGGCTCCTCGCGCTTCACCACCGGCTTCGTGAGGCAGGCGTGCGGGCCGTCAGGCGCCGTGGTGAGGGCACCAGCTTCTCCTCCCTCCGGGACTACGTGCCCGGGGATGATCCCCGACGCATTGACTGGAAGGCGACCGCCCGCAGGTCCCGCCTCACGACTCGCGAGCAGGACGTGGAACAGGGGCAGACGATCATCATCGCGGTGGACGCGGGACGCCGCATGCTGCAGATGGCGGGCGACCGGCCGCGCTTCGAGCATGCCCTGAATGCCACCCTCGTGCTGGCGGACGTCGCTGCCCAGTCCGGAGATCGCGTCGGGCTGCTCGTGTTCGACGACATGATTCGGGCATGGGTACCGCCTGCCCGGAGTGGGGCCGCTCTCGAGAGGATTCGCGAGGCACTGATTCCCATCCGCAGCACCATGGCGGAGCCGGACTATGCGGCAGCGGTTCGGACGCTGACCGCGCGTCACCGGAAGCGCGCGCTGGTCGTGATCTTCACCGACATCGTGGATGCGCGATCTGCACAGGCACTGGCAGGCCACCTGACTCGCGGAGGCGCACGTCACCTGCCACTGATCGTCGCCCTGAGGGACGACTCACTCCTCGATGTGGCCGCTGGTCGCACCAGGCTGGCGGAAGCGGCCGCCGTCGGCGCCGCTGCACCCGACCAGTGGGGGAGCGCGCCTGAGGCATACGAGCGCGCTGCGGCGGAGGAGCTCCTGCTGTCTCGTGAGGAAGCGCTGATCCGCATGCGCCGCTCGGGGGCCAGCGTCGTGGACGTGTCGCCGCGCACCATGGCGGGGGCGGTAGTGAACCGCTACCTGGAGCTGAAGCGGCGAGGCACCATCTAGGGCAGCCTCGCCGATGAGGACGAGCCGCTGCACGATCTCGTGGGCCAGGTCGGCGCGTCTCAGACCGCGCGGACGTCGGTGCGTCCCCTGGCCAGCCAGGCCACGAGCGCTACTGCCGTCAGTGCCGATACCGAGTACTTCGCCGCATCCGGCCAATGGTTGGGCGAAATCGTTCCCTCTATGATCCCTGCCACCACGAGGATGGCCGTAGCGGCGCCTGTCAGGATGATGGCTCGCTTTCCGTTGTCCACCAGCGCGTCCGACCGCGTGCGTGAACCGGGTATGAGGATGGCCGCGGCGAGCAGCAGTCCTGCGCCGCCTCCAAGGCAGATGGCAAAGAGCTCGAGCACTCCGTGGGCGGCCACGAAGCCCAGTATCTGCCTCACGATGCCGGACTTGCGGTAGTAGCCTATCGCGGCGCCGATATGAAGGCCGTTGAAAACCATGCTGGCGACCGTCGGCACGCCGGCGAGCATGCCGCCGGCGAAGGCAACGTACGCCACCTGCACGTTGTTTGTGGTGATCGCACTGGCCAGCACGGGTCCGCGCGCACGCGCCTCGCGCTCCGGCAGGTATTCCCGCCCTTCCAGCGGCCTCTCCAGTGCCTCCTCCACGCGCTGGCGCAATGAAGCTCCAACCAGCGCGCTCCAGCCGGATTCGTCATTGGCCTGGATACGTGAGAATGCGAGCGCCATCGGTCCGAAGAGCAGCAGCGCGGCAAGCGCCACGGGCCGCCAGGAACGACGCACCTCGGCCGGAGCGGTGCGCAGGAGGAAGCGCAGCACTTCATGAAGGGGAAGCTCGCGTCTCCGATAGAGCAGGTTGTGACCCGCAGCAACAAGGCGGCTCAGGTAGTACAGTTCGTCAGGCGTTCGGCCGCGCGCGGCAGTCTGCATTCGCGCCAGGTCGGCGCTCACGTCGCGATACTCCGCGACGAATGCGGCAACATCCTCCTCGGGCATGGCGGAGAGTCCGCCGAGTGCCTGAATCGCCTGCAATCGCGCTCCGAAAGCCTGCCAGCGCGCCATTCCGGCAGCGACTATCGCACGCTCTTCCCGGCCGGGGGCGGCGTCCACGGACGACGCCGGACCCGTGCTCCGTGCCTGGCGCTCGCGTGCCAGAACCCTCCACAGGTCGTTCTCGTCCACCAGCCGCTCGTCAGGCAGGTGAACACTCACGCGAGCAATGAGCGTGTCGGCGAGTTCGCCTCGGCGCTGCCGCTCCAGCTCCGGCGCGCGCGCTGCAAAGCGCTCCAGCAGGGCCACGAGGTCGTCAGGCAGCCGGGCGAAGAGAACCTCGCCTTCCCCATCGCCCTGCACGGCCTGCTCCGCATGGCCAACCTTTGCGGTCAGCCGAAGAGCCCGCTCCTGCACCACGATCGTTCCGGCGGCGAAATCGCCAAGCCGCTTGCCGCTGCGCGAGAGAATCACGCCCAGCATTCCCGCGAAGTACAGGAGGGCGGGCTGCTGGTCCACCACGCGCACGAGGTTCCGCACGGCCGATGCACCGAAGGTGACAGCGTAGCCGCCGTCCCTCACAACCCTGAGCCGCATGCGGCGCTTGCCTGGCGTCTGCCCATCGGCAAGCGCCTCGAACAGCACGAAGTAGCCCCACTGCAGCACGAACTGCCCGATGATGCCCATGGTGGTGAGCCACGGAGAGCGGAGGGAACTGGCCGTGCTGCCGAACTCCCTGGCGGCCCAGGAGAGAAGCGCACCAAGAAGCAGCCACGCCGTGAGGATGATCATCGTGTCAATGATCGCGGCAGCCGCACGAGACCCCACGCCGGCAATGGTGTACGTGAGCACCACCTGCTCCGGGGTCTCTACTTCGAGTGTCTGGTCGAGGGTAGTCGCCATGCGCTCAACTTGCCGCCGGTTCCGCCAATAGGGAACCGTCGCCGAACTCGCGGGTGAAGGTATGGAGACGGTGTGCTGCAGGCGGCAGACTGCCGGCTCAGGTTCGCCGTTGCGTTCCGGTGTCGTGCACACGCCCCCGCGGCACTCCGATCCATCGCGGTACCTTGACGCGACCGGCTGAGCCGGGGAGCATTCACATTCGACGATCGCCGGCACCAGCTTAGCCGGCCTCGCAGAACGCCGCGCTGCCCGGACAGGCAGGAGTCCAAAGCTCGAGGAGGATCATGTCCGCCATTCCACTTCGCTTCGCCCGCCTCACCCAGGGCCGTGATTCTACCCGCAGGCTCCGCACATGGATGTTCGCGGCGGTTCTCGTGGCGCTGGCGCTGCCGGCAGCGACGCACGCCCAGGTCACCCAGGCCGAGTATGCCGCACGACGGGCCTCCCTGGCGCGAATGATGTCGGGCGATGGCGTGATCCTGGTGCGCGGCGGTCCTGCACCCGAACAGGACTACCTCGGTTTCCATCAGACGCCGCCGCTGAACTACCTGGCGGGCATACAGGAGCCTGACGCCAGCCTGCTCATCGTGAGGCGGGGATCGTCGGTCAGCGAGTTCCTCTTCGTGCGCGAGCGGAATCCCGAACGCGAGGTGTGGGAAGGCCGCTTCCTGGGAACGGAGGGAGCCGCGAAGCTCACGGGCATGCGTACCCTGCCGCGTGAGGCGCTGGACTCCACGCTGGACTCGCTTCTCGGGCCCGGAGGCACCCTCTTCGTGACCGGCACGACAGACCTGGCCGGCTTCCCGGGCTCGTCGGTCCGAGGCTGGGCACCGCCCGAGGGCACTCGTGTGCAACCCATGATCAGGGAGCTCCAGCAGCTTCGCGGCACCAAGTCCGACGCGGAGCTGAACCTGATCCGCCGCGCCGTCGCCATTACGGTGGAGGCACACAAGGACGCGATGCGGCTGGTCGAGCCCGGTCTCAACGAGTTCGAGGTGGAGGCGGTGATCGAGTACAATTTCCGACGCTACGGCGCCGCGCGTCCGGCTTTCGCCTCCATCGTCGGATCCGGCCCCAACTCAACGTCGCTTCACTACAACCAGAACGACCGGTTCATGCGGGACGGCGAGGTGGTCGTGATAGACATAGGCGCCAGCTACCTGGGTTACTCGGCCGACGTCACCCGTACGCTGCCGGTGAACGGACGCTTCTCACCCGAGCAGCGGCTGATTTACCAGACGGTGCGAAACGCGCAGGCCGCGGCGGAGCGCGAGGCGCGCGTGGGCGCATCCTATGCAGCCCTGATGCAGGCTGCCGACAGAGAGCTTGCGGCGGGACTGGCGCAAGCCGGCCTGATAGACGCGCCGGACGCCACGTACGATTGCAGCCAGCGCAGCAAGTGCCCGCAGTATCGCCTGTACTACATGCACGGGCTGGGTCATGGCATCGGGCTGCAGGTGCACGACCCCGACCAGTTCCAGTTCAGTGCGATTGGCGTCAACAGCGTCTTCACCATCGAGCCCGGGATCTACGTTCGCGAAGACGTGCTGGAGCACCTTCCCGATACGCCGGGAAATCGCGCCATGCGCGAGCGACTCGCGCCGGCGGTTGCGAAGTACGCGAACATCGGGGTGCGCATCGAGGACGATTACATCGTCGGACCTGGCGGGGCCGAGTGGATCAGCCGTGTGCCGCGCGAGCTCGAGGAGGTGGAGGCCATGATGGCCGAGCCCTGGACCGGTCCATCGCCGCGCAGGGCGGAGATGGTTGAGTGGTGGAAGGAAGCGGGAGTGGAATAGGGACGGACAACCAGCGGCCGCCGTCGCACACGCGCTCGCGTGCGGCCTGACGACACTGCCGGACGTGCACATATGCAGGGGGCCGCGGATTCACTCGAGTCCGCGGCCCCCGTCGTTCGCGTGACGACTTCCTTCCCGGCGCCGGGCGAACAGTGACTCGCTGGCGAGAGTGAATCGGGACTGACTCCAAACTCGCACTTGCACCACCAGCCGGCCCTGTCTACCCCACCAATCCGTGTAGCGCCTCCGCAGCAGGTGTCGTTCGGTAACAACACGGATGAGCTCGGTAACCTTTTGTCACATTTCGGTTAAGAGCTTACAAACCAACAGCTTGCGAGCCGGCACAGCCCTCGGCCCCCCCCTTGCCAAAGAGCGGATGACGTCAGTGACGCATTCATCACAGGACACACCCGATGCTTCCCACTCCCAATCCAGCCGTCCTATTCCAGCCCGTTGCCGAGGGAGCAATCCTCCTTCATACAGAACGGGAGATCTACTTCGGCCTGAATGAAGTAGGGGCGCAGGTATGGCAGCTTCTCCCTCCGAAGCGACAGCAGCTCTCCGAACTGATCGAGGAAATCGGACAGCGCTACCCCGAAGTGGACAGCCGCGTGATCGAGTCCGACGTGTGCGGACTCCTGGAAGATCTCGCGGGCAACGGCCTGGTGGTCTCCGCGTAGTGAGCGTGCATCCAGTGCGGCTGCTCCGGCGCCTGACGCGGCTGACTGTGGGCGAAGCGCGTCTCCTCGCGGAAGCGCAGTACCTCCTGATCGCATGCCAGTTCGCACGCTGGCGTCGTCCGGTAGGCCAGCTGCTGCGGATCGCGAACGAGTCCGCGGATTCGGCGTCTGGCGCCGCGCAATCCGGCAATCCAGGCACAGGTGATACGGCGGCTCCAGCCTCGCACCAAGTGAAACTCGACGAAGCGGCCCTGATCGCCTGGGCAATTACCCGCGCAGCCGATTTCGGGCTGTTCCGCCCCAAGTGCCTCGTACGTTCCCTGGCGCTTCAGCGCATGCTGCGCCGCCATCTCAGCACTGGCGGCGAGCTCCGCCTGGGTTTTCGAATGGACAACGGGCGCCTGGAGGCGCACGCGTGGGTGGAGCTGCTGGGAAGAGTGATCGGCGACAGCCCCGCGCACGTGCGCACGTTCACGCCGGCTTCCGGCCTTCGCCTGGTGGAACAGTGAGCGCGATACTCGGCGTCTTCGGCAGCAGCTCGCCGCTTTCAGACGCGGATGTGCGACGCATGCTCAACGCGATGGAGCAGCGCGGACGCGACCACGTGGAGATCTGGCGCGACGGCGACTGCGTCCTCGCCGTAAGCCGATACGACTGGGAGATGGCAGGTCCGTTCAGCGGCGGTGTGCTGATCGCCAGCGATGACCGCTACGTGGTTGCTGCGGACGCATCCATCTACTATCGCGACGAGCTGCTTGCCGCCCTGCGCGCGGCTGGCGTGGTGCCGACCCGGAAATCGGCAGCCTATCTCGTTCTCGCCGCGTATCGCGCTTGGGGCGAGGAGTGTGGGAATCGCATTGACAGCGATGCCGCCTTCATCGTCTGGGACCGTCACGAGCGTCAGGCCGTGTGCGTGCGCGACTTCGGCGGCAAGCGTCCGCTGCACTACGCCCGACTTGGACGCGAGCTCGTGGTTGCATCCACCATAGGCGGTGTTCTGGCGCACCCTCGCTGCCCGACGGACATCAACCTGCGGTGCGTGGCGGGCACGATTGCCGGAATGCACTTCTCCGCCGGTCCCGAGACGGCATATGAAGCGATCCGGGTGCTGCCTCACGCGCACCTGATGGCCTGGTCAGAGCGCCGCATCAGCGAACCGGTTCGCTACTGGTCCGTTCCGGTAGGACAGCCTCAGAGCAGTCTCCCATTCGAGGACGCGGCCGATCACCTGCGCGAGCTGCTGCGAGTGGCCTCGCGCGAACGCATGGACGCGAACGGCGTTAACACAGTGTGGATGAGCGGCGGCTGGGACTCCACGTCGGTGTTCGGCGCTGCGCAGCTCGCCGCGCGCTCCGCCGACTTCGAGCATCCCACGCTTCCCGTCTCGATCAGCTACCCCGAAGGTGACCCGGGGCGCGAAGACGAGTGGATCCAGTCCGTGGCCGATCACTGGAATGCTCCAGTGCACTGGATAGACATCGCGGATATCCCGTTCCTGGAGCGCGAACAGGAGCGCGCAGCCGAACGCGACGAGCCGTACGCTCACCTGTACCGGAACTGGAATTCGGCGCTTGCCAGAACTTCGCGCGCCGCCGGTTCACGGATCGCACTTGACGGCAACGGAGGCGACCAGCTTTTCCAGAACTCGGACGTCTTCCTGGCAGACCTGTTCAGGCAGGGACAGTGGCTGACGCTTGCTCGCGAGTGGCCGACAAGGAAGCGAGGTGGCGCGAGGGAATTCTTCTCCACCGTGATCAAGCCGAACATGGGACCGGGCATGCGCCGGGCGGCCGCGTTCCTGAGAGGCGGACGTCCCTTCCGCGACTACATCGAGCGGCCGCTTCCGGCCTGGCTCACCCGGGAGGCGGCGAGCAGGTACGACATCGAGGAGCACGACCGCCAGTTCCTGGCGCGTCCGCTTCCCGTGACGCTCGCCGAGCGCGAGATCGACTGGCAGTTCACGAGTCTCTACATCTCGCGTGCCTTCAGCCTCCTCACGGGCCTTGCGCTCGCGTCAGGCGTGGAGCTGAGGTCACCCCTGTCAGACCGTCGCGTCATCGAGTTCGCCCTTTCCCGTCCGTGGTGGGAGCGCTCGTCAGGCACGGAGACGAAGCGGCTCCTTCGCAGGGCGATGAAGGACCTGCTGCCGGCGGACGTGCTGGCACCCAGGCCGCGGCGTACGGGAATCACCGCAGGCTATTCGCATCGCTGGATGTCGGAGGTTTTTCCCCGGCTGCTCGCCAGGACCATGGAGCAGCCCCTGCTCCTGGAGCGATTCGGACTCGTGGATGGTCGTCTGCTGGAAGCGGCGTGCAGACGCTATCCGCGAACCGGCGACTCGGCCACCCGCACCAACATGTTTTACACGGTTCAGGCCGAGCTCTGGCTGAGGGCGCACCTGTCCGGTGAATCGACAGGCACCTCGACGTCGGCCGGGGCTCTCATGCTGCAACCGACTTCCTGACTTTCTCCCGTGGCACGACGCCACGGGCTGCGCGGGCCAGCAGCCCGCATGTATGACCTGGAGGACTCAAGATGTACAACTCCCCCAAGCTCGAGCGCTTCGGTTCCATGCGCGATCTCACGATGCTCGGCCTCAGCGCTGACTGCGATGGCGGCATCCACGGCATCGGTGATGGCGACTGGTTCCTGTGCGACAACAACGGCGGCGGCAACAACGACCGTTCGTGATGCCAGACTGGCCAGAGGGTGAGCCGGAATTCACCCTCTGAGCCGGCGCCGGCCTGCGATACGTCTCATGCGGCGCGTGTCGCAGGCCGCCACCACCTCCTCGATTCACGAGCAAACAGAACACTTCGCGCACATGTACCACTACCAGCTGTTCGGCAACGTTCTTCGGTCCGAGCTCGAGATGCCCGAGCTGCAGCAGGTTCCGTCACAGGTACCGTGGTGGACCCTGCGCTGCATTGCCGCATCCGCTCCCGCCGTGAACGGAGAGCTGCTGGGCGAGGATGTGGTCACGGGCAACACCCTGGTGCGCATGTATCGGCATGCCGGCGGACTTCGACTGGATTTCGACGACACCGGCTGCTTTGTCATCTCTCCCGACGGCCGACAGATTGACTGGTACCAGCCTTCCGATGTTGCAGTGAAGGCGGCCCGCACCGATCTCACCAGCCGAGTGCTTGCGGCTGCACTGCACCTGTCAGGCTCGCTGAGCCTGCACGCGAGCGCCGTAGACCTCGGCACCTCGGCTATCGGCTTCATCGCTCCCAAGCGGCATGGCAAGTCCACGCTCGCGCTCGCACTCGTCAGGTCCGGTGCCCGCCTGCTCACGGATGACACCCTGCCCGTCTCGATGGGCGAGTCCGTTTACGCGCACCCTGGCCTGCACGCCACGCGACTGTGGGAGGACTCCGCCGAGCGTGTTGCGATCGGCACGGCCCAGGATGTCGCGAGCGGCGAGAAGCGCCTCTACTCGGCGCTCCCCGAGGAACACGTCACGCATGACGAGGCACCGCTGGCGGCGCTCTATGTCCTGGCACCCACTCGTGAGGCGAAGGACGGTGAGCCCGTGTGGAGGACGCGTCTTTCCCCCATGGAAGCGGCGCTGCTTCTCATAGCGCACACAAAGCTGGCGCCGCTCCTTCGCGGCTCCGAGGCGCAGGTGGTGTTCGCCGCCGCCGCTCGCATGGCCGAGAGGCTGCCGGTTTACAGGCTCAATGTGGTGCGCGACCTCAATCTGCTTCCCGATGTAGTGCAGACGATTCGCGCGTGGCACGTTCCAGCACTCGACTCGAGGGCCGTGGCATGACGAGCGCACTGACCGCGCGATCCACCGTTGCCATGAACCCTCCTGGCACTGCTTCGGATCCGTTCGTTCGGGTGCAGGGACTGCGGAAGTCCTTTGCACCTCGACGGAGCTGGAGGGAACTCCTTACCAGGCCCTTCGATCGTCCCGAGCCGACCGTCGTCACCGACAGCGTGAGCTTCGAGGTTCGGAAGGCCGAGTTCTTCGGAATACTCGGTGCCAACGGCGCGGGCAAGACGACCATCTTTCGGATGCTGTCTGCGCGGTTGCTTCCGGACAGTGGCACCGCCGTGGTTGACGGCTGCGACGTCGTGAAGGACCCGCACGGCGTGCGCACGCGCCTCACGCCGGTGGTTACCGATGAGCGCAGCCTCTACTGGCGCCTGACGGCCCGCGAGAACATGGAGCTCTTCGCCTCGCTCTATGGTGTGCGCGGCACGGAGGCGACGCAGCGGGTGTCCGAGCTTCTCGAGACAGTGGAACTCAGCGACACGGGCAACAAGATGGTGGGCACCTTTTCATCCGGGATGAAGCAGCGCCTTCTGATCGCGCGTGCGCTTCTCGGTCGGCCGAAGGTGCTGCTTCTGGACGAGCCAACCCGTAGCCTGGACCCGCTCTCCGCGCGGCGCTTTCGGCAGTTCCTGCGCGAGGAACTCGTAGCACGCCAGGGGTGCACCGTGCTTCTCGCCACCCACAGCGCGGAGGAGGCCTTCGACCTGTGCGACCGGGTGGCCATCCTCGACCGAGGGCGTGTGCTGGCAACGGGAACGGTTCCCGAGTTGATGGACCAGGTGCATGACGACCGCCATCACGTTGCCGTCCGCCTGGAGCAGGCCCAGCTCGCCCGGCGCATACTCGCAGTAACCGACGGAGACGTTCGTTTGCTGCCGGAGATTCACGCGGATGGCTGGGTGCGGTTCGACCTGAGAATCGCTGGAGGAGCCGACGGTGCTTCCGACGTGCTCTCCCGCCTGGTAAGCGCGGGCATCGGCGTGTCGCACTTCCAGCGTCTCGACCTGACGCTCGCGGACCTCATTGAACGTGTGGTCCAGCGGCGCACAACTGCACTCCCGGCGGCCAACGATGCATAGCGCACTCGCCCTGATCCGCGCGCACTGGCGCTCCGCAGCCAGCTATCGGCTGCGCATGGCCCTGTCATTCGCTTCGCTGGCGGCTTCGGTGGTTCCGATCTACTTCATCGCCAACGCGCTGCAACCGACAATGGCCTCCTCGATCGAGGCCGAGGGCGGACAGTACTTCGGGTTCCTCATTGTCGGTTCGGTTGCCTTCATGCTCGTGAGGAATGCCGTGTCAGCGCTGTCGTCGGAGATCGGATCCGGCATCAATACCGGCGTTCTCGACGCACTGCTCGGAACTCCCACGAGGATGCCGAGCATCCTTGGCGGCCTCATAGGCTACGGCATGCTCTGGACTGCCGCTCGGGGAATGGTTCTGCTCGTGGCCGCATGGCTGCTTGGCACCAACGTTCACTGGCAGCAGGCGTTCACGGCGATCTGCATCGTTCTGCTGATCGTGGCGGCGTACCTGACCATCGGCATGATAGCCGCGGCGTTCGTGGTGGCATTCCGTACGCCGGGGCCCCTGCCGCAGCTGGTGCTGGCCGGCTCCGCACTGCTGGGTGGCGTCTATTACCCGACTTCCGTCATACCGTCCTGGATTCAGTCGCTCTCGGAGTTCGTTCCGCTGAGCTACGGACTTCGCGCGTTACGCGGAACCCTGCTGGATGGTCAGCCATTCACCGCAGTGATGAATGACGTAGCGATGCTCGCCCTCATGGCAGTGGTACTCGGCGCCATCGGAACCGGATCGCTGCTCGCCGCGTTCCAGTACGCTCGGCGCACCGGCACACTCGCGCACTACTAGTCACCGGCAATGCCCAGGCGCAGGCAACTGTTGTCCCCGGAAGCGAGGCTGCTCCTGCTCGTCATCAGCCCTGTTCGTGAGGCGGGGGATTTTCGGGCTGTCCTGGAGGATGAGGAGTTCGACTGGAACAGGCTCGTGTTCCTTGCGCAGAAGGAGAAGGCCGTACCGTCGCTCTGGCATGCGCTGCGGGAGCTGCCTGACGATCTCGTGCCGGCCGAGCGCAGGGATCAGCTTTCCAAGCTCACGGCGGTGTCCGAGTTCCGCATGCTTCACCTTCAGCGCCTGCTGGCAGGCGCGCTTGACACGCTCGCCGTGCGCGGCACGCGTGCAATGCTGCTCAAGGGTGCGGGCCTGGCTCTCACGTCCTACGGATCGTTCAGGGCGCGCCCCATGTACGACGTGGACGTGCTCGTTCCGCGCGACGACTGCGCGCAGGCGTGGGATGCGCTTCGCGCGGCGGGCTGGGTGCATGACGAAGAGACATGCCCCAGGGATCGCTACGACGCACACCACCACATGCCTCCGCTGGACGACCCCTCGCGCACCAGGTTGTCGCTCGAGCTCCATGCCGCGGCCTGCGACGAAGCTGTGGGACTCACGCCGGAAGACATGTGGTCGCTAAGCAGGCGCGTGGACGTGAGCGGCCGTGAGGCATGGGTAGCCTGCGAGGCGCACCAGCTCATTCACCTCGCCGTTCACTTCGCCTGGTCGCACTCTCTGGACTCGGCAGCATGGCGCACGTTCCGCGACACACAGCAACTCACTGGCAGCGACACCTTCGACTGGAACGAGTTGCTGCGAGTCACGGCCGGCACTCGGGCTGCGACCAGTGTCTACTGGACGCTCCGGCTCGCTCGCTTGCTGGCAGGCGTCGCCGTTCCGGATGGTGTGTTGAACGAGCTGCGTCCGCCGCGACCGGAATGGACGCTCGCCATCCTGGAGCGACACTACACGAGCAACCTGTTTCGCTTCAGCCCTGCCGCATGTCCGTCGGCCGCCCTCAACAGGCTGCTGTGGAGCGCGGGAATGGCGCCGCGCTGGTCGGGGCATGGAGATGCGCGTCCGTGGACCCGGGACGACGAGATCGCGACGAGAACCGACTCCCGCATGAGCATGGCAGACCGGGTGCGTCGGCAGTTCGCGGGTATTCGCTGGTGGATCAGGTACGTGGGAGCGGTGCTGTCACCCTCACGGTGACGACCCGCTGAGCAGCCCCGCAAGGATCCTCCGCGCCTTCTCGGGCGCGTCAGGCAGCAGGTCCAGGCCGCGAGAAACCACCAGCGACGTCTCGAGACGGGCTTCAACCTGTCGCTCCACACCGCCGCGCAGCAGGACGACGGGAACTACCTCGCCGTCGGCGCCTGCATAACGAGCCTGGTACTCCGCAATGAAGGGCTGCACTTCCCTCGCTCGCACGTCACCGACCGAGCGAATCACGTCGCCCGGACGTATTCCCGCGCGATCCGCCACGCCGCCGAACGCCAGCGCGCTCACACGCAGGCCCATCGGGTGCGGATCGAGCGTTACGCCAAGAAGTGGAATCCTGCTCGAATCGGTTCGGACCCGCAGCGCCGCCAGCGGCAGGACCTCGTCGAGCGGCAGCGGCTCGCGTCCAGCCACCCAGCGCGCTCGGAAGTCGGACAGGTCGCGACCGGCAGCGTCCGCCACTGCCGTCCAGAAATCCTCATCCGTGAAGCCGCTCGCCGAGCGATACCTGCGTTCGTACAGCGATCGCATCACGTCGTCCAGGGAGCCTGCGCCGTCGCTCGCGTCCCGGATGACTATGTCGAGCAGCAATCCCACCAGGCCGCCCTTTGCATAGTACAGGTAGCGCGTGCCGTCAGCGGCTCCTGTCCATGTACCCACTGCCACGTCGTGCAGGGACGCTGCAGGTGCGTTCTCGACTTCGCGCAGCTTGTCGTCAAGCAGAGCGAGGAAACCGGCGGTGTCCACGACACCGCCCCTGACGAGAGCGAGGTCCGCGTAGTAGTCGGTAATACCCTCGCTCACCCAGAGCAACCGCGTCGGCTGGCGGCGATCGTACCTGTACGGCACCATCGCCTGCGGCCGCAGCCGCTTCACGTTCCACACGTGAAAGATCTCGTGCGCGGTTATGCTCGGCAGCAGCACGCTGCCCATGAAACCCGGATCGTAGAGGCCGAGGTGCGAGTTCTGGTGTTCCAGCGCGGAGCCCGTGCCCGGCACGAACGCGATCAGCGACCAGTAGTCGCGGTAGGGTACTTCACCGAATACCCGTGCCATCGGCGGAATGCTCTGCATCTTCTGGCGCCAGAATTCCGCTCGTGCGGCGCCGGACAGGGTGCCTGACGGGTAGGTGGCCAGGTACGTCCACCGTTCCGCGACTCGAATGCTGTCCAGGTCGAAGCGACCTATGAAGACCGGCATGTCCACAAAGTCGTGGTACGACGACTCGCGGTACGAACGCGGGCCGTCGGCGGGCGTCATGCCGGTAGCGACCTTCCAGTCCGCCTCGGTGCGGATCGTGAGGGAAGCCGGGAGCCGGTCCAGCGGCTGCCCGGCCGGATACGGGAACAGGTTGGTGCCGTTGAAGAAGGCGAAATCCGGCTGCGACCACGAGAATGCGTTGTCGAGCGAGTCGGCGATGTACGTATAGGAGACGGTCACCTCGCCCGGGCTGTCCGGCCAGATGCTCCAGCTTTCCGGCCCCGAGCGCTGCCAGCGGAGGGGAGTACCACCGGCTTCGGCTCGGAAGTCGGTGACGAACTGCGCGTACTCGCCGAGCTCGTAGGCGCCCGGTGTCCATCGCGGGAACGAGAGGATGACGGGTCCGCTGCCGTTCGGGTCGGGGCTGAAGGAGACTCGAAGCCTGAGCGAGCGGGCGGCTGCCGTGGAGGAGTCGAAGGTGACTTCGTAGTGGAGGCCGGAGACTGCGCGAGAGATTGCGACGCTTTCACCCTCCGGAGATATGCCGCTCTCCTGTCGCTGCACTGTCGCCGAGCTGGCGCAAGCCGTCAGGGTGGCGGCGAGGAGGAAAGTGACCAGCGGACGGTGGTGATCCCGGAAGGACATCGGCTGTGGATGCGCAGAAACGGTGATGGTCGAATGCGACTCAGGACTCAACTTATTGTCGGGGGGGGCCCCCGGCCGAACACAATTCTCAGCCCGACCCCGACCTGGCACTCCGCTCGCGATAACTCGCCGTGACCGGGAACCGCCGCCGAAGGTCTGTTCTCCGACACCCGCCGCAGCTACCCGAAAGCATCGGCAGCCAAGGAGCCCAAGCGCAGCATGTCCCAGCCAGCAGCCCAGCGCCATACACCAGTCGTGCCCGCAGGCGCGATCGCGCAGTCTACCCTCACGCCGTCCGAACTGGCAGACGTCCTCGCCCTCTCCGGAAGTGCACAGGTACGCGCCGCGTTCGCCTGCGGACTCTCCAGCGCGCTACTGCCGGTTCTGGCCATCGTCCTTCAGGACCCCGAGCTCGAGCGCATGGACGGCGTGATGTATCTCGCCGCCCTCCTGCTGCTCGCCATCGCCCTGCTCTGTGGCCTTGCAACCTTCATGGAGCGCATCGCCCTCGTCGCCCTGTCGGTATTCCGCGCCATCCAGGCCGCAGCCTGGACGCCGCTGAAAAATCTCCTCTCCACCGCACTTTTCCGCGCACTCCGCAGCACCGGCCTGCAGACCGGCACCCGGAAGCGGCACCGCGGCTCGGCCCTGGGCGGCGTCTCCCTGGACAACGCGGATCCACTGGACAGTCTCTCACCGCGCGCACAGCGCGCGCTGGCAAGCGCCGTCGCCTCCCACTGCGCCGCGACACTCGCCGTTCTGGGCGCGTTCACGGCCAGCGTGGCCTGGGTCATCCGCTAGCTGCTGCCATCGGGCCAGCGTCCTTGCCGCATGAGCACGAGCCACCGTCTTCCGGGCAGGTGACCCGGCGGGATACGTCAGGCGGTCACCCACAGTCGTATCGCAACCACGAACAGGAGTATCGCGAACATCCGCGTGAGCAGCGTCGGATTCATCTGCATGGCCAGTTTCGCACCGAACCACGCACCCAGGAACAGTCCCGCGGCAATCAGCAGCGACGCCCGCCAGTCCATGCTGTCTGCCCGCCAGTATGCCAGCGCGCCCAATGCACCCACGGGCAGCAGCAGCGCGCCAAGTGAGGTGCCCGTAGCCATGTGCGGCTCCATCTTGCCGAACAGAAGCAGAGCCGGCACGATCACCAGTCCTCCGCCAATGCCGAAGATCCCCGACAGAACACCTGCCGCGAGACCGATAGCCACAAGGAGCCAGGTCATGTAATGGTCCGGATTGTCTTCACGTTTCGTTCGTGTCGAAGCACCCTTCGCCCCCACTGAGCGGAAGCTCCGACAACTTGGTACGTTCAACCATACCGCGGCGGCGGCACACCCGTCAGTGCACGGGATGTACCGACCTCGGCTACGCGGTTGCTCCATCACCAACGACATCACATCGCATCCCGAATGCTTTCCGACTCTTCACTAGCGGTTCTGAAGCGCCTGCTGGACACGCCCGGCCCCTCAGGTTTCGAGGCTGCCGCCGCTCGCCTCTGGCGTCAGGAGGCCTCCGCGTTCGCCGAGGTGAGTTCGGACGTGGTGGGGAACAGCTACGCGGTCGTCAATCCGGGTGGCTCGCCCACGATCATGCTCGCCGGTCATATAGACGAGATCGGCGTGATCTGCACCTACATAGACGACAACGGTTTCGTGTACATCGCCGGAATCGGCGGCTGGGATCCGCAGGTGCTGGTGGGACAGCGCATTCGCTTCCTGGGCGAGGACGGCGACGTGATCGGAGTGGTAGGAAAGAAGCCGATCCACCTCATGAAGAGGCCGGAGGACCGGGAGAAGGCGACGAAGATCACCGACCTCTGGGTGGACATCGGGGTCAGCTCACGCGTGGAGGCGGAGGAGTTCCTGCGCGTGGGCGACGCGGGTGTGATTGACGCGCGAACGGTCGAGCTGCCCAATCGCCGGATCGCCTCGCGTTCGATAGACAACCGCATGGGAGCCTTCATCGTGCTGGAGGCCGCGCGGCGCTACGCGGAAAAGGGCGGCACGGCGCGGGTCGTGGCGGTCGCCACCACCCAGGAGGAGATAGCGTACGCGCACGGCGGCGGAGCACTCACGGGCGCCACGCGGCTGGACCCTGCCATGGCGATAGTCGTGGATGTGAGCTTCGCATCCGATCACCCCGGACTCGAGAAGAAGGAGCTGGGCGACCACAGGCTCGGCGGAGGTCCGATTCTCCCCCGGGGCTCGCTGATCTCGCCCGTGGTCTTCGAGCTGCTCAGGACCAGCGCGAAAGACCTTGGAATCCCGCATACGGTTCGCGCGATGCCTCGGGAGACGAGCACGGACGCGGATGCGATCGCCATGGCCCGGGAGGGTGTGGCCATCGGACTGGTGGACATACCCAATCGCTACATGCATTCTCCCAACGAGATGGTCAGCCTGGACGACCTCGATCGCGCCGCGACACTGATAGCCGAGACGTGCAGGCGAGTTGACCACTCCACCGACTTCACCGCGCGCTGAGCTTGCCAGGCCGTAGCAGCGGCGGCTGACAGGAGCGCGGATCGGCAGTTGCACGTTCGTTAAGCAGTTCGGCGAACCACAACAGACGGAGGAGCCGCATGCCGCACCGCTACGCCAACCCTTCACTCGGACTTCTTGCGCTTCGTTTGGGGCTGGGGACCGTGATGATCGTGCACGGAGCGCAGAAGCTTTTCGGAATGTTCGGGGGAGGAGGGCTGGAGGGAACAGCCCAGTTCTTCGCGAGCGTTGGGATTCCGATGGCCGGGACTGCAGCCCTGCTCGTGGGGCTGCTGGAATTCTTCGGCGGAATCGCCGTCATCGCAGGCGCATGGACACACATCTTCGCGCTGCTGCTTGCGATAGACATGCTGGTGGCGATCGTCACGGTGCACCTGCCGCAGGGCTTCACGGGCCAGGGCGGCTATGAGTTCACCTTTATCCTCTTCCTCGCCGCGATAACGCTGTTCTTCATCGGCCCCGGACACTACTCGGTGGATGGAATGCGCCACGCGGGTCGAGAGGCGGAAGGAACGCTGGGAACGGCGTAGGGACCTATTGTCATCCCGCGCGAAGCGTCGGGATCCGGTCACCCTGCCTCGTTCGCGTCCGTCATCCCGCGCGAAGCGTCGGGATCTACTCACCCTGCACCGAAGCCTGCCACGGTGAAGTGAAGGCAGGTCCCGACACTCGCTTCGCTCGTGCGGGATGACGGGGAGAGAGAC
>CAYQAO010000008.1:0-65903 GCA_964415485.1 uncultured Gemmatimonadaceae bacterium
TTAATTTCACTCCGTGGGTCGGAGGAATTCAGTTCACGAAGCGAGCAGATGAGGCTCTTGCGGTCGCAGCCGCAGGTTATGCTCAGTTAGAACTGCGAGAATAACAGACCACAAGCCTGATTGAAGTGACGAGTCCGCTCTCCCCCTCCTACTCGTCACAGGCCTCCGACCGTTCGGGGCTCAGCTTCCTAACGTTCCCGTTCCGATTCCGAGATCGCCGCGTCGATCCGCGCCAGCGACCGCTCCCGACCCAGCACCAGCAACACATCGAAGATCCCGGGGCTCACCGATAGCCCCGTGAGCGCTACGCGCAGCGGCTGGAACAGCTTGCCCGCACCGACCCCACGCGACTCCGCAAGCGCACGTGTGGCAGTCTCCATGGACTCGGCGTCCCACGGCTCCAGGGTCGCGAGTGTGTCGCGCACCGCGGACAGAATCTCCGCAGTCGCAACCGGGTCCTTCCACTGCTTCGCAACCGCATCGGGGTCGTACTCGATGGTCTCCACGAAGTAGGGACGGGCCTGCCTCACGATGTCCCCGATGGTGCGGGCACGCACACGCAGGAGATCCAGGAGCCCGAGGTACCACTCGCGACGAGCCTCCAGATCCTCCGTCGTCGTCAGGCCCGCCTCCACCAGCGCCGGGGTCACCCACTTCGCGACGTTCTCCAGCGGCTCGCGCGACAGGTGCTGACCGTTCATCCACTCCAGCTTCTGCGGGTCGAACACCGATGCCTTGCGCAGCAGCCCTTCCACAGTGAAGAGCTCCACCATCTGCTCGAGGGACATCACCTCCAGGTCGCCGCCAGGCGACCAGCCGAGCAGGGCGAGGAAGTTGCGCATGGCGCTGGGGAGGATACCGGCGTGCTGGTAGTCGCCCACGGCGGTGGCGCCGTGGCGCTTGGACAGCTTCTTCCCGTCCATGCCATGGATCATCGGCAGGTGCGCGAACTCGGGCGGCTCCACACCTAGCGCGCGGTACAGCATTATCTGCTTCGGCGTGTTCGAGATGTGGTCGTCACCGCGCATCACGAGGGTTATTCCCATCGCGATGTCGTCCGACGTCACTGCCATGTTGTAGATGGGCGTGCGGTCGGAGCGCAGGATGACGAAGTCCTCGATGTCCTTGTTGGGGAAGGAAATCTCGTCATGCACCAGGTCCATCCACGACGTGGTGCCCTCGGGTACGCGGAAGCGCAGCACGTGGGGCTCGCCGGCCGCCACGCGACGCTCCACCTCGTCAGGCGGGAGGCGGTCGCACCGTCGGTCGTACCTGAAGGCCTCCTTCCGCGACTCGGCCTCGGCGCGGCGCTCGGCGAGCTCCTCCTGCGTGCAGAAGCAGCGATAGGCGGCGCCTACCTCCAGAACGCGGTCCGCGTCCCGCTGGTGACGCTCCAGCTGCGCACCCTGGAACACCACTTCCTCGTCCCAGTCCAGCCCCAGCCAGCGGAGCCCTTCGAAGATGGCGCGGGTGCTCTCTTCCGTGCTGCGCTGGCGGTCGGTGTCCTCCACGCGAAGCAGGAACTTGCCGTCGTAGTGGCGGGCATACAGCCAGTTGAAGAGCGCCGTTCGCGCTCCACCCACATGCAGGTAGCCTGTGGGGGATGGGGCGAAGCGCACGCGCGGGGTGACGGTGGGCTTGTGCGGAGGGTTGCTGGACATCGCTGCGAAGACGGGGGGCGAGGTCCGCCGGCGGACAGCAGAAGAGGTGTCCGCGCAGGAGCGGAAAACGAGAACGGGCCCGTCGCGAGGACGGACCCGAAAGCGGAGAGAGAGGGATTCGAACCCTCGATAGCGGTTTCCCACTATGCCGGTTTAGCAAACCGGTGCCTTCAGCCTCTCGGCCATCTCTCCTGGGTGGCGTGCACGCGCGACGCGTGGCGACACCTATCCTCGAAAGATAGCCAACTCTGGGGTGCGGGAGCAACCGGCTGCGGGGCGCGAGCACGACGTACGCGGGCTTGGGAGGACTGCCAAGGTCCCTCTCCCCCGATGTTCAGCCGCGCCGTTCGCCGGTCGGGCTCGCAGGCGCCTCGGACGCAGGCGCGGCCGGATGCTCTCCAGGCGCGAGTGCACGTGGCGAAGGATGGGCGGAGTCTCCGCGCGCGGTCAACGCATTCAGGAGGAATCGCTGGCCTTCCTCCAGGCGCTCCATGGCGCGTGCGCTGTCCTCGGCCGCCTGTTCCAGGCGCGCCAGCCTGCGCTCCAGCTCGAGCGGACGCGGGGTGGCGCCGAACTGGGAGGAGACGTCTCCCGCTCGCCGCAGTACCGATACGGCTATGCCGCACACCATGCCGACGGCAAATACCATGAGGAGGAAGATCGGCACCCTTGACCTCGTCAGGCGCGGGACGTGGAGCGGGAAAGCGGAGGGCCTGGGACTCGAACCCAGAAGTCCTTTCGGACGCCGGTTTTCAAGACCGGTGCAATAGCCATTCTGCCAACCCTCCGGAGTCCGGAATCTAAGCTGTCCGCGCCGGGGCCGACAGCCGTACTCCAGCACGGCGGAGTGCCTCTGGACAGGGCGGCGAATCCGGGGCAATAGGTAATCAGGCTTCTATTGAAGCTCCCGAATCGGCCGCCCGCCTGCATGCACACCGGATGCGTTGCGACGGCGCGGGCCGCACGCGCTGACAACCCCAGGAATCACCTTTCCAATGCGCAAGCTACTGCTCCTCGCAACGCTCGGTGCCTGCGCCGGAGCCGCCGACCGCGAACCCGAGATCGTCGTTCGACGGGACAGTCTGGGCATCGAGCTCGTGGAAAGTCGCGCGCCGCTCCTGTCCGACGCGCAACTCTCGGCCGCCCTCGTGGCGGAGCCGGCGCTGGCGATCGGAGCTGCAGACGGTGAGGCGCAGTACATGCTCCATCGGGTGGTGGGAGCCTCACGATTCGAGGACGGCAGTATTGTGGTGGTGAACGGCGGCACGGCCGAGTTGCGATTCTACGATTCGACCGGCAGGCACCTTCACAGCAGGGGCGGGAAGGGCGGAGGGCCGAGCGAGTTCGATTACATCCTGTGGGCGTCACGGTGCGGGGACGACACCGTCCATGTGCTGGACATCTCCGCAACGATGAAGGTGTTCACGGCGGCCGGGGATGTCGTGAGGCAGTTCCTGCTCCGCCTGCCCAACTCGGAGGAGCCCAGCTACAACAGGTCATGTGCACAGGACGGACGCCTCGTGATCAGCGGATGGGGGCACGACGATGAGATGTCTGCAGGCTTCCACAAGGCAACCACTACCGTCTGGATCGTGGATAGCGAGGGTCGTGAGGTGGCATCGCTTGGCGAGCACCTGGGCAGTGAGCGGATCGGCATGGTGAACAGCGCGGGCATGCTGGCCGGCACCGGACCGCACCCGTTCGGACGAGCCACGGTGCTCGCGGCTGCGCGGGGGCTGGCCTACGTGGGCTCCGGGGAGCGGTACGAGATCAGCGTCTATGACGACCGCGGCGAGCTGCGGCAGCTGATCAGGGCGCCCCGCGAGGACCTGGCAGTCACCTCCGAGCTGCTGAACAGGTTCCGAGAAGAGAGACTCTCTGCCCTGCCTGACGCGCGTCGTCCGGCGGAGGAGCGTTTCCTGAGGGAGTTGGCGAAGGTGGAGAGCATCCCGGCCTTCACTGCGCTCATGGTGGATGCTGCCGGACGACTCTGGGCGAGACGCTTCCAGGGCCCGGGTGACGAAGGCGAGCGCTGGGGCATCTTCCTGCCGGACGGCAGCTTCCTGGGCCACCTGTCGCTGCCGAACCGCTTCCGGCTGATGGAGGCTGGAGTGGATTACGTACTGGGAGTCGAGCGTGACGAGCTGGATGTCGAATACGTGCGAATGTATGAACTGAGGCTGGGAGATCCGTAGATCTCGACAGGGTCGCTCCAGGGTTGTCGCCGGAAGTGGGAGCAACCATCGGTCGAACCGATACCGTGGCGGGGCCTGGGCAAAGGACATCCCCCATGATGAAACTCGTTTCGCGAACCACATCTTCTGCGTCTCCCAGTTGAAGACAGCAGCGGAAGTCACCCGAGAACCCCACACTGATGCAGGCAATCCTCCGCATTCTTGCCTGGGCCATCGCGATAGGCGGCATCTCGTTCGCCGTCGGTTTCATCGGCCCGATGATCGTGGTCCCAGACGCCAACCAGGGCCCAATGCTCGGCATCTTCATCACGGGGCCGCTTGGGTTCGCTGCCGGCCTCCTGATCGGTGTGGTTCGCGAACTGCTGGGGCGTACGAAGACTCCGTCAGACCTGCTCCATGACGTGGACTGGACCATCGCACGCCGCGGGACGGCTGCGATCGTGGCGATTATCCTGGCGGTCAGCGCGGTTCGCAATGCGCCTCACGGGGTGGACAGGGGAGTAGCAGCATCGTTCATCCTGTCGGTTGCCTTGTTCTGGTACTCGATTTCAGGCAGGCTGCCCGCGTGGTTCCGGAGGTGACGTCAGGCTCGACTGCCTCGCGAGCCTGACGACGAATACCTGATCCTCACTCGGTTCGCAGCGCGACCATCGGATCTACACGGGTCGCCCTTCGCGCCGGCACTGCCAGCGCCGCCAGCGCGACGACGAGTAGCAGCAGCGGAACCGCCACGAACGTTACGGCGTCCAGCGGCTCTACACCGTACAGAAGGGCACGCATGAGCCTCGCAAGGAGCGCCGCGAGAGCGAGGCCGAGCAGCAGCCCCGACACCGCGGTGCCAAGTCCCTGACGAAGCACGAGGCCTACCACCTGGCTGCGTTCAGCACCGAGGGCCACGCGCACGCCGATCTCGCGAGTTCGTGCCGCCACCGCGTACGCGGTCACTCCGTACAGCCCCACCGAGGCAAGCAGGAGAGCCAGGGCAGCGAAGGCGATGAGCAGCATCATCGGGGTGCGGCGTGGTGCGAGCGTGTTGTCGAACGCTTCGCCCATCGTTCGAATCCCGACCAGGGGAACCCGCTCATCGAGCTCGCGCACTATCCGGCGTGCGGCCGGCACGATTGTAATCGGGTCCCCGTTCGTACGCACCAGTAATTCGGCGCTTCCCCAAGGCTGCTGGCGCATTGCCTCGTAGGCCATGGGGCCTGCCGGTGTCGCTGCACCGCTCTCGTGCGTATCGCCCACCACGCCCACTACCGTTCGCCACTGCGCTTCGGGGTTGGGGCCCAGCCGGATGCGCGAGCCCACGGCGTCTCCGTCGGGGAACCAACGCTTCGCGAGTGATTCGTTGACCACTGCCACGAGCGGCGAGTGGGCGTCGTCGTCAGGCATGAACGGCCTGCCCTGCAGCACCGGAATGCCGAGAGCAGCGAAGTAGTCGTCGGACACCGCTCCATAGTTAACCTCCGGAAGCTTCTCGCCCGGCGCAGGCTTCCCCTCGATGGCAAGCGATGACGTAGGAGGCCCGTTGAGCGGCGCGATCCCCGTGTGTCCTACAGCTTCCACGCCCGGAACGGCTAGAAGGCGCTCGTGCAGCATGTCGAAGAAGCGTGCCTGGCCCTCCGGCCCCTGGTGGCGATCGAAGGGCGGGCTCACGCGGAACACCAGCACGCGATCAACCTTGTATCCCAACTCTACGGACTGCAGCGCCGCAAGCGTTCGCGTAAGCAGTCCAGCTCCCACGAGCAGCACGACGGCGAGCGCCGTTTGCAGTATCACCAGCGTCGCACGCAGCCGCTGGCGTGAGCGTCCCGGAGTGCCGCCGCGTCCGGCGCTGAGGGCGCCGCGCAGGCCGCGTGAGGCACCGGCGAGCGCAGGCGCGACACCGAACAGAACGCCGCTCGCAACCACCGCGGCAAGCGCGAACAGCAGCGTGGTTCCGTCTAGTGTGATGGTGGTGAGCGGTGGAAGCATATCCGCCGCGAGCACGCGGAGCCCGGCCGTGCCGGCATAGGCCACTGGAATGCCGACAGCACCACCGAGCGTGGCTAGCACCAGGCTCTCCATCAGGAGTTGGCGCGTCAGGCGGCCACGACCGGCACCGAGTGCGGCGCGTACCGCAAGCTCCTGCCGGCGCGCGATCGTCTGCGCCACCAGTACGCCCGCCACGTTCGCACAGGCGATCAGCAACACGAGCGTGGATGCGCCGAGCAGAACGAGAAGCGGCAGTCGGATGCCGCCATGCATCACGTCGCGTACGGGCTCGAGTCCTGCCGTTGCGCCCTCATGCGCATCAGGCCAGTCGGCCGCCTCACGAGCGGCCGCGGTCTCCAGCGCAGCCGCGGCCTGCTCCACCGTCACACCCGGCGCCAGCCGCCCGATCCCGCGCAGGAAGCGACGCTTGCGCGCGAAATCCGGATCATCCAGCAACTCGTCCAGCCGGAGCGTGAGGTAGAGCGCGTGCGTCGCTCCCGGCAGGGTGAAGTCCGGCGGAAGAACACCTATGATAGTTCGCGTCTGCTCTCGAACGCGCACCGTCTGCCCCACGATGTCAGGGTCCGCGGCAAACTGCGTGAGCCAGGTGCCATACGAGAGTACCGCCGCTCCCGGCGCGGTGGACAGGTCCTCTCCAGGTCGAAAGCCGCGCCCGTGCAGCATGCGCACGCCGAGTACGTCGAACAGGTCGGCGCTCACGAATGCCGCTTCCAGTGCTACCGGGCCATCGTCGCCGGGTATCGTGACGCCTCCCTGCATCCACGCCGCGAGCCCGTCGAACTCCGGTAGTGCACGGAACGTCTGCCAGCTCTCGGTGGCGAGCAGGTCGCGCTCGTCAGGCGCTGCCAGCGCCGATCGGTGCACTAAGACCACGCGATCCGCCTCGGCGTACGGAAGATCTGCGAGCAGCACGCCGCGCACGGCGGCGAAGATCGCGACGTTCGCGCCAACGCCAAGTGCCAGCGTGAGGGTGACGAGGAGCGTGAGGGCCGGTGCCCTGCGCAGGCCGCGCAGCGCGTGTGTCAGGTCCTGTCGTACCTCGCTCGCCAGGCGGCGGAGGCGGATGCCCAGCTCGGAGCTGCGGTCCTCGCGAATGATGGCGCGACGCGCTGCGGCAGCGGACTCGAGCTCGCTCGCGGCACGGCGTTCCGCGTCACACCTCGAGTGGCCGGCGGCCACGAGGTCCTCCACGAGCGTGTCGTGATGGAAGGAGAGCTCCTCGTCCAGGTCGTCCCGCATGCGACGGGCGCTTCGCGAGGGAAGGCTGAACAGCGGGCGTCTGGAAGACATCCATGCCTCCGGGCAGCGGTCGTCAGGCGGGGTCGAGGACGCGGGAAACCGCGCTGGCGAACTGCCGCCAGGTTGCGGCCTCGGCACGGAGGGCTTCTCGACCGGCCTGCGTGAGTTCGTAGTACTTGGCCCTCCGATTGTTCTCCGAGAGTCCCCAGGACGCGCTCACCAGCCTGCGTCGCTCCAGCCTGTGCAGCGCCTGGTAGAGGGCGGCGGTCTCCACCGCCAGAACGTCGTCGGTTCGCTGGCCAATCCAGCGAGCGATGGCGTAGCCGTGCATGGGCTGCCAGGCGAGCGCCCGGAGCACGAGCATCTCGACTGAGCCCTGCAGCAGGTCGGAGGGGGAGCGGCTCATTGCATTCCTGTTAGCGGTTGACCGGTAAGCGACTTACTGGAATGCTGGCAAGATGGCAGCCGCCCGTCAAGAGCATTGCAAGGTCGTTTCCCCTACGCTCGTTTCCGGTCTTCGCCGCTTGAGCGCCTGCGTGCGGGCGGCCAACTTGCGTTCGGGTACACGCATCCGGCACCGCCTCGGGCTGCGGGCAGCCAGTCGCGGTCGCCGATCAACCAGGGATCCCCATATGCTCCGAACGACCACTCCGAACGCTGCGCGGTCGGCCTGGTTCGCCAGGTCAGCTTCGCTAGCCGCAGTGCTGCTCTTAGCCGCGGCCTGCACCGGCAGTTCCACTGCGGACGACTCCGCTGCGCGTGCCTCCGGCGCTCGACCCGACGGGCTGTCGCCGCTCTTTGCGGTTCTGCCGGATTCCGCGCCCGATCCGATAGACAATCCCAGCACTCCGGAGAAGATAGACCTGGGGCACAAGCTCTTCTTCGAACCCAAGCTCTCCCGCTCCGGAACCATCTCGTGCAACACCTGCCACGTGGTAGGCGCTGCAGGGGTTGACGCTCGCGACGTCGCGATCGGCGAGGGCGCCCGCACCGGCCCGCGAAACAGTCCGACCGTCTTCAATGCGGCGTTCCTCGCTGCACAGTTCTGGGACGGTCGTGCGCCCACCCTGGAAGAGCAGGCGAAGGGACCGATCCAGGCGCACGTGGAAATGGACCTGACGCCCGAGGAGGCCGTGGAGCGGCTGCGCGAGACCGGCTATGAACCGTACTTCGCGGAAGCGTTCCCGGGCGAACGGGATCCCCTCACGTTCGACAACGTGGCAAAGGCTATCGCGGTGTTCGAAAGGACACTCCTCACTCCCGGATCGCCGTTCGACCAGTACCTCGAAGGAGACACCACCGCTCTCACGAACGAACAGAAGCGGGGCCTCACGCTCTTCCAGGAAGCCGGATGCATAGGGTGCCACAACGGCCCGCTGCTCGGCGGCAACGGCTTCTCGACGTTCAGCCATGTGGAGGGCGGCGACGACATAGGTCGTGCGGCAGTTACCGGGCGCGAAGAGGATCGCCACGTGTTCCGCATTCCGCAGCTGCGCAATGTTGCGCTCACTGCACCGTACTTTCACGACGGTTCTGCCGCCACGCTGCACGAGGCGGTCGCTATCATGGGAATTGCGCAGCTCAACCGGCAGTTCACTCCGGAAGAGGTGGATCTCCTGGTTGCATACCTCGAGTCGCTTACCGGTGAGTTCCCGATCATCACGCACCCGCAGCTTCCGCGCGTGATACCGTCAAGGAACCAGGCTTCGACGACGCCCTGATCGGTTTGGCGGACTGTCGGGCCGGCGCAGGTTCTCCGGCGCGGATTGGCGCCGGGCATAGGGCACCGCGGGATTCCCCGACGGTGTCCTTTGTGCACCGGGAGTGGTGGACTATTCCGACTCTCGTGAGCGCGTCCCGGCATCGGAGTTTGCTGCCACCCTTGGCAGACGCGTACCGTTCGGCGCGGACGTTGTCTCGAGACCGGTACAGAGCATTGGGCAGCATCACCGACAAGCGGGCGCAGCCGATGAATCGTGAACGATCAGGTCCGATGGATAGCGAGATCCCGGATGGCATGCGTGCGGTCCGGATTCACGAGACCGGCGGAGCGGAGAAACTGACGGTGGAATCCGTCCCCGTCCCGCGGCCCGGCGCCGGACAGCTGCTGGTACGGGTGGCGGTTTCCGGCGTGAACTTCATTGACACGTACAAGCGATCGGGGCTGTACCAGGTGCCGCTGCCTGCGACGCTGGGCGAGGAAGGGGCGGGATGGGTTGTGGGGCAAGGTCCAGGCGTTGTCGACTTTGGGCTGGGCGATCGGGTGGCCTGGGCCGGCGTGACGGGATCGTATGCGGAGTATGCCGTCGTACCTGCCGCACGCGCGGTCGCGGTTCCGGAGGACGTCGGCCTGGAGCTGGCAGCTGCCGTCATGCTTCAGGGGATGACCGCACACTACCTTGCCACTTCCGCCTATCCGCTCGCGGAGGGAGACCGCTGCCTGGTGCACGCATCCGCCGGCGGTGTCGGCCTGCTCCTGGTGCAGATCGCAAAGCGGAGAGGCGCCGAGGTGATAGCGACGGCCGGGAGCGACGAGAAAGCCGGGTTGGCGCGTGCGGCGGGAGCCGATCACGTGATCGTATATACGCGCGAGGACTTCGTCCGGGAGACCCTGCGCCTGACGAGCGATGCGGGCGTGAACGTGGTTTACGACTCGGTGGGCAGGACCACCTTCATGCGCGGTTTGGACGTGCTGACACAGCGGGGCACGATGGTGTTGTTCGGGCAGTCGAGCGGTCCGGTAGAGCCGCTCGAACCTCAGGTTCTCAACCGCAAGGGGTCGCTCTTTCTCACGCGCCCCACGCTGAATCACTACACGGCCAGCAGGGAGGAGCTGGAGTGGCGCGCTTCGGATCTGTTTGCGTGGATTGGAGCGGGGGAGTTGTCCGTGCGCGTGGGTGCGCAGTATCCGCTCGCTGAGGTTGCGCTTGCACACCGGGCGCTGGAAGGGCGGATGACGACGGGCAAGGTGCTCCTGGAGGTCTGACCGTGCAGGTTGGGGGCTCGAAGGCACGCACTTGCGCCATGTGCTGGTTGCGGCGAGCCTGAGGCGTTGGCGATCATGAGTTGCCCGCCCTCTGCAGTTGCCGCTCGATCCGGCGGCGGGGCCTGACGAATCAAACGGGGAAGAGAGGAACTTCATGAACGGGCAGAGCGACCACCGGGGAACCACTCCACCCAGGCAGCCGGCCGGCAGCGACGGGTCGCGTCCGGACGGGACGGGATCGGGTGGGGAACGGGTGCCTCCCAGGAGAATGTGGCTGGCGTTCCTTCTCATCCTCCTGGTGAACTACGCTGTCGTCAGGTTCTTCTTCCCCGGCACTCCCGATTCGCTGACCATCCCCTACACCCTCTTCAAGCAGGAGGTGGCGAGGGGAAATGTGGAGGCCGTGTACAACAAGGGAGAGCGCATCAATGGAAGATTTCGCTCTGCCGTCACGTATCCGATGGAGGGCGACTCCTCCGCCGCGCCGGAGCTGGAGCCACGTACCTCCGAAACGTTCGTGACAGTCCTGCCGGCCTTCGTGGATCCGGGACTCGAAGGCCTGCTCATCGCGAACGACGTAGAGATCAGCGCCGAGCCGATTCAGGGCGACACCAATCCGTGGTTGTCGCTGTTGTTCGGATTCGGTCCGGCGATCCTGATCATCGCGCTGTACGTGTGGCTGTTCCGCCGCGCATCCAGGCAGATGGCTGGCCTGGGCGGAATGGGCGGCGCACTCACGGGGCTTGGCAAGAGCGGCGCGCGGCGCTTCGACAAGGACTCGGACGAGCGCGTCACTTTCGAGGATGTAGCCGGCATTGACGAGGCCGAGGCGGAGCTCGTGGAGATCGTGGACTTCCTCAGGAACCCCGCGAAGTACACGAGGCTCGGTGGCACTGCGCCGAAGGGCGTTCTGCTCGTCGGCGCGCCTGGAACGGGAAAGACGCTGCTGGCGCGAGCCGTGGCTGGTGAGGCAGGCGTCCCGTTCTTCTCGATGGCGGGCTCGGAGTTCGTGGAGATGATCGTTGGCGTAGGTGCGGCCCGCGTGCGCGATCTCTTCAAGCAGGCCCGCGAGCACGCTCCCGCCATCATCTTCATTGACGAGCTGGATTCGGTTGGGCGCGCCCGCGGGCAGGCAGTGCTGGGAGGATCCAGCGAGCAGGAGCAGACGCTGAACCAGATTCTCACCGAGATGGATGGCTTCTCCAGCCGCGAGGGGATCATCGTTCTCGCCGCCACGAACCAGCCGGACGTGCTGGACAAGGCGCTGCTCCGACCCGGACGATTCGACCGGCGCGTGGTGGTGAACCTGCCCGACAGGAACGGTCGTGAGGCAATCCTGAAGGTCCACACTCGCAAGGTTCCGCTGAACCCGGACACATCCCTTGCGGAGATCGCTGCTGCAACGCCTGGGCTCTCCGGCGCCGACATTCGCAACCTCGTCAACGAGGCCGCTCTGCTCGCTGCGCGGCGTGACCAGAACGACGTCACGCAGCGCGACTTCATGGATGCGCTGGAGAAGATCATACTCGGTCCCGAACGTCCGCTGCTGTTGAGCTTCGAGGATCGCGAGCGCATTGCCTATCACGAGGGCGGTCATGCCATACTCGGGATAGTTGTGCCAGGCTCCGATCCCGTGAACCGGGTGTCCATCGTGCCGCGCGGCCAGTCGCTGGGCGTTACATACCAGCGGCCGGAGAGCGACAGGTACAACTATCCGGAGGCGTACCTGCGCGGTCGCATCATCGGCGCGCTCGGAGGCAGGGTGGCCGAGGAGATTGTATACGGATCGAAGACCACCGGGGCCGAGAGCGACATCGTGCAGGCCACCCGCATAGCGCGCAACATGGTGACGCGCTGGGGCATGAGCGATGAACTCGGCATGGTACAGCTCGCGCCGAGGGAGAATCCGTACCTTGGCGGCGCCGACGGCTTTGGCGTTTCGAAGCCGTTCAGCGAGGAGACGGCTCGCATCATTGACTCTGAGGTGCTGCGAATCATCAACGAGTGTCACGATGAGGCGTGGCGTCTGCTAACGGATCATCGCGCGCAACTCGACGCGCTTGCGCAGGCGCTGCTGGAACACGAGACCCTCGACGAGAACCAGATCCTTGAGGTGACCGGTCTGACGCCCGTTCCCGCCTCCGGTGCCAGGGCGGCCGAGTCGGCGTCCCGGCAGGACGGCTAGGTCCGTGAGCGCCGAGCCTCCGGACGGGAGAGGGAGGTCCCGCGCGGAGCCTGACGAGGGTCCTCGCCCTTCGAAAGGGTCGGAGGCGACGCCGAAGACTGAAGTGCCGGACGCGGCAGCAGGAGCCGAAGAGAAGAGCGGGGGAGGGACATCCGACGCAGACCTTCGTGACGCGTTCCGCATGACCGCGGACGACGTTGCAGCGGCGCTCGGATCGGATACACGAACGGGGCTGAGCGAGAGCGAAGCGCGAGAGCGACTCCGCAGGTACGGCCCGAACGAACTGGAGTCCGAGGCGACGGTCCCGGCCTGGAGACGTTTCCTCGCCCAGTTCCAGGACGTGCTGGTTCTGCTGCTGATTGCCGCGACGATGGTATCGGCGGCACTGTGGTATCTGGAGCGGGACACGAACCTGCCTTACGAGGCACTGGCCATACTGGCGATCGTGCTGCTCAATGCCACCATGGGCTTCATCCAGGAGGCTCGTGCGGCAAGCGCCGTAGCTGCGCTGAAGGCGATGACCGCCGCCAGCGCAACCGTGATTCGCGACGGCACCCGGCACTCGATTGCCGCGTCGGAACTGGTGCCGGGCGACCTGATCGTGATCGGTGAAGGCGACACGATCCCGGCAGATGGTCGCCTCGTGGAAGTCACGGCCCTGCAGACCAGCGAGGCCTCGCTTACCGGCGAGAGCCTGCCGGTGTCGAAGGACACCGCGGTCATTGAAGGCGCGGCCGCACTCGGCGACCGGCACAACATGGTGTACAGCGGCACCGCAGTGACTTACGGGCACGGTACCGTACTGGTGACGGCGACTGGGATGCGCACGGAGATGGGTCGCATCGCCGATATGCTCGCCGAAACCGAGGATGAGAAGACGCCGCTGCAGGAAGAACTCGACAGGGTAGGGCGCCTGCTTGGGCTGGCAGTGCTGCTGATAGCGATCGTGATGGCAGTAACGATCGTGGTGGCGGAGCAGGTTCGCAGCGCGTCGGCCCTGGTGGACGTCCTCATCTTCTCGGTGGCTCTCGCGGTGGCCGCAGTTCCGGAAGGACTCCCCGCAGTAGTCACTGCAGTTCTGTCACTCGGCGTTCAGCGCATGTCCCGCCGCAACGCGATCGTCAGGCACCTGGCGGCGGTGGAGACGCTGGGCTCCGCGAGCGTGGTTGCGTCGGACAAGACCGGCACGCTCACCCGGAACGAGATGACGGTCCGCACGGTGGCAACTGCAAGCGGACGCGTGACCCTCACGGGAACCGGGTACGATCCGGAAGGAGATATCCAGGCCGATGAAGGGGAACTCGAGGGGCCGCTCGAGGAGGAATTCACTCTTCTGCTGACAGCGGCTGCCCGCGCGAACAACGCGTCCCTGGACAATCGTGACGGAACCTGGAGGATCCAGGGCGATCCTACGGAAGCCGCGCTCCTGGTGGCGGCGCGCAAGGCAGGACTGTCGGCCGATGCGCTTGACGAGAAGCTGCCTCGTGTGGCGGAGCTGCCCTTCTCGTCCGAGCGCAAGCTCATGAGCACCGTGAATCGCCTCGTGGACGAAGACCGCCTGATGGTGTTCACGAAGGGCGCACCGGACGTGCTCATCGAACGGTGCACGCACGAGATGGTGGGAAGCGAGAGACGCAAGCTCACGGACGAGAGGCGCGGGGAGTGGCTCGCTCTGAACGACGAGCTGGCAGGCCAGGCCCTTCGCACCCTCGCTGTTGCATCGCACGAGCTTCCGAAGGGAGCTGCGCCGCCGAACGAGGCGGCGATCCTGGACGAGGGGCTGGAGCAGGATCTCTCGCTCGTGGGGCTGGTGGGCATCATGGATCCGCCGCGCGAGGAGGCAGCTGAAGCGGTCAGGGTGGCGCGCCTGGCAGGCATTCGACCGATAGTGATCACCGGCGATCATCCGCGAACCGGCGCCGTGATCGCGGCCGAACTCGGAATAACCGACGGCGAGGAGGAAGCCGTTACCGGGTCGCAGCTGGAGGAGCTGCCGGAGAGTGAGTTCGCGGACCTGATGAGCAGGGTTTCGGTGTATGCCCGGGTAGATCCCGAGCACAAGCTCCGCATCGTGAACTCGCTGCGCGCGGCCGGGCATGTGGTTGCCATGACCGGTGACGGTGTGAACGACGCGCCGGCCCTCAAGACGGCCGACATAGGTGTGGCGATGGGGATCACCGGAACGGACGTATCCCGGGAAGCGGCCGACATAGTGCTCGCCGACGACAACTTCGCGACGATAGTCGCTGCGGTTGAGGAAGGGCGCGCCATCTTCGCAAACATCAGGAAGTTCCTTCGCTTCCTGCTTTCGTCGAACGTGGGCGAGGTTCTCACGATGTTCTTCGGCGTACTGCTTGCAGACCTCATCGGCCTGGAAGCTGACGGAGAGTCCATCGTGCTTCCGCTGCTCGCGACCCAGATTCTATGGATCAACCTGGTGACGGACGGGGCACCCGCTCTCGCGCTGGGCGTGGATCCCGCCGAGGAAGGCCTCATGCACCAGCCGCCACGCCCGCCGACCGAGCGGGTGATTACCGCACGTATGTGGCGAGGCATAGCGTTCGTCGCGGTGATCATGGCGGCCGGAACGCTGCTGGTGCTGGACGCGTCGCTGCCTGGAGGATTGATAGATGGGAGCGGAACGCTGCCTTACGCGCAGACCATGGCGTTCACCACGCTGATGCTGTTCCAGGTTTTCAACGTCGTGAATTCCCGATCGGACGAAACGAGTGCCTTCGTCCACCTGTTCACCAACCCATGGCTCTGGGGAGCCGTTGGTGCTTCTCTCGCGCTCCAGGCGCTGGTACTGTACGTGCCGGTGCTGCAGGTGCCGTTCGGAACGGTGCCTCTCGGAGCGCGCGACCTGCTCGTGTGCATCGCCACGGCGAGCTCGGTACTCTGGCTTCGCGAGTTGAGCAAGCTGGTGACACGCTGGAGTTCGCGCAGGGCCGAAAAGGCGACGGCGGCTGCATCTCACCCATGAACCACACATTCCGGAGATCCTGATGCACAAGTCTTCCGTGTTGCGACTGAGCACGATCGTATTGCTGGCCGCCGCCTGCAGTTCGTCCGGCGAGCCGGCCGATACCGCTGCCGGAGGGAGTGCCGTGCGCGATCCCAACTGCAGGCCGGTTGAGTGGCCGGAGCCGAATGCACCTTCGCAGCAGCCGGCGTTCGAAGGGCAGACCCGCGCCTGCGAGGAGCTCACCAACGTGAACTTCGACGTCACTGTCGTGGCCTCGGGGCTGGAGCATCCGTGGGCAGTGGAGCCGCTGCCTGACGGCGACTTCCTCGTGACCGAGCGTCCCGGACGGATGCGCATCGTGTCAGCGTCAGGCAGCGTGGGCGAGCCCCTGCGAGGGCTGCCCGAGGTCGTCAGCGGGCGACAGGCCGGACTCCTGGATGTGGCTCTCAGCCCCAGCTTCGAGTCGGACCGAACGATTTACTGGAGCTTCTCGGAGCCAAGGGATGGCGGTAACGCCACCAGCGTCGCGCGCGGCGTACTCTCCGCCGATCGGAGGTCGCTGGAGCAGGTATCGGTGATCCTCCGCACGATGCCCGCGTACAGCAACAATCATCATTACGGGTCCAGGCTGGCTTTCGGTCCCGACGGGAAGCTCTATGTGACGGTAGGCGAGCGCTCCGATCGTTCGATGCGTCCGCAGGCACAGCAGATGGACAGTCACCTCGGCAAGACGCTGCGCATCAATCCCGATGGCAGCGTTCCCGACGACAATCCGTTCGTGGGGCAGGAGGGTGCTCGTCCGGAGATCTGGACGCTCGGCCACCGCAACGCTCAGGGAGCCGCCTTCGACAGCGATGGCAGGTACTGGCAGGTGGAGCACGGCACGCGTGGTGGCGATGAACTCAACCTGATCGAGCGCGGGAACAACTACGGCTGGCCGCTGGTTGCCTACGGCATCGAGTATTCGGGCGATCCCATCCCGAACGCAGTCACGCAGATGGAGGGGATGACACAGCCGGTGTACTACTGGGATCCCGTAATAGCTCCGTCGGGCGCCCAGTTCTACAGCGGCGACGCTTTCCCGCAGTGGCGCGGAAGCCTTTTCATCGGATCGATGGGAGCGACGCGCCTCGTGCGTCTGTCCATTGAAGGCAATCGTGTAGTGGGTGAGGAGCACCTTCTGGTCGATCGCGGAAAGCGCGTGCGCGACGTGCGCCAGGGACCGGATGGCTTCCTGTACATTGTCACGGACGAGGACGACGGCGAGCTTTGGCGACTATCGCCCGCAGGTTGATCATAACGTTGACCTGATCGCTCACCCCGCCCGTTCACTCAATCAGGATGCAGTCGGCCGGCAACTCACTCTGGGAGCGCTCGCTCGAGGGCGCTCCCGATCGCGGCGAACGGATTCCCGTTGCCGTACTCGGTGCCACGGGAATGGTTGGCAATACGTTCGTGAACCTGCTTGCGAACCATCCCTGGTTTCGAGTTGCCGAGGTGGCGGCATCCGAGCGATCGGCTGGCAGGTCGTTCGGAGATGCAAGCAGGTGGGCGGAGAGCGAGCTCCCCGACTCCATTGGCGAGCTCGAAGTGCTGCCTTGCGATCCGGGCGCCGTCACTTCACCCATCGTCTTTTCTGCACTCGACTCCGCGATAGCCGGGGATGTTGAGAAGGCGTTCGCGCGAGATGGCAGGCTTGTTCTGACCAACGCGCGCAACCACCGGATGGACCCTGATGTTCCGCTGGTGGTGCCCGAGGTGAATGCGAGCCATCTCGATGTTCTCGAGAGGCAGCGCCGGGAGCGCGGGTGGTCAGGGAGCGTGGTGGCCAACGGCAATTGCGCGGCGATTGTCGTAGCATTGGCGCTTGCGCCGCTTCATGAGGAGTTCGGACTCCGGAAGCTGGTAGTGACTACCATGCAGGCCGTGTCCGGAGCCGGCTATCCAGGCGTTCCATCGCTCGACATCCTCGGGAACGTGATCCCGTACATCGGAGGGGACGAGGAGGCAAAGATCGAGGAGGAAACCCGCAAGGTCCTCGGCATGCTGGATTCCTCCGGCGTGGGTCTGCTGGATTGCGCCGTGAGCGCGCAGGTGAATCGCGTGCCGGTGGAGCACGGCCATACGGCCTGCCTCACGATAGGACTGGAGCGGAAGGCGTCGCCGCGTGAGGCGCTGGAGGTGCTGGAAGCGTGGACGCCGGCCACGGCTGCGATGAAACTGCCTAGTGCTCCGGAGAGGCCGCTCGTCGTATGTGGGGAGATTGACCGCCCGCAGCCGCGTCGCGACGCAGGACGTGGCGCGGGGATGACTGTAAGTGTGGGGAGAGTGCGAAAGGATCCAGTGCTGGACCTCCGGATGGTGGCCTGCGGGCACAACACGATTCGAGGCGCAGCCGGAGCCTCGATACTGAACGCCGAACTGCTCACGGCAATGGCGTCTCCTGCCGACTGACTGCGTTCCCGCATCATGGATTCGGTAATCGCTTGACGTCGAAACCGTGGGCCGTTAGCCTGCAGGAACAATCGAGTCCGTGGTGATTTGCCGCCTATTGCCGCCACGTTAAACAAGGTGCTAAAACGCGACGCCCGGTGGCTCATCTCCGGGCCTTTTTTGTAGCGATGAAGGGCGGCTCCACCTGCGGAAGCCCGATGCCTCGTTCATCCCTGCACCCCGAAACTCTCGCCATTCGCATTCAGGCGGATCGAAGCGCGGCGCGCGAACATGCCGTGCCGCTCTTCCTGACCTCCAGCTTCGTCTTCGATGACGCCGAGCAGGCGCGTGCGCTATTTGCCGACGAGCTGGACGGCAACGTGTACAGCAGGTACACCAACCCGAACGTCCACGAATTCGTCAGCCGACTGGCAGTGCTCGAAGGCGCGGAAGACGGAGTGGCGACGGCGTCCGGCATGGCCGCAGTGTTCGCAACGCTCGCGTCACAGCTGGAGTCAGGCGACCACGTGGTCGCGTCCCGGGCGCTGTTCGGCGCCAACCAGCAGATCCTGACCAGGGTGCTTCCGCGCTGGGGAATCCACACTTCCTTCGTGGATACTTCCGCGCCGATGGAGGACTGGATTGCAGCGATTCGACCTCAGACGAAGCTCCTCTTCGTGGAGACTCCATCCAACCCCGGCCTGGAACTCGCCGACCTGGCAATGCTGGGCGAGCTGTGCGGAAATCGCGGACTCACGCTGGTCATAGACAACTGCTTCGCCACTCCCATTCTGCAACAGCCCATTCGACACGGGGCAACGCTGGTCATCCATTCGGCCACCAAGTTCATAGACGGGCAGGGGAGGACACTCGGAGGCGCGGTTGTGGGCTCGCGCGAGGAAGTTCAGCGAATCAGGACCTTCGCCCGCCAGACTGGGCCGGCGCTGTCGCCCTTCAATGCGTGGGTGTTGTCTCGCGCGCTGGAGACGCTGGCCATTCGCATGGAACGCCACTCCGGCAACGCGCTCGCACTTGCGTCCCACTTTCGTGATCATGCCGATCTCGCCCAGGTACGGTATCCGTTCCTGGAGTCGCATCCGCAGCACGAGCTGGCCAGGCGGCAGATGTCGTCAGGCGGCGGGATCGTGGTCCTGGAGCTGAAGGGCGGCCTGGAGCGCGCGCGTCGCTTCCTGGACTGCGTGGAGCTCGTGTCGCACTCCGCAAACCTGGGCGACACTCGAACGATCGTCACGCACCCTGCCTCCACGACGCACGCGAAGGTGAGCGAGGAGGACAGGCTGCGCGTGGGCATCGTGCCCGGCATGATCCGCGTCTCGGTGGGTCTCGAGCACGTGGACGACATCATCGCGGACCTCGAGCAGGCGCTGGTTCGAAGCGCACCCGAAGGCGCATCGTGACCGTCGCGAACTGTCAGACGCTCGTCGTCCACAAGTTCGGTGGTGCCGCGCTCGCGGACGCCAACGCGATCCGTCATGCCGCCGGCCTCGTAAGGCAGAATGGTGCGGCCTCCTCAGTCGTGGTGGTCTCGGCAATGGCCGGGGTCACCGACTGGCTGGACTCGACGTGTGAAGCCGTGGTTGATGCGAACGCGTGTATTGAGACGCACCTGCAGGAATTGCGCACGCGGCACCTGGCAGCGATCGCACCGCTGCAGGGCCACCCGGAGTACGAGGACATCGAGCGAGACATCCATCGGGCGCTGGAAGCCTTACGACATCTGTTGTCACACGCCCGAAAGAACGGTGGCCCGAGTTCGGGGCAGCGGGCGGAGGTGCTGGCCACGGGAGAGCGCCTCTCGGCTCGAATACTCACTGCGCAGCTCAACTCGCTGGGAGTGCCGGCGCGATACGTGGATGCAGCCGAGGTGATAGCCACCTGCGATGACTCGCTGAACGCAATACCGGAGCTCGAGGCAACCCGGCGGCGGGTGAACTCCGTCCTCGAGCCCGTACTGAGAAGCGGCGCCGTGCCCGTGATCCCGGGCTTCGTGGGCCGAGGCCCCGATGGCTACACCACCACCCTGGGACGCGGGGGTTCGGACCTTACGGCCACGATCCTGGCGGACGCGCTGGGGATCGGAGAGGTGTGGCTCTGGAAGGACGTGCCCGGGCTTCTCTCGGCCGATCCACGCACGGTGCCGGAAGCTCGCCTCATCCCCGCGGTGAACATTCGTGAGGCGGCGGCGCTGTCTCGGCACGGATCTCGGCTTCTGCACCCGCGGGCGCTGTCAATCCTGAATGGCAGCGTGAGAGTGCGTGTCAGGCCATTCGGAGAGCCGGGTTCCACGGGAACGGTCATCTCGGGTGTCGAGACTGCGGACGAGATGCCCGTGAAGGCCATCACGGCGCTGCTGGACATGACAGTGGTGACCGTACGCCTCGCAGATGGCGAGTCGGGCGCGAGGCGCGTTGCACAGGTCATGGCGTCGGTCGCAAACAGCGGAGTGTGGTTCGTGCCGCTCGCCACCAGCGCGGCGGATTCCGATTCGAGCCTGTTGATCCGAAGTCGCGATGAAGCCGCTGTGGTTTCGGCCATGGAAGGTGTCACGGACCGGAATGGATCGCTCTCAGTGGAGGTGCGAGCGGGAGTCGCTGCCGTCGGCGTGGTAGGGCCGGGGTTGGGAGGTGTGACTGCTGCAGCGGTGAGGGCGCTGCAGGTGCTGGCGAATGCCGGGATAGAAGTGATCGCGTCAGGCATGGGACGCGGCCGTGACAGCATGACCATGGTCGTGGACGGCGAGAGCGCGGTGGCTGCGCAGCGCGTCCTGCACGAGGCGTTCGAGCTGCACCTGAGCGGCGGCGGCAGGGTGCAGGCGACCTCCCACAGGGATGTATTGCTCCTCGGCGCCGGCTCGATCGGACGTGCCCTTCTCCGGCAGCTGGCGTCAATGGCAGATCGTCTGCGGGTAGTCGGAGTCGTGGACAGCACCGGCTACGTGTTCGACCCGCGGGGCCTGACGAGGCGCAGCCTTTCCAGGATCGTGGCCTGCAAGGAGCGTGGAGCGTCACTCGCGCACCTTGAAGGCGCCCGGAGCGGCAGCGCCGGGGATGCACTCCAGGAGGCGTCCTCGCATGCGCTGTCGCGGAAGGTGCTGGTGGACGCCACTGCGGCCGACACCGGCGACCTTCTTCGTGAGGCGGCCGGGCGGGGCTGGGACCTCGTGCTCGCCAACAAGCTGCCGCTCACCGAGAGCCAGGAATCCGTGGATGAACTCACCGCCCTCCTGCGACGGCACGGTCGGGTTCTCCGACATGAGGCGACGGTCGGCGCAGGACTCCCGGTGATCGAAACGATCGGGAAGCTTCAGCGGTCCGGCGACACCGTGCGCAGAATCGAGGGGTGCCCTTCCGGGACGCTGGGATTCCTCTTCGGACAACTCGAGCGCGGACGCTCCTTCTCCGAATCCCTGCGCATAGCCGTGTCGTTAGGATACACGGAGCCGGATCCGCGTGAGGACCTGCTTGGCAGGGACGTAGCGAGGAAGGGGCTGATTCTCGGCCGGCTTCTCGGTTTCAGGGGCGAACTGCACGACGTGTCGGTGGAGCCGCTCGTACCCGCTGAATTCCTGGATCTGGAAACGGCCGTGTTCCTCAGCCGCATCGCCGAGCTGGATGAAGCCTGGAATGAGCGAGTCAGAAGTGCCCACGCCCGCTCATGTGTGCTGCGTTACCGACTGCGGGTGACTCGCAGGCGCGTCGTTGCAGGCGTCGTGGAGGTGTCCCGTACGGAGTCGGGACCTCAGTACGGCACCGACAACCGCTTCACCTTCACCACCATCAGGTATCGCGAGCAACCCCTGGAGATCGCCGGCCCTGGCGCCGGCGCGGTGGTCACAGCAGCGGGAGTACTGGACGATCTCCTGAGCCTCGGCGCATAGCCGGAGGGAGCTTCACGGCGGGCCCGGTCTACCCCCGGGCCCGGGCATGGCGCGCCGCCTGAGCATGTTGGAGTAGAATGGCGGCAGGGCGTTGCGTTGATCCTCGGTGAGCACTGCGAGCGCGGCCTCCAGGGCGCTCGCCATGCGCACCTGCACGGGTCGCATCACCGTCATCAGCTGACGGCCGAGTTCGGCGTCGGTGACACGGTCGCCGCGCTCAACGAGATAACTCGTGAGGGGCGCCAGCAGCGAGTCCGTATCCGTCGTGAGGCGGGCGTCCAGGGCGCGCAGGGAATCTCTCTGCGTGTCGCTCAGGCCCAGCGAGTCGGACATCGCAAGGAGAGGGGCAATGGGACTCTGGCTGAGCTGACGGAGGCGCTCCTTCACCTGTGCCGCGGTCAGCTGCGGCTGCGACCGCCCGCGCGTCAGGCCAAGGTTCCGCACCATGGCGTTGCGCGGTGGTCCGCCGAAGTTGTATTCCAGGCCCAGGCGAACCTGGAAGGGCTGCGTCAGGTGTCGTCCGTTCCTGCCGCGATCGGGCTGGTCGCCAAAGCGCTGGTTGACTCGATAGCGGAACTGCTGCGAGACCGTATCGAAGCCCGTCACGTACAGCAGCGTGGGATCCGGACGCATCGGGGATGCCGCACGAGCGAGAGGGCTGTCGTCCAGGCCCGTGAGGCGGAAGATCGCGCCCGTTGCATTCACCAGGGTGATGGATGCCCGCAGCCTGTCTCCGAACCCGATGTCCCGGGGCGGAGAGAAGTTCACGTTCATGTCCATGCGGGTCTGCCATCCGGTCTCGCACGAGTTCCTGCCGGCGATGCGTCCCACCTGCGCGAGCAGGCACTTCCGGGCGCGCTCCGGAGCGCCCTGCAGGACCGCGTTCATCTGCGACGCGAACTCCCCGTCCGTGACCGTCGCGGGATCGTAGATGAACGCCCTGTCGTTGGAACTGCCGTCACCGTTCACGTCCCCGGCAACCATCGGCGTGTAGCGCGTGCCGGACATGAAGTTCAGCCTCAGCGACAACGCGAGCCACCACACGCGGGTGGAGGTAGACGCCATGAGCTGATGCGAAGGCTGGCTACCTGACGCCCACTCGCGTTCGAAGGGGTTGCCTGCGGTGTTCCCTCCGAAGCCACGCTCATGCGCCCGCTGCGTCGTCCACGTGTAGGAGAAGTTCAGCGGCATGCGGCCAAACAGCGGACGCATGGGGTTCAGCGAGACCTGAAACTGCGTTGCCTCAGACCGGAGGTCCGACACGAGCCTGGTTACGCTGCTGAAGCGATCGTCAACGCGCCCTGCTCCAGGCGCAATCACCCCCGTTGCAGGCACGATGAGGTCGGGTGCAGCGTACACGGGACGACCGGCCTCATTGGACAGCGCGAACCGGGGCGTGCGCTGCATGTTCATGTCTATCCGGCTCTCTCCATCCATCCCGATGGAGTGAGTCACCTGCAATCCCAGTCCGAACCCTCGCACCCTGAGCCCCTGGATTCCCAGGTTGCCGCGCCAGCTCACCGGCGCGTTGAAGTCCGGGTCGAGCGCCATGACACTCGGCTGGCGCGTGGAGAACTCTTCGGGCGCGGTGCCGTCAACACAGGAGTCCGGGACACTCCAGGACACGTCATCCCACTCGGGAAGCGGCGTAGCGTCACCCACACACGTGAGACGTCGCGTGGTGTTGGCCATGCCTGACGCGTCCACGAGACTCGCGATCCGGCTGTTCGGGATGGTGCCCCTGAACGCGCCTATTCCTCCCGATACGCTCACGAATCGCTTCCAGTCCACCTGCGGAACCATGGCCTGGCGAGTGCGGCCGAAGCCCGGGCCGCCCATCCCTCCGCCTGCCCGGATACCGACGCCCATCGGGCCCATTGCAGGCTGCGGAGCGGCAGTGGAACCCCACGGCGACCAGGCGAAGCCAACGCGAGGACTAACGGCAACCGTGGAAGGCACCTTGTCGGTTCGCAGGCCGAAGAGGCTGTCCACGAGCGGGTTGTACTGAGGCGTCGTGGCCGGGCGCGTCGCATCCACGCGAGTGCCGAGCTGGAAGCGAAGATTCCGGCGGACTCGCCACTCGTCTCCCACCCAGAGCGCGCCGGTGACTCCACTCGTGCGCCGCTGCCGCGCCGAGAAGGTTCGGGAGTACGAGGCAGGCTGGTTGTTGGCGAGGTCGTCCAGGGACTGATAGCTGAAGGTGCCGAACTGGTCGCCGGGCTGCTCCGTACGATCGCGCACCAGCGAGAACGACTGTCCGAACTTCAGCTGATGCTTGCTGTCGAGCGAGATCCATGAGAGCTCGGCGGTCGTTTCCCACTGCAGCGACTGCGAGTACCTGGAGCTGCCCGTCGCTCCCCCGAACCGCAGGGACGTGAGGCCCTCACGACCGTCCTCCTGCCTGACGCCGACCCGCACGGAGCCGCCGGGTATCTCGAGGTATGGCCTGGAGTCCGACTCGGTTTGCTGCAGCGACGTGCGGAGCTCCGTCAGGATGCCGCGCTTGTAGATGGAGCCGCTCGCCTGAAGGCCGAGGCGCTGGTTGGTGCGGCTGCCGCCGAGCGTCGGGAACCCGTACTGCTGCGTTCCGCCTCCGCCCTGCTGTGCCCAGGAGCCGTCTGCCCTGAGCGTGAGGGACGTCGTTGCGGACGGAGCGAAGTCGAAGCGCGTGAACAGCGACTGTCGGTTGTCGGTGTTGGATTCCGGGATGTTGGAGGCGGTGGTCGGAACCCCGATCGAGTGGAGTGCGCTCTGTACCGAGCGAATCGTGTCGCGCGAGAGGCCGCGCTGGTTGAGCAGCTCGTCGGAAATCTCCAGCAGCGACATGGCGTCGCGGGTGTTGCGGCGGATCTCGAATGCGGCAAAGTAGTGGGACTTCTGCTTGCGAATCGGACCGCCTATGCTGCCGCTGAACTGATCGTTGGTGGGAACGGTGATCGGAGAGGCGGGGTCGGCCCACGACAGCCTGCGATCGGCTCGATTGCCCCTGATCGTGCCTGTGAAGATGTCGGTGCCGCCTCGCGAGCTCACCGATATCTGGCCACCGGCGAACTGACCTCGGGAAGGGTCGAACGTGCTGGTGATGAGTCGCGCACTGCCAACGGCGTCCGGCGGCAGTGCGGAGCCCGAGAACGAAGAACCATCCACAACCGTGTTGTTCTGATCCGGCGATGCGCCCAGGACGGAAAATCCAAGCGAGTCGCCATCCGCACCGATCGCGGCCATCACGCCGGGGACGTTCATGGCCAGCTCGTTGAGGTCGGCCGGATCCAGGGAGAACAGGGCACCGGAGCGGAGGTCATGCGACGCGGCGCCCACGGAGAGACCGTCATCGCGTACCTGAGGACGGCGCGTTTCGGTGACGGTTACCGGATCGAGCACCGGCGGTGCGGATGACATTCGAAAATCCGCAAGGATGATGTTCGAGTCGCCGTCCCGCTCTACCTCAGTCACCTGCGGCGCGAAGCCCAGTGCCCGCACGCTCACTGAGTACGCTCCCTCGGAACTGGAGAACAATGCGGTGTACGAGCCGCGGGCGTCCGTGGTCGTGGTCCGGACGGCGCGCGTCTGGAGCCCGGTGATCGTAATCGACGCGTTCTCGACAGGCTGACCATCGGCTCGCAGCACCCGGCCACGAACGATCTCCACTCCCTGCGCCCACGCCGCCGCCTCGGGAATGGCGGCAGCGGCCGCTACAAGAATGAAAGCCATCGCGACTCGGAACACGTATCGCCTCAAGGCGCCGCGCGGAGATTGCAGCTCACGATGTGGATGGGGCACGGGGCGTCCGGCGATCCGGAGAGATTCAGTCATGAAAAGCGGAGGATGCTCGCGAAGAGAGGTGCGCTTTCTCCGGATACGGACACTCGTGGTGCGCGGTAACCCTACATCGAGGTCCGGCAGATGCAGTCGCCGGGCCATGCAGGCTGAACGTGTGGATGGCCCGCCTATTCATGGTCTGACGCATCCGTCACGCAATCGTTAAGGACGGTTGCCTCCGCGTTCGCACTCGAGCGAAAGCTCGCGCCCGGGATGAGGCTACTCGTGTGGCAGCCTGCGCGGGGACGGCCGCAAGGACGCCGCCCGCGGCTCGTTATGCGGGAGCGCGTGTTCCGATGGCACGGCAGGACCGGGCCGGGACGGATGCCAGGACCTCGCTCCCGCGTCGGGAGGCACGGGCGGTGTGGCGCGCCGACGGTCCCGCGCGGCGGCCGGTGACGATATGTTCATCTGGTCCATCAGGGCAGGCAGCGACACGGATGCGGTCGGCAGCTGGCGCCGGAGGCGGAGGCGGAGGCTGCGAGTCCCCAAACCTTGGGATAGCTTCGGGTTGGCATGTGAGCGACGAGGTCGGGCAGGAGCGGGCAGCTGACATCTGGCGCGACGTTCCGGTCGTGAGCGGACAAGTCCGGGTGCTGGACAGGCTTCCGCTCAAGTGGGGCGGGGAGCTCTCGGACGTATCCGTGGCGTACCGGCTGCTCGGCCCGGCCGACGCTCCGGCAGTCCTGGTGCTCGGCGGGATCTCCGCAGGACGCCACGCTACCGCCAGCGCGGACGACCCCACCCCCGGCTGGTGGGAGCTCGGAGTTGGAAGCGGACGCCCCATAGACACCGAGCGGTACCGCGTTCTCACCCTCGACTACCTGAGCGGTCGGGGTGAGACCAGCGCGGCGGGTGCCGAGGGGCTCACGAGCATAGACACGCGTGATCAGGCGGCCGTGTGCGCCGCGCTGCTCGGGAAGCTGGGTATAGACCGCGTTCGGGCCGTGATCGGAACTTCGTATGGCGGAATGGTCGCGCTGGCGTTCGCAGCGGAGCACGCGAACCTTGCAGGGCATGCTGTCATCTTCGGAGCGGCACACGACTCCCACCCCATGGCTACCGCCTGGCGAGCCATCCAGCGAGATATCGTGAGGCTCGGGATGTCCGCCGGGGATGACCGCGCCGGCGTGCGGATTGCGCGCGCCCTGGCAATCACCACCTATCGTTCGGCGGCGGAGTTCGCTCGCCGGTTCGATGCCACGCCGGAGCGAACGCCCGAAGGGTACCGCTTCCCGGTGGAAGCCTACCTTCAGCACCAGGGCAACAAGTTCGCGGATGCCTTCTCCGCCACGAAGTTCCTGGTGCTGTCCGAATCGTGCGACCTTCACCGCATTGACCCGGCCGAAGTCGGGGTTCCCACCTCACTCGTCGCGGTTGACAGCGACATCCTGGTTCCCACCTGGCAGATGCGTCAGCTGGCTGAGGCGCTGCCCGACTGTCGCGGGTTGCACGAGGTAGCCTCGGACTACGGTCACGACGCGTTTCTCATCGAGGAGTCCGTGGTCAGCGTGATAGGAGCGGCGCTGGATCGCGTGGGCTGACGTCCGACGCGCTCGCATGCCATGCGAGTACCACCGTCACCAGAAGCAGCGCAGCACCGCCCTGATGGGCGACGCCAAGCCAGATTGGAACGGCCAGCAGCAACGTCGTGATTCCCAGGGTGAGCTGCAGCAGGGCCGCGCAGAGTATCAGGTGCATCCTGCGCGTCAGGCGCGAATGCCCTGATGCTCGCAACAGTGCCCAGAGACACAGCGCTGCGCTGAAGGTGACTATGGCAATCACCCGGTGATTGAACTGCACGGCCGCCGGGTTGTCGAGCGAGTTGCGCCACCACGGCGCGAACATGCCGTACTCCTGGGGCATGAGCCTGCCGTTCATCAGCGGAAAGGTGTTGTAGATCCGTCCTGCGCGCAGTCCGGCCACGAGCGCCCCGCTGGCTGATGCAAGAAGCACGAGTCCGAACATCGCTGGCAGCAGACGCGACCGCCATCCGCTCAGCTGGCTGCCCCTGGCTCGATAGCCTTGCATTAGGTCAGCTGCCGTCCACACGGTAACGGCCAGTATGATGAATGCGAGCGTCAGGTGGGCTGCAAGGCGATACTGACTCACCTCGGTGCGATCGCTCAGTCCGCTGACCACCATCCACCAGCCCATTCCGGCCTGGGCAGCGAGCAGCAATCCAAGCAGGAAGATGCGTCGAGCGGCAAAGGCCGGAATCCGCCTGCGAAAGGCGAACCATGCAAGAGGTATCACGAAGCCCAGCCCGGCCAGCCGGGCGACGATACGATGCCAGAACTCCCACAGGTAGATCGTCTTGAATGACGCGAGCGTCATACCCGCGTTAAGCAGTTGGTACTGCGGAATCCGCTTGTACTTCTCGAACTCCAGCATCCACTGCGCCTCGTTAAGCGGCGGGATGATGCCCGTAACCGGTTTCCATTCGGTTATCGAGAGGCCGCTCTCCGTGAGGCGGGTCGCTCCACCCACGAGGATTATCGCGAATACGACCACCGCCCATGACGCCAGCCAGATTCCCACCTGACGGGCAGACGCGGCGGCATCGGGTTCGTCGGCCTTCACGGGCGCGGCCGTGGCGGAACGGAACGAGAGCTCGGAGTATGCTGATTCAGTCGCTGGCATGGTCCCGGGCGAGGCCAGGATGCCTCGCGTACGTTCAGTTAGGGCATCCTGACGATGCGAAGCCGTTTCGCTTCCTGGTCGTAGGTGACCAGGAGCACTTCGCGCGGCGCGAGTAATACCTCCTCCTTCAACGAGAGCGTGGCCGGCACTTCGTCCGCCATGCGTCGGCGACGTTCGTCCGCCTCCCTTGAGTTCCTGTCGAGGGCGGCAGTGTCGCCTTCGTGTAGCGAGTCGCCGGTGGTCTTCAGGCCCGGGTCCGTGGAGCTGGAGTCCATTCGAGTGAGATGCACTTCGAGGGTCATCGACCCTGACGGTACCAGGAATTCCCGCATCACGTAGAGCTGCCGGTCGCGGCGGAGACCGCCGCCGTGGACTTCCGAGTCTTCCAGCGATACACCGTTGCGCACGACCTGCAGGCGGTATGATGCCGCACGACCGTCGCATACCACGCTCTGCCGCATGTGCTGAGGCAGCTCCGAGAGTTCTTCCGGAGTGAGCTGGCGGCAATTCTCCACGCGTTCCGGGCGAGCGCTGAACGAGATGCGTACCATGGCATCCGTGGGGGAATGCACGCGGAGCGGGGCAGAGGATGCGGCCGCAAGCATGAGCGCAGCTCCAATCGCGACGACGGCGCCCAGGGCTCGTGAGGCGGCGATCATGTGTCCTCCTCCGTCCCGACGGTCTCGCACTCCAGCTCGATCTCTGGCGCCGACTCGGATTCGGGCTCGTCGAGCGCTGCAGTACTGGCCATGAACTCGCGCAGTGCCGCGATCGCCTCCCGGCCCTCGCTCGCGTTCGCGCTTGCAATGCGCACGCGGCGCCTGTCCACGCGAGCCTGCAGCTCCGCCTCACGGTCGTTGAACGTGCGCTCGAAGAGCCAGGTCGGTCCCTCACGATTCCAGCAATCGCGCGGGGGACAGCTGATGACGAGCACCCCGCTCGCTCCCGCCCTCACGAGCAGTTCCACGACCGAACTGTGCAGGTTCCCGGCACAGTCCACTTCGTAAGCCATTGCGCCTTCCGCCTCGATGTCCCTGCGCCAGCCAAAGGCTCCGCGGTTGCAGCAAACGACGACTGTTCGGCCCGCAGCAACCCCGTTCTCCGGGATGAATTCCCGCACGCGCACGAGCTGGTCCCGTCCCGTGCGCCCCGGGGGACCGACTCCCATCGGCGCACAGGAGCCAGCGCAGATGCCGCAGCTGACGCAGATGTCGGGGTCCACGCGGGCAACCTCCGCCGAGCGCGTCGCAGACCTGCTGCCCGAGGCGCGCGGGATCATGGCGATCGCATCGTACGGACAGTCCTGCACGCACTGGGTGCATCCCGTGCAGATGTCCTCGTCCACCACAGAAGGAGGCCTGGCCGCGTTTCCGCGACGGCGAGTGAACAACGGCACGCCGAGCATGAGCAGGGCGGCGGAGCAGGCGAGACCGAGTGCGACTCCGGGAGGAAGCGACCGGGAAACGGGGAGCCAGAACGCGGCGAACAGGTCTGCCGGCACGTGCTCCGGCAGCCGAAAGGGGTTGCCCCTCGGCAGCATGGGCACGGGCCTGACGAGCGCCAGCGCGACCAGCAGTGCGGTGAAAGTCCATGTCACGCGCCCCGGGGGCAGCAGGGCAGGGCGGGCTACGCGTGATACGTGCACCCAGAGAATGAGCGCCAGTCCGAGCGGGAGGGCGATGTGGGCGAAGAGGTTGACGAAGAAGAAGGACGCCGCGGGTTCCTGTTCGCCGGTGAACGCCCGGCCTATCGGCTCGGACAGAATGGGGAGGCTGTCCAGCATCCGCGCACCTTCGCGCGCGAGCAGCTGGCCGAAGGTGTCCCACACCATCACGTACCCGGTGATGGCGCAGATGAGAAGCACACCCAGTGCAACTACGCCGCTCGTCCACGCGAGTGTCCGAGGTCCCCAGCTTCGACCCTGAGCGAGCATTCGAAGCATGTGTACCAGGGTGAACAGCACGGCCGCGCCGCTGGCGTATCGGTGTACACCGCGCACCCAGCGCCCCATCCACGGGTTGGCGGTGATGGCCGCCACGGATTCGTAGGGGCTGCCCACCCGGTAGAAGAGGATCAGCCAGAGCCCGCTGACGATCATGATCAGGAGCAGGGCGATCACGATGGTGCCGCTCTGGTAGAGCGGGTTGAACCGTGAGCCGTACAGCCTGTTGAGAAGGGCGTCGGCGGCGGTGAGCGGTTTGAGGACGGCGCGCTCGATCGGGCGGGAAGGGGCTCCCATCAGGCTCCGGGACGGGGGTGCATGAGTCGAACGTACGGACTTGCGTGAAATGCGCTGTCAGGGTATTTCCCACAAAGATATGGGAAATATCCTACATCGAGTCCTGCCCCTTCGCCATAGGGTAGAGCGTGACTGTCGGACCTGACTTTCCGCCCACCGGTGAACCCATGACAGACGCCCCTGAAGGAATGCACGCACCATCGGTCCCCGAGTCGGAGGAACTGCCGCGGGGCCAGCGCTTCTTCGACAACATCTTCCTGCTGATGGCGCTCGGGATCGCCATCATGTTCGCACTCTACACGGGGTGGGGCATGTGGGAGATCATGACGATGCCGACGGCAACCCTACCCTGAGTCCAGCCATGCACACCGAAACGCATACGGGGCTTGAGTCCCCGAAAGGCAACTGGTGGAAGCCCGCGCACAAGTCCGAGAAGGTGTGGGTCGGTATCGCCTTCGCCTGGTGCATGGTGCTCTTCGCGATGATGCCGCTGTGGCACTGGAAGGGCGGCCAGAACCCGTCAGGCATCCGGCGCAAGGTGGAGCCGACGGAGTTCCTGAAGCGCACTGAGGAGTTCATTGCGCAGTACCGGGTCGGAGACGATCGCGGCATGCCTATCGTGGCACCGCCTCCCGGGTCGGACGTGTACCTGATGGCAATGGCCTATCAGTGGCGCCCGATCCTGAAGCTTCAGAAGGGCGCGGAGTACACGCTGCATCTCTCTGCCCTGGACGTGAACCACGGTTTCTCGCTCTTCCCGATCAACGTCAATTTCCAGGTGGTGCCGGGCTATGACTACGGACTTCGCGTCACACCGAATACCGCCGGCGACTTCCGCATCATCTGCAACGAGTTCTGCGGCATCGGGCACCACCTCATGGTGGGACGCGTGATCGTGGAGGATCCGAACGCGCCGGGACCGCCGGAGTCCGTGGCGCAGCTCGACGCGGCAGACGACAACATGCGCCAGGGAGGTGGGCAATGACGGTCTCGTCAGGCAACACACCCGCCGCAGTGGCAAGCTCGGGGTACGGGACCTACGATCCGACCTCGCAGTCCCACTTCCGTACGTGCCCGGTCACCGGGCGGCGAATCCACGACAAGGCTGATTCGATAGTCAAGGTGAACGCCGTCGCCGCAATCGTCTTCCTCCTCGTAGGTTCGATTGCGGCAATCCTGCTTGTGCTCACCCGCTGGCAGGCCGTGCACCTGCTTTCGGCCACGTGGTACTACCGGCTGCTCGGCGTACACGCAATGAGCATGCTGATCTTCTTCATCATCTTCTTCGAGATGGCAGTGCTGCACTTTGCCAGCACTGCGCTGATCAACGCGCGCAACTCGCTGCCGAGAACGTCGTGGGTTGCGTTCGCCCTCATGCTCGGCGGCGCGCTGATGGTGGAGTGGAAGATGTGGGCGGGCAAGGCCGACGTGCTGTTCACGTCGTACGTGCCACTTCGCGCGGACCCGCTGTTCTACCTGGGAGTGATCCTGTTCGCCGTCGGCGCGCTCGCAGTGTGCTGGATCTTCTTCGCCAACCTGGTGGTCGCAAGGCGGGAACGCACCTACGAGGGTTCCCTGCCGCTCGTGGTGTACGGTGCGGCGACGGCAGCGATCATCGCCGTCATAACGCTGCTGCACGGTGCGGCCATCTACATACCGACGTACCTGTGGTCCATGGGGCTGATGGAGGTGGATCCGCAGGTGTACCGGATGATCTGGTGGGGGCTGGGACACTCCTCGCAGCAGATCAACGTGGCCGCGATGGTGGCCATCTGGTACATGCTCGGTGCACTTACGATCGGCGCCGTGGTGCTCAACGAGAAGGTGAGTCGCTCGGCATTCGTACTGTACATTCTGTTCATCTCCATGGCCTCCGCTCACCACCTCCTCGTGGACCCGGGCATGGGGCCGGCCTGGAAGATCGTGAACACCAGCTACTTCATGTACATGGCGGTGCTGGCATCCATGATCCACGGCTTCACGGTTCCGGCGGGAATGGAACTGGGAATGCGGCTCCGCGGCTACACCAGGGGGCTTTTCGAGTGGCTCCGCAAGGCGCCGTGGGGGGACCCGGGCTTCAGCTCGCTCGTGCTTTCCGTGGTGGTCTTCGGCTTCGTCGGCGGCATCACCGGCGTGACGATCGGCACCGAGCAGATCAACATCATCGTGCACAACACGCTGCGCGTGCCGGGGCACTTCCACGCTACCGTGGTCAGCGGCACCGCCATGGCGTTCATGGGAGCCACCTACTACCTGATTCCGCTCGTGTTCCAGCGTCGTGTGGCATTCTGGTCCATGGCGAAGGTGCAGCCATACATCTTCGCCGGCGGCATGTTCCTGTTCACCGTGGCCATGACGGCGGCAGGCAACTTCGGTGTTCCACGCAGGCACTGGGACATCACGTTCAGCCAGGCGCCGTATTCCGTGCCGTTCAACCCGATGGTGGACGTGCTCCTCGCTCTCGTTGCGCTGGGTGGTGTAGTTGCGGCAACGGGTGCAATCATGTTCGTCGCCATCGCCGTGAAGTCGGTCTTCTTCGGCACGAAGCTCGGAGAGGTAACGCGCGGTGCCGCGATGAAGGGCGTACCGCAGGGAATAACGCATCCCCCCGTTCACGCGTCGGACGTTGATGCTCGCAACGAGGAACTGCATTCGCCCGCGCGAGGCATCATGGGGCCGGCACCCGGCACGATCGTACTCGTGTTCATCTTCCTGTTCGTGTTTGCGCTGTACTTCTTCAGCAACTGGAAGATCCTGGCGTTCCTCTGGAGGATCGGATGATGCAGGGGCGCTCGTCGCTGGCGGTGGTCACGCTCGGAGTCATACTCGCGATCACCGCCGCCTGGTGGGCACTGGCGCTCTGGCCGGTGGCCGGGGCGCCTGACTGGCTGCGACTCACCAGGGAGGTGTGCTTCGGAACGCGAGACACGGGGCTGCCTAACGCAGGCGGCTGGCTCGTGCTGGTGGGCCAGCCGCTCTCAATGCTGCTCGTGCTCTTTGCCGCGTGGGGAAACAACGTGCTGTCCGGCCTCCGCACGCTCGGCAGGAGCACCGGCGGGCAGCTTCTTCTTGGCGCATCTGCCGCGCTGCTGCTCGCCGGGGCTGCAGGCGCAGTGGTCCGCGTTCAAACCGCCGGCGCACAACCGTTCGCTCTCTCGAGAACGGAATCCATCGCCGGCCAGCTAACGCGCGTGAACGACGAGGCGAAGCCGTTCGCCCTCGTGAACCAGCGGGGAGACACCATCACCCTCGAGCAGTTTCGCGGGCGTCCCGTGATCGTCGCATTTGCCTACGCACACTGCGAAACGGTGTGCCCGCTCATCGTCAACGATGTGCTCGGTGCAAGAAGGGAGCTTGCGCAGCGGGAGCCGGTCGTTCTCATAGTCACACTCGACCCCTGGAGGGACACGCCGAGTCGGCTGCCGTCAATTGCGGCGCAGTGGGGAGTGACGGGGGACGCGCACGTGCTGAGCGGCGATCCGGAGCGCGTGGAGCGAGTGCTGAACGCGTGGCGGGTGCCGCGCGTACGGAACGAGCGGAATGGCGAGCTGTCGCATCCGTCCCTGGTGTACGTGGTAGGCCACGACGGGCGGATTGCCTACGTGCTCACGAGTTCGCAGCCGGTGATACGAGCGGCGGTCGAAGCGCTGTAGAAGTACCGGGGGGCGCTGTTTCGGCCCTGCCAGCGCCATCATCCACCACGAGCCTGCGCGCGCTCGTCGGTGTCTTGACGCGCGCGCGCCCAGCCCGCTTTCGGCGCGCGGCGAGCGCGTTCCACCCCTCGCTTCGCTGGCGCGGGAGGCCCCGACCGCCTTCGTCAGTTGCAGCCCGCCCACCCGCGTCATCTGGAGGCTTCCCGCCCCGCCGCGCCGACCGGCGCCATCAGCCGGCCAACCCCGTCACGGGCCGGCGCCAGCGTCGCCGAGCCGCACGACGTATTCTCTCCATCCCGTGCCCGGACCCTCAACCAAAGGCACAGGGTACGCGTAGGACAACGGAGTGGGGCGAGGCTCTATTTGTATGGTGGCGAATCGGTTCCTCGCCCGTCTGATGCAGTAGGGTAGGCCGCCGTTTCTCCCGTAGGGCCGTATCCCGCGCCTTATCTTTCGAATCCGCATCTGCCGAACCGCCCGGCTTGCTTCTCTATACCTGACATGACCCTCCGCAACATGATTTCTGGCTACCGGGCCGGCAGTTCCCGTGTGGCGCTAGCCCTTCTGTTTTCAGTAGTTCTCCCGGCCTGCGGCGGCGAGGGCGAGGCGGCTTCGACAGGACGAAGGCCCGGCGGACCCACGCCGCCCGTAGAGGTTGCAACTGTCGTTCGCGGCTCCATGAGCCGCACGACAACGGTTACGGGCGCGGTGGAGCCGCTGCGCCGGGTGGGAGTGAACGCCCAGCTGGCCGGCGTCCTCACAGAAGTGCTGGCGGAGGAAGGAGACCGGGTGTCGGAGGGTCAGGTGCTCGCCCGGATAGACGACCGCGAGATCGGCGCCCAGGTCCGTGCCGCCGAGGCACAGCTGCGACTGGCGGAGTCCACGATGGAGCGCTCCGAGGCGCTGCGTGAGGCGCAGGTCATGACCGTGGCGGAGTACGAACGGGATCGTGCGAACCTCGAGGCCGCGCGCGCGCAGCTCGACCAGCTTCGTACGCGCCAGAGCTTCGCCACCATTCGTTCTCCGATTTCCGGGGTGGTCACCGAGCGTCGCCTGTTCGCAGGAGACGCCGTCGCCCCGCAGACGAGGCTCTTCAGCATTGCCGACCTGGGCACCCTGATAGTGCGCCTTCCCGTGTCGGAGCTGGATGTGGGCAGCCTGCGCGAGGGAGAGGTAGTCGAGCTGAGGATGGACGCGCTGCCCAACCAGACATTCGAGGGTCGCGTGAGGCGCGTCTTCCCCACCGCGGACACGACGACGAGGCTGGTTCCGGTGGAGGTTGCCCTCATGGGCGAGGGTCTGCGACGGGCTCGCCCGGGCTATCTCGCCCGCGTCACGTTCGAGCTCGACGAGCGCGAGAACGCCCTTCTCGTGCCGGTGAACGCGGTGTTCGGTACGGCGGGTGCCGAGGCGGTTTACGTGGTGGAGGAGGACAAGGCGCTGCGCCGTCCGGTGATCACGGGACTGCGCCAGAGCGACCGCATCGAGATCCTTTCCGGACTTACGGAAGGCGAGACGGTGATTGTTGCAGGACACAACACGCTGCGCGATGGTGCCACTGTCCGGGTGATCAATCCGCCCGGCGACACTCGTCAGGCGGCGGCAGACACTGTGGCTCCCGCAGCCGCATCGGTGCAGAACGGAGACCGCCCATGAGCGATCGATACAGCAAGTACCGCGGGCTGCCCAGCCTTTCGATCAGGCGGCCGGTCGGCACGTTGATGCTGACCTCGGTGATCGTGGTCCTTGGAGCCCTCTTCCTCACGCGCCTGCCTCTGGACCTCCTTCCGCGCATCATGTACCCGCAGGTGCGCGTGAGCGTGAACAACCCGGGTGTGGAGCCCGGCGTTCTCGAGGAGACGATCGCCAAGCCGGTGGAGCGTGCCCTGGCGACCACTGAGAACCTGGACCGCATCGAGACGGAGATTCAGGAAGGACGCGTTGGCGTCAACCTGATGTTCCGGTTCGGAACCAACGTTGACTTCGCGCTGCAGGACGCTTCGAAGAACCTTGAACGCGTCCGTTCCCAGCTTCCTGAAGAGGCGGACCCGCCTTCGATCTTCAAGTTCGACCCGTCGCAGTCGGCGGTCTACGAGGTGGGACTGGCGTCGGAGACTCGCGACCTGATTTCGCTCCGGCGCTGGGTGGAAGACCGCCTCGCGCCTCAGCTGCTCACGATCGGCGGCGTGGCTGCGGTGGACGTGTCCGGCGGGCTGGTTCGCGAGATCCAGGTGGTGCTGGACCAGGAGCGGCTGCGGAACTACGGCCTCACGATCAGCGAGGTCATCACGGCCATCCGCAACGAGAACCAGGATCTGGCTGCCGGTCGCATCAGCTCGCCCGAGCGCGAAGTGGTGGGAAAGACCGCTGGAAAGTTCCGAAGCGTGGATGATATCCGCCGTGCGGTCATCACCTCGAGCCGCGGCGTTCGCATTCCGCTCTCCGAGGTCGCAGAGGTACGCGACACGAATCAGGAGCAGCGCATGTGGGTGCGCCTGGACGGCACGCCCGCCGTGAAGATGTCCGTCCGGAAGCAGCCGGATGCGAACACGGTGTCCGTGGTGGAGGGAGTGAAGGCGCAGCTCGAGCACCTGCAGCGCTCCGGCTTCTTCCCGAGCGACATCCGCCAGGAAGTGGTGCGCGACCAGGCCGACTTCATTCGCAACTCCGTCAACTCGGTTCGTGATGCCGCGCTGATGGGCGCGCTGCTGGCAATGACGATGGTCCTCATCTTCCTGAAGTCGCTGAGGAAGACTCTCGTCATCGGCATCTCCATACCCCTCGCGATCCTCGCGACGTTCGTGCTCATGGGTCTGACGGACCTCACGCTGAACATCATGTCGCTGGGCGGTCTAGCGCTTGGAGTCGGCCTGCTGGTGGACAACTCCATCGTGATGCTGGAGAACATCTTCCGAAAGCGGGACGAGGAAGGCATTGAGGATGCCGAGGAAGCTGCACACGCAGGCTCGACGCAGGTACAGAGCGCCGTCATCGCGTCAACTACCACGAACGTCGCGGCCGTAGCTCCATTCCTTCTGATCAGCGGACTGGCGTCCCTGATCTTCAAGGAACTCATCCTGACGATAACCTTCGCGATTGCGGCATCGCTGTTCGTGGCGCTCACGCTCGTGCCGATGCTGTCGGCGCAGCTGGCGAAGATTCGTTTCACTTCGGGGCTGGAGCAGAGTCGGGCCCTCAGGTCCATAGACAAGGGGCTCGGTCACGTGCGCGCCTGGTATCGGCGCATCCTCCCTGGAGTGCTGCGCTACCACTGGCTGGTTCTCGTGGCCGGCTTCAGTACGCTGGGAATCGCCTGGTATCTCACGCGCGACCTGGGCACGGAGTTCCTGCCACAGGTGGACGATGGCAACGTGGGCGTGTTCGTGGGACTACCCCCGGGAGTGCCGCCTCACGAGACGAACGCCATCGCGCTCGAGGTGGAGAACATGGTTCGCGAGATGCCCCACGTGAAGCACATCTTCACAACGGCAGGAGGATTCCTCTTTGGAGGCTCCACGGCTGATCGCGCCGGACGCGGAAGCCTGGACATCACGCTCACGTCCGCGGCCGAGCGTGAGATGAGCGCCGACGAGTGGGTCTCCACGCTTCAGAAGCGAATCGAGGAGCGCGGGTTCGCCGGCGCACGCGTGTTCGTGCGTCCTCCGCGCATCCGCGGACTTCGCACGTCGTCGTCAGGTTCCGGCGTCTCGCTCAGCATACTCGGCGACGAACTCCACGTTCTGCAGGAGATTGGCCAGGAGATCGAGCGCCGGGTACTCGGAATCCCGGGCCTGGACCGGCTCGAGATGTCTTCCGAGGAGGCGAGTCCGCAGATCGCGATCGAACTGGATCGCGAGCGTGCGAGCTACCTCGGACTCAGCGTAGCCCAGGTGGGGCAGACCATACGCACCGCGCTCGACGGTACGGTTGCCACCAGGTATACCGAGGCGAACAGGGAGTTCGACGTGCGAGTGATGCTCCCTCGCGACCAGTTCCGCGGCGTTGACGAGTTGGCGGGCATCGCGCTGTTCCCGCAGGGCGGCAGCGCCCCGATCTACCTGCGCGACGTGGCCAGGGTTTACCCCACTCTCGGTCCCACGAGCATCCTTCGCGAGAACCAGAACCGTTCCCTCCGCCTCACGGGCGAGGCCCTAACCGCGGTTGCGCCACTCAGTGTGGTGAACGATTCGATTCGGGCGAGGATCGCGGACATGGACCTCCCTGAAGGTTACTCGATCATTTTCGGCGGCGAGGAGCAGGCCGTGCGGGACACGAACCGGCAGATGGCGCTGGTGATATTCCTGGCCGTGTTCCTGGTATTCGTGGTGATGGCAGTGCAGTATGAGAGCCTGATCAGTCCGCTGGTCATTCTCACGACCATCCCCCTGTCTCTCGTGGGTGTCGCCATAGGCCTGAGAGTGGTCGGCCTGCCCATGAGCGCGCCAGTGCTGCTCGGTGTCATCCTTCTTGCCGCTATCGTGGTGAACAACGGCATTCTGCTCGTGGAGTACATCGAGCAGTACAGGGCGGAGCACGGCGCTTCGATGGTGGAGGCCGCGGCGGAAGCCGGAGCGGTGCGCCTGCGTCCGGTGCTCATGACAACAGTCACGACGCTCTTGGGCATGATGCCGCTGGCACTCGGCATAGGTGAGGGTTCGGAGTTGATGCGTCCCCTGGCCGTCGCGGTGTGTTTCGGACTATCCACGTCCATGATCCTGACCTTCTTCATCGTGCCCAGCTCGTACGTACTTCTCAAGGGTGGAAGCGAGCGGCTGATGGCGTGGCTCACGGGGCGCGGGCAGGAGGTCGCGGTCGGAGCCGGTCAGCGCGAAGTGCAAGTGACCGGCGACTGATCGAGGAGCTCGCGGACCAGCGGGTTCGTCAAGAAGCAGAGGGGGCGGCTGAACTCATTGATTCAGCCGCCCCCTCTCGTGACGACCAGGTCGAGTCGTCAGGCGCTCGCCTGGCGAAGCTCCGCGGTTGACCCGGCCGCCCGCTGCACCCTCCGCCAGTCGAGAATGCTGAATATGGTGCACAGCGTGATCGCCACGGCGGATATCGCGCACCACGGGCAGAAGGTCTTGAGCACTATGAACTCGCCGTACTTCAGGCGCAGCGTGAACAGGAAGCCGCCAACGCTCAGGAACATGAGCAGCGCAGTGGGCCACGTTGCACTTTCGAAGCGCTGCTGCACTCCGATCATCGCTACGATGAAGATCAGCGAGTAGCCCACGGTGCCGATGAGCGCCACGTCTACGCCCAGGAACCAGCCGTACGAACTGAACTGCGCCACCATGCACCCGATTCCGCTGCCGCACGACAACTCGCCGGCCTTGCCGATCTTCCAGAGGTGCAGGTAGAGCGCTACGAGCCCCGAGATGAGGCTCGTGGCGGCAATTGCCATGCGCCAGTGTGCGCCGCCGGTCGCTTGCGATGTTCGCATTCAGGTGTACGTGCTAGTCGGAGTCCGGTACTGGCAGCGTCGGGAACGACGGCAGCGCCACGGAGTCCGCAGGAATGGGCACCGGCGGAGCCTGACCGGGCCGGACCATGGATTCCACGAACTGCACCATCTCGTCCAGTCTCATGGCACGTGCGATCTCCAGCGTCTCCGCCAGGTACTCGTCGGCAACCTGCTGGTTGCCGCGCGTACGCTGGGCATCGCTCAGCATGAGGCCAAGGTCCACGTACAGATACGGAATTCCGACGGACGGACGGTCCACCCACCCGCCCTTTCGTATCAGCGACTCCTTGCCCTCCATCACTTCGGACCAGAGCGCATTCGAGCGCGCCACGTCCATGTAACCCTGGCCGCTGGGCAGGGGCAGGGTGTCCAGGCTCGGCTCCGGCTGATGCGGCAGGAGCTTGCTCGCGAAGCCCTGCACCAGCAGGTAGGGACTGAATCCGAACTTCGACGGATAGCCCACCGCCGTGCGGCTGAAATACAGGGGACGCGTCTCGTCGTTGTCCTGGATCATCTTCAGGACGAAGATGTCCGCGCGCTCCAGCACCTGCGGTCGCAGAGTGGTGCGGAGCTCCGAGCCGGGCTTCTCGAATACAGCCGGCTGGTTGAGCACCTGATACAGGGGAAGGGAATCAATCTCCTCCTCAGTCCAGGATACCAGGGGACGCGTGGGCTTCGGCCACTCGCGACCCTTGTAGATCTCGGGGCCACGCTCCACGTCGTACTCATACACCGGGCGCTTGGCGATCTGCCTGACGTACCAGTCCGTGTTGAGCAGAGAGGTGTTGGCAACGACCACATCCCGCCTGATGCCTTCCACCTCCTGGGCGTACCAGAGCGGGAAGGTGTCGTTGTCGCCCACCGTCACGAGGATCCCGTAGGGCTCCACCGAGTTGAGCAGGTCGTGCGCGAAGTCGCGCGTCTCCGTCTCGCCCGCGCGTGAGGCAGCGTTCCAGTTCAGGAACAGCGGCACGAACGCCAGCGCCAGCACGGGAGAGGCCTTGAGCCAGCTCGGACGCGTCGGAAGCTCCAGCGTCTCGCGCCCCACCTTCAGCCGCTCGGTGCCGAAGAACGAGGCTATCGTCTCCCACACCCACACCAGCCCAAGCGCCGCCCATACGCTCCAGGTGGAGTAGCTCCAGAGGTAGAAATAGTCGCGGTCACGTACCTCCCTGGCTACCGTCTCCCCAAGATGCGGCGACTGCGAGGCGCCGTACTTGAAGTTCATGTAGTAGACCAGCAACAGCGTCACCGTGAACACCAGTGGCCCGAAGAACCAGAAACTTCGTCGGTCGCGCCTCCAGTGCACGTAGCCCCCGACTATCCCCAGCCCGAAGAAGAGGACCGCGAGGAAGGTCTGAAGGCCCGGGGCCTCGTTGTAGGCGTCGCGGAACGCCTGCCACTTGAAGTAGTGCCACCACATCCCCACCTGGCCGTGGATGAACGGCGCCTGACGCTCGGCGAGGGACGGCTTGCCGTACTGCTCGCGGTTGAAGTTGTACTTGAAGAGCTCCCAGGTCTCCTTGTTGAACGTGCAGTCCCAGCCCAATTCGCCGCGGCACGTGGTGGGAGCTCCCTCGTTGATCGCCGGCTCGTAGGCCGCTCGTATGGGCTGGGTGGCAAATGGAGTCATGCCGAGCACCACCATGCCCGCCCCGGCGAGGATGAGGCGCCAGCGGAGAACGGTCTGCGGACGACGGGCGAGCACCACCACGGCCACGGCCGGTCCGGCCAGAAAGCCCGCCGGGTGGTTGGAGTAGCCAAGGCCCAGCAGGTAGGCCACCAGAACGAGGATCATGTCCGCACGGCGGCCGTCCGGGTCGTCGGCCCAGAGCACCATGAGCCAGGCCACTATGGCGAAGAAGACGAGAGAGACGGTGTAGACCTTCTCGTTCACCACCGACTGGCTCCAGACCGTGAAGGCCGTGGCGCCGATGACGGCCGCGAGCACTCCGCCCAGGATGCGCTGCCACCGGTGGGCGAGCCAGCCGGCGAGGACGCGCTCGGTGATGAGGAACCACATGCCTGCGCTCACGGCGCTCGAGAGCGCGGCGAGGATGTTGATCCTCATGGCCACGTTCGGCGCGATGGGCAGGAGCGAGAAGACGCGCCCTACGATGACGAAGAACGGGTTCCCGGGCGGATGCGGCAGGCCCATGGTGTAGGCGGCGGCGATGTACTCGCTCGCGTCCCACATGGCCGTTGAGGGCGCCAGGGTGACCAGATAAAGCAGGAACACCGCAAGTGCGGTGAGCGCGGCCGCAAGGTACGATGGCCGCTGGTCCAGCTCGAGGTTCGCGTCGGTCATTTACTGAAGTTCCGGTGGCCGCCGGCCGCTGCCGGCAGTCAGGATCTGGAATTCCGTGGTTGGTGATGCGTTCTGTTGGTTGCAGCGGCGCAGACCGCGCGAGCGGAAGCTGGCGACCTGCGCGCCGCGGCTCAATGGCGGAACTGGCGCTGTCCTGTGAAGACCATTGCGATTCCATGCTCCTCCGCGGCCGCCACGACCTCATCGTCGCGCACGGAGCCGCCAGGCTGAATCATCGCTGTTACCCCGGCCTCCGCTGCCTGGTCCACGCCATCGCGGAACGGGAAGAACGCGTCGGAGCCCAGCGCGGAGCCCTGCGTCTCGTGTCCCGCGCCGCGGGCCTTGTGTGCCGCGAGGAAGGACGCGTCCACCCGCGACATCTGGCCCGCGCCAATGCCTATCGTGGCCCCGCCCCGAGCCAGGACAATGGCATTGGACTTCACGCTCGCAACCGCCTTCCAGGCAAATCGCAGGTCCGCCAGCTCCGCCGGCGTGGGCTGACGACTCGTCACCACCTTCCAGCCTACCTCGTCCACGGATGCCGGCGCACGCTCCTGAAGGAGCAGGCCGCCGCGAACGCGCTTCACGTCCATCTCGTCAGCCCCCCAGCTCGCAGTGCCGCGCAGGATCCGGAGATTTTTCTTTCGCCTAAGAATCTCCAGAGCATCCTCCGAGAAGCTCGGCGCAACCACGCACTCCACGAACAGCGCCGACACCGCTTCGGCCGTCTCGGCATCCACTGCCTGGGTGAAGCTGATCACCGATCCGAACGCGGAGACCGGGTCGCACGCCAGAGCCTTGCGATAGGCCTCGAGCGGCGTGGAGCCAACGGCGATGCCGCAAGGGGTGGTGTGCTTGATGATCGCGCACGCTATCTCGCCGGCGTAGTGGTCGGTGCCGAGCAGGGCACCCTCCAGGTCGAGGATGTTGTTGAACGAGAGCTCCTTGCCGCCCAACTGCTCCAGTGCGTCCAGACCGCCGGTGCGTTCCCGGTAGAACGCTGCGGCCTGCCCGGGGTTCTCGCCGTAACGAAGCAGCTGCTGGCGATCGATCGTTATGGTCACTCGTTCCGGGAAGCGTTCTCCTGCGCTGGCATCGAACCAGTTGGAGATGGCCGCGTCGTACGCAGCGGTATGATTGAAGACGCGCGAAGCGAGTTCGCGGCGCAGCCGAGCCTCCGCCTCCGCGTCTTCGCCGCCACTGCGGATGGCCTCGAGAACGCGGTCGTAATCCGACGGGTCCACCACCACCCACACTCCAGCAAAGTTCTTCGCGGCGGAGCGCAGCATGGAGGGACCGCCGATGTCTATCTGCTCGATCGCATCGGCCTCGCTCACGCCGGGGCGCGAGACGGTTTCCCGAAACGGGTAGAGATTCACCGCCACCAGGTCTATCGGCGTGATTCCGTGTTCGGCGATGGTGCTCATGTGGGCACGCACGTCCCGCCTGGCAAGCAGTCCGCCGTGCACGGCCGGGTGCAGCGTCTTCACCCGACCGTCCATGATCTCCGGGAAACCGGTGATGTCGCTGACGTCCTGCACGTCGAGCCCTGCCTCACGAAGCGCTCGTGCGGTGCCGCCGGTGGACACCAGCTCCCACCCCATCTCGGCCAGGCCCCCGGCGAAGGGGACGAGACCGGTCTTGTCGGATACGGAAAGAAGTGCGCGTGGCATCTCGAATTGAGTCGGTTCAGGAGTTGGTCGGCGGGTCCCATGCGATCAGCAGGAACTGATCGCGGAGTGGCCGAGAAACGCGTCCATGGACGCCGCTGCAGGCGCGTCGTGAGGCGTGAAGTGAAACGATCCAGCCGGGTGAGCATCAGAAGTGGCGACCCCGGACTCGGCGTGCGAGGAATCCGCGGCTCGCGACATCGCAAGCGCAAGCGACTCCACCACTCTTGGCAGAAGCATGTGCTCGGCGCGCAGGACTCGCGCGGCGAGCGATTCCGGAGTGTCTCCCCGCAGCACCGGCACCGGCCACTGCGCAAGGATTCGACCCCGGTCGTACTCTTCATCCACCAGATGTACTGTAGGTCCGCTGATGCGCACGCCACTCGCCAGCACGGCCTGGTGAACTCGCATGCCGTACATGCCGCTGCCGCCGAATGACGGAAGCAGGGCGGGGTGCACATTCACGATTCGATCGGACCAGCGCGACACGACCTCGCGAGGCACGAGCTTCAGGTAGCCCGCCAGCACCACCAGGTCCACGTCATACGCAGAGAGCAGGTCGCGTACTCCAATTCCATCTGCGGGGTCCGACAGCACCTCAGCTGCCGTTCCGTTCGTGCGGGCTCGGTTCAGGGCGGGCGCACTCGCCCGATTCGAGGCCACCAGCACTACCTCGCCGTGGCGTCGGTCGCCGAGCTCATGATGGTAGTCGAGTATTGCCTGCAGGTTCGAGCCACCGCCGGAGGCGAGTACCGCTATTCGCGTGGTCATGACGCCGGATTGTAGTCCCGAGCTTCCGGGCCCGGTAGCCGCATGGAGCGCGCGCGCCATCGCGATACCGCATCCTCCAGGCTTTGCGCCATGAGTCCGGCTTCTCGCGCGACCTGCAGTTCATCCGGTGGTGTTGCCGCGGAGGGGACGAGAAAGGCAGTTCCGCCCAGCGACAGGCCTGGTTGCACGTCGCGCCAGCGGTCGCCTACGAACAGCGACGCGGCAGGATCGAGGTGCAGCTCTGCTGCTGCCCGCTCGAAGAGCAGCGTACCCGGCTTGCGGCAGTCGCACGGTCCACTGAAGTCGGGATGATGCGGGCAGTGGTAAGCCGCGGTCACGCTCGCTCCCTCTTCGGCCAGCAGCTCCACGATTCGACGGTGAACGGCCTGGTAATCAGCCTCGGACAACAGCCCGCGGGCGATCCCGCTCTGGTTCGTCACGATCACCCGTGGAATGTCATGTTCCTCCAGGTCCGCCAGGACGGACGCGACGCCGGGCAGTAGCCGTACCTGATCGGGATGCGCTATGTAGGAGACATCCTCGATGAGCGTGCCGTCGCGGTCCAGGAAGACAGCGCCGGCCTCCTTGCCACTCACCTGCGCCCCGCTCTTGCGAAGCCGCTCGAATCCGGAGGCGCATTCTCCTGCGGCTGCGCCGGTGCGGGAGTGACGAAGCGCATGAAGCCGTCTGCAGCGTAGCGCAGAAGGTTCCGCAGCCCGCGCGTGCGAACCTCGTACGTAGTTGCCGGCCGAAGTGGCTGACTCAGGCGGATCACGATGCTGCTGGCCGGTATCGGCCGCGAGAATAGGGGTGCTGCGGCGGTGTCGCGTGCGGCTGCGGTGTCTGCCACTGCAGGTGGCAGAGTGTCCGGAGGAGGGGGCGCGACGGCCGTATCGGGTTGTGCTTCAACAGCCGCCGCTGCCTGGGCCGAGTCGAACTCGGCCTGACGTTGCACGAGCGCGATCGGAAGCGGCTGCGAATCCGGCCCCACGACGATGATGCGGGCTGTGGTCAGGGTGTCGTCAGGGTGAAGCGGCCGACTCAGGTTCACCACGAGGGTCACGCTGTCCCTCACCGTAACGGCGCCAGGCTGGGGACCGATGCTGTCCTGGACGAACGCATAGAGCTCCACGTGAAGCGAGTCCGAAAGCGTGACCGTAGTGGAGTCGAACGCTTCACGGACGTCTACCGCGTAGTTGCTGTTCTGGTCGTTGACCGCATAGATGGTCACCTCGCCCGGCCGCACGTAAGGCAGCACGAAGCTGCCGTTGGACGCAGCGCGCGCGATGTAGATGGCACTGTCTGCCCTTCCTTCGCGCGGGCGCGTGATGCCCATGATGAGTGCGTTGCCGAGCGGCGTGCCTCCAGCCCAGTCGAACGCGGCGCCGGTGATTCGGGTCGTTGCAATGGGGCCGCCCGTGGAGAACACGGTGCTGCTTGCCGAATCGCGAACGTTGCCCCTCAGGTCGGAGAGCCCGGGGAGAAGCGTCACCACATAGGTGGTGCTATCGCGCCAGCCGCGCCGGGGGCGGATGCTGAGCGCCTCACGACGCCACCGAACCCGAGGATCGCCGTCTCGCGGCGAGATCATTACCAGCGCTTCGAGAGACGGCACTCCGGACGGGCGCTCGTCCACCACCTCGTCGAAGCGGAACTCCACCTCGGAAGGTCTCCGGACAGTGCTGCCGGACTCGGGGGTGACCCTCACGAGCCGAGGCGGAATGGGATCGGGCGGACCGCCGAGCGGTGCCTCCTCGCGCGCGCAGGCTCCCGCTGCAACCGCCAGCAGCAGGGAAATCACCCCCGCGCGCGCGACCCTCATGCTCCGCAAAGCGCTGAGACCTTGGCTGCGAGCGCGTCTCGGCGCGCCGTCCATTCCACTGCCTTGGCCCGCTCGCCCTCGACCACCGCCGCAGGCGCCCGGCTCACGAAACTCTCATTGGCCAGGCGTGCCTGGAGCGACGCGAGCTGCTTCTCAAGCTGCGCGAGCTCGTTGCGGAGCTTGGCGCACTCCTTCTCCACGTCCACTACGCCGCCGAGCGGAACGATGAGCTGGCTCTGGTCGGAGAGAACCGCGTGTGCGGCTGCACCGCCATCGGCAGCGGTGCCCACGTGAACACTCGCTCGCGACAACCGTCCGATCAGTGCGGCCTCTTCCGCATAGGCGCCTGACGCCGCCCCGGCCGACTCTCCCGTCTGCCCCGAGCTGGGGCCGTCGGTCACCGAAGCGGGTACGATCAGCGCCTCCACGGTGGAGCCGGGCGGAATGTTGTAGTCCGAGCGAATCTGGCGAATGGCACTCACTGCATCGCGAACGCGCTCGAATTCGCGAGCGGCCGCGTCTCCTGTCCAGCCTGCCTCACACGGCCAGGCGGCAGTGGCGATGTACTCACCCTCCTTACGCCCCGGCAGACGCTGCCAGAGCGCTTCGGTTACGAACGGCATGATCGGCTGCAGCAGGCGCAGCGCGCCGTCGAAAACGTGCACGCTCACGGCGCGCGCCACTTCCGCATCAGCGTCACCGGCCTGCATGCGGGACTTGGTCGTCTCCACATACCAGTCGGCCAGCTCGTTCCACACGAACGAGCGCGCCGCCTCGGCGTACTCATTGAGGCGCATGCCCTGCCGGAGCTGGGCCGGCTTCCAGCGCTCACCGTCAGGGCGAGCGGGTCCCAGTGCGGCGTTGCACTCCGCGATCGCGGCATCCAGGCGTGAGAGGATCCACCTGTCCGCCCTCGTGAGGCGCTCCGGTGCGATATCGGAAAGCGGGCTTACCGGCGCGCTGCCGACATTCGTCAGCAGGAAGCGGCCGATGTTCCACAGCTTCGTCGCGAAGTTGCGACCGGGCGAGAACGAGCGCTCCAGGTCCTTCGGGTCGAGTATCAGGTCCGTGCCCACTCCCAGCCCGGCGACCACCGTGAAGCGAAGCGCATCCGCGCCGAAGAGCTGCACCACGTCCAGCGGGTCAATGCCGTTGCCGAGCGACTTCTGCATGCGCACGTGGTTGGTGTCCCGCACGGTGCCGTGCAGGTAAACCGTGTGGAACGGGCGCTTCCCCATGAACTCGTAGCCCGCCATGATCATGCGGGCCACCCAGAAGAACAGGATCTCCGGGGCGGTAACGAGAACGTCGGTGGGGTAGAAAGCCTGCAGGTCAGGCGAGTCCTCGTCAGGCCAGCCGAGCGTGCTGAACGGCCACAGCCACGATGAGAACCAGGTGTCGAGAACGTCCTCGTCCTGGCGTACCGCACCGCCGCAGGACACACATTTCTCGACGTTCTCGCGGCTCGCGATGGTCTCGTTGCAGGCATCGCAGTACCACACCGGGATGCGGTGCCCCCACCAGAGCTGCCGCGAGATGTTCCAGTCGCGGATGTTCTCCATCCAGTGGACGTACACGCCTTCCCAGCGCTCGGGGAGGATGCGGATCTCACCCGAACGAACGGCTTCCAGTGCAGGCTCGGCCAGCGGCGCCATGCGGACGAACCACTGGTCCGACAGGCGCGGCTCCACGACGGTGTTGCACCGATAGCAGTGGCGCACCGCGTGCTCGTGAGGCTCCACCTTCACGAGTTCGCCGCTCTCGCGCAGCATCTGCACCATTCGCTCGCGCGCTTCCATGCGGTCCACGCCGCGCAACGACGCGGGCACGCGTCCTTCGGCGTCCGCCCATTCCTGCATGGTGCCCTCCGGCGACATGATCACCGGCATGGGCAGCGAGTGCCTGCGTCCCACCTCGAAGTCGTTAGGATCGTGCGCCGGGGTGATCTTCACCACGCCGGTGCCGAACTCGGGATCGGTGTATTCGTCGGCGACCACCGGGATCTCGATGCCGGTCACCGGCAGGATCACCGACTTGCCCACCAGGTCGCGGTAGCGCTCGTCCTCCGGATGCACGGCCACGGCAACATCGCCCAGCATGGTCTCGGGCCTGGTGGTCGCAACCTCCACGAAGCGGCCCGGCTCTCCCGCCACCCCATACCTCACGTGGTACAGGCGCCCGGTCTCATCCTGGAACTCGGCCTCCTCGTCCGACAGCGACGTGAGGCAGCGCGAGCACCAGTGGATCACCCTGTGGCCGCGGTAGACGAGCCCCTTCTCGTACAGCCTCACGAAAGCCTCGCGAACGGCGCGCGAGCGCTCCGGGTCCAGCGTGTAGGCCGTGCGCGTCCAGTCGGCAGAGGCGCCAAGGGACCGCAGCTGCGAGAGGATCTGTCCTCCAGTGCGCGAAACCCAGTCTTCCACGCGCGAAACGAACGCGTCGCGCCCGAGGTCGAAGCGCGTGAGGCCGTCACGCGCTATCTGCTTCTCGACGATGTTCTGGGTCGCGATGCCGGCGTGGTCCGTACCCGGCGCCCACAGTGCTTCGTCGCCGGCCATGCGCCGCCAGCGGATCAGCACGTCCTGCACGGTGTTGTTGAGTCCGTGTCCCATGTGCAGCACGCCGGTGACATTCGGCGGCGGCATCACGATGGTGAACGGTACGCGCGTGCCGCCCGAGCGGTCGGAGTGCTCCGCGTGGGCGGTAAAGACGCCATCGGCCAGCCAGCGCGGATAGAACTCCGCGGCCAGCGCAGCCGGATCGTGAGTGGTGGGAATGTTGTCGCGGTCGGGCATCCCGCGAAGGTAATTGAAACGAGGGACCGGCGACTAGGCTGGGGATGACGCGAAGAGCCCCAGCGCTCGGCGCCGGGGCTCTCGTCTCGGGCTCACCCCGCGTGGTCTCCCCGCGGCACCCCGGAATCCTCGGGTGCGTCCACGCTGCTCGCACGGCGCTCGGCAGCCGGCAGGTCGTCGGCCAGCGTCTCCATGGCCGCCTCCTCGCTCAGTGCCTTGTCCATGAGCTCCGGAGCCGGGTCCTCATGCCTGTCGGCCTCGTTACGGCTCTTCCCCTGGCGCCGCCTTCCCGTGCCCACCTGCTGCCCCTGCCAGTGGCCGCCGTGAAGCTCTTCCGAGTCGTACTCCTCCGCCGCGCTGTCGAAACGCTCTGTCTCGTCCCGAACCACCAGCCGGTTCACCACCGTCTCCACGCCCGGCGTGCCACGAGTGATCGTGACCGCATGCGTGGACTCCTCCGGCTCGTGCACCCAGCCGGTAAGCTCGATCACGCCGCTGCCGAGTGCGCCGATGTCCACCGCGCGCTCCGACAGGATGGGATCGTTCCGGAACGCCTCCAGAACGCGCTCCTCGAGCTCCTCTTCCTCGGTCGGCTCGTAATCCGCGTCGTCGTAGTCCTCGTCGTAATCGTCATCATACGCGAAGGAGCGACCGACGAGTTCCTCCGCTGCCTCGCCGAAGCGATGCCGCACGCGACGGGTGAGGCCGCTGAGCCCACCCATTCGCTCGGTGATGATCATTCCGGCGGCTACGCCCGCGAGCGCACCCAGGGCGAGGAAAACCAGACCACGTGAGGAATCAGCTTCCTCGCGAACACGAATTCGGCGCATATCTACCCTGTGGCGGAGTGGTATGGGGAAGGATAGCTTCCCGCGGATACGTCTGCGAGTCTCGAGCGGATGCGCCGCAAGCGTCGCAAGAAGAAGGCCATTTCCAGACATGCAAGAATCGTCAGCATCGTACCGCGCCGAGGAATCATCCCCGGGCGGAGATCGTGCGGCGGCACCCGCTGAAGGGCAGCCGCAGGCGACTGCTCGTGCACGTCTGGCGTGGGCGCTTCTCGTTCTGTGCGTACTGCTCGGCGTGGCGCTGTTCCTTCGCTACGGAGACTCCATTCTACCACTGATTCGTGAGGCAGGCTGACCGGATGGCCGAACTGTCCAGAGAGAGTACGGAGACGATAGCTCTCACCCTACCGAATGGTGACGTCCGGGAGGTGCCCGCAGGCACGCTCGCGCGCGACGTCGTTGCCGGAATAGGACCACGGCTGCTGCGCGACGCGATCGCGGTCGTGGTCGGCAGCAACGTTCTGGACCTGAACACTCCGCTTCGTGAGGGCGGCTCCTTCACGGTACTCACTCGCAAGGACCCCCGTTCGCTGGACGTGCTGCGCCACTCCGCCGCGCACATCCTTGCCACGGCCGTGCGACGCCTGCGCCCGGACGCCAACATCGGCTTCGGACCGCCCATCGAGGACGGGTTCTACTACGACTTCGAGGTGAAAGAGCCGTTCACGCCCGAGGACCTCGACGCGTTCGAGCAGGAGATGCGCAAGGTCATCGCCGAGAAGTACCCGTTCGTGCGCGAGGAAGTGAGCGCCGACCGCGCGCGCGAGCTGTTCCGGGATGACCCGCTGAAGCTGGAACGGCTCGAGGACTTCGGGCCGAACGAGATCATCTCCACGTACACCGACGGACCGTTCGTGGACCTCTGCAAGGGTCCGCACGTGCCGGACACGTCCTACCTGCAGCACTTCAAGTTGCTCAACACCGCGGGCGCCTACTGGCGCGGCGACGAGCGCAGGCAGATGCTGCAGCGCATCTATGCCACGGCGTGGTGGACGAAGGAGGACCTGGAGAAGCATCTCCATCGCCTCGAGGAGGCCAGGCGTCGTGATCACCGCACCCTCGGCCACGCGCTCGATCTCTTCTCCACCGACGCTCGCGTCGGCCCGGGGCTGATTCTCTGGCATCCGCGTGGAAGCATCATCCGCAACGAGATCGAGACCTACGAGCGCGATCTCATCCTGCGCCACGGGTACGAGCTCGTGTACACGCCGCACGTGGTTAGCGAGAAGCTCTTCGAGATCTCGGGCCACCTGCAGAACTTCGCCGAGAACATGTTCGGCTCCATGGAGGTGGAGGGCGGTGCGTACCGTCCGAAGCCAATGAACTGCCCCGGGCACATCTGCATATACGAATCGCACCAGCGGTCGTACCGCGACCTGCCCATTCGTTATGCGGAGTTCGGCACCGTGTACCGGTACGAACGCAGCGGCGTGCTGCACGGCATGCTGCGCGTGCGCGGATTCACGCAGGACGACGCCCACGTGTTCTGCACTCCCGAGCAGGTTGAGGGTGAGATCGCACGCCTGCTGGACCTGGTGCACGAGATGCTCGAGACGTTCGGGTATCCGTACACCATCGAGCTTTCCACGCGCCCGGAGAAGGCAATGGGCGAGCCGGAGGAGTGGGAGCGTGCGCAGGACATGCTCGCCGGCGTTCTGCGCAGCCGCGGCCAGGAGTACACGATTGACGAAGGCGGCGGTGCATTCTACGGCCCCAAGCTGGACTTCAAGCTCATTGATGCGATCGGCCGCAAGTGGCAGGGCCCCACCGTTCAGCTCGACTTCAACCTGCCCGAGCGTTTTGAGCTCGAGTACGTGGGCGAGGACAACGCGCGCCACCGGCCGGTGATGCTCCACCGAGTGCTGGTTGGCTCCATGGAGCGCTTCGTGGGTGGGCTGATCGAGCATTACGCGGGTGCATTCCCCGTCTGGCTCGCTCCCGAGCAGGTTCGCGTGATTCCGATCTCCGACGAGAATACGGAGCACTGCCGCGCGATAGTGGAGCGGATGAAGTCGGCGGGCATTCGCGCGCACCTGGACGATCGTTCGGAAACGCTGAACTACCGAATCCGCGATGGCGAGGTGATGAAGGTGCCTTACATGGCCGTGGTGGGTAAGCGTGAGGCGGAAGGCGGAACGATCGCGGTTCGGGTGCGGGGTGCCGGGCGCAAGCAGGAGATAGTGGCTGTCGAGGATTTCATCGCGCGCGTGAAGGAGGAAATCCGTTCGCGAGCGCTGGTGCCTGCGGCGCCCGCGCTCGCCGGTTGAGTTGTCGCCATACCGGCCGTGTGGTAGCATTCGCGTACGGGACGGTGCGGGCCGTACCAGGCCCGCATCCGAGTCCCGCCGCCGCGCACCAGTCGCGTCAACACCGGAACACCAAGCCGAATGTCCGACCCGTCACGCAACCCTGTAATTCTCTCCGCCGCACGAACGCCCATTGGCCGGTACCTGGGCGGCCTGTCGCCACTTCAGGCCACCGACCTCGGGGCCGTCGCCGTACGTGAAGCCGTGAGGCGGTCCGGAGTGGATCCCGCGGAGATCCAGGAGGTTCTCCTGGGGCAGGTCCTGCAGGGCGGGGCAGGGCAGGCGCCCGCCCGTCAGGCGGCGATGAAGGGTGGCATCCCCAGCCACGTTTCGGCCGTGACGATCAACAAGGTGTGCGGTTCCGGGCTGAAGTCGGTGATGCTTGCCGCTCAGGCAATCCGGGCGGGCGACCTCCAAGTGGCAGTGGCGGGCGGAATGGAGTCCATGTCCAACGTTCCGCACTATCTGTACGGCATGCGCGCGGGGGTGAAGCTCGGTGACCAGACGCTCGTTGACGGCATGATCCGCGACGGACTGCACTGCGCGGCCTGCAACGTACACATGGGCGGTCACGCCGAGCATACCGCGCGCAAGGCGTCCATCAGTCGTGCGGCGCAGGACGAGTTCGCCGCGCAGTCGCACCGGAAGGCGATCCTGGCGCAGCAGGAGGGCCGCTTCGATGCGGAAATCGTTCCGGTGGAGGTTCCGGGACGCAAGGGTCCTACGGTAGTGAACGCCGACGAAGGGCCGCGTGCGGATTCCACGGCGGAGTCGCTGGCCAGGCTGCGTCCGGCGTTCGCCAAGGACGCGCCTCGGGACCTCGCGCCTGACGAGCTCTCGGTCACTGCCGGCAACGCATCGTCGCTCAACGACGGTGCCGCCGCCCTCGTCGTGGCGTCGGAAGCCTATGCGCGGGAGAATGGCCTCCAGCCGCTCGCGCGCATCACTGGCTATGCAACCGGTGCCACCGACCCCAGCGACCTGTTCTTCGCGCCCATCCGGGCGGTGAAGAACCTCATGGAGCGGCAGGGGACGTCCATCAGCGACTACGGGCTGATCGAGGCGAATGAGGCCTTCGCAGCGCAGGCTCTCGCCGACGGCGAAGGCCTTGGCTGGGACTGGAGCCGGGTGAACGTGAACGGCGGCGCTATTGCCCTGGGGCACCCGCTGGGTGCCAGCGGGGCGCGCGTCCTCACTACACTTCTCTTTGCAATGCAGGATCGTGACGTGTCCACCGGGCTTGCGACGCTCTGCCTCGGTGGTGGTGATGCGGTGGCCCTGAGCGTGGAGCGAATCAACTGATGACGACAGTGGAACTGACGCAGGACGGTGTGCGCGGACGCAGCCAGGCCGCGCTGAGCGTTTTCGGTTTTGCGGTGGCGATAGCCGTCGCGTCCCAGATTGCGATTCCGCTGCCGGGAACGGCGGTGCCGCTCACGCTGCAGCCGATGCTGGTGGTGCTCGCCGGCCTCATGCTCGGACCGCGCCTGGGCGCGCTGAGCGTGGCCCTGTGGCTCGCGGCCGGCGCCGCTGGTCTTCCGGTGTTCACGCCGGGCGGCCTTCCCGGCATTGCTCGCCTCCTGGGCCCGACGGGTGGCTACATCCTCGCCTATCCGGCAGCCGCCTTCGTCGCGGGTTACGTGGCCAGCCTCCGCGCGGGCCTCGCCCTGCGCCTTGCTGGCGCCCTCGCCGGAATGGTGCTCCTTCACATCGGCGGGCTCGCTCAGCTGGCGATTCTCACGGGCAGTTTCTCCGTGGCGGTGGTCACGGGCGTGGTGCCCTTTGTCGTGGCCGACGCCGCAAAGGCTGTCGCGGCCGCCCTGCTGGCCAGGTCTCAGATCGGCCGCAGCTGATACCCGGGGCGTCCGCCGCTGCCCGTGTCGGTAGGCGCTCTGCTTCGCGATGGCTCGGGGGCGCTCCGTGCGCCCCTGCGGCTCGTTCTGTTCCTGCTGCTCGCTGGCGCCTGCATCCTGATCGCGCAGGCGGTCGCATTCCCGCTGCTCGTGCGTCTGGCGGATGTCTCCATGGCCGCCCAGCTCGGCGTCGGCACCGTCGTGCTCTCGCTTGCCATGCTGGCCGCACATGCCCTTGCCTTCCGACTGGGAAGCTGGGGCAGCTGGACGGCGGTGGGTCTCGGTCGTGCCCGCGCGGCACCCCGCCTGCTCGGCATGGCCACGCTGCTCGGCTGCCTGGCGGTGGGCCTGCCATCGCTGCTGATCCTGGCAATCGGCTGGTACGAGGTCGCACCCGGAGGCGACGGCAACGCGGCAGTTTCCGCATTGAGCCTCGCGGCTGTGCTGCTGCCGGCGGCCCTATGGGAGGAACTCCTGGCGCGTGGATACCTGTTTGCGACCATCCGCGAACGCTGGGGTGCTCCTGCGGCGCTTATCCTCACGAGCGTGGGCTTCGGTCTCCTGCACTTGGGCAACCCCGGCGCTAACTTGCAGGCGGTCTTGCAGGTGAGCCTTGCCGGCTTCTGGCTGGGCGGCGTCCTGCTGGCCACCGGTAGCCTGTACGCGGCCTGGCTGGCGCATGCGGCATGGAACTGGACCATCGCAGCTCTGCTGCACGCGCCCGTGAGCGGTGCTCCGTTCGGAACGCCGGGCTGGAAGCTGGTGGACGCCGGCCCGGACTGGGCTACTGGCGGAGAGTGGGGACCCGAGGGCGGGTTGCTGGTGCTCTTCGGGATGTCCCTGACACTGTTTTACCTGTACAGGCGGCGATCCGGCCGCATGGAGAGTTGAGCATGTCCGACCGCATCGCGGTCGTAGGTGCAGGCCAGATGGGTAACGGAATCGCGCACGTGTTCGCGCAGTCCGGATACCAGGTGACGATGATAGACGTGTCCGAAGTCGCGCTTCAGCGGGGCCACTCGGCGATAGCCAGGAACATGGATCGCCAGGTTAAGAAGGGCATCCTGAGCCAGGCCGATCGTGATGCGGCACTGGCGCGCGTGGAGACGGCGACCTCACTCGATGCGGCCTCGAACGCGACGCTGGTTGTGGAGGCTGCTACCGAGAACACGGAGCTCAAGTTCCGCATCTTCGCCGACCTGGATCGAATCGCCCCTCGTGAGGCGATACTGGCCTCGAACACCAGTTCCATCTCGATTACGGCGATCGGTGCCCGCACCACTCGGCCGGACCAGGTGATCGGGATGCACTTCATGAATCCCGTGCCGGTGATGCAGCTCGTTGAGGTGATTCGCGGGCTCGCGACTTCGGACGACACCACCAGCAAGGTGATGGACGTTGCGAAGAAGCTAGGCAAGGTTCCCGTGGAGGCGAGCGACTATCCCGGGTTCATCGCGAACCGGATTCTCATGCCGATGATCAACGAGGCGGCGTACTGCCTCATGGAGGGCGTGGGATCGGCGGAGTCAATAGACACGGTGATGAAGCTGGGCATGAACCACCCCATGGGCCCGCTCACGCTCGCCGACTTCATCGGTCTGGACACGTGCGTGGCCATCCTGGAGGTGCTGCACGAGGGGCTCGGCGATCCCAAGTATCGTCCGTGTCCGCTGCTCCGGAAGTACGTCACGGCGGGCTGGCTGGGCCGGAAGACGGGACGCGGGTTCTACGTGTATGAGTGACCGGCCCGCCTGCCTGACGACAGGCAAGCTTCCGCGAACGCCAGCACGGCGCGAGGGCTGAACCATGCTGCTCGACGGCCTGCTGCCGCTTTCCGACGAGCAGCGTGCGGTTCGCGACATGGCTCGCGACTTCGCCACTGCGGAACTCGCGCCTCGCGCCGCGGAGCTCGACGCAACCGCGACCTTCGACCGTACCCTGGTACCGAGGCTCGCCGAACTCGGCTTCCTCGGAATGCAGATCCCGGTGGAGTACGATGGGCTCGGGCTCGACACGGTCACGTATCTTCTGGCGCTGGAGGAGATTGCCATCGCGGACGCTTCGGCTGCGGTGCTCCTTAGCGTACACAACTCGCTTCCCACGCAGATGCTTCTTCGCTGGGGCAGCGATGAACAGAAGGAGCGGTTCCTGAAGCCAATGGCGCGCGGCGAGATGCTGGGCGCCTTCGCTCTTTCCGAGCCTGACGCGGGCTCGGACGCCGCTGCCCTCCGTACGCAGGCCGTGCTCGACGGCGATGAATGGGTGCTGACTGGCACGAAGTCGTGGGTGACGAACGGCAACGAGGCTCAGGTTATCCTCGCGATGGCCCGCACCGACACGCCGGACGACCGCAAGGGCGGACGGGGGGTCGGCGCCTTCATCGTCACCCCTGACCTGCCCGGCTTCGGCGTGGGGAAGAAGGAGGACAAGATGGGGCTGCGTTCGTCGCCCACGGTGCAGCTGGTGTTCGACGAGCTGCGAGTGCCGGCCTCCAACGTGCTCGGCGACCCGTCGCGCGGCTTCACGTACGCCATGTCGTCGCTCGACCAGGGGCGGCTCGGCATTGCGGCACAGGCGTGCGGCATCTCTCGTGCGGCGCTCGCGCACTCGGTGGAATACTCCTCCCAGCGGCAGCAGTTCGGCCGCCCCATTCGGGACTTCCAGGCCATACAGTTCAAGCTCGCAGACATGGCCGCGCGCGTCACCGCCGCTCGCGCAACCCTCTACGCTGCCGCTGCCGCGAAGGATCGCGGCGAGAGAGTGACCGGCTACAGTTCGATGGCAAAGCTGCTTGCGTCCGAGACGGCGATGTGGGTAACCACGCAGGCAGTGCAGGTGTTCGGCGGATACGGCTACGTGAAGGACTACCCGGTCGAGCGGCTGTTCCGCGACGCGAAGGTCACCGAGATTTACGAAGGCACGTCGGAGATCCAGCGTATCGTCATAGCTCGACATCTCCATGGCGATCGCTAGGCAGCCGGGAACGTAAACGTTCCCGGCCTGCGAGACGCCTCCGGTTCGCTTCCACTCCAACAATCACATGCAACTATTCGACAGGATCGCCGAGATGGGTCACGAGCAGCTCGTGATCGGGCACGACAGGTCCAGCGGATATCGCGGCATCATCGCAATTCACGATACCACGCTCGGGCCCGCGCTCGGCGGCACGCGCTTCTGGACATATGCGTCCGACGAGGATGCGATCGTGGACGCGCTGCGCCTTGCGCGCGGCATGACGTACAAGAACGCGGTGGCCGGCCTGAACCTGGGCGGTGGAAAGGCCGTCATGATCGGCGACAACCGCACCAGGCAGCGCGAGATGCTCTTCCGTGCGCACGGCAGGTTCATTGACAGCCTGGGCGGACGCTACATAACGGCGGAGGACGTGGGCACGACCACGATGGACATGGATTTCGTGCACATGGAGACCGACCACGTGGTCGGTCTCGCCGCGCGATCCGGCGATCCGTCGCCCGTCACCGCTCACGGCGTGTTCAGGGCCATCCAGGCATCTGCCCGTTCGCGCTGGGGCAGCGATGACCTCACCGGCCGACATGTAATCCTGCAGGGGTGCGGCCACGTGGGTTACAACCTGGCTCGCGAGCTGCACGAGGCCGGCGCCACGCTCACGGTGACCGACATGGATGCCGAACGAGTGAAGCGCGTGGTGGACGCCACCGGTGCACGCGCCGTGGACACGAGCGAGATCTACGACGTTCAGGGCGACATCTTCGCCCCATGTGCGCTTGGCGGCATCATCAACGACGACACCATTCCGAAGCTCCGAGTCGAGATCGTCGCAGGCGCGGCCAACAACCAGCTTCTCGAGGAGAGGCACGGCGAGTCGCTCGAGGGCCGCGGGATTCTCTATGCTCCGGACTACGTTGCCAACGCCGGCGGCGTGATCAACGTGTACGGCGAGCTCCGCAACTGGGACCAGGAGCGCGCACTGCGAAAGGCCGACGAGATCTATGACACCGTGCTCACCGTGTTCGAGATCGCGAAGCAGCAGGGCGTTCCAACGTACCTCGCAGCGGACCGGCTTGCGGAGCAGCGGCTGAAGGCCGCGCGTGACCTGGTTCGCACCAAGGTCGCTCCCATCCGCGCCTGACGAGTGGTGACCGGAATGGAATCCACTGGATCGAGGGAGCTCATACCGATAGCGAGCGACCACGCCGGCTGGGAACTCAAGCAGAAGCTCATGGACGACCTCCGTGAACTCGGATTCGACGTACGCGATCTCGGCACCCGTTCCGAGGAGTCCACGGACTATCCGGACTACGCCCACCCGCTGGCCAGCGAGGTGTCGGGAGGCGCCGTGCGGCGCGGAGTGCTGCTGTGCGGCACGGGACTTGGAATGTCCTATGCTGCCAATCGCTGGCCCCGTGTTCGCGCAGCGGTCGCGTGGTCTCCCGAGGTTGCCGAGCTCGCCCGCAGGCATAACGACGCAAACGTGCTCGTGCTCCCCGCGCGCTTCCTATCGCACGAAGAGGCGAGCCGAATCCTGCGTACGTGGCTCGAAACACCGTTCGACGGCGGAAGGCACGAGCGCAGGGTAGGGAAGATCGAGCGTTCAACGGAGGAAAGCTGATGCAATGGTCAGAGTGGGACAGGTGCCCCCCGGGCACCTCGCTGCGCGACGCGGATCCCGATATCGCGCGCCTCATCGAGCAGGAGATCGAGCGCCAGAACGACGGCCTCGAATTGATCGCAAGCGAGAACTTCGTGTCGCCGGCCGTGCTGGAGGCAATGGGCTCGCCCCTCACGAACAAGTACGCGGAAGGCCTGCCGCGCAAGCGCTATTACGGCGGCTGCGAGTTCGTTGATGGTGTGGAGGAACTGGCGATCGAGCGTGCGAAGGAGCTCTTCGGCGCAGATCACGCGAACGTGCAGCCGCACTCCGGGGCCACTGCCAATGCTGCGGTCTACCTGGCCTTCATGAAGCCCGGCGACACGCTGCTCGGCCTGGATCTGTCGAACGGCGGCCACCTGACACACGGCTCGCCGGTCAACTCGTCCGGCCTGCTGTATCGGGCAGTGCACTACAGCGTGAATGACGAGGGGCTCATTGACTACGATGCCATGGAGGAGCTGGCCCGTAAGGAGAAGCCGCGGGTGATCGTGGCGGGTTACAGCGCGTATTCGCGCGTGCTCGACTACGAACGCTTCGCGAAGGTGGCTCGTGAGGTTGGCGCGATCTTCATGGTGGACATGGCCCACTTCGCCGGACTCGCTGCTGCCGGCGTGTATCCGAATCCGGTGCCATACGCCGATGTCGTCACCACGACCACGCACAAGACCCTCCGTGGCCCGCGTGGAGGCATGATCCTCTGCAAGGCCGAGCATGCGAAGGCCATAGACAAGGCCATGTTCCCCGGCACGCAGGGCGGACCGCTCATGCACGTTATCGCTGCAAAGGCGGTGGCGTTCCGCGAGGCACTGAGACCGGAATTCAAGGCATATTGCACGCAGGTGGTGGCCAACGCCCGCGCCCTCGCCTCCGATTTCATGGAGCGCGGTTTCGACGTGGTATCAGGCGGCACCGACAACCATCTCATGCTCGTGGATCTTCGCAGGAAGGGCGAGGACCTCACGGGCAAGGTGGCCGAGGCCGCGCTGGATCGCGCCGGCATCACCGTGAACAAGAACACCGTTCCGAAGGAGTCCCGGTCTCCGTTCGTGACCAGCGGAATCCGTGTAGGCACGCCGGCCGTTACCACGCGAGGGATGACCGAGTCGGACATGAAGACGATCGGCGGTTTCATTGACCGCGTTTTGTCAGCTCCTGACGACGAGGCCCTTGCCGCGACGGTTCGCGAGGAGGTTCGCGAGATGACTCGCCGCTTCCCGCTGTATCCGGCGCCGGCCGCGGCGTCGGTCTAGGCGCCCGCAGGGGCTGTCCCCCGCGCAGCCGCCGTGGCTGCGCGGGAGTTGTCCGGACGGCCGAAGTACGTCATGTTTGGGCTGGTTCCAACGGTTTTTCCGATCGTTTGCTGATCTGGATCACCGAACGAGCAACTGTTTCTCGCGATCATGGCGCCGGCGGATGTCGGCACCATCCCTGAACCGGAGATAGCTGGAAGTTGGCAGAACTCGCGTTTCGCGACGGCATCATGGACCGTATTCGCCTTCGGGAGAAGCGGTTTCACGAACGTGCGTACCTGTTCGTATTGCAGGCGCTCGAGTACTGTCAGGCGCAGCTCGTTGAGCGGCGGCACATCAGCGGTCGCGAGCTCGCGGAGGCATGCAGGGATCTCGCGCTGGCGCGCTATGGCGTAATGGCGCGTCTCGTCCTGGAACACTGGGGACTGCGCTCGAGCAGTGACATCGGTGACGTGGTCTTCACGCTGGTGGACCTCGGGCTGCTGATCAGCCAGCCTGCCGATTCCCGAGACGACTTCACGGACGTCTTCGACTTCGAGACAGTGTTCGAGCGCGAGTATCCATGGAACGGGGCGCCCGCGGCCTGACGGCTGGCGCTCGGCCAACCAGTGTTCTAGCGGCCCGCGAAATGCGACGCCCGCGACCCGAACCTCGCCGGAGATGAAGCCTTGACCGCTATCGAGTTCCCCACATGTCAGAAGTGCGGAAGTGGATCCCTGCTTCCGCTCAGCGATTACGGACGCGACGGAGCGCCGATCACCTACAAGGCCTGGGTTTGCAGCAACCCCGAATGCGGTTACAACGTTCGCATTGACAACGGGGAGATCAGCCTGGGCCGCGCGCTCCAGCAGTCGCAGAAGTGAGCAGCTGCGCATGACTCGCCGGCCCCGGTCGGACGAATCGGCGGCCCGGGAGGCAGCGTCCCCTCGGGCCGCCGTTCTGCATCCGGAAGCGTACGAGAAATCCTCTTCTGCCCACCGCGCATCCATCGAGGGGTGGTGGCGCTCGTATCCGGACGTCCGTGTGTCGACGGCGGCGGAGGCAGCGGCCCTGGATTCGGGCGCGATAGAGGGCAGGGGGATTCCTTCTCGTGCCCTGATGCAGCGTGCCGGGGCTGCCGCGGCCGCTTACGTGCTGGCGCTCGGACCGGAGCGCCTCGGCAGCGGGGTAGCCGTGTTCTGCGGTGCCGGCAACAACGGCGGAGACGGCTGGGTGATAGCCCGGAGCCTGGCCGCGGCCGGAGTGCGCGTTAGGGTGGACGAAGTGCAGGCGGCCCGAAGCGCTGACTGCGTTGCGGAGCGGGGGCTGGCGCTGCCGCTCGTTATGCTCTCGCAGGACGACGGCGGCGAGCGCGTGGTTGTGGACGCGGTGCTCGGCACCGGTGCGACCGGAGAACCGCACGGCGACGCTGCGGCCGGACTGGAGCGGTTGTCGCGGGCTGCCTCACGAGGCGCCTTCGTGGTGGCGGTTGACCTGCCGAGCGGGTTGAATGCCACGGACGGAAGCGGCAGGGCCGTGGCGGCGGACCTCACGCTCACGTTCGGCACCGTGAAGCGCGGCCTGCTCGCAGCCCGAGACCTGGCGGGCGACATCGCGCTGGTGGACATAGGGCTGCCGCAGCCGTCGCCGGAGCTGCGGTCGCTGCCACGCCTGGCGGACGCGGGACTCGTGAGGCGGGTTGCTCCGAAACTTCCGGCCCGGGCTCACAAGGGAACTCGCCGAAAGCTCGCAGTAGTTGGTGGCGCGAACGGTATGGCGGGAGCGGCGGTACTCGCTTCTCGAGCAGCCCTGGCTACGGGTGTCGGGATGGTGCGGGCAGTGGTCGCTTCCGGCAGCCAGGGCGCCCTGCAGAGCCAGGTGCCGGCAGCCATGTGCATGACCTGGCCGCTGGATGACGACGAAGTCCGGCAGCAGATAGCCGAATGGGCGGACGGCCTGGTGATTGGTCCGGGGCTGGGACGATCGCGTGAGGCAGCGGAGGTGGTGGAGAGGTTGCTCGGCACCACTCGAGTTCCAGTGCTCCTGGACGCGGATGCACTCAACCTCTTCGAGGGCAGGGTGTCCGAACTGAGCGAGCTTCTCCGCGGCCGCCCGGCTGCCATAACGCCCCATGTCGCGGAGTATGCCAGGCTTTCCGGCTCCACGGTTGAGCAGGCCCTCGCGGATCCTTACTCGGCCGCACGCACGCTCGCCTGCGAACTGGGCGCGGTAGTGCTGCTGAAGGGCGTACCCACGGTGGCGGCTGCGCCAGACGGGCGTGTCCTCGTCTCTGCCTCCGGCACGCCGGTTCTCGCCACAGCCGGCAGCGGCGACATCCTTGCCGGGGTGGCCGGTACGCTGCTGGCACAGAATCCGGATTCGCCTCTGGAGTCGGTAGCCGCGGCGGCGTGGGCGCATGGACGCTCGGCGGAGCTAGCTGGTCGGAGCGGAGCGAGGGGCGTGCCGGTCGAGGCGGTGATAGATCGCCTGCCTGACGTGTGGAGTGCGTACCCGGCCACTTCCTCGCCGTTGTCCATTGCCTGGCTCACGGCGCCGACTGAAACGGAGCCCGTGCGAGGCACGGGCGTTCCCTCCTGATGACGCACAGCTCGGTGCCTGACGACGCCTCCCTGGCTCGCGCTGATGAATCGCGGGTGGCGGCCGCCCGGACGAAGCCGCACCCGCATGTGACGCTCGGCCCCGGTGGCGAGTTCGACATCATTCGACGCCTCGTGGAACGCTGGGGCGACGCCGCCGTCGGACTGGGCGACGACTGCGCGGTGATGAACATGCCGCCGGGGGCCCGCCTGGTTGCGACGACGGACAGCTCCGTAGACCGAGTTCACTTCCGGGCGGACTGGATAACCCCCGAGGAGATCGGCTGGCGTGCAGCCGCCGCCGCTGTGAGCGACCTGGCAGCAGCCGCCGCAGATCCACTCGGCATGATGCTCGCCCTCACCCTTCCTGACGAATGGCTCGGACGCGTCGATTCCCTGGCCGACGGAATCGGCGCGCTGGCTCGTGAGGCGCGGATTCCCATAGTCGGCGGCGATCTCACGCGCGGTCCGGTGCTCGCACTGAGCATCACGGCGCTTGGGAGCGCGCAGCATCCGCTTGGCCGGTCCGGTGCAATGCCGGGCGACAGCGTGGTGGTCACCGGACTCCTGGGTGGCAGTACGACGGCGGTTCGCACCTGGCTGGCGGGCGAGACTCCCGGCGATGTCCTGCGCGACCGCTTCGCCCGCCCCGTCCCCAGGCTGGCCGAGGCTCGCTGGCTCGCGCAGCGAGGCGCCCGCGCCGCCGTGGACATCTCGGATGGTCTCGCCTCCGACCTGGATCACATGGCTCACGCTTCGTCCATGCGGATCGTGATGGACGCCGAAAGCATACCGGCGCTCGAAGGTCTGGACTGGCAAACGGCAATCGCAAGCGGAGAGGAGTACGAGGTGGCCATGGCCCTGCCTCGGGACGTGGACCTGCCGACCCTGACCGCGGAGTTTGAGGAGACCTTCGGCCTCGCGCTCACGCACGTTGCCACGGTGGAGGAGGGAGGTGTCGGCCTCGAGCTGCGTGCGAACGGTGCGCGCGTTGACCTGCCCCGAGGGTACGACCACTTTTCGGGATGATCAGAGCCATACTCGTCGGGCTCACCTTCGCCATCGCCACGCCCGCCCTCGGCGGAACCGTCGCGATCGCAGCAGCACTGGGGGTGCGCAATCGTCCCGGCGGCATCTACGACTGGTGCGCGCGTGCGTGGGCGCGTCTGCTGCTCGCGGCCGCTGGCGTGCGGGTTCGACTGCACGGAACGGAGTTCATCGGAGGCGGCGAACCCCGCGTCTTCGTGTCCAATCACGTCTCCTGGTACGACGTGTTCGCGCTCGCGTCCGAACTGCCCAAGTATCGCTTCGTGGCCAAGGCAGAGCTGTTCCGCATTCCGTTCTTCGGAGCGGGAGCGCGGGCAGTCGGCACCATTCCGATCGAGCGCGAGAACAAGTCGGCCGCCTTCCAGTCCTACGAGAGGGCCGGCGAGTACATTCGGGAGGGGAATCCGGTGGTGGTTTTCCCCGAAGGCACGCGAGGCTCCAGCTACTCTCTGCGCCCCTTCAAGAAGGGTCCTTTCGTACTCGCCATTGCCAGCCGCGTACCCATCGTTCCAACGGTAGTTCACGGTGCCATGGAAGTGCTGCCGCGCAACAGGCTCACAGTCAAGCCCGGAATCGTGGACATCCACTTCCTGGAGCCGGTGCCCACGGAAGGGCTAACGTACGACGATCGCGACCGACTCGCGGCCGAGGTGCACGCTCGCATGGCGGCGGCGCTGAAGTCCATCTATGGAGTGGAGAGTACGGTCCCGGCCACGACCTCGGCGCGACGGCGCGCTGTCACCGGGAAGGAATCGGAGATCAGGTCGGACCTCGAGGCTACGAGAGCCTGACGTGCGCCGCGTTCGTCAGGCCCTCGTTCGCCTCACATGATACAGTCAATCAACCCACTGATACATGTCCCTCATAATTGACGTAACGGCGCGGGAAATCCTTGACAGCCGTGGCAATCCAACCGTGGAATGCGACGTAATTCTGGAGTCCGGCGCTGCTGGTCGTGCATCCGTCCCGAGCGGCGCTTCCACGGGCGAGCACGAAGCGCTCGAGCTGCGCGACGGTGACAGGAAGCGCTATCTCGGAAAGGGCGTGCTCAAGGCGGTGTCCAACGTGATCGAGGAGATCGGCCCGGCGATCGAGGGGATGGAGGCCACCGAGCAGGTGCGCGTGGACAGGGAGATGATTGACCTGGACGGTACTGAGACGAAGAGTCGCCTCGGTGCCAATGCGATGCTGGCGGTGTCGCTGGCGGTTGCGCGTGCGGCAGCCACGGAGAGCGAGCTGCCGCTCTATCGCTACCTCGGTGGCCCGCTCGCGCGAACGATGCCGGTGCCGCTCATGAACATCCTCAATGGCGGTGCGCACGCATCCAACACCGTGGACTTCCAGGAATTCATGATCGTTCCGGTGGGATCCGACACCTTCAGCGATGCATTGCGCATGGGAACCGAGGTGTTCCACACGCTCAAGAAGGTGCTGCACGAGAGGAAGCTCTCCACGGCGGTTGGTGACGAGGGTGGATTCGCACCCGACCTGGCCACCGACGAGGATGCACTGAAGGTGATCATCGAGGCCATCGAGCGCGCGGGGTTTGCACCCGGCAAGGAAGTGGCGATCGCCCTGGATTGCGCTGCGTCGGAGCTGCGCGACGGCAAGGGCGGGTACGAGTTCAGGAAGAGTGGGGCCGGTTCGCGTGATGCGGCCGGCATGATCGAGCTCTACGCGCGCTGGCTGGAGGAGTATCCCATCGTCAGCATCGAGGACGGCCTTGCCGAGGATGACTGGGCGGGGTGGGAGCGCCTTACGAACGAACTGGGAGACCGTGTGCAGCTCGTTGGCGACGACCTCTTCGTGACCAACACCGAGCGACTGGCTCGCGGTATCGAGAGCGGGGTGGGGAACTCGATTCTGATCAAGGTGAACCAGATCGGAACCCTTACGGAGACTCTCGAGGCCATCGAGATGGCGCGCTCGGCAGGCTACCTGTCGGTCATCTCGCACCGGTCGGGTGAAACCGAGGATAGCTTTATTGCGGACCTGGCCGTGGGGACCAACGCCGGCCAGATCAAAACGGGGTCTGCCTCGAGAAGCGACCGCATGGCGAAGTACAACCAGTTGCTTCGGATCGAGGAGATGCTCGGCGAGAACGCGGAGTATCCGGCCGGCGCAATTTACGGAATCTGACCTTCCGCGGGAGCGGCATTCGCCGCTCCCGCGTCACTGCCTCACGCTGTACCCCTTACGCCGTGGCTCGCCGTTCGTCCAAGTCGTCAACTCCGTCCTGGTTAAGGCGGGCTGCAGTTGCTGCAGCGATTGCCTTCGCGCTCTATTACGCAGTTCAGGGAGGAGAGTACGGCACTACGGACATCCTTGCACAGCGAGAGCGCATGTCGCAGTACCGGACCGCGATTGACTCGTTGCAGCGTGCCGTGGACTCGCTGGAGGCCTTCAAGGAGGAGCTGAAGACCAATCGGGCGTTGCAGGAGAGGATTGCCCGCGAGGAGTTCGGGATGATTCGCGACGGGGAAATCCTTTATCGGTTCGTGGACCCCGTCGTGGAGGGTGAGCCGGACGGGGATGGGTCCGGCGACAGGAAACCTTGACCCACGACCGGGCAGGGTGTACCTTTGAATGACTGACGCGGGGTGGAGCAGCCTGGTAGCTCGTCGGGCTCATAACCCGAAGGTCGCGGGT
>CAYQAO010000009.1:0-19978 GCA_964415485.1 uncultured Gemmatimonadaceae bacterium
CGCCAGCGTTCGTCCTGAGCCAGGATCAAACTCTCCAAGAGAGATGAAACAGCTCTTCCTGTAACCGAACGCCTCCACGCGGTTCGCGTGGAACCGCCGGAATCACAGGTAATTGTTCAGGGTTCTTACTCTCCCCGAAGACGCCCTGCGGCATCCACGGATCAAAGAGTCCACCCCGCACACCTTACCGATCTCGATCAATTATCAAACAGCAGCACGATCGAACATGATTTCCGATCGCAGCCTCTAATCTTACTACACCCCAATCGGCCTGTCAACCCCTCAACAATCCGCCACACTTCCCCACAAACCGCATCGGGGGCAACAATTCTACCCCCACCTTCTCATCGCCGCAAGCGGGACTCCTACCCGAACCACCGCCCCGCTCCGCCAACGCGCGAACCACCTCGCGCAAACCTCCACAAACAAACCGGCGGAGCCGAAGCCCCGCCGAATCACCCAAAAATGCGCCGTGTAGGAATCGAACCTACAACCTAGTGATTAAGAGTCACTTGCTCTGCCAATTGAGCTAACGGCGCTCGAATCCTCGCGATGGCGCGCCAGGAGGGACTCGAACCCCCGACCAACAGCTTAGAAGGCTGCCGCTCTATCCAGCTGAGCTACTGGCGCTTCCGGCCGGACAGCCTCGCCAGCCCGGGTCCTGCCAGGTCGGGGCGACCGGATTTGAACCGGTGACCTCCTGCTCCCAAAGCAGGCGCGATACCAGGCTACGCTACGCCCCGCGAGTCCGCGAATTGTAGTGGCGACCTGACCCCCGGTCAACCCTCGCAGCCGCCACTTACTGCTACCCCAACACGTTGACCAGGAGCTCGCAGCCGCACGACGCCGAATCCGGGCACCTCAGCACCCTTCCTCAGCGTTCGCTCCCCAGCCCGATGCCTCGACCTTGGCGAGCAACGCTCGAACCGCCCGACCGCGGTGACTCACCCGCTCCTTCGCCTCACGATCCGCCTCGGCGAACGTCACCCCCAGCTCATCCGACAGGAAGTGCGGATCGTATCCGAATCCGTACTCACCGCCCCTCGCCTCCACGATCCGCCCCTCCACGCGCCCCTCGGCCACCAGCTCCACTCCGGCGTCCACAAACGCGGCGGCGCAGACGAACGCCGCGGAAGTGTCACTCCTGTCGCCGAGCTGCTCCAGGAGCGCAGCGTTGTTGGCCGCGTCGAGCTCTCTTCCGCGAAGGTCCGTGCGCCCGCTGAAACGCTTGCTCCTCACGCCAGGCGCGCCGCCAAGTGCCCGAACCGAGAGCCCCGAATCGTCCGCCAGCGCGGGCAGTCCGCTCCGCGCGTGAAACCATCTTGCCTTCGCGAGCGCGTTTCCCGAGAAGGTGTCCTCAACCTCGAGCATCTCCTCGGCGTCATCCGGCGGAATTCCCGCCGCATCCGGATCGATCGGGTCAAAGCCTGCCGCTCGCAGCATGGGTTCCAGCTCGTGGAGCTTCCCAGCATTGCGAGTCGCCACCAGAAGCCTGCATCCACTGCCGGGAGTGCCTGACGCGGCATTCCGGGCGCCGGACCTGCCCTCGTGAGCGGAGCCCCGATTCATCGCGCGAGCAGCGCTGCCTGACGAGCGAGGAGGTCGTTGATGCCGCTGGTCGCCAGGTCCAGAAGCGCGGTGAGCTCCTCGCGCGAGAACGTGCCCTGCTCGCCGGTGCCCTGAACCTCCACGAAGCGTCCCTCGCTGCTCATGACCACGTTCATGTCCACCGCGGCGCGAACGTCCTCCTCGTAGTCCAGGTCGAGCCTCGGTTCGCCATCCACGACACCAACGCTGACGGCCGCGACCAGGCGCCGGACGGGCGACTCCGGCACATGTCCTTCCGACACCAGCCAGGCGAACGCGTCGCTCACCGCCACGGCCGCTCCGGTGATGGCAGCCGTTCTGGTGCCGCCGTCTGCCTGGATCACGTCGCAGTCCACACGGACGGTGAACTCGCCGAAACTGAAATCGTCGAGCATCGCCCGGACGCTTCGCCCGACAAGGCGCTGGATCTCCTGCGTCCTCCCGCCGAGGCTGCTGCGCTCGCGTGGCGTGCGGGTACGCGTGGCGCGTGGCAGCATCGCATACTCGGCCGTCACCCAGCCCTGCCCCGATCCACGTCGCCATCCGGGCACCGAGTCCTCCACGCTTGCAGTGCACAGTACGCGCGTGTCGCCAAACGCGATCAGGCACGAACCCTCGGCGTATGGAGCCACGTTGCGATCCATCACGATATTGCGCATGGAACCGGGTGCACGATCCCCGGTGCGGGGCGTGAAGGAGTTGACGGTCTCAGCTGCCACGAAGCCTCTCGATCGTTGATGTCGTTGAGTGACCGGCGGTAAGTGGCACCACGACCACCCTTCCGCCGCGAGCTCGCACGTCGGGAGCACCGACGATGGTCGCCTCAGTATAGTCGCCGCCCTTCACCAGCACGTCCGGTTTCAGGTGGCGAATCAACTCCAGCGGCGTATCCTGGTCGAACGCAACGACGGCGTCCACCACTTCCAGCGCTGCCAGAACCACGGCACGCTCCGAAGTGGTTCGAACCGGACGCGATGGTCCCTTCAGCCGGCGAACCGACTCGTCAGTGTTGATGGCAACCACGAGGGCGTCACCCTCATTCCTGGCTGCGAGCAGCAGGTCCACGTGTCCGGGGTGAAGGAGGTCGAACACACCGTTGGTGAAGACAACCGTTCCGGAGCAGCCCTCACGCCACTGCAGCGCAGCGGACCAGTCCATCAGCTTCCGCCGCGGGTCCAGGTTCGCCTTGGTCATGATTGTCAGAACAGGTGATCCGCCGACGGCGTGAACTCTATGTCCCTGGTGACGAACGGGAGGTCGAAGGTGCGGACGTAGCGCGCACGTATCACGATGCGTCGGTCGGAGCGCGCCACCCTCACGATGGACGCCGCGTCAGGCAGGCCGAGCGAGTCCGCGAAGAGTGCGAGGCGGTTGCGGATCTCGTCGTCAGTGCGAAGATGAGCGAACTCAGCCTCGCGCTGCATGCGATCCCGGTATCGATAGTCCTTCCAGTACGCATCGCCAACCGGATACGCGAAGTAGAAGAAAGCCGTAGCGAGCAGCAGCGTAACGAGGCATCCAAGGGATCCACGTCCGGAGCGAGGTCTCACCACTGCGACTGAACCCCCTCAATCACGTCGTTCACGAGGCGCCTGACGGCATCGTTGAGGCCTGCGTCGGCCTCGCGCTCGGCATACTCCCCTTCCTGCGACATTCCCTGACGCTTCCATAGCACCTGTCCCGTGACCTGGTCAATGACCTCGATGTCCACCGAGATCACCAGGCGCCTGCGCGCTGCCGCCGTCCTTCCGGGATCGGCGCTGAAGGCGACGGGCACGTCAGGGTCGAAGCGGGTGATCGTTCCTCGCACCACCGCATTCGCGCGCGCTTCCGATGAAACGCGAAGCCCCAGCCTGTCCCTGAATGCGTCCACGAGCTGGTCGGTGAGCAGTTGCGTGATCGTGGATTCCGACGTTCGGTTCTCGAACGGGATCACCGCGACCGTCTTCACGTGGCCAGGCAGGCCCCCTCCGCTGAAGCCGTAGCCGAATACCCGGAAACAACCGGACGCCAGCGGGACCAGCAGCAGGAGAGCCGCCCCTGCGAGGAACCTACGGCTGCCAGATGTCATTGCTGAATCCGGCCACGCGCTCATCGCGCTGGATGGTTATGCGAAGCACGCGTCTGTCGGCCGCGTTCTCGTAGAACACTTCGTTCTCGCTCCTGTTCACGTACTCGCGAAGCCTGTTGCCTCTGATACGCGCCAGTCTCGTCAGGCCGTCCGGGCCGACTGTCACGCGCCATACGGGGTCCGTACCAATGTCCGCCTGGATGGTGTCTCCACGACGCGTAACCACGGTGTCGTCAACCGAGGGTATGGACAAGCGTCCGAGCGATGCCCACAGCAGCTCGGGCGGCGGCAGGAGTCGCAGCACGCTGGCGGCCGCATTCGGTGCGATGATGGAGTCGCCCAGAAGCAGTGCCACTCCTCCCCCAAGCCCGTTGTCCACGTAGAAGTCCAGGCGGGCGCTGTCGGGAGCCGTCACTCGCGCCACCCCTTCGCCCTGCAGAATGATCGTAGGGTCGGCAAAGCGCCAGCGAAATACCATCTGGCGCGAGCCCTCCAGCTGCAGCACCGGTAGTGACTCCGTCACCTGCGGACCGGTGAGAGGCGCTGCCTTCGGGGCACAGGCCGCCGGAAGCAGGAGAGCGGCGGCCACCGCAAGTGGTGCCAGGGTACGAATTGCCGTCAACCGCAAGTGTGTCTGCATGAGCTGTCAAATGTGGCGGAGGCAAGCCGGGCTACGCAACGCGCCATCGCTTCGGTGATGAATCCGCGGTGCGCGGCGTCGCTCGCGGAGCTCGTCGGCAGGATGAGCGGCAGTCGGGCCGTCTCCCCGCTTGCCCGTCTTCATTCACCTTCCCTCGCCCGTCTGGGCAACGAGAGGCAGGAGGGCTTCCCGTATCTCCAGTGGAAGTGCCGACGTGCGACCGGACTCATCCAGCCGGATCAGCCCGGTCTCGGCTACGGCCAGCCTCTCACCGCGCTCAGCCTGCACGATCTCGTAGCCGAAGCGCAGGGTCCTGGACCTCACTTCCAGCAGTCTCGTTCTCACCTCGATTGGGTCGTCGTAGCGCGCGCCTCTCAGGAAGCGAATATTCGCGTCAGTGACAGCCAGCATCACTCCCTGCGCCTCCAGGTCCGCGTAGCTGGCCACCGTGGACCGTATGAAGTCAGTGCGGCCGATCTCGCACCACACCAGGTAGTTCGCGTGATACACCACACCCATCCGATCGGTCTCGGCGTAACGAACCCTGAGAGTGGACACCTGCTCGAAACCGTGATCTGGCGCTGCCTTCGACATCGAAACCGTGGGGACGAAGAGAGTGTTCCGCCGTGAGGCGGGTCGGGCGGCGGGACCTTGCCTGGGCCGCCTGAGTGGCCGAAGTCTGGAGGATAGTAACGGAGTCGGCCGGCGCGATGGCACTTCTCCCGATCACCGGAGAGCTCAGGCGCCTTTCGAACTCCATCGGGCCCGCCCTGGCAGTCCGGCCTCCCTGCCCGTCGCGACCTGCGGTGCGCATCACCTTCGCAGCCTGCGGAGAGAATGCCGGGCACTGGTGAAGCGAACAGAGCCGTCGTATGGTATCGCGAGCCCCGAAACTTCCGGACCTGCAACCGCTAAGGTGCGACCGCGCCGACCTGCCGAACTGCCGACCCCATCGCTCGCGCAGCGGACGAACGGGGACGGCGCTCGCCGGCATCCGGCGTCAACCCGCTAGACTCCTGTTGTGCTTCCCACTCCATGTCACGTGATCTCCGACATTCACCTCGGCGTTGCATCGTCCGAGACCGAACGTCGGCTCCTGCGGTACCTCGAAGCCCTGCCGGATTCGGCAGCCTCGCTGGTGATAAACGGCGACCTGTTCGACTTCTGGTTCGAGTGGCGCCGCGTAATACCGCGCTGCGGGTACAGGGTCGTGGCGCAGCTGGCGCAACTGCGTGACCGAGGCATTCCCGTGACGTGGATCGCCGGCAACCACGATGGCTGGGGCGCCGACTTTCTGCGAGACGACGTGGGTGTGGACTACGTGGACGGTGCGTGGTCGGGCCGGATCGGGCAGTGGACTACGCGCATCGAGCACGGCGACGGCCTCAGGCCCACAGCCGACCGGTGGTACAGGTTGCTGAAGCGCGTCATTCGACACCCGCTTTCGATTCGGGCGTTCCGGCTGCTGCACCCGGACCTGGGGAGCGCCATGGCCACCGGAAGCTCCCAGGCCAGCCGCACGTATATACCAAGCGATGAAGGGCGAGAGCTTCGCGAGATCGCACTGCGCGCACTCGGCGCAGATCCCTCGCTGGACCTCCTGATCTACGGCCACTCACACACCGCTGCGCTGGTACGCGAGAATGGCGGCGGAGTCTACGCGAACGCCGGATCGTGGCTCGATGAGCCGCTGGCGCTCGTGGTGGACGATACTCTGGTATCTCTCATGACCGTGGGCGAAGACGGTCGCACGCTAGCCGAGCGTGACTCGCTCCACCTTCTCGATAGGCGCGCCGAGGAACGCCTGCCCCAGGGCAAGCATCTGCTCGGGGGCGTCGGAGGCGACAAGGCGGTGCCGGGCAGGAGAGCCTGACGAGGCCAGGAGCGCTCGACGCTCCAGCTCATCGCGCAGTGCAACGGCAGTACGCTCGGCAGAGTCCACGAGAACCGTGCCGGGACCCACGGTTTCTGCGATGACCTCGCGGAGAAGCGGGTAATGTGTGCAACCCAGAACCAGGGCGTCCATCCCCTCTTCCACCAGCGGTCCGAGGTACTCCCTTGCGACGCTCCTGGTGACCGGATGATCCACCCAGCCCTCTTCCACCAGGGGAACGAAGAGCGGACACGCACGCGAGAGAACGTGCACGTGCGAATCGAGGAGGCGGATGGTGCGCTCGTAAACGCCCGACCCGATCGTGCCTGCGGTTCCGATGACGCCTACGCTGCCGCCGCGCGCAGCCAGCACCGCCGCACGAGCTCCCGGTTCGACCACACCGATCACGGGAACCGGGAGTGATGCCTCCAGGTCGGCCAGCGCATGTGCCGTGGCGGTGTTGCAGGCCACCACGATCGCCTTCACGCGCTGGTCCATCAACCAGGACGCGATCTCGCGCGCATAACGACGGACGGTATCGGGGCTCTTGGGTCCGTACGGCACTCGTGCCGTGTCGCCGAAGTACACCAGCGACTCGTGTGGCAGAACGCCGATTATCTCCCGCGCCACGGTGAGGCCGCCCAGCCCCGAATCGAAAACGCCGATCGGGGCATCGGGCGTTGCCTCCCCCATGGTTTGGCTCTCCGAGCTCACCAGCGAATGGAGCCTGTGAACACGGCTCCCTGGCGGGACGTGCGCACCTCCATGTCCACCGGCAGGTCCCAGAGGTTGGCCGCAACGTACGCGTCTATGGCCGACAGAAGGTGGTTCAGGGCAAGAGCGGCGATCCAGTCCTCAACGTGAAGCTTGCGCGCCCTGACGAGCCCTCGCGAGTACCTTCCCGGAGTCCATTCCAGGACGATCGGCTGTCCGGTATCCGGATCACGCTGCACCTCGCCGGTGGCCGGGTCGGTCTCGAACCTAAGTGGAACGCTGTCGCGCTCGAAGTTGCGAGCCACCCTGTAGTCGTACAGCGACTTCACCAGCATGCCGGCGGAGAGGATCTCTGCCGCGGTGAACAGCGCCGCCGCGTTAGGCCTCTGCAGCCGGCTCTGCGCCACGCCCGGAAGCGCCAGCGACGTCAGGAAGGCGCGCCTCGGAGATATTGGAGGAGCGCTGTCCGGGAACAGCAGCACGGACGGCGGTGCCACACGAGCCGTATCGGGCTCCTGCGCGTGCGCCGGCTCCACGAGAGGCGTGGCAACGGCCAGCAGCACAAGGACAGCGATAACCCGAAGTGCACGCGTTGCAATCGTCCGCCACGCGCGCTGCGCTTCCCCGCCGTGCCGGATACCGGGCACGACAGCGTTCAGCGTCGCGCCGTTTGGCCGCGGCCGAGCGTCCTGAACATTCGATGGAAGCGGGAATCGGCGGACCATGATGTCTCACGGAAGAGTGCCGCGTGCGACGACCGCACGCGGCGCACCCGTCAACCGCCGCGGGCTACTGCGATGACGTCAATCTCCACGGCAGCGCCGCGAGGCAGGGCTGCCACCTGAACCGTGGATCTTGCCGGACGCGCACTGCCGAAGGCCTCAGCGTAGACCTCGTTCACCCGCGGAAAGTCAGCCATGTCCTGGAGGTAGACGGTGGTCTTCACCACGTCCTGCCAGGTGGCGCCGGCCTCGGTGAGGATGGCCTCGAGGTTCTTGAACACCTGACGCGCCTGCGCCACGACATCTCCGGGGACGATCTCACCCGAAGAGGGATCCAGCGGAATCTGGCCTGCCGTAAAAAGGAAGCCGTTCGCGATCACGGCCTGGGAGTACGGGCCTATTGCAGCGGGTGCGTTGTCGGTGTGCAGGGTGCGCACGGTCACGAGCCAATCCTCACATATCGGGTGGAACCATTGCACGGTGCGTCGTACACACGTGCCGAGGGCGTTAGTCTAGCCCACCGGGACCGGGCGTCGCCAGTCCGAACAGGCGCGCCGCATTCTCGGATACCTGCCGGCCGAGTTCCTCTTCGGGCACCCCGCGCACCTCGGCGAGACGGGCAAGCGTGAGGGCGACCCAGGCAGGCTCGTTCCGCTTGCCTCGGTAGGGCACCGGCGCCAGGTATGGCGCATCCGACTCCACCAGGAGGCGATCTGCCGGAACCATGCGCAGGAGGTCCAGGTCCGTCCAGCGACGAAAGGTGACGATACCGCTGAACGACACGTACCAGTCGGCGTCTAGGCCGGCCGCCGCGAGCTCCGCGCTGCCGGTGAAGCAGTGAAGAACGCCTCGCACGCCTGCACGGCGTGCCTCCGTCAGCATGGTGATGGTGTCCTCTTCAGCTTCCCGAGTGTGAAGCACCACCGGAACATTCAGCTCGGCTGCCAGAGCCAGCTGAGCCTCGAGTGCTCGGCGCTGAAGGTCCCGGGGAGAGTGGTCGTAATGGTAATCGAGGCCGCACTCACCCACCGCAACCGCGCCGTGCTCACGGATGTGCCGGCGAATTCCCTCGATGTCGCGAGCGCCGTCGAACCCGGCGGCGTCGTGCGGGTGCACACCTGCGGTGTACCTCACGAATCCATCGCTCGCCAGCGCGACATGCCTCGCCTTCTCCGCGGCGTCGAGCGACTCGCCGATGCAAATGACAGCTGCCGCTCCCGCTGCTCGCGCGCGCGCGATCACTTCGGCGCGATCGGCGTCGAAGGCCTCGCTCGCGAGGTGCGCATGGCTGTCAATGAACAGGGTCATCGGATCATCGTTTCATGCAGAACCGCCGCGGCAGGAGGCCGCGGCGGTTCCGGTAGCTGTGATCGCCTGCAGAGCGCTCCTCGATCAGGACTGTGGCTGAGGGGAGCCTTCTGCCCTGAGCTTGCGCGCACCGACAGCGTGAGGCCAGCGCTCCTCGATCTTCAGGAGTGCCGCCGGAGCGATGAACATGGAGCTGAAGGTACCCACGAGGATACCGACGATGAGCAGCGTGGCGAACGGCCGGATCACGTCACCGCCGAAGATGAACAGCGCAAGCAGCGTGGCGAGAACCGTCGTACCGGTCATGACCGTGCGAGGAAGAGTCTCGTTCACGGAACGATTGAGCAGCGTCGGGAAGGCCTCCTTCTGGTACTTCTTCAGGTTCTCACGGACTCGATCGAACACCACGATCTTGTCGTTGAGCGAGTATCCGAGAACCGTGAGGATCGCACCCACTACGAAGAGTGACACCTCCATGTTCACGTAGCGCATGAATGCCACGGTTGCCAGGACGTCCGTCAACGTTGCGACGAGCGCTGCCACGCCGAAGCGCCATTCGAAGCGCCACGCCAGGTATATGAGCGTCACCCCGAACGAGATGAGAAGGGCGATGATCGCCTTCTGCCGAAGCTCGCTCCCGACACGCGGGCCCACGGCCTCGGTGCGGATCACCTGGTAGGAGCCCTCCCCGAACTGCTGGTCGAGAGCCTGACGAATGCTCGTGACCACAGCCTCGGCCGTCTCTGCCTGGCGCTCCACTTCCTCCGCACCGCTGGCGCGGATCACGAGCTCGCGATCGCTTCCGAATCGCTGGAGCTCTGCGCCCTCAATCCCGGCGTTGCCGAGTGCCTGGCGGACTCGGGCAACGTCCTGGGCCTCGTTGAACTCCACCTGCATGAGAGTTCCGCCGGTGAACTCCACGCTGTAATTGAAACCGGCCGCGAGGATCCAGATGAGGGCCGGAATGATGAACACGACTGCCGCCGTGAACGCGATGCGCCACTTGCCGAGGAAGTCGTACTTGGTGTCGTGAAATATGCGGAACATCAGATACTCAGCGTCTGCGGGTTCTGCTGGCGCGACAGCCACACGAGATAGAACGTGCGCACCACGAAGATCGCGGTGACCATGGAGGCTGCGATACCGGCGATGAGCGTCACAGCGAACCCTCGCACCGGTCCTGTTCCGAACTGGTAGAGCACGGCCGCAGTGAGTGCCGTGGTGACGTTGGAGTCGATGATCGCACTGAGGGCGTTCTGGAAGCCGGCGTCAACCGCCGTTCTGACCGTGCGTCCGGCGTCCAACTCCTCTCGAATCCTCTCGAATATCAGGAAGTTCGCGTCCACCGCCATTCCGATGGAAAGCACGAACCCGGCGATACCTGGGAGCGTGAGAACCGCGTCGAGCCCGGCTAGCATCGCCATGGTGAACAGCGCGTACAGTCCGAGGCCGAGCACCGCGAGGAAGCCCGAGAAGCGGTAGTAGCCCACCATTATTATGACCACCAGGATCAGGCCCAGGATGCTCGCCCTGATTCCCTGCTGCACAGCGTCCTGTCCGAGACTCGGACCGATGTCCCGCACCTCGACCACGGTGAGCGGAACCGGCAGCGAGCCCGCGCGCAGCACGAGCGCGAGGTCCTGCGCTTCCTGCAGCGTGGCGCCACCCAGGGTGATCTGCCCGCGCGTTCCAATGGCGCTCTGGATGATCGGAGCGGACATCACCCGATCGTCGAGCACGATGGCCATGTAGTCGCCGACGTGACGTCCCGTCTCGGTGCGGAAGCGGTGTCCGCCCTCGTTGTTCAGCTGGAACTCCACCACGGTGCCATCCAGCCCGCTCTGGTTGGGGCGGGCGTCCACCAGGTATTCACCCGTGATGATCGGACGCGAATCAAGCACGTAGAGCGGGCGGTAGTACGAGTTGCCCATTACGATGGAGTCGGCGCCCCACTTCACCTGCTTGCCCGGCGGAAGCGCGTTGCGAATCTCCTCGCGCTGAAGCAGGGTGCGAATCAGGGGCTCGTCGCTGGACGACACGAAGTACTGGCCCGGCAGCTGCCCGAGCTGCAGCGAGCGCTGGAACGGACCAGTGGATGCTCCGGCAAACGTGGATGCGGAGTCGCCCGCGGCAGCAGAATCGGCGCCGCTGGTGTCCGTCTGCAGCAGTCCTTCGATGCCCACCGGACGCTGTACCGCCGTATCGCCGCCCATCGCGGCGCCCGCATCCAGGTTCAGGCCCTGGGCAATGGCATCGAGGCGTGGAGCCACGCGTTCCAGCGCCTGGGTCTTGTCCGTTATCTGGAATTGCAGGAACGCGGATTGCTGAACCACTTCGATCGCGCGCTGCGGATCGTCGATTCCCGGCAGTTCCACGATCAGCCTGGTCTCGCCGATCCGCTGCACGAGCGGCTCAGCGACGCCGAATTCGTCAATACGGGAACGAACCACGCGTTCCGCGCGGGCGATCGCGTCGGCCGGGTCGGCAACGGTGCCCTGCGATTCATCTACCTCGAGGGCCATGTGCATTCCGCCACGCAGGTCGAGTCCGCGCTTCAGCGGTACGCGCTTGACCGTATCGTAGGAGAACACTCCATCTCGCTGGACGCGCTCGATCGTGGTACGCGGCCACAGAGCCGCGATCGACGCGACTACCAGCGCGGCGACCACGATGAGGCGGTACTTCAGGTTGGACATTCGACTGCTGGTGACGGGGTGACGTCCGGGTCAGTCCTCATAAATGTGCGGAACCTCTTAGGATACCGGACTCGGTGAAGGTCGTCAACGCGCGACGGGCATCCTGCTCGTCCCGCGAAAGCTGCTCTCGAAGGGCGGACACGTCCGCAAAGCGCCTCACATCGCGCAGGTAGGCAATGAATTCCACGCGAACCGTGGCGCCGTACCAGTCGCGGGATGCGTCGAAAAGGTGCGCCTCCAGCCCTACCTCATCCACGCCGAAGGTGGGCCTGGCACCGAAGTTCATCATCCCACCGAACGCACCCTGGGGCGTCCACACCCGCACGGCGTACACGCCCAGCGGCGGCAGCAGCTTGCGCTCGTCGGCAAGCGAGACGTTCAGGGTGCGGTAGCCGATGCTGCGGCCGCGGGCCGCGCCCTGCACCACGCGTCCCGTCACTGCATAAGGGGCTCCCAGCATCTCCGCGGCCCCGGGCAGATCGCCGCCCGCCACCGCCCGGCGCACGCGTGTGGACGAGATGGGCTCTCCGTCCTTGGTCGTGACGGCTGGCACGACCTCTACTGCGAACCCGCGCTCCGCGGCGATGGAGCGAAGCGTCGCCTCGTCACCGCTGCGATTCCGTCCGAAGCCGTGATCGTGTCCCATGATCAGCCGCCGCATGCCGAGCCTGGGGAGCAGGATGTCGTCTACGAACTGCTCCGCGGTCAGCGCTGCCAGATCCATGGTAAACGGCAGCAGTACCACGCGATCCACGCCGGATTCCGCCAGCGCCTCCAGCCTCTCCACTCCAGGAGTAAGCAGAAGCTGAGCATCGGCCGGCCTCACGACCTCGAGCGGATGCGGCTCGAACGTGAGCAGGACGGACGGCAGGCTCCACTTTCGGGCCGACTCAACCAGCCGCGCCACCAGGTCCCTGTGGCCACGGTGGAAGCCATCGAAGGTTCCCACCGTGACCACAGTACCCGCCGTGCCGCTTGGGAGGCCGAGTTCACGCACCTGGCGCGCCTCCAGCAGGGGCCACCACGACGCGCGGCATCCACATCCCGTCCCGCAGTTCTGCGACGGCCGCGAGCGCGCCGTCGGGCGCCAGCAGCGCACCCACGGTAACACCGGCGTCAGCCTGTCCCTGGCCGGCAGTGGCAGGATCGCTGTCCTTCACAGAAACGGGCCGTCCGTGCGCGACATTCGCGAGGCCGGTTTCATCGAGCTCCACTCGTGCCAGCGAGCCCATTGCGACGAGCGGCGAACTGAGAGGCGCGTCTCCCTCGCGCAACCGCTCCACGCTGACGGCGTCCTCCACCTTCAGCGGCCCTGACTGCAACCGACGGAGCGCCGTCAGGTGTGCAGCACTCCCCGTCAGGCGCCCCAGGTCCCTGGCGAGCGCGCGGATGTAGGTTCCGCCGCTGCAGGAAATGCGGGCGGTGAGCTCGTCTGCCGAACGCGACTCCACGACCCATTCATGGACCGTTACCGGAACAGGCTTGAGCTCGAGAGTCTCCCCGCGCCGGGCCGCCTCGTACGACGTTACGCCGCCAACCTTCTTCGCGCTGAACGCGGGTGGAACCTGCTGAATCGGACCGGTGAGTGCGCGAATGGCATCGTCAACGGCGCTCGCGTCCGGCGGCGGCGCCTCACGAGCAACCTCGCCTTCCGGGTCGTGCGTGGTGGTCTCCGCACCGAAGCGAATCGTGGCCCTGTACACCTTCGGCTCGCCGTCGAGCCATGGAGCCAGGCGAGTGGCTCTTCCCACCAGCAGCACCAGCAGGCCCGTGGCAAACGGGTCGAGCGTTCCATGATGCCCGATTCGGCGCTCGCCCAAAGCGCGTCGTGCGACCGACACCACGTCGTGCGACGTCATGCCTGCCGGCTTGTCCACAAGAAGGAGCGAGGCAGCCTGCACCTTGCGAGTGCTCAATGACGGCGGCTCAGTCGCTGCTGTCGTCGCCATCCGGCGCGTTCCGAGCGTTCTCGTCGGCCGGCGTCCCGGAGTCCGGCTGCGCAGCACGAACCTGGGCCAGGAGGCTCTCGATCCGCGCGGCCTGTGCAATGCTGTTGTCCAGCTGGAATATCAGCTCGGGCGAGAAGCGAAGGCGCAACGCCTTCCCGACCCTGGCGCGCAGGTGGGACGCAAGGCTCGCGAGGCCCTGGAAGGTTGCCTCACGAGCGTCGTCGTTGCCCATGATGCTGACGAAGATCCTTGCCTGTCGGAGATCCCTGGTGACGTCCACGCCGGTGACCGTCACGAGCCCCACGATACGGGGATCCTTGGCGTCCTCCATGAGGAACGTCGCCACGATCTCGCGAATTCCTTCCGCAACGCGCTCGGAGCGGCGGTTGTCACTGGCCATCGAAAAGCAATCCGTGCAATGAGGGAAGTTGCGAGCCCGTACCCGTCCTGAATGATCGGGTTACCCGCTGTTGGAATCAACCGGGCCGGCGTTCAGCGATAGCCGCCAAACGTGTCCATGATGCGAATGGCCGGGTTCGACTCCACCAGCCGGTCCGCTGCCTCGAGAATCGAATCGGCCTGTCTTCGGTCGGCTGCAACGACGCAGACGGTCAACTCGCCGCGCTGCCAGGCGTCCTGATGCGCCGTTTCGGCTACGGACAGGTTGAACTGGTGATGAAGGCGGGACTTCAACGATGACAGCACCGCCCGCTTCTCCTTCAGCGAATGCGCTCCGGGCAGGTGGAACTCCCAGGAGCGCACGCCGATCACCACCTGCCAACTCCCGGAAGGCTCTTCTCCCGGGAGTTACCGAAAATCGCCATTGACCTAACCCTGATGGCTGGATGCCGCGGAATCGAGCGTGCGGGCAATTTCCTCCGTGCGGTAGCACTCGATCACGTCGCCGACCTTGATGTCGTTGAAGTTCTCGATGCCGATACCGCACTCGTACCCTTCGCGCACCTCGCGGACGTCGTCCTTGAAGCGGCGCAGCGACTCGATGCTTCCGTCGTAGATCTCCACCCCGTCGCGGATGACGCGTGCACGTCCGTTGCGCACGATGATTCCGCTTCGGACGAAGCATCCGGCAATGGTGCCCGCGCGAGGCACCTTGAAGGTGTCGCGCACCTCCGCCTCGCCAAGCACAACCTCGCGCTGCTCCGGAGAGAGTAGTCCCTCGAGGGCCGCGCGCACGTCCGTCACCGCGTCGTAGATCACGCGGTACAGCTTCACGTCCACCCCTTCGCGCTCGGCTGCCGCCCGGGCATTGTTGTCCGGCCTCACGTGGAAGCCGATGATCACCGCGCCCGAAGCCTTGGCCAGCAGGATGTCGCTCTCGCTGATGGCGCCCACGCCGCGGTGAATCACCTCGACGCGAACCTCGTCGTTCGACAGCTGCTGCAGCGCGTCGGCAAGTGCCTCTGCCGGTCCGCCCTGGTCCGCCTTGATGAGCAGTCGCAGCGACTGGACCTCGCCGGACTGCGCCTGCGCCATGAAGTCCTCGAGCGTGACTGCGCTCTTGCTCGTGCGGCGGCTGCGCGCCTCACGATCGAGCCGCTCGCGACGGCCCGCGATCTCGCGTGCCGTCTGGCTGTCGTCCACGACGATGAACTGGTCGCCGGCCATCGGCACGCCGGACAGACCCAGCACCTGAACCGGAATGGCCGGGCCGGCCTTCTCCACCGAACGTCCGCGCTCATCGAGCAGCGCACGCACGCGACCGGCGTGGAGTCCGACGATGAAGTCGTCTCCAACCTTCAGCGTGCCACTCTGCACGAGCACCGTTGCGACCGGTCCCTTGCCCGGGTCCAGCTGTGCTTCGACCACCACACCCGTGGCGTTGCGGTCCGGGTTGGCCTTCAGGTCCAGGATCTCGGCCTGCAGCAGGATCTGCTCGAGCAGCTGGTCAACGTTCACGCCCTTCTTCGCGGAGATCTCCGTGGCCAGCGTGTCGCCGCCGAACTCCTCCACAACAACGTTGTGCTGCAGCAGTTCCTGCTTCACCTTCGCCACGTCGGCGCTGGGCAGGTCGATCTTGTTGATGGCGACCACGATGGGCACGCCCGCATTGCGGGCATGCGAAATGGCCTCCACGGTCTGCGGCATCACCTGGTCGTCCGCAGCCACCACCAGAACCACGATATCGGTAACCTGCGCACCGCGCGCGCGCATTGCGGTGAACGCCTCGTGACCGGGCGTATCGAGGAACGTGATCAGCCTGCCGTCAGGCAGCTGAACGTGGTATGCACCGATGTGCTGCGTGATGCCGCCGGACTCGCCCGCCACCACGTTCGCGCGGCGGATGTAGTCAAGCAGCGACGTCTTTCCATGGTCCACGTGACCCATGATCGTGACCACGGGCGGACGCGGCACCAGCGACTCGGGTGCGTCCTCCTCGCTCACGACTTCGGCCAGGTCGGAGGCGTACTCCTCCTCGCGGACCGCCTCGAAGCCGAACTCGTTCGCAATGAGTTCGATCTGGTCGAAGTCCAGGCGCTGGTTGATGGTGACCATCAGGCCCAGCGTCTTGAACGCGAATGCCACGATCTGCGTAGCCGGCACCTTGATGATGTCGGCGAGCTCGCTGACCGTCACGAACTCGTTCACGCGGATCGTCAGGCGCTCGCGCTCCGCCTCGGCGGCGCGCATTGCGGCCAGCTCCTCACGGCTGGGACCCGAGTCTGCCGAACGACGGCCGCGTCGCCCGCCGCCTGTACCGCGCAGCGCCGACATGGTTCGGCTGATGTTCGAGCTCACTGCCTCCTGGTCCACGCTGCCGCGCCGGCCCTTGCGACCGCGGCGGCCACCCTTGTCGGTGCCGGCGCCGGCGCCGGTGCCGGCACCCTGGCCGCGGCGTCCAGGCATGGTCGTGGCACTCCCGGGCGCCGCAGAGGCAACCGGGCGCGGAGGCACGTAGCCGGAGCTGGACGCTACCGGTCGCGGACGCGGCGGAACGCCTGCCGTTGACGGGCTTGCAGGACGCGGTCGTGACGGAGCCTGCGGCGGAGCTGCCGACGCAGCTGGACGCTGCGGCCGCTGCTGGGCCGGAGCCGGAGCACGCGATTCGTCCTTGCGAGCCGGTCGCTCCTCCGCGGCTGGCGCCTTCGCATCCGCCGGCGTTGCCGACGCAGCCGGTGAGGCCTTTGAGACCTCAGCCTCTTCGGTTCGGGCAGTCGCAGGGCGCGGCGCGACGGCGCGCGGACGCGACGGCGCGGCCGACTCGGCATCGGCAGTCGCGGCCTCGGTGTCTGCCGCCTTTGCGGGCATGCCGGCGTCCGGCACTTCCTCCGCCGGAGGGGCCTCCCTGGAAGCCGTCTTCTTCTCCGCTGCAGGCTCCACGACAGGCTTCGTCTCCACAGGCCTGTCGGCCTCCGGAGCCGCCTCCTTCTCGGCTGCGGGCGCGGGCGCCTTCGACGCAGGCGTTGCGTCCGGCGCCTGCGGCTTGGCAGAGTCCACGGCCGCAGACTCGGCTGCTGCGGACTCGGTGGCCTCCGCTGCGTCGGCGGCTTCGGCCTGTGCTGCCTCGGCGGCCTGGACGTCGGCACGACGGCGACGGCGAACGGCGCCCGGCTCCGGAACGGAGGTGGGCGCTGTGCTTGTCGGCTCGGGCGCTGCGGCGCTGCGGCGGCGACGGGTGGTGGCAGGCGCCGAACCGGCGGCCTGCTTCTCCGCGCGGTGGCGCTTCTCCCTCTCCCATCTGGCGCGCGCGCGGGCCACCTGGTCGTCGGTAAGAAGCGATAGATGGCTGCGCACGGGCACGTCCATCGAACGAAGAAGGTTGATCACCTCTTCGTTCGAGATCCCGAACTCGCCTGCCATGTCATGAACACGAAGCTTGCTCAAACCTGCCTCCTATCGCGCGCTCGGCGCGCGTCCCAGCCGACCGGCGCCCGACCTCGCGGGTGCCGCCAGCGCGCGAATGCCGCGCGCAAGATCTCCATCCAGAACACCGACAGCCACCGTGGACTCGCGACCTACCGCCGCACCCAGTTCGGAGGCAGACGGCACCTCCAGTGTGTGAATGCGACGCGCGTCCAACAGCGGAACCACCTTTTCCAAGCTATGCCGCGAGGCGTCCAGCGCCACTACCGCAAGGCGCAGCCGGCCGCGAAAGGCGGCCTCGCGCACCTGCTGCACACCGACTACCGCGGTGCGAGCCCGTACACCCAATCCTATCAGCCGCAGGAGCTTTCTGTACGTCTGCTCGTCCAGCGTCAGTCCTCCCCTTCCGGCGTCACGTCGCCCGCGGTCGCCGTACCTTCGGCACTTGCGGCATCAGCAGCAGTCGAGGTGGTCTCCTCGCCTTCCGCGCTGCCGGAAGCTGCGTCGTCAGCGCCGGAGTCGTCGCCGCTGTCGCCTTCCTCGGTCAGCTCGTTGAGCATGCCAACGAGCTGCTCGGCATCGTCCAGCGAGAGTCCCGGCATTCCCAGGAAGTCCTCGCGCTCCAGGTCGATGATGTCGTTGAGCGTGCGGTAACCGGCCGCCTCGAGCGCCGCGACGACCGAGGCGGACAGGTCGCGCAGCTCGCGGAGCGGCACGTCCACGGTGTCGTCCTCGTCAGGCAGCGGCGCGAACAGCGGAGCATCTCCGCCGCGCTCCAGCCACTCACGACTCGAGTACAGGTCGATCTTCCAGCCGGTAAGCTCTGACGCCAGGCGCACGTTCTGGCCGTTCCGCCCGATGGCCAGCGACAGCTGGTCCTCGTCCACGATAGCCTGGATCGTACGCGTCTCGTGGTCGCTGAAGACGCGCGCAACCTTCGCAGGCGCGAGCGCCAGCCGGGCAAAGCGCTCCGGATCGGCAGACCAGGGCACGATGTCAATGCGCTCGCCGCCCAGTTCGTTCACCACTGCCTGCACGCGCGAACCCTTCACGCCGACGCACGCGCCCACGGGGTCGATCGAGTCGTCCCGCGAGAACACCGCGATCTTCGTGCGGCTGCCGACCTCACGAGCACCGGCGCGAATCTCAACGATCCCCTGCTGAATCTCGGGCACCTCGAGCTTGAACAGCGCGGCGACGAACATCGGGTCGGCGCGGCTGAAGATGAGGCGAGGACCCTTCGGGGTCTCCTCGACGCGCTTCAGCACCGCCCTGATCGGCTCGCCCTGGTGGAAGTGCTCGCGATGGTTCTGCTCGCGATACGGCATGATCGCCTCCGCCTCGCGGAAGCGATTCAGCATTAGCACGAGCTTCCCGCGCTCGATCTGCTGCACCTCGCCCGAGAACAGCTCGCCGATGCGGCCCGCAAACTCGTCGCGGATACGCGTGCGCTCGCCTTCGCGAACCCGCTGCAGGATCCGCTGCTTGGCAGCCTGTACGGCGGTGCGGCCGAACTGGTTGAAGTCAACGGCCGTCTCGAGCACGTCGCCAGGCTCGAAGCTCTCGTCGTAGAAGCGAGCTTCCTCCAGCGACACTTCGCTGGCAGGATCGGTGACCTCGGTAACGACGGTCTTGAGCAGGACGATGTTGATCTTCCCGCTCTCCTCGTCAATGTCAACTTCGGCCTTCACCGTGGGCCCATGCTTCTTGGCCAGCGCGGCGTAGATGCCGTCCTGCAGCAGCTCGTGCAATTCTGAACGATCGAGCTGCTTCGCATTGCTCAGCTCTCGAATCGCAGCCAGGATTTCTGCCGAACCGACCATCCGAACCCTCGTTACCGTTTCCAATGGAACGCCAGCCGCGCTTCCGCTATCGCGGAAAGCGGCACCCGGTGCTCGACGCCCTTTGCGTCCACAAGCACCACCTCTTCCGAACCTTCGTCGCCGTGCACCGCTTCCAGCCGGTACTCGGCACGACTACCCAGTTCCGCACTCTTCACCGACACCTGGCGTCCGACGAAGCGACGCCAGTGCGCCGCAGTCAGGAGCGGCCGCTCAACGCCTGGAGATGAAACTTCCAGCACGTATCGCTCCGGCAGGAGCCCGGAGCCATCGAGCAGCGCTTCAATAGCCCTGGAAGCGCGGGCACAGTCATCCACCAGAACCGCCTCTCCATCGAGACGGTCCACGCGAACCTCTACGAGCGGTCTGGAGCGCGTACCCCCCCGGCGGTACTCCACCAACTCGAAGCCGAGTGGCGTAAGCGCTTCCCGCACAAGATCTTCCAGCGCTTCGCCCAACTGACTGGAGATAAGGATACGGAACAAAAAAATGTGGGCCAAACTGCCCCACATCGCACGCGCGGCGCACCGCGCGCCGCATTCATCATGGAAGGTACGCCTTACCGGAGGCGCGGTCAAGTTGGCTGGAGAAGTGCGAAGCGCATCCTGCCTGCATTTGAGGGCGGAGGGCTGTGGCGGGATTCGATGAAGGGTGAATAGATCCCGACGCTTCGCGCGGGATGACAGCCGGAGGAGGCAAGGTGAATAGATCCCGACGCTTCGCGCGGGATGACACGGGGCGAGAGCGGGATGACA
>CAYQAO010000009.1:20078-65741 GCA_964415485.1 uncultured Gemmatimonadaceae bacterium
GGGCGAGAGCGGGATGACACGGGGCGAGTGCAGGATGACAGGGCGGAGTCCCCTTCCCTAATACCCGCGTCGCTCCGCTCGTCCGATCACCGCAACCTGTCGCCCCGCATCGCCTCCGCGATGGCTGAAGAAGAGGGCGCGATCGCAGAGCGTACACAAATCGCTCACGGTCACGTTCCGGACGCCGAGTGCCTTCAGCCTCTCGTGCAGCACACCTCGCACGTCAATAGGTCGGGGGGTGGAGACACGCTCGCCCGTAAGCGCCTCGTGAACCTCCGGTCCCACCTCGTAGCACCTGCCGCAGATGGACGGTCCCAGATGCACGTGCAGCTCGGCAGCAGGAGCTCCTGCCAGTTCCATCGCACGCACGCCCGCCTCTTCTATCCGCGCAGCGACACCGCGCCAACCCGCGTGAAGAATGGCCGTCGGTCCCCTGGGGTGCGCCATGAAGACAGGCGTGCAGTCCGCGATCGTGACCGCCATGGCCACAGGCTCCTCGCCGTCAATGTGGCCGTCCGCACCCTGGCTCCGCAGCCAGCCCTCCCATCCGGGCCGGTGACGGAGTATTCGAGACCCATGCACCTGTGATGCCGTCGCGAACCGGTGACCGAGTGGGCCCAGCGAGCGCCGGAGCGAGTCCCACCGTTCGAGAAAAGCCCGCGCAGGCTCGTCGCTGGCGGACGAGAACGAACCGGCCTCACGAGTCGTGGTGAACGCCACCACGCCGAGGTCCCCGAAGCCCGGAACGTCTACCCGCAATGACGCAGCCGGGCCCTGCCTCACGAGGCCCGGCGCTCCGCCCTGACGATGTTCGCACCGAGAGCGTTGAGGCGCTCGTCTATCCGCTCGTAGCCGCGCTCGATCTGACCCACGTTGTTGATCACGCTGTCGCCCTCTGCACACATCGCCGCCAGCAGCATGGCCATGCCGGCGCGAATGTCCGGAGACTCCACCGTTGCCGCGCGCAGCGCCTGCGGGCCGGCCACTACCACCCGGTGCGGATCGCACATCACGATTCTCGCACCCATGCCGATGAGCTTGTCCACGAAGAACATTCGCGATTCGAACATCTTCTCGTGGATCAGGATCATGCCTTCGCACTGGGTGGCGGTGACGATGGCGATGGACATGAGGTCGGCGGGAAACGCGGGCCACGGCTGGTCCGAGAGCGTCGGCACATGACCGCCCAGGTCACTCTGGATCCTGCGTTCCTGCTGCTCCGGCACCACCAGGTCGTCGTCCTCGATACGGCACGAGATTCCCAGCCGTTCGAAGCCCATGAGCGTGGAGCGCAGGTGCCTCACGCCGGCGTTCGCGATGCGGAGCTCCGAGCGGGTTACGGCAGCCAGCCCGATGAACGAACCGACCTCGATGTGGTCGGGGCCGATAGCGTGCGTAGCGCCGGTCAGTGTCCCTCCGCCCTGGATGATCAGGCGATTCGTACCGATGCCCTCGATGTTTGCGCCAAGGGCCACGAGAAAGTGTGCGAGATCCTGCACGTGAGGCTCGCAGGCGGCATTCCGGAGGATCGTCGTCCCCTTGGCGAGCACGGCCGCCATCATCGCGTTCTCGGTGCCCGTCACGCTCGGCTCGTCCAGAAAGATGTCTGCTCCCCGGAGGCCCGACGCGGTGAGCTCGAAGACGTCGCTGAGATTGAAAGACGCACCCAGCTCGCTGAGCGCGAGGAAGTGGGTGTCGAGGCGCCTGCGACCGATCACGTCACCGCCCGGCGGCGGCAGCGTTATGCGTCCGCAGCGGCCGAGCAGCGGGCCGGCCAGCAGGATGGATCCCCGAATGCGTGCGGCCAGCTGCCGGTCTATCTCGGTCGGATGCACCTCACTCGCGTGAACGTGCAGCGTATTGCGATCCGTCCATGCGATCTCGGGGCCGAGCGAACGTACCAGCTCCACGAGCGTCTCGATGTCGCGGATGCGCGGCACGTTCGTGAGCGTCACCGGCTGGTCGGTCAGCAGGGTGGCAGCGAGGATCGGCAGCGCGGCGTTCTTGTTGCCTGCGGGCTGGATGGTGCCGGACAGCCTTCGGCCGCCCTCGACGATGTATTGCACAGCGCTTGGCGTCGGGAGATGAGGCGCGCCGGGCTATCGGCTATCCGCCGGGGGCGGCTCCGTGCTGGCGTCGTGGATGGCGAGAGATACCTGGGCAGCGCGGCGCAATGGGCGTGCACCGGCCGCGCGACGGGCGAAACTTTGTTCCGGCGGGCGGGATGGTCAACCCGGCCATGGTGTTCCGGGCGCAGCCAGCTTGACACTGCCACTTGCCGACAGATACGATTGCGGGTCGGTGTGCACGTGATCTCCAACTGATTGTCATGCAACTTCTTGTCGCCGTCATAAACCACGAGGAGATGGTGGACGACGTGCTGGCCGGCTTCGTGGAGCTGGGCATCACGGGCGCTACGATCGTGGAGAGCAAGGGCATGGGCCGCGTGCTCAGCCATGACGTGCCCATCTTTGCCGGCGTGCGCTCGCTCAACGCGAGGTCGCGCGCCGTGAACCGCACGCTCTTCTGCGTGGTGGAGGAGGCCAAGGTGGAGCAGGCCATCGCCATGATCCAGGAAACGTGCGGTGACCTCAACCGCCCCGGAGTGGGTATCGTCTTCACGGTGCCCGTATCCCGAGTCATTGGCCTGGCAGGCGAGCTGGATGGCGATTGACGAGGCTGGCGCCTCCGTCTCTCGTTCGGTGGCCCTTCCCTTGCACCTCCCTCCCGGTCGTCCACCAGCACTCCTCCTGCTCTGCTGACGATGCTCGATCGCCTTATCGCGGAAGTTCCGTGGCTGCTGGCCCAGGCGCTTCCAGACACGATCTATACGCGCACCATCGCTGAGGATCCGAGCACGTTCGAGAAGATCACGAGCGTGGCTTCAGGACTGACGTCCATCCTGATACTCATCCTGGCTGCAGCGCTCGTTCCCGCAGCCTGGAACCTTCGCAAGACGCACTCGCGCCTGAACAAGCTGCTCGACCGCGTCCAGGACGACATGATGCCGCTGGTGAAGCATGCGAGTGCGATAGCGGATGACGTACACTACATAACGACATCCCTCCGAACGGATGTTCAGCAGGTGAGCAACACCGTGAACGGCGCGAATCGCCGCATGCAGAAGGCGATGCTCGCCACGGAGGCGAAGGTTCGCGAGTTCAACGCGCTGCTGGAGGTGGTCCAGGAGGAGGCGGAGGACATCTTCGTTCGTTCCGCCTCAACGGCGCGCGGCGTGCGCATCGGCGTGGAGTCTTTCGGCGCAGCCGCCATGGACGTTCCGGAGCGCGGCGAGCCGATGCCGCCTCTCGACCCTGATTCTGGAGAGGAAGATGCAGAGGACGCTGTCCACGGATACTCCGACCTCTCACCCACGCGCCCGCGCGTCCGCAGACGCCAGGGCTATTGAGGACCAAATGGATATGGAAAGGGACCACCAGTACGACCTCCTTACCGCGGCGATCATCGGGGCCGCGGTTGGAGCCACGGCAACCCTCCTCGTTGCCGCCGGCATGAAGGAGACCCGCAGGACTCCCACGCAGCGCATGGTTCGGCGCGGGCGCAAGTGGGTTTCGTCCCGGCGCAACGCGATCGGCTCCGCAGTCGATCCGTCTGGCGTGCGCGACCAGATGGAGGGCGTGATCGCATCCGCGCGTGACGCGATTTCCGACACCGTGGAGAGCGAACTGAAGGATCTTCGCAAGGCGATGCGGCGCCAGCGCCGCCGCCTGGGCATCTGACCGGGAAGGTCGGCACGCTCCACGCGACGCACCGGAGGCTGTTGGGCGTCGCGCGGGCGTTGCTCGGTACCTGCAGACGCAGCCCGCTCGCGGGCTGCGTTGCGGCTGCCCTTCTGCTGGTCGCGCTGCTGCCTGACGTGGCTCATGCCTGGACGCCGGGCACGCACGTGGCACTTGGCGACGCGGTGCTCTCGTCCCTGCACCTGATTCCCAAGGGCATAGCCGACCTGCTTCGAGCCTTCCCGTACGATTTCCTGTACGGGAGCATCGCAGCCGACTCCAGCATCGCGAAGAAGTACGCGCCCGTCGGGCGCCACTGCCACTCGTGGGTGGTGGGTTTGGAGATCTACGACCGCGCACGGGACGACGATCCGCTTCGTGCCTTCGGGCTTGGTTACCTGGCGCACCTGTCGGCGGACGTGGTGGCGCACAACTACTTCGTGCCCCGCCAGCTCGCCATCACTTCCAGCACTGCCGCACTCGGCCACAGCTACTGGGAGACCCGCTTCGAGACCCACCTGAGCGAGCGGTTCAGCCGGAGTGCGCGCGAACTGCTCTCGCGCGATCACTCGAGGTCCGACGCTCACCTGGACCGAATACTCAGCCCCACGATCTTCTCCACTCACACCAACCGGAGAATCTTCCGGGGAATGGTGGTGGCTGCCGACTCCGAATCGTGGCAGCGAGTGTTCCACTTGCTGGTGGAGAACAGCCGCTGGGACCTGGACGATCTGTCGGTGTCCCGCTACCTGGAGCGTTCGTTCGACTTCATCGTGGACCTGCTGAACCGGTTCGATGAATCCGAGCCCTACTCGCTCGATCCGGCCGGGGACGAGCAGCTGCGCTTCGCGAAGCGCGTCAGGCGCACCGCGATACAGCGAGGCGGCGGCACTCACGTGGCTCGTCAGGCGGCTCGGCACTTCGGCCTGCCGCGCACGTCGCTCACGTACGCGGCAAGCCTGGAGCAGCCTCTCTACACCGCGCTGGCCCGCTCCGACAGCAACTGATTGACGCGTTTCGGGTCGGCACGACCACCCGAGATCTTCATTACGGCGCCGACCAGCACGCCCGTGAGCTTGCGCTCGCCGGCCCGCAGGCGTTCCCACTCTGCCGCGTGTTTCGCAATGGCCTCGTCCAGCCAGCTCTCGAGCTGCGAGTCGTCCGAGACCTGGAGCAACCCTTCGGCCTTCGCGATCCCCTCCGGCTGACCACCTGACTCCAGCATGATCGCGAACACGCGCTTGGCCGCGGTGTTGCTCAGCAGCGAATCGCGCACCATGTCGAGCAACCGTGCAAGGTCAGCCGGTCGAACGCGGAACGAGTTCACGCTCACCTGCTGTGCGTTCAGGGCCGCACGAACCTCGCCCATCACCCAGTTGCCCGCTGTCTTGGCATCCCCGTGCGCAAGGGCCACTTCCTCGAAGTAGTCCGCCAGGTCGCGGTCGAAAGTGAGCACCTCGATGTCGTACGCTCCGAGCTTGTACTTCTCGGCGAATCGCTGCTGCTTCGCGGCCGGAAGCTCGGGCAGAGCCTCACGCTGCCGCTCGATCCACTCGCTCGTGAGGATCAGGGGTGGCAGGTCCGGCTCGGGGAAGTAGCGATAGTCGTGACTGCCTTCCTTGGAGCGGGCGGGCCGAACCTCCTGCCGCGCGCCGTCCCAGAGCATGGTCTGCTGCACCACTTCCTCGCCCCGCTCGAGAAGTTCGCACTGCCTCGCGAACTCCACCTCGAGCGCACGTTCCACGCCCGAGAAAGAGTTCATGTTCTTCACCTCGGTCTTCGTTCCAAGCTTCGCCTGGCCCCGCGGACGAGCGCTCACGTTCGCGTCCACCCGGAGGCTTCCCTCCTCCATGGACACGTCGCTGACGCGAGCGTACTCCAGCAGCTGCTTCAGCGTTCGCAGGTAGGCACCCGCCTCCTGGGAAGAACGCATGTCAGGCTCGCTGACGATCTCGACGAGCGGAACGCCTGCACGGTTCAGGTCAATGGCGCTGGCGCCGGGGAACCTGTCATGGATGGACTTGCCCGCGTCCTCCTCCATGTGGACCCTCGTTATGCCCACGCGGATCGGGGTGCCATCCGTGGTGACTCCGATCTGCAGGTGCCCGCCGGTCGCCAGCGGTCTGTCGAACTGCGAGATCTGATAGCCCTTGGGCAGGTCCGGATAGAAGTAGTTCTTCCGCGCGAACACCGACACTTCGTGCACTGTGCACTGGAGTGCCAGCGCGGTCTGCACTGCCAGCTCCACCGCCCGCTCGTTGAGCACCGGAAGCGCGCCGGGAAGCGCCAGGCACACCGGGCAGGTATTCGAGTTGGGTGGTGCGGCAAACTCGGTCGAACACGCGCAGAACGCCTTCGTCAGGGTGGAGAGCTGCACGTGAACCTCAAGCCCCACCACCATCTCGTACTTCTCGTTCCAGGCCGGAGCGGTCATCGGTGAGCCTCCCCGCCGAGCGCGCCTTCGAGCGCGTAGGCGACCCGGAACATGTCGGCTTCTGCGAAGTGCGGTGCGATGATCTGTCCCCCGACAGGCAGGCCGCGAACGCGCCCTATCGGTACAGACATGCCGGGAACACCGGCCAGGTTGGCCGTGGCAGTGAAGATGTCGTTGAGATACATCTCGTAAGGGTCCGAGCGCTCGCCGAACCTGAAGGCAGGGGCAGGTGTCGTGGGTGTGAACAGCGCATGCACCCCGTCGCTGAACACGTCTGCAAAATCCTGCGCGATCAGTGAGCGAACCTGCTGGGCACGGCGATAGTAGGCGTCGTAGTATCCGGCCGAGAGCACGTAGGTGCCGAGGAGGATGCGCCTCGTGACTTCGGGACCGAAGCCCTGTGACCTGGTGGCCTGGTACATGTCGCGCAGCGCGGGCTGCTGGACGCGCATCCCGTACCGCACGCCGTCGAAGCGCGCCAGGTTGGACGACGCCTCTGCGGGAGCGATGATGTAGTAGACCGGAACGGCCAGCTCGGTGTGGGGGAGGGACACCTCGAGGATCTCGGCGCCGAGGCTTCGCAGCGCATCGAGTGCCCGATCGCAGCGTTCGCGCACCTCGGGATCGAGCGAATCGGGGAAGTATTCCCTGGGCCGTCCGATGACCATGCCGGAGAGGTCGCTGCCGGTGGGTCGCAGGCTCTCGACGGGCTCGTCGGAGCTCGTGGAGTCGTTAGTGTCGGCGCCGGCGATGATCTCGAGACCGAGCGCGGCGTCCTGAACGGTTCCGCCGAACACGCCGATCTGGTCCAGCGAGGAGGCAAATGCCACGAGTCCGAATCGGCTCACCCGTCCGTACGTCGGCTTCACTCCCACGATTCCGCAGAACGACGCCGGCTGCCTCACCGAACCGCCTGTCTCGGATCCGAGTGCGAGTGGAACGATGCCCGCGGCCACGGCGGCCGCGGAACCGCCTGACGATCCGCCCGGCACCCTCTCTGGATCCACGGGATTGCGGGTTGGCCCGAAGGCGGAGTTCTCGGTGGACGATCCCATCGCGAACTCGTCCATGTTTCCCTTGCCGACGATCACCGCTCCCGCGGCACGCAGGAGGCGTACGGCGGTTGCCTCGTACGGGCTCACGTAGTTCTCGAGCATTCGCGAGCCGCACGCGGTGGGCATGCGGAGCGTGGCGATGTTGTCCTTGACCACCACGGGCACGCCCGCCAGCGGAAGCCCTTCCTCGCCGGCAGAGATTCCGTCGTCCACCGTGGCTGCCTCGAGGCGTGCGCCTGCATCGTCACGCCAGATGATGGCGTTGAGCGCCCCGTCGCCCGACTCGGCCTCGGAGAGCCTGGCGAGTGCCTCCGCGGCCACCTCGGCGGCGCTTCGCTCCCCGCTCAGGACGCTTGCGGCAAGGCCGGATGCAGTGAGGGGGGAGCGGCTCACGCGTCCTCCTCCATTCCGGCGTCACCATGAGTATCCAGGCGCGGAACGAGGATGAAGCCATCCCTCATCTCGGGTGCGAACGTGTCGAGCGTCCTCTCCATGCCCAACGGAGGGCCCTCGTCAGGCCGCAGCGGCATTCCCCTTTCCCCCACGCCAACGGCGGCCTGCACGCGCTCCACGTTCACGCGCTGCAGCACGTCCATGTGCGAGAGAATCGAGCTCAGCTCCGCGGCCAGCGTCGTCAGGCGCCCCGGCTCCACCCCGAGGCGCGCCAGGCCGGCCACGTGCATCACGTCCTCCTTCGATACTGCCATGCTCAGTCCCACTCCCTTTCCAGGTTTGCCTGCGCCAGAACCAGGGTCTTGCGCCCGATCTCCTCGTCGTCGAAGTCAATCCGCACCTTGCTGTCCCGCCCGGCGCCGGTGATCTCGGCAATGGTTCCCGAGCCGAACTTCCGGTGCCTCACGCGGGCCCCGACGGCTATCATGGCGGCATCCTGCGACTCGTCCTCGGGTGCCGGAGCAGCGGGCTGCGCACGACGGGCGGACGAAGTGCGCCTGGCAGCCGCCTCGCCCGAACCATAGCCCACCGAACCGACGAACCCGCCCCCCTGCGAGGGGCGGTTCGCACTCCACGAACTCCTGCCCCATCCGCCTGACGAGCCGCCGCCGCTCCTGCCCGCGCCGGCCGCGGAGCCGGTGCTCCCCCACTCCAGGTCGGCGAACGCCGAACGACCGGTACTCCGCGCCCGCGGCGTGCGCTGCTGCACCAGAAGGTCTCGCGGAATCTCGCTCAGGAATAGCGAAGCCTTGCCCGGGAGCAATTCCCCGTTACGCCTGCGCTGCAGGGCATACGAGAGTATCAGCGACTCCTCGGCCCGCGTGATCCCCACGTAGAAGAGCCGCCGCTCCTCCTCCAGCATCGGCGGGTCATCATAGGCCCGAGCCAGCGGGAAGAGACCGTCCTCCAGCCCCGTGATGAACACCAGCGGGAACTCCAGGCCCTTGGCGTTATGCAGCGTCATCATCGTGATCGCGTCCGCATCGGGATCCAGGGCGTCAACTCCCGCCACGAGCGTCGCCTGTTGCAGGAAGTGGTCGAGGGGCGAGAGCCCCACCTCGCCGCCTTCGTCCGCCACCGTCTCGGCCGCGCCTGCAACGAGTTCCCTCACGTTCTCCAGGCGTTCCTCACCCTTCGGTCCTTCCGCACGCAGGTACTGATCGTAGCCGATCGCGTCTATCAGGTGTCTCAGGATCTCGTCCACCGCCGCATCACGAGCAAGGTCGCGCGAACGCTCCATCAGCTTCGCGAAATCCGCGAGTGCCTCGCGAGCGGCCGGCCGAAGGCCCGCCGTGATGTCCGCACGCGTAGCCGCTTCAAGTAGCGAGACTCCCGCCGCGCGCGCCGCACCGGAAAGCATCTCGATGGTCGTATCACCCAGTCCGCGCCGGGGAACCGCGATCGCGCGCCTGAACGCCTCGTCGTCTCGCGGGTTCGCCACGAGCTTGAGGTACGCCATCAGGTCGCGAATCTCCTTCCGGTCGTAGAAGCGCACGGCCCCCACGAGGCGATACGGAATGGAGTGCTTGCGCATCGCATCCTCCAGGGCGCGGCTCTGCGCGTTCGTGCGATACAGCACCGCCACGTCCCTCAGGCGCAGGCGCCCCTTCGCACGCCTCGCCAACACTTCGCCGGCTACCATCTCGGCTTCATCGCGCTCGTCCGCAGCCGTCACGAGCGATACTCGCTCGCCGTCCGGCCGCGTGGCGCGAAGCGTCTTGCCCCTCCGCTCCCTGTTCGCCGAGATCACCACGTTCGCCAGCTCGAGGATGCGCGGCGTGCTTCGGTAGTTCTCCTCAAGCCTCACGACGTGCGCCGAGGGAAAGTCCTTCTCGAAGTCCAGGATGTTGCGTATGTCCGCTCCGCGCCAGCCGTAGATGGACTGGTCGTCGTCTCCCACTACCATGACGTTCGCGTGCTCGCCGCCCAGCATCTTGACGAGCTGGTACTGCGCGCGGTTCGTGTCCTGGTACTCGTCCACCAGCAGGTACCTGAAGCGCGAGCGAAGCCTCGCCAGCACGTCCGCGTTATGCCTCAGGATGTTCACCGGGAGCACCAGCAGGTCGTCGAAGCTCACGGCATTGTTGCGGCGCATTTCCGGCTCGAGGCGCATGAAGACCTCGGCAACGCTCTTGGAGAAGGGGTCGCGAGCCAGCGAAGCGTATTCCTGCGGCTCCACCAGGGCATTCTTCGCGTCCGAGATGGATGCCAGAACAGCCTTGGGTGCCTGCTCCTTCGGGTTCACGCCTGCCTGCTCCATCACCCGCTTCAGGAGCTGCAGCGTGTCGTCCTCGTCGTAGATGGTGAAGGTTGGCGTCCTTCCCGTCAGGTGCGCATGGGTGCGAAGCACACGTGCCCCGATGGAGTGGAAGGTCCCTATCCACATGCCCGTGGGGTTGGTTCCCAGCAGACGCGCTACGCGATCGCGCATCTCGCCGGCCGCCTTGTTGGTGAACGTCACCGCGAGGATTTCGTCCGGTCGAACTCCGCGATCCTCGATGAGCCTCGCTATGCGCGAAGTGAGCACGCGGGTCTTCCCGGAGCCCGCACCGGCGAGCACGAGTATGGGACCCTCGTTGTGTTGGACGGCCTCCGACTGGGCGGGATTGAGACCTTCGAGCGACGATGTTCCGAAGAGCAGGTTCATCGTGTCAAGATAATGTCGAAGCGCGCCCCACGATCGGCCTGCGCCAGAACCAGCCGTCCGCGATGGTTTCGCTCCACGATGCGCTTCGCCAGCGAGAGGCCAACGCCCCACCCCTGCTCCTTCGTGGTGAATCCTGCCTCGAACACCTTGGATCTGTGCTCGCGCGGAATTCCGGGTCCGTCGTCCGACACCCGGATGCGCACGGAATCACCGGCTGCCGGAGCGACCGACACTTCCACGGTGCCGCCACGTCCGGCCAGAACGTCTATCGCGTTCTTCACCACGGCTTCCAGGGCCCACTCCAGCAGCACCGCATCGCCGCGCACGATGAGCGGATGCTCCGGAGGCTGGTACCTGATGACGATGGTGTGCGCCAGCGTGGGTACCCTCTGCCTGAAGTAGCTGCTCACGCGCTCCGCGAGAGCGCCGACGTCCACGTCGTCGGTTCGCGGCGGGTGACCGATGCGCTCGAAGCGGTGTGCAACGCGCTCCAGCCGCTCCAGGTCGCCGTGCATGTGCGAGATGGCGGTGGACATGAGAGGGTCTCCGGCCCGTTCCGCCATCAGTTCCAGCCAGCCGCTGATGGACGTGAGCGGGGTGCCAAGCTGGTGCGCCGCCTCACGAGCCATTCCTGCCCACGTTCGCTCACGCTCCGCCCGGCCATGCTGTCTTACCGCGTAGATTCCCGCGCCCACCACCAGCACGATGAACATCGTCTGCACCAGCGGGATCACGCGAAGCCCCCGCACCAGCACCGTGTTTCCGTAGTGCACCGACTGGTCGGCGGCAACCACCGGCTGGTTCTGCGCATCCAGAAGCGCGATGTACTCACGCACCCTGGGGTCGGTGATGTCCGGCAGCGAGTCGAAGGGCAGGTTCGCGGCTGCGGTGGGATTGCCGTCCGCATCGGTCACGATGACCGGTACGCCCTTCTCTCGGATGTGCCGCGAGAGGTCCAGAAGGGCCGCCGTTGCGGCGGCCTCTCCGGACGTGTCACTCAGCGCGCGCCACACGCGAGCGTACATCAGGCCCTCGCTGCGAGCCTCTGCCTGCAGCTGGCTCACCACGTCTCGCGTGTAGAACACGTACCAGCCGAGCAGCAGCGTAAGCCCGGCTGCCATGAGCAGGACCGGTGCGGTGCGCGACATGATGGCTCCCCGGATCAGGCGATTCTTTCCAGGCCAACGTGGCCGTGCAGCGCCTTCGGAAGCAACACGCTCCCGTCAGGCTGCAGTCCGTTCTCCAGTAGCGCCGCGATGATGCGTGGCAGCGCCAGTCCGGACGCATTCAAGGTGTGGATGAAGCGGGGCTTTCCGCCACCCGCCGGCCTGAACCGGATATTCGCACGGCGGGCCTGGAAGTCGCCGAAGTTGCTGGAAGACGAGACCTCCAGCCACTTGCCCACGCCCGGCGCAAAGACCTCCAGGTCATAAGTCTTGGAGCTGGCGAAGCCCGTGTCGCCCGCAGCGAGCAGCAGCACCCTGTACGGCAGCTCGAGGCGCTGAAGCACCGACTCGGCGTGCATCGTGAGGCGCTCGTGCTCGGCGTCCGAATCCTCCGGCGTGGAGTAACGCACCAGTTCCACCTTGTCGAACTGGTGCATGCGCAGCAGTCCGCGGGTGTCCTTGCCGGCAGCGCCCGCCTCACGACGGAAACACGGCGTGTACGCGGTGAAGGCGGCCGGCAGCATGGACGCGTCCAGAAGTTCCTCGCGGTACAGGTTCGTCACCGGCACTTCCGCGGTCGGAATGAGGAACAGGTCGTCCCCGGCCACCGCATACATGTCGTCCTCGAACTTCGGCAGCTGCGACGTGCCCGTCATGGTGGCGCGGGTGACCAGCGACGGAACCCATACCTCCTCGTAACCGTGCTCCGACGTGTGGAGGTCCAGCATGAAGTTGATAAGACCGCGAACCAGCCGCGCGCCCACACCCCGGAAGACGACGAAGCCGGAACCGCTGATCTTGGCGCCGCGCGGCAGGTCCAGGATGCCGAGACGTTCGGCGATCTCCCAGTGCGGCGGGGCGCTCTGCGCAGCACGCGGATCGCCCCACGTGCGAAGCACGCGGTTCTCCGTCTCCCCGCCGGCCGGAACGTCGGGGACGGTGATGTTCGGCAGTTCGAGCAGGATCTGGTGAAGCTCCGCCTCGACCTCGCGAAGTCGGCTCTCGAAGCCGGCGATCTCCTCGCCGAGCGCGCGGCCGCGGCTGACCAGCTCGTCGGAGTTCTCGCCGGCCCGCTTCAGCCTCGCGACTTCCTGGCTGTTCGTGTTGCGCTCTGCCTTGCGCTCCTCCACCTGCTGAATGAGCGAGCGGCGCTCCGAGTCCAGTTCGGTGGCACGCTGCAGCGTCTCCTCGAGACCTGCCAGCACGCCACGACGTTCCAGGCCGGCGCGGAGCTCGTCCAGGTTCTCGCGCAGGATTCGAATGTCGTACATGGACTCAGTTGGTGGTGGGCGGAGTGAGCCTCCGGAAGCCGCAGCTGGGATCGGCCACGATTCGGAACCTCACCGAGCGGGAGAGGGCGTTCACCTCCTCCACCAGTAGCTTCGCGTAGATATTGGGGATGATCGCGAAGCCACCCCGACAGATCGGAGCCTGCACGGAGACCGCGGCGAACACGTCGCCTTCGGAAATCGCGAAGGACTCGCCGAACACGTAGCCATCCGTTGGAGCGGTACGGATCTCGGTGAACGGGATATCGTACCGCCGAATCCCAACCTCGTGCGTGGTACCGAGCACCGAGCCTACCAGCAGCACCGGGTACAGGGTGGCGTTGCCGTTCTCGTCGAAGTCAACGGCGAGGTCGAAGAACCAGTTGGGCGTGGCGCGAAACGCCACAGGCGCAAGACGGCCGGTGCCGGTGCTGCTGACCAGGGCGAGCGCGTTCGGTTGCCCAGGCTCGGTACCGTTTATGGCAAACACCTCCACTATCTCCTGAACGGGCGAGAGTGTCGGCTGGAATGGATCATCCCCGCCGCACGCGGCGAGAAACAGTACGGCGAGCGCGAGACCGGCCAGGTGCCGGGGCCGGGCATGTCCCCGGCGGCGTGTGGTGGACGGACTCAGGTGGGCCACTGGAGTGCTTGAAATGAGGTTGGAGACGAGGCCGAAGACTAGCCCACGCACGGGCTGGATTCAAGCGACCGACACCCGCGCCACGGACCCCAACCATGTGCAGGATCGGCACTTCGGTCACCCGCCCGATTGCTTGACTTCACCATTGGCGAAGCCTAGCTTCGCCTCGTCGTACTGCGACAGGTGTCCCTGACGCCTCTCGCAACAGGTAACGCGAACGCCACACTCCGAACGCTGCGTACGTCACCTGCGTCGTGGCGTCGCGAATGGCATCCCTCCTTCGGACCGAAGAACCCAGCGCATAGAGCTCATGGCCTCCATCAGCGATCTGGTATCCGCACTGCGGCGCAGAGAGGGCGTGGGCGCGGTGGTCGTGCTCGGCCGGGACGGCCTCCTGATAGATGGCCAGGCAGATGGTCTGGCCGCAGACGATCTTGCCGCGCACGTGCCGGCCATCGCCACCGCGGCGGACGAACTCGGAGCCTCGGCCCGCAGCGGCTCCCTCACCACGGCACTTCTCGAGTTCGGCGGCAGCCTCGCGATTGTCTCCGTGCTCTCCGCGGACGCACTCCTACTCGTGCTCACCAGCCCCGGATCGCACATCGGCCCGCTGCTGTTCGAGTTGCGCAGGCATCGCGAGCAGATCGCGTCACTGGTTTGATGGCAGGAGAAGGCGGACCCGCGCTTCGCCATGTGCTGGTTGCGGACGACGAACCGCACATCGGCCGGATCATCAAGATGAAGCTGGAGCAGGGCCCGTTCCGCGTCAGCCTGGTGTACGACGGGCTGGAAGCGATCAACGTGCTCGACCGCGAGGACGACCACGTGGACCTGGTCCTGCTGGACCTGATGATGCCGCTGCGAAGCGGCCTCGATGTCCTGTCGCACATCCGGTCGAAGGAGCGGTTGCGGGACATACCCTGCATCATCCTCACGGCTGCCGGCCAGGACGAGCAGCACAGGCGCGCGATGGAGCTTGGCGCCGACGACTTCATGACGAAGCCGTTCAGCCCGCGACGCCTGTATGAGCGAACGGCGCAGCTGGCTGGCATCGGCCCGGAGAACGAGGGACACTCGCGATGAACCTGTGGGTGGTTGTGCTTGCGGGAGGTGTGGGCTCGCGCTTCTGGCCGCTCAGCACCCCTTCCAGGCCCAAGCAGCTGCTGCCCCTGGTGGGCGATCGTTCGCTGCTCGATGACACACTGGGTCGCCTCGCTCCGCTCGTGGGCCAGGAGCGCACGCTCGTGCTCACGAACGCACAGCTTGCAGAAAGGGTGCGGGCGAGTGCGCAGCTGGTGCCTCACGAGCAGGTGATTGCCGAGCCAAAGCCGGCAGGCACGGCCGCCGCGCTCGCCTTTGCGGCACTTCGCGTGAGGGAACTTGGAGGGGAGGACGCGGTCATGCTCTGCGTGCACGCCGACTGGGCGATCGGAGACGACGAAGGCTTTCGCGAGGCTCTTCGCACCGCGGCTGCGGCCGCGGCCACGCACAAAGCGCTCGTCACCGTCGGCATTCAGCCTACCCGGCCCGACATAGGATACGGCTACATCGAGCCCGGCGAGCAGGTGACACCCGGCGTGAGGCGCGTGGCACGTTTCCGCGAGAAGCCCGACCTCGCCACCGCCGAACGACTGTGTGCCGAGGGCTGCCTCTGGAACTCGGGGATCTTTGCCTGGCGAGCCACCGATTTTCTTGCGGAAGTACGCAGCCTCACGCCGGAACTCTCGCGCGCCCTGGAAATCGGCGCCGGCAATCCTGACGAGTTCTTCGCGGCAGTGTCGGCACCGGTTTCCGTTGACGTGGGCGTCCTGGAGCGCAGCGACCGCGTGATGGTCGTGGACGGCACCTTCGGCTGGGACGACGTGGGGACGTGGGCGTCGCTCGGACGCGTTCGGCGCAAGGACGAGTTCGGCAACGCCGTGTACGGTCGCGTGCATGCACTGGACGCGAGCGACAACGTGGTGCATGCCGAGAACAACGCGGTTGTGCTTTTCGGGGTGAACGATCTCGTGGTGGTGGAACGCGAAGGCATAACGCTGGTAACCACCAGGGAGCACGCGGCATCGCTCAAGACGCTGCTCGATTCCCTCCCCGACGACCTCCGCGAACCGGCCTGATCGTGCTGTACACCTGGGACGATTCCATCGCCCGGCGCTTCGAGCCGTTCGCCCTCACGCGACCAGCTTCGGAGCTGCGCGTGGGCGCATGGCTGCTCCGTGAGCGATGGGAACGGGCTGCGGACTCGGCGGCAGTAGGCATTCTGGCTGCACCGCATCTCAGGGAGTTCGCAGAAGCGAACGCTCCCAGGGTGCACGCGCGAGAGCTGCCCGCCGGCGTAATCATCGCGAATTCACGCTGTGCAGTGGCGTCCGACGCCGTGCTCCACGTCGAGGATCGCGTGAACGCCTGGACAGTGGACGGAAAGGTCGCCGCGGTTCGTACCACGTCACCCTGCGGCCTCGAGGAGGTCGCAGCACTGTTCGACGCCGCCGACCCTTCGTCTGCCGCCGAGCTTCCTGGACGGTGGCTGAACGAGGTGTGGGACCTGGTGGGCTCGCTGCAGGAGATTCTGCTCGACGATCTCCTCACCATCGCGATGGAGCGCAGCGAGACGCTCTCACGACCCGCCGGCGTGCACATCATCGGTGACCACCCCGTGCTCGCTGCCTGGAGCGCTCGCATCGAGCCGCACGTGGTGATAGATGCGCGCTCGGGGCCGGTGATCCTGCTCGACGACTCCGAGGTGCACGCGTTCACGCGCCTCACGGGTCCGCTTCTCCTCGGCCCCCATTCCTCGATACTCGGCGGCAGTATTCGCGGATCTGCCATTGGCGAGTGGTGCAAGGTGCACGGAGAGATGTCGTCGAGCGTCGTGCTCGGACACGCAAACAAGTCCCATGACGGCTTCGTGGGGCACTCCTACCTGGGGCGCTGGGTCAACCTCGGATCGGGAACGACTACCAGCAATCTCAAGAACACCTATGGAACCGTAGCCCTGTGGACGCCTGACGGCGTCCGCGATACGGGAATGCAGTTCCTGGGCACCCTGTTCGGCGATCACGCGAAGACCGGAATCGGCCTCATGCTCACCACGGGATGCGTCATCGGGGCCGGCGCGAACGTATACGGCGAGATGCCCCCGAAGGTGGTCCCGCCGTTTGCCTGGGGCGGAAGGCCTCCCTACGGTACGTACGACGAGCGCAAGTTCGTGGACGTGTGCGGGCGCGTGATGGCTCGTCGTGCGGTGGAGCTGGATGAGGACGGCCGGAGCCATCTCACCGCGATCTACGCAGCCCGCTGGAGCTCGGGACAGTCATGAGGCTGTGGATGCTCGGAAGCGGCAGCCGCGGCAATGCAACGGTCGTGGAATGCGGGGACGTGCGCATCCTAATTGATGCCGGCTTCCCGGCACGCACGCTCGCGCAGCGAATGCTGAGCGTTGGCGTGGAGCCCGAGTCCATCGCGCACTGCATCATTACGCACGAGCACCAGGACCACTGTCGTGGCGCGGGCGTGGCGGCACGCAGGTGGGGTTGGGAGCTTCATGCGACTTCGGGGACTCTCGCCGCCTGCCCGGACCTCGATGGCAGCCGTCAGTCAACTATCACGGTCGGCAGCGCCTTCCGGTTCGGCAAGCTGGAGCTCGTGGCGCACCGCACGCCTCACGACGCCGCCGCATCCATCGCTCTGCATCTCACGTCGCTCGGGACAGGCACTCGTGCCGGAATAGCCTACGACCTGGGCAGCGTGCCCGATTCCATCTGCGACGCGTTCGAAGGCGTGGACATCCTCGTGGCGGAAGCCAATCACGACCCGGACATGCTGCGCAACGGCCCGTATCCCTTCGTGGTGCAGAAGCGCATCGCTTCACGCACGGGCCACCTGAGCAATGGTGCGTGTGCCGACTTCGTCAGGCGGTGCGCCGGCAGGGCGACTTCCCGCGTGGTGCTCGCGCACATGAGCGAGAAGTGCAATGAACCCGGCGTGGCGCACGCTGAGGTGAGCAATGGCCTGCGCGGAAAGCGGTTCAGGGGAACCCTGAGCGTCGCCTCGCAGGATCAGGTACTCGGGCCGATCGTGCCCGGGTTGCAGGGTTCCGTTGCAGTCGCAGGAGGGCAGTTCGAACTCGGCTTGTGAGGTGCGATCTTGAGAAGCGAGCGTGACGAACTACTCTGGTCCGTACTCAGGTTCACTGTCGCAGCGCTGATAGCGGCGCACGGGGTGGCGCGTCTGCTGGCGGACGCAGTCACCCCGTTTGGTGAATGGCTCAACTCACTCGGCTTCGTGATCGGGCCTGTCATCGCGTGGGGTATCACGATCTTCGAGATCGTCGGCCCGGTTATGCTGGCCCTCCGACGCTACGTGTTTCCACTCACGCTCGCGTTCAGCGCCATCTACCTGACGGGCATTGCACTGGTGCATGCTCCGGCCGGTTGGTTCGTGGTCGGGCTCGGCCGGAATGGCGCGGAGTACAGCGTGCTGCTCATAGTCGTACTCATGTGCGTGGGACTGCGATACCGCGCGCTTCCGCAGTTTGATCGCAAGACAGCGGCCTAGGCCCGTTGCATCACCCTGAGACATGGGCGTCCATCCGGCTGCCGCCCACCGGCAGAGCCGAGCGCCAGACGATGACGCGCCCTGAAACGGAGTGAACCGGATCGGCATGTTCAATCCTTCGGGCACATTGACGAAGCTCCTTGAAGTTGGGATGGTCCGGTCATTCGCCCTGCTGGTCGGCCTTCTCGCCCTTGCGGCCACGATCACGGCCTGTGCCGATACGCGTACACCTGAGTCATCGTCAGGCGCCACCGACGCAGGCACCCGGGCACCGGAACCAGGATCGCCTGACGATCGGGGTTCCGCTCGCGGCTCCGCAGGCTCGCAGGGCATGGGCCCTGCCGGTCCCGGCGCGGATTCCACTATCCTCCTGGCCGTTGAAGGAGAGGGATTGCGTCTGTTCGACGCGGGTTCCGGTTCCAGCCGACCGCTGCCGTTCGGCCTTTCCGAAGCCGAGGTGATGCGGATCGTGACGCGCGCTCTGGAAGCCGAGCCTTACGAGACCGGCGGGAACGTGGAGTGCGGCGTACGCTACGCGAACTGGGCCGAGGGAATCACCCTGCGCTTTACGACTCGCGATGGCTTTGTCGGCTGGAGTCTCAGGGACGGCAGCCGATTCACCACGGCGAGCGGCATCGGCCTGGGCTCCACTCGAGCCGAGCTGGAGTCGTCATACGACGCCGAGGTGTTTGCGTCATCCATCGGCGAGGAGTTCGTTGCCGGCGGAATGGCCGGGATCCTGGATTCGCCGAGCCCGGACGCGCGCGTGCAGCATCTGTGGGCCGGTGTCTCCTGCATCGCGCGCTGATGACTGCATGCAGGTTCGCTGGAGCCCGCCAGGCGCGATAGTGCCACACGCGGCCGTTCGCGGAACGCGAAACGGGGGTGGAGCCTTTCGGCCCCACCCCCGTTCCCGAACCGGATGTCCGGCTCAGTACATGCCGCCCATGCCGCCGCCAGGCGCCGGCATTGCAGGCTTGTCCTCCTTCTTCTCCACCACGACCGCTTCCGTGGTGAGAAGCAGGCTGGCGATGGACGCCGCGTTCTGCAGCGCGGTACGGGTCACCTTGGTCGGGTCAATGACTCCGGCCGCAACCAGGTCCTCGTACTTGTCCGTGAGGGCGTTGTAGCCGAAGCTGTTGTCCTTCGCCTCACGAACCTTCTCGATCACGATCGAGCCTTCGCCACCGGCGTTCTGCACGATCATGCGGAGCGGCTCCTCGATGGCACGACGGATGATGGAGACGCCGATCGCCTCGTCCATGTCATCGAACTTCTGGAGCTTGTCGAGCGCGCGCTGGGCGCGAAGCAGGGCTACGCCGCCACCGGGGACGATGCCCTCCTCCACCGCGGCACGCGTCGCATGGAGCGCATCCTCGACGCGAGCCTTCTTCTCCTTCATCTCGCTCTCGGTGGCCGCGCCAACGTTGATGACCGCGACGCCGCCGGCCAGCTTGGCCAGGCGCTCCTGCAGCTTCTCACGATCGTAGTCCGACGTGCTCTTCTCGATCGCGGCGCGGATCTCCTTCACGCGGCCCTGGATGGAATCCTGGTCGCCGGCGCCGTCAATGATCGTGGTGTTGTCCTTGTCAATCACGATGCGCTTCGCGCTGCCGAGATCGCTGACCACCGCGTTCTCGAGCTTGAAGCCGACTTCCTCGGAGATGACCTGACCCTTCGTGAGCACCGCGATGTCCTGCAGCATCGCCTTGCGACGATCACCGAAGCCCGGTGCCTTCACGGCGCAGACACGGAGCGTGCCGCGCAGCTTGTTCACCACGAGCGTGGCGAGCGCCTCGCCCTCCACGTCCTCGGCGATGATGAGGAGCGGCTTGCCCATCTGCGCGACCTTCTCGAGGACCGGAAGCAGGTCCTTCATCGCGGAGATCTTCTTGTCGTGGATCAGGATGAGCGCGTCCTCGAGGACCGCTTCCATCTTGTCCGGATCCGTGACGAAGTAGGGCGACACGTAACCGCGGTCGAACTGCATGCCGTCCACGGTCTCGAGCGTGGTCTCGAGGCCCTTGGCCTCCTCCACGGTGATGACGCCATCCTTGCCGACCTTCTCCATAGCCTCGGCGATCAGCTCGCCGATCTCGGTGTCGTTGTTGGCCGAGATGGTGCCGACCTGTGCGATCTCCTTGCGGCCCTTGGTGGGCACGGAGAACGACTTCAGCTCCTCGACGATGGTGTTGACGGCGCTGTCAATGCCGCGCTTGATGGCCATGGGGTTGGCGCCGGCCGTGACGTTCTTGAGGCCTTCGCGGAAGATGGCCTGTGCGAGAACCGTGGCGGTGGTGGTGCCGTCTCCGGCGAGGTCGCTCGTCTTGGTGGCGACTTCCTTCACCATCTGGGCGCCCATGTTCTCGACCGGATCCGTGAGCTCCACTTCCTTGGCGACGGTGACGCCGTCCTTGGTCACGGTGGGGGATCCGAACTTCTTGTCAATGACGACGTTGCGTCCCTTGGGGCCGAGGGTGACCTTCACGGCCTCGGCGAGCTGGTCAACGCCGCGCTTCAGGGCAGCGCGGGCGTCGGTGTTGAAATGCAGTTCCTTGGCAGCCATTGGTATAGTTCCTCTGTTCGGCGGGGCGCGTCAGGCACTTCCTCGTGAGGCGTGCCGCGCCCGTCCGTCATTCAGTGGGTCGGTTGTCAGCTGATCACCGCGAGTACGTCGGACTCGCGGAGGATGAGGTACTGCTCACCATCGACGGTCACTTCAGTGCCGCTGTACTTGCCGTAGAGGACCTTGTCGCCGACCTTCACGTCCATCGGTACGCGGTTGCCATCCTCGAAGCGTCCGGGGCCGACGGCGATGATCTCGCCCTGCTGCGGCTTCTCCTTCGCGGTATCGGGGATGTAGAGCCCACCGCGCATCTGCTCGGACTCTTCAAGCGCCTTGACGACGACGCGATCGGCCAGGGGCGCGACCTTGGCGCCCGCAGCGGTCTTTGTTGCCATGGTGGCGATCTCCTATCTTGTGAGTGCCTTTCCCTATTCCGTTAGCACTCTCTTATGGTGAGTGCTAACAACCTCAGAAAATAGGCGATCCGCTACGGCTGTCAAGTCGTCATCCCAATGGATGAGCCTGGGCTAAGTTGCTCAGCAGTATAGAGTTAGATAGCAAGAAGGCCTGCCGAAAAGACATCAGTGGTGTCATAATGGCGGGCCGCCTCTGCAATACTGGCAGCCTCTCGCACCAGCCCTCGAGCCCACGCCCGACAGCCTGCTCCGAGCTCACGAAACGCCGGTCAGCAGCTCGTGCGCCAGGCGCAGTCCCTCCAGCGTGAGCCACGGATCCACCCTGTCCACGCTCGGACAGTGGGGTGCCAGCACCTCCGCCATTCCACCCGTCGCCACCACCAGCGGCTCCTCCGTTCCGGGCCACTCGGTCTTGATCCGCCTCACGAGTCCCTCCACTGCCTCGATGGCGCCGAGCAGCACGCCTGCCCGGATGCACTCCTCGGTGCGCGTCCCGATCACTCGTGCAGGCATAACGAGCTCCGTGTCCGGCAGCTTGGACGTCTTCCGGTAGAGCGTCTCCGACGACGTGCGCACCCCGGGGGCGATCACGCCGCCGAGGAACACGCCATCCTTCGTTATGCAGTCGTACGTGGTTGCCGTCCCAAGGTCCACGACGATCGTGTCACGCTTCAGGATGTGGCTCGCAGCCAGGGTGTTGATCATCCTGTCGGCGCCCACGGTCAGCGGCTCGTCCACCGCGAGCGTGATGGGCAGCGGCGAGCTTGCATCCACGATCACCGCGGTCACCCCGAAACCGCGCTCGCACGCGGCGGCAAGCGTGCCCGTAAGGCGCGGCACCACGGAACCTATCGCCGCCCCCCGCACCACCGACGGATCCAGCTTCGCCGACCCCACCAGCCCCACCAGAAGGAGCACCAGCTCGTCCGCGGTGCGCTGCACGTCAGTCGTCAGGCGCCACTGCGCCCTGAGCTCCGTGCCGTCGAACAGGCCCACCGTGCACTCCGTGTTGCCAGCGTCTATCACCAGGATCATTGCCCGCCTCCCATGCCGGGTTCCTCCGTCAGTACCAGCGAGCCCGCATGAACCGCACGCTCAACACCTGCTGCATCCCGCACCCTGAGCGCCCCCTCCGGCGAGATCCCCACCACCGTCCCATCCAGCGGAGCCACACACCTGCGCCCCGCTGCCAGGTCGCGCTCCGACCACGCCAGGAGTTCCCGCTCGGACAACACGCCCCCGCCCTCCATCGCATCCCGCACCGCGCGCACCACCACCGGCAGCACCATGGCGCGCGTGACTCCGGCCCGAAGACATCCACCCGCCGCCACGTCAGGCAGCGACACGTTCACGCCTATCCCCGCTGCCACCCATTCGGGCCGGTCTTCGCGCCAGCGGGCCTCCACCAGGATGCCGGCAAGCTTGCCTGACGACACGTGGATGTCGTTCGGCCACTTCACCAGCGTTGCGCCATCCGCCAGGGGCTCCAGAGCCTCGGAGAGCAGGAGCCCGATCCGCAGCGACAGCACGCCCAGCGCCTCACGACTCACCGGCCTGTCCAGCAGCGTGAGCCACACGCCCCGGGCCCCGGAGCTCCACGCCCGTCCCAGGCGACCCCGACCCGCAGACTGCCGCTCTGCCACCAGGATCGAACCGGCCGGAGCCCCGTGCGCACCCAGAAGGTGCGCGGCATCCTGCGTGGACGGAAGCTCGTCCAGAATGAGCAGCGGTCCCACTGCTCCCGCGTCTCGAGCCAGTTCCTCCACTGGCACTCCGTCGAACTCGCGGAGCCTGCGCGACCCCGGATAGCTCCGCTCCACCAGATCCAGCCACGCCCCAACTCCCTCCCCTCCGCCTCCCGAGTTCATGGCCTCCACGATCGTCAGAAGGTGAGCCCTGCCCTGCTCGCGAGCAGCCAGAGAACGAGTGCACCAAGGAGAACACGATATACGGCAAAGATGCCGTAGTCTCGCCTGCTTACGTACCGCAACAGCACCGCGATGGCCAGTGCGCTGCTCAGGGCAGCGGACACCACGCCCACCACCAATGGCAGAGTGATTCCCGTTTCCGCGATTGCAGCGGGAACCTTGAACGCGGCGGCCGCTGCAATGATGGGCATGCTCATGAGGAAGCTGAACACGGCCGCACCCTGCCGGTCGAAGCCGAGCGCACGCCCCATGGTGATCGTGGAACCGGAACGGGAGACGCCGGGCACGAGCGCGAGGCACTGCGAGATGCCAATCAGCAGCGCGTCCGTCCAGCGCATCTCGTCCAGCGAGCGCCTGTGCGGAACCCATCGGTCCACGGCCCACAGGATGATTCCAAGTACAATGAGCGCCAGCGCGGTGATCACTGGCGCCCTGAACACGGTCTCGGCGTACTCCTCCAGGAGCAGGCCAGCCAGGCCGGCAGGGATGGTGGCAATGATCAGGAAGGCAGCACGCCGCTCAGCTACCGTCTCGATTCGTCGCTTGCGCACGAGAGAGAACCATGCGGCGACGAGGTCCCGCCACTCCCTTCGGAAGTAGATGATCACCGCCGCCAGCGTTCCCACGTGCAGCGAGATGTCGAAGGCGAGACCCGGCGACTCCCAGCCGAACAGCCAGGGGAACAGGGACAGGTGCGCCGAGCTGCTGATGGGAAGGAACTCGGAGAGTCCCTGAACCAGCCCCAGTACCAGTGCCTGGAAGACGGTCATATCACGGACGCGTACAGGGATTCATACTGGCTCACGACTTCATCCAGGGAGAACCTGTCTCGCGCATCCTTGGCGGCGGCGTCGCTCATCTGCTGCCACCGATCGCGATCGCCGAGCAGCTCGATGGCGCTTGCGGCCATGGCATCCACGTCTCCAACCGGGTGCAGCATGCCGGTCACCCCGTGCCTCACGACTTCAGGCAGCCCGCCGGTGTCGCTGGCGATCACGGGCACTCCCGTGGCCAGCGCCTCGAGCGCGCTCAACCCGAAGGATTCCGTCTGGCTTGGGAGGAGAAAGAGGTCGGCATTCGCGAGCAGCGGCGCGACTGCGTTGATGCGGCCGAAGAAGTGAACGTCGCGCTCCACGCCCAGCGAGCGCGCCTCCTCCTCGGCAAAGACACGATCCGGTCCGTCCCCGATCATCACGAGAACGGCCGGCATGGCGCCTCGAACCCTGGCGAAAATCTTCACGATGTCGCGTACGCGCTTCACTGGCCTGAAGTTGGAGACGTGCATGAGCACCGGCACGCCGCTTGGCACTTCCGAATTGAGGACGCGCTGATATCGGTTCCGGTCATGAAGCTCCGGATCCACGAAGTTCGGGATCACCTCCACCTCGCAACCGGTGCATCCGAAAGCGCGCAGCGTTTCGTCGCGCAGGAAGCGGGACACGGCCGTTACGCGGTCGGAGCGCTCGATCGAGAACTTGGTGATGGAGTGGAAGGACGGGTCCTGCCCGACGATGGTGATGTCCGTGCCGTGCAGCGTGGTTACAAGCACGATGTCGCTACCTGCATCGCGCAGCATCTCGCGGGCAATCCACCCGCTGGTGGCATGCGGAATCGCGTAGTGAACGTGCAGCAGGTCCAGCTGGTGGTCGCGCACCACCTCGTGCATGCGGACGGCGAGCGCCAGGTCGTACGGCGGATACTCGAAGAGCGGGTAGCGCCCCACGTCCACTTCATGGAAGAATACGTTAGGCAGGAAGTCCGGCAGCCTGAAGGGCTGCTGGTACGTGATGAAATGCACTTCGTGCCCGCGCCTGGCCAGCGCGATACCCAGCTCGGTTGCCAGCGCTCCCGAGCCGCCGTAGGTGGGGTAGCAGGTGATGCCTATTCGCACGTGAGGCTTCTCATTCGGGGGTTGCCGACCACCAGGCTTCCACGAGCTCGTCAGCGCCGGGGTCACAGGGATCCAGTCGGGTGGTGTCTGCCTCAGGCAGCTGGTGCCTGAACCAGGTGCGCTGACGCTTGGCATAGCGGCGGGTATCCACTATCACCTTCTCGCGCGCCGCCTCAAGACTCATGCGCCCCTCCAGGTGATCGCGGAGTGCCGCGTATCCGGTGGCATTCCATGCCGGTGCGTCGTGAGGCACGGTGCCCATGAGTACTCGCACTTCATCCAGCCAGCCAGCCTCGAGCATCGCGTCAACACGCCGGGCTATTCGTTCGCGCAGCCTTTCGCGTCCGGGATCCACCACCAGGTAGCGGAGGCGCGCCCCACGCGATCGCTGCCGCGCGTAGGAGTCGCTGAGCCTGCGGCCGGAGAGCAGCGCGGTTTCCACCGCGCGCAGCAGCTGCGTGCGTCCCAGGTGAGCGCGCGGCGGGTCGAGCTCCTGGGTCCAGCGCCGCAATTCGGCCGTTGACAGCTTCTCCAGAACGGACGCCAGCGAGGCTCGACGTGCGCCGTCCAGGGGCGGCGCATCGGCGAGAGGTGTCGCTAGGGCCGAGATGTAGAAGCCTGTGCCTCCCACGATGAGCGGAAGGCGACCATCACGCTCCGCCTCGGCAATCCACTCGCGCGCGTTCCCCGCCCACCGCGCGGCCGACCAGCGCTCCGTCGGATTCGCAACGTCCACTCCGTAATGCGGCACGGATGCCTGCTCGTGAGGCAGGGGCTTGGCGGTGCCTATGTCGAAGCCCCGGTACAGCTGGCGCGAGTCGGCGCTCACGATCGCACCGCCGTGGCGCTCGGCAAGCCGCAGGGCAATCGCGGACTTGCCGGCTGCCGTGGGACCGCAGATGACGCGCAGCGCTCGCTCACCGGCGCCCGAAGCGTCGCTCGAGCTCATCCCACGAAAGGTGGACGAGAACCGCCCGTCCGTGCACGTCGTGCGCGGGCAGGGTGCAGCGCCTGAGGTCGCGGTAGAGTGCGCGCATCTCGTCCTGCGAGAGTGCGTCGCCTGCCTTCACGGCCGCCTTGCACGCAACCGTCGCCGCGAGCAGTTCGTGCCGGGCATGCACGCCCGGAATGCGATCGCCCGTTAGCGAGTCCAGCGTTTCGCGAAGGCAGCGTTCGGCATCGAAGCGGGGATGCGGCCACGGCACCGCGCTCACTATCAGCGTGTTTCCGCCGAACCCCTCTATCTCGAAGCCCAGTTGCTCGAAGAACTGCCGGTTGGAGTCGAATGCGTCCGCTTCCGCAGGGCCGAGATGGAGGGTGAGGGGCAGCAGCAGCTTCTGGACTCCGGACTCGCCTCGCTCCAGGGCCCCCATGAAACGTTCGTAGAGAACCCGCTCGTGCGCTGCATGCTGGTCTATGAGCACCACTCCGTCCGCGCGCTCGAACATCATGTAGGTGCGGCGCAGTTGAAGCAGGGGCGGAATTGCCTCCGGTGCAGGCGCGGTGGTGACCGCGCCTCCCGACTGAGACTGGCCGATGGTCAGGCTTCCGAAACCGGAGGACGCATCGTCGCCGCCTGCACCCGCCGCGCCGACAGTCACCTGGCTTCCGCTCGAACCGTCGCGGTATCCGCCTGGCTCCGGGGTATCGTCAGGCGCACCCGACAGCGGCGCGGAGTCGGACTGTCCCGCAGCGTCGGCCCACGACGCACCCGACTCGTTCCCGGCGAACAGTCCGTCGCCTGGTACCGGAACCGTGGAGAGCAGTGCGAGGTCGGACACGACACCAGCCTGACCGGGGCCCGGCCCACCGGGAGCGGCAGTCCCGCGCGACGGCGGTCCGCCGAGCCAGGGAGCACTGTCCATTACTCCGAGTGCGCGCCTGACGGCGCGCTCCACGGCACGCTCCACTTCCCAGCGATCGTGGAAACGCACTTCCACCTTGGCGGGATGAACGTTCACGTCCAGCGCGTCTGCCGGGAGCACGAGTTCCAGGATCATCGAGGGACGCACACCGGCAGGAATGGTGGTGCGGTATGCGGCTTCGACGGCGCGAACGACGCCGGTGTCACGAATCGCACGACCGTTCACGACCAGGTGAACCCTGCGCGTCCGGGAGCCCACGTCCGCAGGGCGCTCCACGAGTCCGCTCACGTGCACCGGTCCGGTGACGTCGTCCACTGCAAGGAGCGACTCGGCATAGGCGTTGCCCCAGACTGCCGCAACGCGCGCTCGCAGTGAGGAAGCCGCCGGAAGAAGGAGCGCCTCCTTGCCGTCGTGTGAGAGGACGAACCTCACGTCACGCCTCACGAGCGCCATGGTGGTGACCGTGTCCGCTATGGCTCGCCACTCCGACCTGGTTCCACGCAGGAACTTCTGCCTGGCGGGAACATTGTGAAAGAGCGTCCGCACCTGCACCGTGGTTCCGCGTCGGCGTGAGGCAGGCCTAACGTCCGTCACGGTGCCGCCGTCGGACAGCACCACCACGCCCTCTCCGTCCGAGTCCGCAGTCAGGAGCTCCAGCTGCGAAACGGAGCTGATGGCCGCAAGCGCCTCGCCGCGAAATCCGAAGCTCGAAACGCCGATCAGGTCCGCGGCAGTACGGATCTTGGAGGTGGCGTGCCGCGCAAGCGCCAGCCGGGCATCCTCGGCCGACATGCCCGAGCCGTCGTCCGCGACGCGTACGAGGCGCTTGCCGCCTTCCTCGATCGCGATCTCCACGCTCGTGGCGCCGGCGTCGAGCGCATTCTCCACGAGTTCCTTTACGACGGATGCGGGTCGCTCCACCACCTCGCCGGCGGCGATCTGGTCTGCAACGGCGGAAGGAAGAACGGCGATGTTCGGCACGCCGGAAGCTACCGGCTCGGCGTGCGGCCGGTCAATCGTGCAGCGGCAGCAGCTGGGACTCCTCGAGCCAGCCGCGGGCACCCCGATCAACGGACACTCGGGACCAGACGCCCTCGCGCCGAATCACCCTCACGATCTCTCCGGGGACCACGCTAACACCACGCTCGGCGACGAGTGCGGGAGCCGTACGTGTGCTTCCCGCACTGGCCACCACGGCGAGGTCCGTCGCGTCCGTCGCCGAATGCACCCACAGCGCTCCTCCGCCTGCGAGAACGGCCACGATGGCCGCCGTGGTGGCGACGGGCTGCAAAGCCGCATTGCGGCGTGCAAGCGCGACCGCTGCGGCAAGCGCCGCGACGATCCAACCGGCGAGCGCCAGCCACTGGAGCGGTGCCTGGGGAATGGGAGGAACCTCGGCATGACCGGATGCCGCTGCTCCGGGCACTGCGGCCAGCCGCGGTCGAAGATCGCCAGCCCTGGGCTCCAGGCGGAGCGCACGCTGCCAGCCTACGACCGCACCGGCAGTGTCACCCACAGCCCAACTGGAGGTGCCGAAATTGGCCCATGCGTCTGCGGCCCGAGGCTCGGACCGCGCGGCCCGCCTGAAATGCTGCTGTGCCGCTTCAGCGTCGCCGGATCCATACGCCTCTACGCCCGCGGCGAAGAACTCGGCCGCCCTGTTCACGCTGGCGGCGCCGGCGTAGGTGCCCAGACCAGCCATCGTGCCGCCGAGGAGAAGCAGCGTCAGCAGCCCGCGTGACCGCAGGGCCCGGCCGGCCAGAGACCTCCTGCTCGCTTGGGCATCCACCGCCGTGATGAGCGAGGAGACTTCCCGAACGATCGAGCGCACTTCGTCTGCGTCGGCAACGCGTCCGCCTTCGCTATATGCCAGCTTATCCAACTTGAGAAGTGACTGCTCGCAAGCCCTTGCAGTATCGGTAGATACACCGGCCCTTCCGAGAAGCCACGCGAACTCGTCCGGGCGTACCAGAGCCAGGCGCGGGACGTCCAGTCGAGCGGCGAGGAAGTGCATTGCCAGCCGCCGGGCGCGGCGGGCGAGCAGGACCGGCGACTCGCTGTTGCCTGTCGTGCCCTCGCCCGAACGCCCGAGAGACGCCGCGAGTTGACGGAGCGATTCGTCGGGCCGAAGCGAGCGCGGGGCTCGGCGCCTCCGGCTCCGGAACGCCAGCACGCCCAACGCAGGCACCGGCGCAGCGAGGGCCGCGAGCCAGAACGCTCCGTACTGCGCCGGCGCGGGCGGCAGCGCGCCCCGCCACGTTGACCGTATGGGTAGCAGCGGACTCACTTCGTCCTCGCCCTCCGACGCGGCCACCAGGGTACCGGGACGGACCGTCACGACGACCGGGTCTGCAAGGCTCACCCTGTAGGTGGCATCCGACGGATCGAAGTACGGGTAGCGGATTGCGGGCACCTCCTGCACACCGTCATCCCGAGGCGTGATGAGCCAGTCGAACTCCTTGGTGCCGCGAATGGTTGCACCGCCCGCATCCACGGTTACCCGCTCGCGCGCCGGGGTGACGGATCCCCACGGCACGCTCAGCCTTGGTCGCGGGAGCAGGTTCACGTTGCCGGAACCACGAACCTTTACCGTCACGAGCATCGGATCGCCGACACGAGGAGGCAAGGTGTCCACCACGGTCTCCACGCTCAGCCTCCCGACCGCACCGTCGAAGTCTTCCGGCTGCCCTGCTGTGGGCAGGTCGCGAACGTATACCACCACCGGTCGCGTGCGGCGCGTGAAGCTCTCCTCCCTGCTGAAGAAGCTGCGGGAGAGAGGGAGCGAATAGGCGAGCGTGGCCGACGGTATCTCGAAGCGCCCGGCCTGCAGCGGAAAAAGAGCCCGTCGGAACACGTAGGTCTCGAGGCGCATTCCGGGTGAGCCGGGCCGCGGTATGAAGGCCTGGTACGTGGGCAGGTCGTACGCGAGCATGGCGCGCAGTTCGGGCGGCATGAACTCCGGGTTGCGCCTGAGACGGGATCTGACGTCCTCGTCCATGAAGACACCCACCTGGTAGTTCAGCTGCTGGCCGACCCACACCGTGTCCGGAGTGGCGAGGGCGTGGAAGTTCACGCCCGCGTCCGGGTCTATGGGAGCGCGCTGCAGGATCTCCGGCGCCTGCGCAGCAACGACTGCGGGAATTGAGGCGGCGCCTGCCGCGAGCAGAGCCCGCATCGTGAGGCGCGCGGCTGCAGCCAGGCGAGCGCTCGCCGCGTGCATCCGCTTCGCAGCGTGAGGCAGGGCCGGCAATCTCACCAGTCTGGGCCGCTGGGCGGCGGCTGGGGACGGCTGCGCTCCTGGCGGCGGCCCTGGGTGGCCTGCTCTTCCCGTTCCGCACTGCCCAGCAGCTGCTCCGCCTGCTGCCGGCCGAGCCCTCCGGCAGGCTGCTGGGTCTCTCCGCCCTCGCCGCCGCCTCCGCCGCCCCCAGCCTCCGACTCGCTGTCGCCACCGCCTCCACCGCCGCCACCCTGACGTTCCTTCTCCCACAGCGCCAGCTCGTAGTTCCACTTGGCGTCGGCGTCGTCAGGCCGAGCCAGGAGCACGCGCCGATAGGAATCCAGGGCGTCGTCGAGAGCCTGGGTCGCCTCGTCGCCTTCAGCCGTCAGGCCGCGCTGCAGCTGGGCCAGGCCGAGGTTGAACAGCGCGCGATGCCTGAGTTCGCCCTCCGCCGGCCTGGCGACCTGTTCGAGCGCATCCTGCGCGTGAGCGAGCGAGTCGGCAGCCAGGAGAGCGGTGGCGTAGTTGTACAGGATCTCCGGCCGGTCGTCGCCGTTCTCGATGGCGCGCCTGTACAGCGCCGCGGCCTCCGCATAACGCCGGTCGCGAAACGCGGCGAGCGCGTCGTCCACGGGATCCGCGTAGAGCGGCAGCGGCACGAGCATCTGAAGGAGGAGCAGCAGCGAGAGCACCGACGCGGTGGACGCGCGCAAGGCGGGGACCGCGCCAGCCACACGCGTCGCCCGGGATGCACGGCGCCGGCGGCGACCATCAGCCAGCCACGTATCTAGCGCGACCAGGAGGAACGCCGGCCACAGGAAAAGTTGAAAGCGCGGCTGGCGCGAGCGTCCCGCGTCAATCGCGCGCGCCTGCGTTCGCAGGTTGCGAAGGGCAGCGCGCACGCGACCGGCCTTGTCCGTCTCCGGCGCCGCGATGAAGGTTCCGCCGGCGGCTTCGGCAGCCACCTGCAGCGGACCTGGCGTGTAGCGCGTGACGACTATCTCACCGTTCTGGTCGCGCTTCAGCAGTGCCCGGCCGTTCACCATCTCGGGAATGGTGGCCCCGCGCTGCGTGCCGAAGCCCACCGTCACCACCGCGATGCCCGACTCGGCCGCCGCGGCGGCCGCCTCACGAATCTCCTGCTCGGTGTCGAAGCTCTCCCCGTCGCTCATTATCACGATGGCGCGATCCGAGCCGGACTCCGCCGCGCGCAGCAGGTCGGTGGCCTGCCTGATGGTTCGCGACATCGAACTCCCCGCCTGCCCCACCACGTTCGGATTCAGGTTCTCGAGGAAGAGGTCTATCGCACCCTCGTCCACCGTAAGCGGCGTGAGTATGTAGCTGCGACCGGCGAAGGCCAGGAGCGCGATCCGGTCGCCGCGGGACTCGTTGAGCAGGCGGCGAACCTCCTGCTTCATGCGTTCCAGGCGGCTGGGCGATTCGTCCTCCGCGAGCATGGAAAGGGACGCGTCCAGTGCGAGCACCATGTCTATTCCCTCACCTCGCACGACGCTCTCCTCCACGCCCCATCGCGGACCCGCAAGCGCGACGCCTGCCAGCAGCGCGGCGAGTCCGAGCCTTGCTGCGCGAGCCCTGGCGCGATCGGTGAGAGGAGCCGTCGTGAGGCGCGACACCGTGCTGCTGTCCCCGAGCCGCGCAAGCCGCGCCCTGCGCCGCTTCGCAGCGCCAAGCACCAGAAGCACCGTAACCGCCGCCACCAACGGCGCCAGCGCGAGAAGCCACGGGCGATCGAAGAAGGCCGTGAAGGTCATGGCAACGGTCCTCGCCAGGCGAACAACGCCATCTCCAGCATGAAAACCAGCATCGCTATGCCGAGGGGCCAGCCGAACTGCTCCGTATAGCGAACGAAGGAGCGTGCGCGCAGCGGTACCCGCTCAAGCCTGTCAATCTGCTCATAGATCTGCTGCAGGCCCGCGGCGTCCCTGGCGCGAAAGTACCTCCCACCTGTGGTACGCGCCACGTCCTGCAGCAGTTCCTCATCAATGCGAACCGGGCGGGTTTCGTACCGCAGTCCGAACAGGCCGCGGGAAACCGGCACCGGGGCAAAGCCCTCGCTGCCCACGCCGATGGTATAGATGCGGACGCCGAAGGCAGCTGCCGCCTGCGCGGCCGTTCTGGGGTCTATGGACCCGCGATTGTTCTCGCCGTCCGTGAGCAGGATCATCACACGCGATTGACCCGGCGCTTCGCGAAGGCGGTTGGCGCTGGTCGCGATGGCGGTGCCGATGGCCGTGCCGTCCTCCAGCTGTCCCACCTGCAGGTTGTCAATCGCGGCCAGCACGACGGCGTGGTCCACCGTGAGGGGCACCTGCGTAAGCGCCTCGCCGGAGAACGCCACGAGACCTATCCGGTCGCTTCGGCGGCTGGTCACGAAGGCCTTCACCCGCTCCTTCGCCACCTGGAGTCTGTTGGCGGGCTGGAAGTCCTCGGCGAGCATGGACGACGAGATGTCCATGGCCACCACGATGTTGATGCCTTCCGTGAGCACCGTCTCCGCTCGTGCGCCGGTGCGCGGGCGGGCGAGCGCGATGACCAGCGCTACCAGCACCAGGTTGCGCATCACGAACAGCGCCCGCCGAACGAAGCGTCCGCGGCGCGGGCCGGCCGCCAGCACCCCGGTTCGCGAGAACCGTATGGACGACGGCTCATTGCGACGGCGCCACCACCACCATGCGGGCAGCAGCAACAGCAGCAGCAGGGCGGCGGGAGACGCCAGCTCCATGGAACCGATGCTGATGCTCATGCCGCCTCCCTGTCGGCGGCCGATCGCCCCCGCTGCGCGTCTGCCGCGGCTTCCGCCGCGGCGTCGGCGAGCGCGGCGGCGATCGCCGCCTCCACGTGCCTCACGAGCGCCATGCTTTCGGCTCCTATCTCACGCGCGCGCTCCTCGGTCACGTCGCGACGCGCGAACTTCACGAGGTCTGCCTCACGAAGCACGGCCTGCAGCCGCTCCACCGGCACGAGCGTGGATCCGTGGAGCACGCTCACGAGTTCGCGCGTCGTCAGGGAAGTGGAGGCCGCCGGGTCCCTCGCCCACAGGTACTCGCGCAGCACCTCGGTGACGAGCGCCACGTAGCGGCTGCGCTCACCTGCCTCGATGAGGTGCATGGCCTCGATGCGGGCGAATGCCTCCTCGGCCTCCCGAGCCGGGTCCACGGTGATATCCGCGCCCGGTCGCCGCCTGCGCTTCCACAGCCACCAGAGCAGCGTTCCCACGATGGCAGCGACAAGAAGTGCGAGAAGCCACGGCAGCCACGAGGGCCCCGGAAACTCGAATGGCTCGCGCGCCGGCTTCGGAACGTGTTCGCTGGAATCCGCCGGGAGTACGGACGCGACGAAAACGGCAACGTTCTCCACGGGCAGCTGCCTGGCGGAATCGCCAGTGCGAACGGTCACGGGATCGAACACCACCGGCTGCAGCCCCACGTCCCACGCCGCCACACGATAGCGAGCCGTGCGATCCACCAGCGTGGTGTCGTCGGTCTGGGAGAACTGCGCCGGGTCCAGCGCCTGCACGGCGAACGTGGAATCCGGCGGCTCCGGAAAAACGATCTCGGTGCCGCGAGCGGCCTGCACTCGAATGCTGACCACGAACGGATCGCCTATGTACACGGTGTCCGGCTGTACCGTGACACCCATGCGGACCGGCACATCCTGCCTCACGACTCCGCCGGGCACGGCAGGCTGCGCAGCCTGTGCGCCGAGCGACAGTGGCGTGAAGGCGGACACGGCCGCCATGAGTACCAGGACTGCGGCGCGCGTCATGGTCACCGCCTTCGGGCGCGGGTCTCCCGCGCGCGGAAAAAGCGAAGCAGCGGCTCCACGTAGGGCTCGTCGGTGCGAACCTCCACCTCGTCAACTGCCAGGCGACGCAGCAGCTTTCGCCGCGCCTCCTCCTGTACCGTCACCTGACGTGCGAAGGCGTCCCTCACGTCAGCGTCACTCGTGTCAACGTCCACGAGCTCACCGCTCTCGGGATCCTCGAAGCGCGCGAGGCCGAGGTCGGGCAGATCGCGCTCCGCGGGATCCGTGACGGTGACGGCGATTACGTCATGCCTCTGCACAAGGAGCTTGAGCGGACGCTCCACCGATGAATCCTGGAAGTCCGACATCACGAACACGATGGCGTGATGATTCAGCAGGCGGTTCAGGTACTCCAGCGCGCCTCCGGTATCGGTGCCGGTGCCTGCGGGCCTGAAGCCAAGAACGTCGCGCAACACGCGAAGCGCATGACGGCGACCCTTGCGCGGCGGCACCACGTGCTCCACGCGATCGGTGTAGAGCAGCAGCCCCACGCGATCGTTGTTCCGAACCGCCGTCATTGCAAGCACGGCCGCGAGCTCGGTCACCACCTCGCTCTTGAAGCGACGTTCCGTGCCGAAGCGCTCGGAACCGGAGAGGTCCACCACCAGCATCACGGTGAGCTCGCGTTCCTCGATGTAGCGCTTGACGAACGGACGCCCCATGCGGGCGGTGACGTTCCAGTCTATCGAACGCACCTCGTCGCCGGACTGGTATTCGCGAACCTCGGCGAATTCCATTCCCTGCCCCTTGAACACCGATCGGTACTCGCCGGCGAAGAGCGAGTCCACCAGTCCGCGCGTGCGGAGCTCGATGAGGCGAACCTGGCGAAGCACCTCAGGCGGCACTGCGCGCGCGATCGCGGGCTCCTCGCCCGGCTCATCCAGCTCGAGCGTCCGGGGCTCGGTGCCGACCTCGCTCCGCTTCCTCCGACGGAATACCTGGCGCAGCATGTCGGCTCGCGTCAGGGGCTCTCGATGGCGCCAAGTATGCGCTGCACCACGTCGTCGCTGGTGACCATCTCGGCCTCGGCTTCGTAGGTGGTGAGCACGCGGTGGCGCAGCACGTCAGGCGCGATGGACTTCACGTCGTCAGGCGTCACGTAGGTTCGCCCGCGAAGGAATGCGTGCGCTCGTGAGGCCTGGGCCAGGGCGATGGTGGCGCGCGGGCTGGCGCCGAACTCGATGAGCGGCACCAGGTCCGCCAGGCCGGCGTCCTTCGGCCTGCGCGTGGCGTGAACGATGTCCACCACGTAATCCACGATGCGCTCGTCCATGTACAGGTCGGCGATGCGACGGCGCGCGTCCAGGATCTGCTCCGGCGTCGCCACCGCGTTCACGGGTATCGGCACTCCGCTCGCCATGCGGCGCATCACCTCCTTCTCTTCCTCCCGAGTGGGGTAGCCCACCCTGAGCTTCAGCATGAAGCGGTCAACCTGGGCCTCGGGAAGCGGGTACGTTCCCTCCTGCTCGATCGGGTTCTGCGTCGCGAGCACCAGGAACGGCTCCTCGAGCTTGAACGTGGTTCCGCCGATCGTCACCTGCTTCTCCTGCATTGCCTCGAGCAGCGCAGCCTGCACCTTCGCCGGCGCGCGGTTGATCTCGTCCGCGAGCAGGATGTTCGCGAAGATCGGCCCGCGCTTCACGTTGAAGCTGCCCGTGCTTTGGTCGTACACCTGAGTGCCCAGAACGTCCGCCGGCAGGAGGTCGGGCGTGAACTGGATTCTCATGAAGGACGTGTGCACCGTCTCGGCCAGCGTCCTCACGGTGAGCGTCTTGGCGAGACCCGGCACTCCTTCCAGCAGGCAGTGACCGCCGGTGAGAAGTCCTATCAGGAGTCGTTCGACCATGTATTCCTGGCCCACGACCCTTCGACCTACCTCACGGAGAACGTCCTGAACGAGCTGCGCGTCTGCCGCGCTGGACATCGTGGTGCTCAAGCCGGGAGCTCCTGTGCTGGATGGATTCATTGGCTGGCCCTGGTGCGGGGAGCTGGAAGGTGCGCCCGGACCGGGCACAGGCACTTATCAAGATCAGGACCGCGGGACGGGCCCTGCGGTGCTCCTCATCACTGCTACTTCGAGACTATCGAGAGGATCCCTGCCATTTCGGCGAACCCCAGCGGTCGGTGTTCTCCGGGCGGGAGATTGCCGAGCTTCACGGGGCCGAAGCGCGTCCGGAGCAGGCGGTCCACCTCCACTCCGACCGCTTCGCACAGCCGGCGCACCTCCCTGGTGCGTCCCTCGGTGATCGTGAGCTCGAGCTCCCACTTACGACGACCGATGTTCGCCACGTTCACATCGCGCGGGCGCACCCAGCCGTCGTCGAGCTCCACTCCGGCCCTGAGGGCAGCTGCTGCAGCCTCGCCATCTCCGCGCACAAGCACCAGATACGTGCGCGGCACCTGTGCGGACGGATGCGTGAGGCGATGAGCGGCGTCCCCGTCGGTCGTGAAGAGAAGCAGGCCTTCGGTGAGGAAGTCCAGGCGTCCCACGTACGTGAGGCCGGGGATGTCCGGAACGAGTTCGAACACGGTGGACCTGCCGCGATCGTCGCTGCGCGTGGTGAGGTAGCCCGCCGGCTTGTGGAGCGCGAGCCAAACTGCCTCACGAGGGGACGGCGGCCGAACCGGTTCCCCATCCACCCGGATGTCGTCGCGGTATGGATCCACCACCTGTCCCACTACCGCCGGTTCGCCGTTCACGGTCACACGACCCTCCTCCACCAGCGACTCGGCAGCGCGTCGTGAGGCGACGCCTGCACGAGCGAGTGCGCGCTGGATTCGCATGGGCCCAACCGGTCCGGACAGGGGAGCTCGCGCGGTTCCGTCCGGCCTGCGTGGACGTCCCTTCCCCGGCGAGGCGCGGCCAGAGCCGCGAGAAGCCGAGTCGCGCCCGGCTGCCGAGGTGCGGCCGCCGGTTCGACGCTGCGGGGGAAGCTCGGGTCGTGATGGCGGGCGGCCTGACGACTTCCCGCCACTTCCGCCCGGCCGCCCTCCACGCGATGCGCCTGACGAGCCCCCGTCCATGGGGCGCTTGCCAGGCCGGCGAGGCCCCTGCCCTCGTCCCCTGCCGCCTCCCTTCATGCCGAGCGCGGCTCGTTGCGGAGGGCAACGGCCAGCTCGTCCGCACGCGGCAGCTCGCTCAGATGACGCAGCGCAAAGTGCTCCAGGAACAGCTCGGTAGTGCCGTAGAGCAGCGGACGGCCCAGACCTTCGGCACGCCCCACCACGTCAATGAGGCCGCGGTCGTGCAGCGTCTTGAGCATGCTGCCCACGGAAACGCCGCGAATCTCCTCGATCTCCGCGCGCCCTATCGGCTGTCGGTACGCAATGATCGCGAGCGTTTCCAGCGACGCCGCCGAGAGCCGCTGCGGCCTCGCGGCAAGCTGTGCGCGCTCGATCGCTTCCGTGTACTCAGGGCGCGTCAGGATCTGCCAGCCGCCGCCGGCGTCAACGAGCTCCACTCCGTGGCCGTCCACGTCATAGTGCTCGCGAAGTTCATCCAGCGCGGATGCCAGTTCGGCCTTCGACGCTTCCGGCGCGAGCGCCGCGAGTTCCTCGGTGGGAATAGGGCGCGCACTGGCGAACAGCGCCGCCTCAAGCAGTTTCGACAGCTTCGTCACGACTGATCTCTACGTTCTCGAACGGGGCCTCCTGGGCGAGGCGCAGTTCGCCTCGCCTCGCGAGCTCCAGCAATGCAAGCAGCAGCGACAGAACCTGCCACGGCTCGGCGCCTGACGGGAGCACCTCGTGCCACTGCGTGCGCTCGCGAAGCTGCAGGACCCTCCTCACTGCCTCGATAGCCCCGTCCACGTCCAGTGCGCGCGGAACCACGTCGTGTACCGTTGGCTCGCGTGCCACCTGGAGCACGCGGTCCACCGCCGCCAGCAGCTCGTGCAGCGACAGGGAAAGCGGGCCGGGGGGCGGGGGGGCCGCCTGCGGAAGGTACGCACGCGCAAACCGGTTCCTGCGCTCCTCGCCGTAGCGCTCCAGCACGTCCACCACCTCGCGCATCTGCTGGTACTCCAGCAGGCGCCTCACGAGCTCGGCGCGCGGGTCCTCCCAGCCCTCCTCTCCGTCCCCACGCGGCAGGAGCATCTGCGCCTTGATCCGCAGGAGGCGGGCGGCCATCTCCAGGTAGTCGGCAGCGTCGTCGAGAGGCAGTTCCTTCACTCGCTTCAGGAACTGATCGGCGATGCGCGCAACCGGGATGTCGTAGATGTCCACCCGCTCGTCACGGATGAGCGTGAGCAGCAGGTCGAGCGGTCCGGAGAAGCTCTGAAGTTCCACCACGAATCCGCTGTCGGACTGCAGCGCCTCCGTTGCGACTCCGGGTACGGCAGCGGCAATCATCAGGCGACGCCCGGCAGCATGTAGGGGAAGACGATTCGCAGTGCGAAGCGGAGCACGGAGCTGATTGGACTCATCCAGGTATAGAGCACGTCACGGCCGACCGTGAGCAGGAGTACCAGTATCAGCAGGCCGTAGCGACCGACCTGCTGATACGCGGCCCGCCAGCCTGTGGGCAGCAGGTACTTGAACACGTGCGACCCATCCAGGGGCGGTATGGGCAGCAGGTTGAAGAATATCAGGATGAGGTTGAAGAAAATGCCCCATCGGAGCATCTGCTGCGTGATCGCGGCCGCTCCGGTGAGGCCCGCGATGCTCTGGCCTAACATGCCGACGGGGATCATCAGCAGCGTGAAGGCGACCACCAGCGCTGCATTTGCCGCCACGCCCGCCAGCGATACTATGATGTCGCCTCGCTTGTAGTTCCGGAAGTTGCGGGGAACCACCGGTACCGGCTTGGCCCCGCCGAAGATGAAGCCGCCCGCGAAGAAAGTCATGAGGGGCAGGATCACCGTCAGGAACGGGTCTATGTGCTTCAGGGGGTTCCAGGTGAGACGCCCGAGCTGGAGTGCCGTGGAATCTCCCTGTCGAAGGGCCGCGTAGCCGTGCGCGTACTCGTGAGCGACCATCGAGAGTAGCAGGACGGGCGCTATCAGAAGAAAGAGCTGTACTCGATCCACGTGCCGGAGGTTGAGGGCGCCGACGTTCGGCTGTGCGGCGCGGCGGCCGGTTCGGCGGGGGTGAAGCTAGTCCTGCCCGGCGGCCAAGTCAAAGCGACCTCGCAGGTTGACACCGATTCCGGGTGTCCATACCTTTCCGTGCTCAACATGAACGCCCCAAGGGGCGAACCCTGTCGTTTTCCGGAGATTTCCCGTTGCCGAATATCGCGTCCGCGAAGAAGAACATGCGGAAGTCGCTCGCCGCGCGGGCGCGCAACCGCGCGCAGCGCTCGGCGCTCCGCACCGCCCTCAGGAAGGCCCAGGATCCTGCCGCCACCGAAGAGCAGCGTCTCGCCGCTGTAAGCCTGCTCGATCGTGCCGCGCGTAAGGGTCTGATCCATCCCAACAACGCCGCCCGGCACAAGTCCAGCCTGGCGCGCAAGGCGGCAGCTGCGGCTTCCTGATCCGGCGGCGTAAAGCAGCACGGGGGCGCCAGTACTTCGGTACTGGCGCCCCCTCTTTTTTCACCCGCAGTCAGCGGGGAACGCGATTGACGATTCAGATCGTCGCCAGCTCCCCACCGCAGCGTTCGCAATACCACTCCGTGGGATAGTTGAGCGCGTTGCACTCCTGGCAACGCAGGGTCTTGGCGCCGTCGGCTGCTGCCGCTTCAGCCGACGCCGCGGCCGCACCGGACTCGTCTGACGATGCGCGTCCGTCGGTGGCATACACGGCGAGCTCGCTCAGAAGATCCTCCCGGTCGTCGTGCCGAGGCTGCACTGCCTCCGGTGCCGAAGCCGCAGCGGCCGGTGGCGGCTGCTCGAACGTGCCGCCTGCGACTCCGGCAGCGGGTGCCTGCGGCTCCGGCTCGGTGAAGGCGCGACGCAGCGGCTGCGTGGCACCAAGGTCCACGACATCCGCCTGCACGTCTGCGGGCGGCACCACCTGCTGGTAGATGGTCCTCAGCTCGTCCAGCTCCTTGCGGAGCGCATCCCGCTCCCCTTCCAGGACTGCCAGCTCGGAATCCAGGCCTTCGCGGATCTCCTGCCACTTGTCCGGCGAGTACTCGCCCACGGATGCCCGGAGTTCACCCTCGAGACGCGCCTCCTCACGCTCGCTGATGGCTGCGTTGCTGGACGACATCCGTTCCTCCAGGCCCGCAATCGCCTCGCGAAGGTCGGGTGCATGCTCGCCCAGCCTGTCAATCACCGTACGAAGACGGGAGGAATAGTCACCGCGAACGCGAGACAGAATGTGCGGCGGCACGGTATCCGCGCGCTCGTCGAGTGCAGCGATCCACCCCTCGAACCGCTGCCGTTCGGCAATCAGCTCGGTGAGCGCGTCAACTGCAACGGAAGTAGTGGTCGTCATTGTATGTCCCTCCCTATTCGCGCTCGTTCTCGCGATATGCTACGCGCCCGTCCACCAGGGTGCAGACCGTCTTCCCGAACAGCGTGCGTCCCTCGTAAGGCGTGTTCCGTCCCTTGGTGCGGAAGGCAGAGGAGTCCACCACCCACTCCCGGTCCGGATCTATGACAGTGACGTCGCCAACACTGCCGCGGGCAAGCGTCCCGCCCGGCAGGCGGAACAACTTCGCGGGCCGGACCGCCATCCTGTCCACCAGCGTCGGCCAGTCTATGATACCCGGCTTCACCAGCCAGGTGGCAACTACCGAGAGCGCAGTCTCCAGCCCGATGATCCCGTTGGGAGCGTCGGCGAACTCCCGCTCCTTCTCATCGTAATGGTGCGGCGCGTGATCCGTGGCGATCAGGTCTATCGTACCGTCCTTCACCGCCTGCTGCAGCGCCTCCACGTCCTCCGCCGTCCTGAGGGGCGGGTTCATCTTCGCATTGGTGTCGTAGCGCTCCACCTCGTCCTCGGTGAGCGACAGGTGGTGAGGACACACCTCGGCGGTGACGTTGATGCCGCGGTCCTTGCCCCACTCGATGAGCTCCACAGATCCCTTCGTACTCATGTGCGCAAGGTGCACATGGCCGCGCGTGCGGCGGGCGAGGAGGATGTCACGGATGACCATGATCTCCTCCGCCTCGTCCGGTATTCCCTTGAGCCCCAGGCGCGCGCTCACGATTCCCTCGTTCATTGCGCCACCCTCGGCGAGCGTCATCTCCTCGCAGTGGTCTATGACGGGAATGCCGAACGTGAGTGCGTACTCCAGCGCGGTGCGCATGAGCTGCGCACTCATCACCGGGCGCCCGTCGTCGCTCACGGCAACGGCGCCCGCGCCGATCATCTCGCCGAACTCGGCGAGCTTCTTCCCTTCCTGTCCGACGGAGATCGCGCCGATAGGGTACACTCGTGAGGCACCGGCACGCTGCCCCTGCCGAAGCACGAATCCGACCGCGGCCTGGTTGTCCGTGACCGGGTGCGTGTTGGGCATGGCGCAGACGGCGGTGAAGCCTCCCGCTGCCGCGGCACGGGCACCCGTTGCGATGGTCTCCACGTCTTCGCGCCCGGGCTCGCGGAGGTGACAGTGCACGTCAATGAAGCCGGGCGTGACGAGCAGTCCGGTGCAGTCAATCTCATCGGCACCTTCTACCCGCTCCAGGCGGTGGCCGGCGTGCTCGATCCGGCCGTCACGAACGAGCAGGTCGCCGGTCTCGTCCAGGCCCGTGCCCGGATCTACAAGTCGGCCGCCGCGAAGCAGTACTGTAGTCATGCAGAACCTTCCTTGGCCGCTTCGGCGAGCTCCGGCCGGCCGCCGGCCAGCAGGTAGAGCACCGCCATTCGAACGGCAATTCCGTTGGTCACCTGGTCGAGTATCACCGAATGCGGCCCGTCGGCCACATCCGAGTCGATCTCCACTCCGCGGTTCATGGGGCCCGGGTGGAGTATGAGGATGTCGTGAGGCGCGCGCTCCAGGCGCTGGCGCGTCACACCGAACACGCGGTTGTACTCACGGAGCGAGGGAATGTATCCCGCGTGCATTCGCTCAAGCTGCAGGCGAAGGATGTTGAGCGCCTGTGCCCACTCTATCCCCTCCTCGATGCGGTGGAACACCTTCACGCCCATCTCGTTCACCGCGTTGGGCAGCAGGGACGGTGGACCGCAGACGGCCACCTCCGCCCCCATCTTGGTGAGCCCCCAGATGTTGGAACGAGCCACCCGCGAATGAAGCACGTCCCCGCATATGCAGACGCGAATTCCCTCGAGCGTGCCGAAATGGTCGCGAAGGGTGAGCATGTCCAGCAGCGCCTGCGTGGGATGCTCGTGCGTACCGTCGCCCGCGTTCACCACGTTGGACTCGATCCGCTCCGCCAGGAACTGCGCGGCGCCTGACGCGCCGTGCCGGATGACGACCATGTCTATGCGCATGGCCTCCAGGTTCCGGGCCGTGTCCACCAGCGTCTCGCCCTTCGTGACGCTGGATCCTGAGGAGGCCACGTTCACCGTGTCGGCGGAAAGCCGCTTCTCCGCGAACTCGAAGGAGATTCGCGTGCGGGTGGAAGGCTCGAAGAACAGGTTGACGATCGTCGCGCCGCGAAGCGTGGGGACCTTCTTGATCCGGCGTTCGCTTATTTCCCGGAAGGGCACCGCGGTATCCAGCACGAGGCGGATCTGTTCGGCGGAGAGGTTCGCCAGGCCGAGCAGGTCCTTCCCGAGTGATCCGCTCATGCGCCCATCCTTGCTATCACCACGGCGTCTCGTCCGTCCAGCTCCTCCACGAGCACGTCAACGTGCTCGTTTTCCTGAACCTGCACGGTGGTGCCGATCACGTCCGCGTGAATGGGAAGTTCGCGACCGCCTCGGTCCACGAGCACCGCGAGGGCTATGCGAGAGGGACGTCCGAAGTCGGCGAGCTCGTCGAGGGCCGCGCGAACGGTGCGTCCGGTATAGAGCACGTCGTCCACGATCACCAGGCGCTTGCCGGTGATGTCGCCGGGGAGCTCGGTGCGTCCCACCACCGGTCGCGGACCGACTGTCTGGAGGTCGTCGCGGTACAGGGTTATGTCCAGTGCACCGCTGGGGACGACGACCTGCTCGTTCTCCTCTATGAGCCTGACGATTCGTGAGGCGAGCGGCACGCCGCGGCGCTGGATACCGACGATCACGAGGTCGTCGGTGCCGTTGGAGAACTCCACGATCTGGTCTGCCATGCGCTTGAGGGTGCGGCGCATGGCGCGGGCATCGAGGAGCGTGGTTGTGTTTTCGGGCATCGTGCCGCGCAATATAGCGGCGATGAGATTCGCGGCGAGGGCGTGTCGCGCTGCGGCCGCGCTGCGCGGACCCGGTTCGAAGGCGCACGAAACGGAACGCGGCGCCCCTCCCGGAGGAGGAGCGCCGCGATACGGACAGGGTGGGATTCGAACCCACGAGACGCTTTTGACGCCTACACCGTTTCCAGCGGTGCGCCTTCGACCACTCGGCCACCTGTCCATCGGCGGGTGCGTGTCGCTCGCCGAGGCAAGATAAAGCGGCCGGGCTCCATTGGGCTCGGCCGCCGAGCGGACAGGGTGAGATTCGAACTCACGAGACCCTTGCGGGCCTGCCGGTTTTCGAGACCGGTGCCTTCAACCACTCGGCCACCTGTCCTACGTGAAGCATCCTTGAATGGTAATGAATTTCGGGTGGGGGTGTCAACGATCGAGACACGCCCTACGCTTCCGGAAGAACTCCTTCAGCATCTCCGAACTCTCGCTCGCCTTCACTCCCGCCAGCACCTGCGGCCGGTGGTTCAATCGGGGGTGCCGCAGAAGATCACCAACCGAACCACCGAATCCGGCCTTGTCGTCCCAGGCGCCGAATACCACCCGGTCCGGGCGCGCCAGCACTATTGCACCGGCGCACATGGAACACGGCTCGAGGGTCACGTAGAGAGTGCAGCCCGCGAGGCGCTGGTCGCCCAGTAGTTGCGAGGCCGCACGCAGCGCAAGGAGCTCCGCGTGCGAGGTCGCGTCACGGTCTCGAATCATGCGGTTCTGCGTCGCCACCAGCTCCTCACCCTCGCGCACAATCACCGCGCCCACGGGAACCTCTCCGGCCGAAGCGGCGGCGCGCGCCTCCTCGAGGGCGCGCGCCATCCACCGCTCGTCCGCGTCGGCCCGCGCGTCCGAACCGCCACTCACCCCACGCGGAGAGACATCGCCGCCTGACTCGGCTCGCAGCGTGCGCCCGCCCGCCGCGTCATGCACCCGTCGCCACCGGCTCCGGTGTCTCCACTCGCTCGAAGACGAGCGATCCGTTGCTGCCCACGTCCACACGAATGTGGTCGCCGTCCGAGAATCGGCCCTCGAGCACCGCCAGCGCCAGCGGGTTCTGGATCAGGCGCTGGATCGCGCGCTTCAGCGGCCTCGCTCCAAACGCCGGATCGTAGCCCTCCTCGGCAACCTGCTTCTTCGCGTCAGGCGTCAGCTCGATAGTCAGCTTGCGGTCTGCCAGCAACCGCTCCAGCCGCGCGAGTTGCAGCTCCACGATGCTTGCGATGTCCTCCTCGCCGAGCGGCCTGAACACGATGATGTCGTCAACGCGGTTCAGGAACTCAGGCTTGAAGTGCTGTCGCAATGCGCCCATCACCTGACTCTCCACGGCAGTCCAGTCCGACGCATGATGCTCCAGAATGTAGGCGGAGCCGATGTTGGAAGTCATGATGATCACCGTGTTGCGGAAGTCCACGGTGCGTCCCTGCGAATCGGTAAGCCTTCCGTCATCCAGGATCTGGAGCAGGATGTTGAACACGTCCGAGTGTGCCTTCTCGATCTCGTCGAAAAGGATCACCGAGTACGGACGCCTGCGTACCGCTTCGGTGAGCTGGCCCCCCTCCTCGTAGCCCACGTATCCCGGAGGAGCTCCGATCAGGCGCGCGACGGCGTGCTTCTCCATGTACTCGGACATGTCAATGCGCACCATCGCGTGCTCGTCGTCGAACAGGAACTCGGCAAGCGCGCGCGCGGTCTCCGTCTTGCCCACACCGGTGGGACCGAGGAAGATGAACGAACCGATGGGCCTGTTCGGGTCCTGCAGCCCTGCGCGTGCGCGACGCACAGCGTCCGACACTGCGCGTATGGCGTCAGGCTGGCCGATGACCCGATCGGCTAGCAGACTCTCGAGATGTGCGAGGCGCTCGCGTTCGCTCTCGAGCATGCGCTGTACGGGAATTCCGGTCCAGCGGGCAACGATTTCTGCCACGTCGTCTGCGGTGACTTCCTCCTTGAGGAACCGGGGCCGGCCATCCTCCTTCGTCAGGCGCTCCTCGGCTTCGCGCATGCGGCGCTCGAGCTCCGGAATGGTGCCGTAGCTCAACTCGGCCGCACGACCCAGGTCGCCCGTCCGCGTCGCCTGCTCGGCCTCCACACGAGCCTGATCTATCTCCTGCTTGATCTTTCCGACGGCGCCAAGCGTCTCCTTCTCCTGCTGCCACTGGGCCTTCATTCCCGCTGCCCGCTCACGCAGCTCGGCCTGTTCACGCTCGAGCGCCTGCAACCTTTCCCGGGCGCTCGCGTCCGTCTCCTTCTGCAGCGCCTGACGTTCGATCTCCAGTTGCACGATCCGCCGCTCCACCTCGTCTATCTCCTGCGGCATGGAGTCAATCTCGATGCGCAGCCTGGATGCGGCCTCGTCTATCAGGTCAATGGCCTTGTCAGGCAGGAAACGGTCGCCGATGTAGCGATTTGAAAGTGTGGCCGCGGCAACGATGGCGCCGTCGGTGATCCGAACGCCATGGTGAGCTTCGTAGCGCTCCTTGAGGCCACGAAGAATCGCGATGGTGTTCTCCACGGTCGGCTCGCCCACGAACACGGGCTGGAAGCGGCGCTCGAGCGCTGCGTCCTTCTCCACGTGCTTGCGGTACTCGTCCAGCGTGGTGGCTCCCACCACCCGGAGTTCGCCACGGGCCAGCATCGGCTTCAGCATGTTTCCAGCGTCCATTGCGCCCTCGGCCGCACCCGCGCCAACGAGCGTGTGGAGTTCGTCAATGAACACGATGTACCGGCCCTGCGCGTCCACGATCTCCTTCAGTACGGTCTTGAGCC
>CAYQAO010000010.1:0-25133 GCA_964415485.1 uncultured Gemmatimonadaceae bacterium
TCCTCGCTACGCTCCTGTGAACAACCTCTCCGTCATCTACAACTAGGGACTGGGGATCAGGGACTGGGGACTGGGGCACTGCCTCCCACGCTGTGATCCCGCGCAATGCTTTGCTGTCATCCCGCACGAGCGAAGCGAGTGTCGGGATCTGCCTGCAACTGGTAGTGGCCGGCTTCGGTGCAGGGTGAGCAGATCCCGACGCTTCGCGCGGGATGACAGACTCTCCCTCCGTGTCATCCCGCACGAGCGAAGTGAGTGTCGGGATCTGCCTGCAACTGGTAGTGGCCGGCTTCGGTGCAGGGTGAGTAGATCCCGACGCTTCGCGCGGGATGACAGATGGCGCCGTGAGTAGATCCCGATGCTCGAGGCTATGCCGCTCACGCGGGAGGACAGAAGCGACGGCAGTTCACAAGTCCCCAGTCCCTGGTCCCTGGTCCCTGGTCCCCATGCTCACATCCACCCACGGCTGGCCGTTGAATATCGTGGGCGGTTCGAACCCCCTTATCCACGGCTGGATCGCGTACAGGTCGTTGTAGAAGAACAGGAAGATCATCGGCGCTTCCTCGAAGGCGATCGCGTCTGCCTCACGATACAGCTCGTTGCGCACCGAATCCGACTGCTCCCGTCGCGAAGCGCTGACGATTCGGTCGAATTCCGCATTCTTCGTGAAGGAGAGGTTCCCGCCCACACCGGAGTTCTCGCTGTGGAGCAGCGGGTACAGGAAGTTCTCGGCGTCGGGGTAGTCGGCGAACCAGTCCTTGACGATGATGTCCACCTGTCCGTTCCGTGCCGCTTCGCGCACCGACGCGGCCTCGCGCTGCACGATAGTGGCGCGAATGCCGGCCTGCGACAGGTAGCCCTGCATGGCTTCGGCTATGCGAGGGAAGGGCTGCGACGTGGACACCCACAGCTCGACGTCTATTCCGTTGGGATGGCCGGCCTCGGCCAGCAGGGCGCGTGCGCGGTCCGGATCGTAAGCGTACGCCTGACGAGACGCATCGGCGCCGGGAAGCGACGGCGGGATCACGCCCGCGGCCAGCGTACCGCGTCCGCTGATCAACTGGTCCAGTATCGTCTGCCGGTCCACCGCCAGGTTGAGTGCCTGACGAACGCGCTTGTCCGCCAGCGGTCCCCGCGTGGTGTTGATCGCCGCGTAGAAGAGCCTGAGCGCCGCCACGCTGCGAAGCTGCGCGCTGCGTTCGTCCGTCTGCTCCCACTGTCGAACCTCGCCCTCCGGTATGAGCAGCACGTCAACGTTGCCGCTCTCGAACTCCGCCATCGCGGTGCTGGGCTCCGGGATGATGCGAACCCGCAGCGACTCGGCCGCGGGCGGAGTGCCCCAGTACTCCGCATTGCGAGCGAACAGCAGGTAGTCGTCGTGGCGCCACTCCACGAAGCGCCAGGGGCCCGTTCCGACCGGGTTCTCGCCGAAGTCGGAAGGCGTGCTGGCCGGCACCACCGCGGCAACCGGCATTGCGAGAAGCTTCGGGAAAATCGCGAACGGTTCGTCCAGCACTACCACGAGGGTGCTGTCGTCGCGAACCTCAAGCCCGGAGATGGCGTTGGCGGAGCCGTCGGCATACGCGCGCGCGCCGCGAATGGGGTACAGCGGCCAGCCCCTCCCGCCTCTCACCGTCGGGTCCAGCACTCGCTGCCAGCTCCGAACTACATCCTGTGCAGTGAAATCCGAGCCATCATGGAACTTCACGCCCTGCCGGAGGTGAAATGTGTACGTCAATCCGTCCGGAGACGTTTCCCACCGTTCGGCGAGAGCCGGCACGACTTCGGCATCAGGAGTGAAGCGCGCGAGTCCGTCGAAGACGTATGAAACCGCGCGACCAGTGGGAACGTCCGTGGAGAGCGCGGGGTCGAGGGAGCGCGGGTCGTAGGTATCGCGCGAGTCTACCAGTGTCTGCCGGTCGGGGGCTCCGTCCGCTCCCCGGCACGCGAGGGCAGTTACGGCCAGCAGGAGCACGGCGGCCCTGAGTGCGATGCGGGGTGCCTGGGCATACCGGGCGAAGCGGGATCCGGAGGCGAAACGGGCCTGCGCCCGGATGCGCGCGGGCTCGCTGGCGCCGCGGAGCTGGGTTGGCATGGAATACGGGAGCGGTGCGGGTGGGTGTTCGGCAAACGGGCGGCGATCGCCCGGGTCCGACACGAGCCTCGGCACGCCTTCCCGAGTGCGGGACTACAATGAAGTCACCCCGGCGAGGCCGCCGGTTGACACGCCGTTCTGGGGCGGCAAACTTACGTGCCCGTTGAAGATACGTCAATTGTGAGCTATCTGCTGTTCGCCGACGACCATGAGGATATGCGCCTCATGGTGCGCGACGTCCTTCAGTCGGCGGGCCACGAGGTGGCGCTGGCGCCGGACGGCCTCTCTGCGCTCGCCGCCGCACAGGCGCGCGAACCGGACCTGATGATCCTGGACCTCGCCATGCCGGGCATGACCGGCGTGGAGGTCACCCGTGCCATCAAGCGTAATCCATTCACGTCGCACATCCCCGTGCTCCTCCTCACTGCACAGGCGGAGGTGGAGGATCGCGTGGCCGGCCTCGACGCCGGAGCGGATGACTATCTCGCCAAGCCGTTCGACCCGCGGGAGCTTCGAGCGCGCGTCGTGGCGCTGCTTCGACTGGTGCGGCGCGAGGCAGACCGCAATCCGACCAGCGGCCTGCCCGGCGGCCGGGCCATCGAGGAGGAGATCCAGCGCCGCATCGCGCGCGGCAAGCCATTCGCGCTCTGCTACCTCGACTTCGACAACTTCAAGCCGTTCGCCGATACCTTCGGGTTCGCCGTTGCCGACCAGGCGATTCGCCGCTTCGGGTCCTCCATTCGCGGCGTGCTCAATGAAAACGACCCGGATCGGGACTTCCTTGGCCATATTGGCGGTGACGACTTCATCATCATCTGCGATCCGAAGCGCGTGGAGATCGTGGCGCATGCGTGCGCGGAGCAGCTCCGCCGCGTTGTCGGCGAACTCCTGAGCGAGAAAGCGCTGGAGTCTGGTACATTTCGTGGCACCGGCCGCGACGGCCGCGTGCAGGACTTCCCGATCGCCACGCTTTCCACCGCCATCCTCATCATCAGGCCGGAACGCTGGGTGTCGGTGCAGCATCTGGGCACTCTTGCCGCGGACGTGAAGCGCCGCGCCAAGCAGCGAGGTCCCGGTAGCGCGATTCTCGAACACGTTTGAAACGTCGGCCACCTTCATCTGCCTGAATGACCCGCGACCTGCCGCGTTCGGACGCCGCTTATCGGCCGAGTTACTACTATCGAAGGGAGCTCTCCGCGGCGGAGCTGCTGCCCGCCGTCGGCGTTGCGATAGGTGCCGGAGTGGCGGCATTCTATCTCGCGAAGCTGCTGCTTCAGCGTACGCCGCTCGACGCCGCCCCTCCTCGTGAGGCAGCACTGCAGCCGGGGCGGTACCGGCTACCAGGGTGAGCAACCGCGCGCCCGCGCGGCGCGCTCCGTCCGTCCTCGCGGGTTGGCTCGCGGCCGCCACAGTTGCACTCGCGGCACCGCCGGCCGCCGGAGCGCAGGATATCTACTGCGACCCGGGCGACACGGAGGTGCGCGCCCTCCGCTTCTCAGGCAACAGCGCCTTCTCGGATGACATCCTCGCGCGAGGCATCGTTACCGAGGCGTCCAGCCTCCTTCGCCGTAGACTTGGCGTCGTGGGCTCGCGCCGCTGCCTCGACGAGAACCAGTTCAGGCTGGACGTAGCACGACTCATCCTCTTCTATCGCAGGAGCGGCTTCTTCCAGGTTCAGGTGGACACGATCGTGCAGCGGCCGTCACCGCTCACCATCGAGGTCGAGTTCACCATCCAGGAAGGCCCTGCGCTCGTGCTGGATTCCCTGGACTTCACCGGCCTGGATGCCGTGGCGGACTCGCGCCGCCTCACGAGCCAGCTGCCGATACAGGTGGGCGACAGGTTCGACCAGTACAAGCTGGACAGCGCGCGAGTGGCCATCGAGCGACGGCTCCGCAACCGCGGCTACCCCCAGGCGCAGGTCGAACGGTCGTTCACGGTGGACACCGCCGCACGATCGGCGCATGCGGTGCTGCACGCCACGCCCGGTCCGCTCACTCGCATCGCGAGGGTGGACGTGGAGGTCACGCCGCGCGTGGGCACCGAGCAGCAGATGTCGGAGAACACCGTTCGGCGCCTGCTTGGAGTGAGAGACGGTGCCCTGTACAACGAGCGCCAGCTCGTGCAGGGTCAGCGCGATCTGTACCTCACCGACGCCTTCGAGCGCGTGGAGATCGGCCTGGATTCGGGATCCATACGAGGCTTCGCCGACAGCTCGGTAGGCATCATCGTGCGCGTCGCCGAGGCGCCCATGCACACGGCGCGGCTCGGCCTCGGATACGGAACCCTGGACTGTCTCCGAACGCAGGCTGAATACACGAACGTGAACTTCCTCGGTGGCGCACGCCGTCTCGAAGTGGCCGGTCGCGTCTCCAAGATCGGTATCGGAGCGCCTGGCGACTTCGCGCCTGAACTCTGTTTCCCGCAGATTCGCGAAGACCCCTACAGCGACACGCTGAACTACTACATAGGCGCCACGTTCCGGCAGCCCCGCCTGCTCGGCCTGCGCACGCCGCCGGCCATAACCCTGTACAGCGAACGCCGCTCGGAGTACCGCGCCTACCTGAGAAACACGCCGATCGCGTTCTCGCTCTCGCGCGTGTGGCCGAACGGTCTGGGCAGCGAACTGCCCGTCACCGGCGTGTACAGCATGGAGTACGGTCGAACGCACGCTCAGCCGGCGTTCTTCTGCGCGGTGTTCAATCTCTGTTCGGAGGCCGATCGCTCCCGCGTGCAACGGAACCAGAGACTCGCCGTGCTATCGCTTGCGGCCGAGCGAGGACGCACGGACAATCCCGTGAATCCGTCGCGTGGAACGGTGGCGCGTCTGGATTGGCGTCACTCGTCGGTAGCGGTGGGTTCGGAGTCCGGGCAGGGCTTCAACGTGATCCAGGGAAGCCTGGCCGCATATCGCTCGATCGCACCGGAGTGGATCCTCGCAGCTCGCGTCAGGCTAGGCGTGCTGCTCGGTTCCGCATTCACGGCAGTGAGCGACGACTTCGTGCCGCCTCAGGAGCGCCTGTACGGCGGAGGCCCCAACTCGGTTCGCGGGTTCCGGCAGAACGAGCTCGGCCCGATCGTGTACCTGGCGCGTGGTTACGTAGCCGTGGACACGGTGCTTGGCGGTGGAGAGACGGTCACCTACCTGCGCGCGTCGCCCGGCAACGACTACGACCGCACGGTTCCAACCGGCGGAAACGCGGCCGTGGTGGGCAACCTCGAGCTGCGCTTTCCTTCGCCCATTCTGCGTGACCTAATCCAGCTGACGGCATTCATGGACGTGGGCGAGGTCTGGAATCGCGGAAGCTCCTCGTTCAACCTCGGCTTCGACCAGCTCAAGTGGACGCCCGGCGTGGGTATGCGCGCCCGCTCGCCAGTGGGACCGATCCGGTTCGACATCGGGTACAATCCCTATGAGCTGCAGCGGGGCGTGGCATATTTCGACGAGGCCCTCACGGGGTCCGTTGCGCCTCTCTACTGCGTCAGTCCGGGTAACAGGATCCCAGCCACGGTAGTGGATGTGGTGAATGGCCGCCCCATCTACGAGCAGGCGGGCGGCACGTGTCCGGCATCGTTCCAGCCGGAGTCGCGCGGCGGATTCCTGCGGAATCTCACGTTTCACTTCTCGATAGGTCAGGCGTTCTAGCGGTGACCGGCTCGCGGCGAACTGGCAATGAGTTTCGTTCCCGGCGCGCTTCGAGTGTCCTGTTCCTGCAGGACGCTCGAAGCGTGAGGTGTGCCCGGTGACGAAGCGCAGGGCGGTCGTGCTCGTGAGCGCCGGGCTACTCGGCGTGATCGGCGTGCTCGTGCTCGTCGCAGCGGTGATGATCACGCAGACGCCGTACGGGCGCGGGCTCGTGAGGCAGCTCGTGCAGGCGCAGCTCAACGGTGCCGTCAACGGCCGCATCTACATCGGTGAGATCGGCGGCAACCTTCTGACGGAGCTCACGGTAGATTCGCTCGAGCTGCGCGATGCCACCGACTCCATCTTCGTGGCCACCGGTCCGGTTCGCCTGAACTACGACCCCAGGGACATCCTCGACCGACGCCTGCTCGTTTCGCTCGTGGAAGTGGAACGGCCGATCGTGCGCCTGATCCGCGGCGCCGATGGCGAGTGGAACTTCAGGCGCGTGTTCGGACGCCGTGAGTCATCCGGTCCGAGACGACCGCGCGGAAGCCTGGGCGAACTCATCATCGCCGACTCCGTCGTCATCAACGGCGGTGACTTCACGCTCATGATGCAGTGGCGTCCCAATCGCACCCTGACCGGAGCGGCTCGCGACAGCGCCATTGCTTTCGCCCTGGCGCGGGAGGACGAGGACATCCGCATGGCGGACACGGGCTTCGTTCGGCGCTGGCGGTGGAGCGACATAGATGCCCGGTTGCAGCATGCGCGAATCGCACATCCGGACTCCGCCGGCCAGCGCTTCGTGGTGGGATCCATGGACGTGGTGGAGCACGACCCTCCATTCCGCGTTCGCGACCTGCGCGGCGACGTGCAGGTTCGAGGCGACTCGGTGCTTCTGGCTGTGGATCACTTTGCGCTTCCCGGTTCCTTCGGCAGCGCGGACGGTCGGATCTGGTGGGGAAGCGATCTGCCCGTTCGATACGACATTCGCGTTCGCGGCGATTCGGTGAGCCTCGCCGACGTAGCCTGGATCTATCCCACGCTCCCTCGTGAGGGTGGCGGGTCCACGCTGCTGCATATCCGGAACAACGAGAACGACCTCGACATCGTGGAGTACGCGCTCAGCGAGATGGACGTGAGAACCACGGGCTCGCGACTTCGCGGAAGCATGACCTATGGTGTCGGTGCTCCGGTGCTGCGAGTGACGGATGTGGCGCTCCAGCTGGATCCGGTGGATTTCGCGATGCTGGAAACGCTGGCCGGCGGTCCGTTTCCCCTGCCATGGCGCGGTACCCTGTCCGGCATGGTGCGAGGCCCCGGCGGGCCTCTCGATCGTTTCCGCGTGGACACTGCCAGCATCGTGTTCCGCGACGCGAACGTTCCCGGCGCGGAGACGCGCGGCGGCGGCCGTGGAATGCTGGACATAACGAGTCCGGCTGATGCGGTGTTCCGCGGCTTCGCTGTGGACTTCCAGAGCTTCGACCTGCGGACTGCACAGTACCTGAACGAGGAGTTTCCGCGCCTGCGCGGCATCGTTGCGGGAACCGCGATCCTGGATTCCATCTGGACGGACGTTCGGGTGCGCGACCTGAAGATGGTCCATTCGGATGAGGGCAATCCCAGGAGCCACTTCACGGGCTCCGGCCGCGTGACGCTGGAAGACACGTACGTTCGGTATGACCTGGATCTTCATGCCGAGCCGTTGAGCTTCACCACGCTGTCGAAGTCGTATCCGGCCGTTCCGCTCCGCGGCAGCTTTAGCGGGCCGTTGCAGGTGCGGGGAACCATTGCGGACCTGGCCGTGACGGGGCGCCTGACGGGAATCTCGGGTACCCTGGAGCTGGACGCCCTGATTGACGGCGAGGCCCCCGCGTATGCTGCGTCGGGCACCCTGGGACTGGAGGGTGTGGATTTCTCCACGCTGCTCGACCGCCTGGACATTCCTCCCACGTCCATCACCACGCGCGTGGAAGGCTCCGTGAGCGGCTCGTCAGGCGCCGACCTCTCCGGCCAGCTGAGCGCCTCACTGCTGCCGTCCTTCGTGGATCGGATAGGCGTGGACACGGGCTCCGCGCTGCTGCGCTTCGGCAACGGACGCATGTACGTGGATACGCTGCAGCTGCACAGCGAAGTGGCCATCGCCAGCGCGGGCGGCGCGCTGGGGCTCGCTCCCGGAGTCAGGGATTCGCTCGCGGTGCAGGTTGCGGCGGACTCACTGCAGGCCTGGAGGCGGTATCTCGCGCAGGAGCAGCCCGAGGACGAACAGGATCAGGCGGTGACGGGAAGCATCAGGGTGAATGCGCTCTTCGAGGGTACGCTCGCCACCGGCAATCCCGATGCGACGACCGATTCGGCGGGCGCGCAGCTGTTCGAGGAAGGCGGACTCAACCTTCGTGCGGGCATAGCCGCCCGTCGCCTCACGACTCCGGGGCTGCGCGCCGAGCGCCTAGACGGCGAGGCACGACTCCACGACCTGCGCGGCATTCTCTCCGGTACCCTCCGCCTTCAGGCAGACAGCGCGCTCATCGGCCGGTTCGACATAGCGTCGGCAACCGGAAGGCTTCGCCTGGACGAACCCGGCTCGGGGCGCGTGTGGCTGGACGCGGACCTGACCACGGATGCATCGGTTCACGCATCCGCAGCATTCATTGCCGAGGAGACGAACACCACAAGGTTCCTGGTGGACTCCATCTCGGCACTGGTTCGCTCGCGCACGGGTGAGGAGAACACGTGGACGCTCGACCGCCCCGCCACGATAACCGCGTCCAGATCGGGCATAGTCCTCGACACGCTGGCGCTGCGCGGCCCGGATGCGGCACGACTGCTGGCCGCAGGATCGCTGCCCGTGATAGACTCGCTCAACGCGGTGCTGATCGCCGAACGCGTGCCCCTCACGGACGTGGGCTCCGTTGCGCAGGTAGCTGTGCCGCTGGGCGGAACCGTGAACCTCACCGTACTCGCGCGCGGGGTTCGCGACGCGCCTCGGTTTGCGTTCGACGGACGCACGCTGGGCACGCGTGTGGGAGACCTTCGGATCAGCGAACTTCGCGTGCGCGGGGACTACGACCACCGGCGCCTCACGACCGAGGTGGCACTCGCGCGGCAGGACACGGTGCTGCTTCGCGCACGCGCCGACGTTCCGATGGATCTCTCCCTCCTGCCGCGCGAGCAGCGCGTGCTGGACGAACCGCTGAGCGGTTACGTGCAGGCACAGCGCGTGGACCTGTCGGTGATCGAGGCATTCGTGCCCGGCATGCGCAACGCGGACGGCGTGTTCACCGTGGACGCGCGGCTTGACGGTACGCCGTTCGCGCCGCGGGTGGACGGCTCTCTCGCTGTGGCGGGCGGCGCCGCCACCATCCCGGCGCTAGGCTCCGTGCGAGTGCGCAACCTGGACGCGGACCTCCGCTTCCACGGCGACAGCGTGGAGGTGGTGTCCGTTACGGCGGCCAGCGGCGAACAGCGCACATCCTCGCTGATGCTGCGCGGGGGAATCGGCTTCCCCACGGATGTGCTGCCGAGGGTAGGCCTGGAGCTGCAGCTGCGCGACTTCCACGTGGTGGGCCTCCCGCGCCTGGCCGACCTGGACGTGTCCACCACTCCCAACCTGCGCCTGCGCGGACCGCTCGACGCGCTCGTCCTCACGGGAGGCGTGCGTGTGGAGCGTGGAACTGTTTACCTGCCCGAACTCACCGGCAAGCAGGTGATCGCGCTGGACGATCCTGAGCTGTACGCCATCGTGGATACCACGCGCGTGGAGAACCGTACGCTCCTGCCGGCAGCGCCGTCCTCCGTGACGAACCTCACGCTGCGCGACGTGGAAGTGGTGATGGGCGACGAAGTGTGGCTCCGCGGGCCGGAGGCGAACGTGAGCCTCGGCGGGCGGCTGCGCCTCACGAGTGCGGCCGCCGCGGACCAGCCCGGCGGTCGCACCATCGAGCGACTGGCGCTCGATGGTGCACTCACCGCGGATCGCGGCACCTACCGCCTGAACTTCGGCGTGGTGCAGCGCACCTTCGAGATCGAGCAGGGAACCGTTCGCTTCTTCGGCGAGCCGGAGTTCAACCCGGCGCTGGACATTCGCGCGCTGTACACGGTGCGCCGCGTGGATCCTCGTGCGGCACAACCGGACGTGCGCATTCGCGCCACCATCGGCGGTACGCTGGCGGATCCGGAACTCAATCTCGTGGGTGCGGACGACACACGCATCACGGAGTCCGATGCACTCAGCTATCTCGTGCTCGGCGTGCCCAGCCTGCAGGTGGGAGGAGTGCAACGTTCCAACCAGCAGACCGCCACAGCGCTCGCAATCTCGTCGCTCGGCAGCTACCTCACCGACCGGGCGGCAGGCGGCCTGTTCGATTACGTGACCTTCCAGGCCGGCGGACTGGACGCCACTGAAACCGGCTTCGGCGACGCGTCGCAGACGCTCCTGGCCGGCTCCCGACTCGGCCTGGGCCTGCAGGTGTCCGATCGCGCGTTCGTGTCACTGGACGCCGGCCTCTGCCAGGTCGTGGACGCTGCCTACGGACGAGGCTTTCGTGCAACGGACTTCGCCGGCTCGCTCGGAGTGAAGCTGGACTACAGGTTGAGCCAGATGCTCATCTTCTCCGCTGGTGTGGAACCCGGCGCCAGTGCTTTGTACTGCCGAACCACGGACGCCGCGCGCGGCTTCGCGCCCACGCCGCAGCAGTGGACCTTCGACTTGTTCAGGACGTGGAGGTTCTAGGTTGGGTGAGGCATTGGCGGGGAGTGTTGCCTGTTGGTGTCATCCCGCGCGAAGCGTCGGGATCTGCTCGCGCTTCGCCGAAGCCGGCCACCATGAGTTGCAAGTGGATCCCGACACTCGCTTCGCTCGCGCGGGATGACAGGACGGCGAGGTTTCCTGGCCCCGCCCCACACCCCCGACCTCGAACGCCCAGCTCCTTCCTCCCGACACCGTTCCCCGCGCCGTGCTTTCCCCATACCGCCTTCGAATAGGCCACGCCACCGATCTTGCCGGCGGAACCGGGTGCACCGTTCTCCTTGGTGAGGACGGACCCTTTCGCGCAGCCTGTCATGTGCTGGGTCGCGCGACGGGCACGCGCGAGCTGCACACGCTCCAGCCCGATCATCTCGTGGATCGGGTGGACGCCATCCTGCTCACTGGTGGGTCTGCCTACGGCCTGGATGCGGCTGCGGGACTGATGTCATGGCTGGAGCGACAGGGACGCGGACTGCCGATAGGTGGCGGGGTCGTTCCGATCGTGCCGGCCGCGGTGATCTTTGACCTGACACCGGTGGGCAGGTTCGACGCCCGTCCAACACCCGGGATGGCCATTCAGGCGGCCGAGTCGGCGGTGTCGGACGTGGTGGAAGAGGGAAGTGTCGGTGCGGGCACAGGCGCCACTGTCGGCAAGGCACTCGGCCGCGACGGCGCCATGAAGGGCGGCTTCGGCGTGGCGGAAGTCGTGAGGCCCGCCGGACGTGCCTTGGCAATGACCGTCGTCAACGCGTTCGGGGACGTCGTCTCGTCCAGCGGTGAAGTGATTGCCGGTGCCCGTCGTGCGGGCGGCGAGTTCGCAGGCACCTCACGAATACTCGGCGATGCCGTGGGGGGCAACACGGTGCTTAGCGTGGTCGCCCTGGACCGGCCGGTGCCGAGAGTCGAGCTCCAGGAGCTGGCGCGCGCGTCTGCCGGTGCGCTGCACCGGCGAATCAGGCCCGCCGGAACGCTGCTCGATGGAGACGTGATCTTCGCGGTCTGTCCGCTGCCAGGAAATGACGAGCGTATCGCCGGGCCCGACGTGGAAGAGCAACTCGCGCTGGCGGCCCTGTGCTCGGAAGCACTGGAAATGGCCGTGGAACGTGCGGTTCGATTGTCGAAGGGAGCGTCCGGCATCCCCGGGCTGGCCGACGCCTGACTGCAGCCTCGCGGCGCCGACGAGTCTCACGAGCGCCGTCCAACGTGTGGAGGCTCGCAGGCGTTCGAGCACCCGGATACTATCCAGCACCATGAGCACCTCACCTGACGCACCAGCCAACACCCTTCCCGCGGGGGAACGCATGGCGGTCGTACGCTCGGCCATAGCGCCGATCCACGGCGAGCCGCGGGTTTCATCTCCGCAGATATCACAGCGCCTTGCCTGGCATCCGGTGGAACTGCTGGAGCGGCGCGGGGACTGGTATCACGTACGGGGGCTCGACCGATACGAAGGCTGGATGCACGCGGGTTACCTGGCTCCCGCCTCATCCATCGGGTCCGTGCCCATTGCCGAGTGGCCGTCGGTTGGCCGCCGATCGCTCGGCTGTGTGGTCCGTGGTCCGGACGGTCACCTGCGCGGCCTTCCGGTCGGTGCATTCGTTCATCCGGATGAACGGATAGAGTTCGGCAGGGCCGTTCCGCCGGCGGAGTTGCGAGAGGAGTTCCCGTTGGGCGACGCGCGCTCGACGGTGCGATTCGGGTCGGTGTACTTCGAGGGGGCTCCATATGTGTGGGGAGGGGTATCTCCGTGGGGCTGCGACTGTTCCGGATTCGTGCAGAGCGTTTTCGAGGTGCATGGGGTAACGCTGCCGAGGGACGCGTGGCAGCAGGCGGAGGCAGGGGCGTCGATTTCTGGCGGGCTGGACAGTGCCGTGGCCGGAGACCTGCTCTTCTTTTCAGACAGGCCGGATGGTCGAATTACCCACGTGGGGCTTGGACTGGGCGAGCTTCGCATGGTTCACGTTGCGGTGGGGCGGGGCGGGTTCTCACTGGAGACGCTGGACGGCAGCACGGATGATTACGCGCATGGTCTGCTCGAGCGGTTTCGGTTTGCGCGGCGATACGTCGGGTTGCCGACAGGTGCCGGCGCGGCCTGACGGCATACCCTTCGCCGGTTCCAGATGAGTCGCCGGGACACCGCAGGCGCCTCACGACACAACCCTTCGCAAGGAATGACTGCCCTGATGCGTGAAGGAATGACTGCTCCGATGCGTGCGAGGGCCGTGCTTGCGCTTTTCGCGATCGCCGGAGTGTTGGCCTGCGGTGACGATCCGACTTCGTCCCAGCCGCCTACGGCGCTCCGCGTCGTCTCGCCGAGCGTGTCGCTGGAGATCGGAGATTCCGTGATGCTCAGTGCGGTCGGAGTCACTGCCACCGGCCAGACGGTTCCCGTGAGCGGCGTCAGGTGGACCTCGCTCGATCCCGGAATCGCCAGCATTGACCAGCGCGGAATGGCCTACGCCCTTGCGGAGGGCATGGCTCGCATCGAGGTGAGCTCCGGCAACCTGCGCGACACCTTCCGCCTGAGCGTTGGCGGCCGGTTGATGTTCAACGTCAGCTCGAGCAATGCGTGCGGCATGCCGAAGCTGCGCGACGCGCGCATCGTGATGGTGTCCGAGCATGCGATCATCGCGGAGGACCTGGAGAACCCCGCAGGCGGGTTCACCGATGCGCAGTACAGGCACATTGCAACCACGTTCGATACGCTCATCCACCCGGTGGTGACGCGCGCCTTCGGCGAGCCGCGGGACGTGGACAGTAACGGGCGCGTGGTCATCCTGTACACGAGTGCAGTGAACGAACTCACGCCGCGCGAGTCGAACTCGTTCGTGGCCGGATTCTTCTTCTCGAGGGACCTGTTCCCGACGGAAACGAGGAATGGCCTGCAGGGCTGCGAGACCAGCAACCAGGCAGAGCTCTTCTACATGCTGGCGCCCGATCCCGAGGGCGAGGTCAACGGGAATCGCCGTACTCGCGACTTCGTGCTGCGCCGTACCCTCGCCACGATCGGCCATGAGTACCAGCACCTGATCAATGCCTCACGACGCCTCTTCGAGACGAACGCGAGTGCATTCGAGACGGTGTGGCTCAACGAGGGGCTCAGCCATATCGCCGAGGAGCTCCTGTTCTACGAGGCGAGCGGCCTCTCGTCACGTCAGCGCCTGGACGTGGACAAGCTGCGCGCGAAAGCCGGTGCGGTTCAGGCGTTCAACTCGTACGGCGGCGGCAACTTCGGCAGGCTGGCAGAGTACATGAAGACGCCGCGAACGGAGTCGCCTTACGAGATGGATGACAACCTTGCCACTCGCGGCGCCACCTGGAGTTTCCTGCGCTATGCGGCCGATCGGGCCGGTGGCAACGAGATGTCATTGTGGCGGGCACTGGCCGGGTCGCAGACGATCGGCTTTGCGAACCTCGACGCGGCGCTCGGCACATCCGGCCGTCGCTGGGTCGCGGACTGGTCGCACGCCATGGCCGTGGACCACTTCCGCGCGACAGCGTCCGCGCCGGAGCAGTTCCGCCTGCGCAGCTGGGACCTGCGGAGCCTGATGACCGAGCTCGACCTGGCCACGCTGAGTACGGTTTCGCTCGCGAACGGGCAGAGCCAGGACCTGTCGCTGAAGTCGGGTGGATCCGCTCACGTGCGATTCCGTGTGGGAGCGAATGCAGCTGCCGTCACGTCTGCGCTGCAGGGGAGCACTGCGCCGTCGTGCAACTCGCAAACGCGAAGGACGCTCTCAGTTGGCGAGGTGGTGCAGGGAACTCTCGCGCAGCTCGGTGCGCTGTGCCTGAACGGTGCCGCGAGTGGCAGTCATGACTACGTCCTTACGCTCACGCATATCGCATCAACCGACGGAACGACCGCTACGGTGGTGGTCAATGGCAGCGAGCTGCTCTCGCCGCCGGCGGCGAGCGTTGCGTCGTCCGGCAGCGGGCCGACGCTCAGCAGGTCCCGGGCACTTGAAGGGGCGAGCGACGTGGCAGCCGGGTTCGAGATTCGACTGCGCGAGCGCGAGATGTCGGAGCTGGGCTGGCGAATGCCGGGAGCCGGTGCGCTCAAGCCCAGCCTCCAGTCGTCAGGCGGCGCGAGCGATGTGATCCTGTCGCTGGCGAGGGTACGGTAGAAAGTGCAGCCTGCCGACCAGGAACACGGAAACGCCGGCCCGCGCCGGCGTTTCTCGCTTTCGCTAACTGATCATTCCGCTCGGAGTCGGCGTCATCCCCATCATCTTCGACGCCTCGTGCACGTCCAGGCGAACGTCCTCGGCCGGAAAGCCGTCCAGGCTGATGCGCATTTCGTAGGGACCCGCCATCGAGATGGGAAGGTCAACCGCCACTATCACGGGCACGTCCATCTCTCCCTCCATCCCCGGCGCGGCCCCCACCTCCAGCTCACCCTCGCTGCTCCAGAGCTCATTGCCCTCCGGGTCCATCCAGCGGAGCTGCAACTGGTGCAGGCCGACGTCGTCGCTGGTGGCCTTAAGTCGGACCACCAGGTGCGCACGCGGGTGAATGGCCGGCGTCTGACCTACCTGCACGGCATCGAAGACGCCAAGGATGTTGAGCTTCCCTTCCTGGGAGAGGTTCGCCGCGTCGGCGAAGAGTGCGAAGGCAACGTGCATGGACGGCAAGCTAACTACCCTCCCCTCCGTAGTCGTTACCCTGCGGCGCCGGTGACAGCTAGCTTTCCGTAATGGCCTCTCGCATCGAGGGCGCCGACCAGCCCGACCACGCCCCCAGTGGCGCACGGTCGGGCGTCTGGTTGACGGACGCCCTTCTCGCCACAATGGCGCTCGTATGGGGTGTGAACTTCGCGGTGATGAAGTTCGGCACCACAGTGCTCGTACCAATGGCGTTCAACGGCGCCAGAATGGTGCTGGCATCCGCAGCACTCGCCATGATAGTGGTCTTCATGCGCGGCGGCTGGCCTTCCCGGCGCGACACCGTGGCACTGCTCGCCCTCGGCCTCATCGGCAACGGTCTTTACCAGGTGTTCTTCGTGGAGGGCATAGCGCGCACGCGGGCCGGCAGCGCGTCGCTGATCCTCGCCGCGGTCCCCGCCCTGGTGGCCGCCCTCGGTCGTATCCGTGGTACGGAGCGACTTTCCGCGGCAGGGGTTGCAGGAATCGCGTTCTCCATGGCGGGCATAGGACTGATCGTGTATGGTGGCCAGCAGTCCACGGGTGACTCCACCACTCTGCTTGGCTCGGCGCTCGTCTTCGGCGCTGCCATGTGCTGGGCCGTGTACTCGGTGCTGCTGCAGCCCTTCACGGTTCGGGTGGAGGGGTTGAAGCTGCACGCGATAACCATGTGGAGCGGCACGCTTCTGCTCGTGGTGGTGGCGTACCCCACGCTCGTGACCACAACGTGGGATGCCGTGGCTCCGCTCGCCTGGGGCTCCATCGCCTACAGCGGCCTGCTGGCGCTGGTTCTCTCGTACGTGTTCTGGTACCGAGGCATCCGGTTGATTGGCCCCACCCACACGGCGATGTTTCTGAACCTTCAGCCGGCCATCGCATTGCTGGTGTCCTGGCCGATGCTGAACGAGGTACCCACGCTCTGGCAGATAGCCGGGGCGATTCTCATTCTCGTGGGGATCGTGCTCGTGCGGCGTGGTCCCTCGACTGATGCGCCCGTCGCGACGACGCGCGGTGCGCCTGGCGGCAGGGGAGTGTCATGAGAGTAATCCTGTTCGACATAGATGGAACGCTGCTCTGGAGCGATGGCGCGGGCCGTCGTGCCATGGAGGGGGCACTGGTCGAGGTGTTCGGGACCTCCGGTCCGGCGTCGTACAGGTACGACGGAAAGACCGACCCGCAGATTGCCCGCGAGCTGATGCTGCTGGAAGGAGTTCCCGTGGATCGCGTGGAACGGGACCTTCCTGCAGTCCTGGAGAGCTATGTGTGGCGACTTCGAGAGGCTGTGCAGGACGAGTCTTCGCGTCCGCACCTCTTTGGCGGCGTGCTCGACCTGATGGACGCGCTGGAAGCTCGAAGCGACGTAATGGTGGGGCTGCTCACCGGGAACATCCACACTGGTGCCCGCATCAAGCTTTCCGCCGCCGGACTGAACCCGGATCGCTTCGTGTTCGGCGCCTACGGGTCCGACCATCACCACCGCCCGGCACTTCCCGCGATCGCGCGTGAGCGGGCGTCGGCGCACTCCGGGCGGGAGATCCGTGCCTCACGAATGCTCATCGTGGGAGACACGCCGGCAGACGTGTACTGCGGCCAGGGTATCGGTGCGCGCAGCATGGCTGTCGCGACAGGTCGCTACTCCAGGCAGGAGCTCGCCGCGTGCGGCCCTGCATCGCTGTTCGACGACCTGTCCGACACGGACGCGGTGCTGCAGGCCATGTACGCCGTGACCTCGGACGACGCGGACCTGGTCGCGAGCCGTGCCTGACGAACCCCGGGCGGCCGCGTCCCCCGAACCCCTGAATGCCGCCGTAACCGGCAGTGTGGGGGGACGCGAGCTGTCCGGCCGCTTTCGCGTGGCCTTGCGAGAGCATGCGCTGTATCTGGACCCTGCCGACGGCAACCAGGGCGGAGGCACACGGGCGCTGAACGTCGCCGTGCGCTCCGTTGCCGGAGCGCGGCTGTCCGCCGGCGTGTTCGAGCTGCATCTCGATTCCGGCGACAGGCTCACATTCTCCGGCGACGACCGCCTGTCCGAGCTGGTCGTCAGGCTGGAACAGGAGGTGTTCGCGGTCGGCGAGGTAATGCGGTCATCCCGGGCTGCCGGATCCCGGAGGGCGTATCCGGGTGAGGATCATGACCGCTTCTTCGCCCCATTCCTGCAGGCGCGCCTTCGACTGGAACAGGCGCCTGACGCCGGCGGCAAGCTGGAAGCGGTTTCTGCGAACGAGATTCGCGCCTCGATACTCGGCGTGCTCGACAGCTTCTCGTCGGAGCGCTTCCACAACGAACCGGCCGACCGTCGAGCGCTGCTTGCGGAACTGGAGGAGTACGTGGAGCCGCTTCTCGGCGCACTGGACCGGCTGGACGCCACGTCGGCGGCCGCTCGACGGGCTTCACCGGAACGCGCCTACGCCGAGTGGAGAGTATGGCGCGACGCACTCGTGGATTGCTTCGTGGAGGCGGAACGTGCCTGGATGCGCACGGCTCCCGTGCTGAGGGAGTTTCCGAAGCCGGATCCTGAGGAACGTCCGTCAGTCTCGCGCTGGAAGGTTCGCAGGTGATCACTGCACTGCGCTGCCGACCGCTCGACGTCGCCGCTGCAGGGTGCCCTGGGAGGCACGCGTGATCGTCGGGATCGGCATAGACCTCGTTGAGATCGAGCGTGTCGCCCGGCTGATAGAGCGCCACGGTGAGCGAGCCCTCAAGCGCCTCTTCACGGACGAGGAGCGCCGCTACGCCACGAGGCGTGCCGAGCCGGCTCGACACTTCGCGGGCCGCTTCGCCGCGAAGGAGGCTGCATTCAAGGCTCTCTCCGCGGATTCAGCTGCACGACAGATGAGCTGGCGCGAGCTGGAGGTGTTCGGAGCTCCCGACGGCCGTCCGTCGCTGAGGCTGCACGGAGTTGCAGCGGCCGCAGCGGCGAGACTCGGCGCCACGCGCGCGTGGGTGACCATCACTCACGACTCGAACAGTGCAGCCGCGGTGGTGGTGCTCGAACGCACTACGCTGGACGCACCGGAGTGACGTCGCTCACGAATCGCGTTGCCTTCTGCTGCGGCTGCAGACGCGGGCACGCGAAGCAGGCCGCGGCGACACGGCATTTGCTCCGGACAACGCTTATCATCAGGCGTAACCAGAAAACGACGACAATCGAGTCATGGCCGAGCTAGACGCGCTGTTCGCCACTCCGGTGGGTGCACTGCTCATCTTCATCCTGCGCATCGTGGACGTCTCGTGCGACACGATGCGCGTGCTCTTTGCGGTGCGCGGGCGCCGCGTGTTCGCGGCCGGGCTGGGATTCTTCCAGGCCCTTATCTGGATCTTCGCCGTGGCCAGTGCCATCGCGCACGTGGACAGCATCTGGCACGTGCTGGGTTACGCAGGCGGGTATGCCGCGGGCACCTTCGTGGGAGTCACCATCGAGCAGGCAGTTGCCTACGGCTGGGCGACCATTCGCATAGTGTCGCGTGCCGCGGGAGTGGAGATCGCCGAGGGACTGCGCGAACTCGGGCACGGGGTGACGGAGTACGGCGGCTTTGGTCGTGAGGGCAACGTGGAGATCGTGAACGTTGCCGTGCACCGCGCGCAGATAGACAAGGTGCTCGACATAGTGGACAAGCACGACCGGAATGCCTTCGTCACCGTTGAGGAACCGAAGCTGCTTCGCGGCGGCAGCATGGTGGCGCGAGAGTGGCGAGTTGCGCCGTCTTGGATGAAGTGGGGCGGAGGGCGACGGCAGAGGGTGTGACGGGCTATTGAAGGCGCGGCCTGCGGCCGCGCCTCCGTCGCTACTGCTCCCTCAGGCAGCTGCCAGCGCGTCGCGACCCCTGTTCCTCATGGCCATGATCGTCACGCCCGCAACCACGAATCCGATGGCGATCATCTGCGCGGCGGTGAGTGGCCCGAAGAAGCGATCGTCCTTGGCGCGGAAGAACTCCACGATGAACCGCTCGATCCCCGCCAGGATGCAGTAGGCGCCGAACAGCCAGCCCTCGGCGTGCCTGTGATCGCGCATGCGCCACAGGAGGAGGAACATCACGAAGCCCATGGCCGTCTCGTACAACTGCGTGGGATGAACGGCGAGTACGGTGTTGGGCGCCACACCGGCCTCCATGGGAACTCCGAAGAACTGCTGCATGTTCCCAGCGGTGGACGGCGGCGCGCCGTTGGGAAACTCCACCGCGAACGGCCCGTTCCACGGGCGCCCGTAGTCGTCGCCAACCGCCCAGCATCCCGTTCGGCCGATCGCGTAGCCGGCGGCGATGCATATTCCGGCGACGTCCGCTATGCGCCACACCGGTAGCTTCTTCCGCCATACGACGATTCCCGTCACCGCGATGCCGCCGAGCAAACCGCCCCAGAACACCAGGCCGGCGCGGCTGAGCAAGGTTCCCCAGTCGCCGGTGAGCACCGCGTAGTAAAGCTTGCCGCCGATCACGGTACCCAGCACTGCAGCCAGGATCAGGTCCGGTATTGCATCGGCCTCATAGTCGTGTCCGCGCCTACGCAGCTCGGACTGGGCGATGATCTGCGAGATGACGAACGCCAGGAGCACGGCGATGCCGAACCCGGTCAACTCGATGATGCCGAGGTCCAGGACTGTGGGCTGGTGAACGATCGGAGACTGGATCATGTGTTCCTGTTGGCCGCCGGCATGTCGGGATCAGGCTGCAGGCTCGAGGCCCGGCAGTGGCATGGATGCGTGAGCGCCCAGCTCCAGCCCGGCGCGCTCGCCGTTCTGGAGGCGAAAGATACCCGCACGCGCGATCATCGCAGCATTGTCCGTGGCCAGGCGCGGTGACGGAGCGTGCACCTGTACTCCGCGGTCGCGCAACCGGTTGCCCATCGCCTCCACCAGCGCGGCGTTGCAGGCTACGCCTCCTCCCAGGATCACGCGCGGCCTGTCGAACTGCTCCACGGCACGCGCCGTCTTCTCCACGAGCGTCTCGATGACAGCGTCCTGAAAGCCGCGCGCAATGTGTGCCTTCTGCTCATCAAGGTCCGCCGCACCACGAACGGCATGGAGTACTGCGGTCTTGATGCCGCTGAAGGAGACGTCGTAGTAGTCTGCGTCGCCCGGCTTCTGGTCGCGCCGGAGCATGGGCCGGGCGAAGCGGATCGCGCGTGGGTCGCCCTGCCTGGCCAGGTTCTCCACGTGCCGACCGCCGGGGTATGGCAGGCCGAGGAGCTTCGCCACCTTGTCGAAGGCCTCGCCCGCCGCGTCGTCGCGGGTTGCGCCGAGGAGTCGGTAGCGTCCCCATTCCGGCACGTCGAGGAGCATGGTGTGGCCGCCGGACACCAGCAGGGCGGTGAAGGGGGGCTTCGCGTCAGGCGACTCGAGCGACGGAGCGAACAGGTGCCCCTCCATGTGGTGCACGGCCACGACCGGCTTGCCGGCTGCGTGCGCGAGGGCCTTGGCGTAGCACACTCCCACCAGGAGGGCGCCAACCAGTCCCGGGGCATGGGTAACCGCTACGGCATCCAGTTCGGACAGGTCGAGGTGCGCGTCTGCCAGCGCCCGCTCCACCACCGGCACGAGCGCGGTAAGGTGCTGTCGTGAGGCAATCTCCGGAACCACGCCGCCGAACACGCGATGGATATCCTGCGACAGGATCACGAGGGAGCGCTGCCTGACGACGCCACCGTTCCCCTCCACCACGCCGGCCGAGGTCTCGTCGCATGACGTCTCGACCCCCAGCACCCGCAACAGGTCGCTCACCGCGAGCGGAAGGGAAGCAGGAACTGAAAGAAGCTCGCCGTGGAGTCCACCTCCACGGGAACCTGCAGTCGCACGAAGGCTGGAGACACGCCCACCGCAACGGCGCCCGTGTCCAGCGGTACCAGCACGGCATCAGGGCCTCGAAGCACGATGGTCGTGTCCACCGTGGGGACTCCACTGATCGAAAGCACCACGCGCCGGGAGCCGGTCACGGTGACGCTGTCGGGCATGAAGGTGGCCGCACCCGCTATTCGAACCCCGGTGGCCGGTCGCAGCCGCAGCGACGAGATCACCGGAACGCGCCTCGTGAGGCTCGGGGCAAACCGCAGCACCAGTCGCCGAGGCTGCACGCTGCGAACTGTGGCGTTCACGCCGGGCGGCATCAGCACGTCCTCGTTGGTGAGCTCCACTTCCACCGAATCGGGCGTATCCGCGCCGAACACGCGCCTGACGATGGGCGGGTCGAACGTGAGCCGGTTCAGCGCGCGGTTGTTGCCCACCACATATGCGGTGATCTGTGGCGGCGGGCCAAGCAGCGTGAGCGACGTATCCAGCGCGAGCTCCAGCCTGACGGGCACGTCGCCGTCCATGGGGCTGTCGGCACGAAGCGTGAGCCAGAGAACGAACGACACCAGCAGCGCAGCGAGCTTGTACGCCAGTCGCTGCGAGAACGCCTCGAGCACGAACCTGCGCGCTCGCAAAGCGATGCTGCGGAGCTCGGGTGACATCTACTCGACCAGCTGATCGATTGCGGGACCGACCGGCCAGGCCGACACCGTGTCCGGCGAATCCTGCAGGGGAGCTCCCACCGGCACGCCAAGCAGGGTCGCAACGAGCGCCTGGTTCTCGGGCGAGCTCCAGTCCGTCTCGCCTATCACCTTCTTGCGAATCACGCCGTTGCGATCGATGAGGAACGACTCCGGGTAACCGGTAACCTGGTAGCGCGTGGAGATGCGATTCGCGGGATCGTGCAGTATCTGGAACGTCAGGCCGAGTTCATTCACGAAATCGCGAATGGTCTGCTGCATTCCGGGATTGTCTATGCTTACCGCGAGCACCTGCAGCCCGTTGTCCGCGTATCGCTGGTGCAGGCGCTCGATGCTGGGCATCTCCTCCCGGCACGGCGTGCACCACGTAGCCCAGATGTTGAGCAGCACGAGCTTGCCCTTGTGCTCCTCCAGGGACATCTCGCGCGGGTCTGCGTCGAGCGTCATGGCTGAGAACTCCGGAGCTTCGGATCCGACGGTCACCGGAAAGAGCTCGTCGCCGAGATAGTGCATGGCCGTCGTGAGCACCAGCGCGAGCACCAGCACCACTCCGCCGACCACGGCCCACTGCTCACGCACCGTCATCCGCGCACTCCTTCGGCCTGCGTGGCGTTGCCCGCGCCGGAGGTGCGCAGCGCGTCCTCGGCCAACGCACGCAGTGTCCTGATCTCCTGTGCCGGGTCGCTGGCAGAAAACACCGCGTTGCCCGCCACGAACGTGTCTGCGCCGGCGCGCACGCAGGTGACGATGGTCTCGCGGTTGATGCCGCCATCCACCTCGAGAACCGCGCGGCTGCCGCTGGAATTCAGGAGCGCGCGCGCACGGGAGATCCTGCCTGGCGAGGACGGGATGAAGCGCTGGCCGCCAAAGCCGGGGTTCACGCTCATGATGAGGAGCAGGTCCAGCTCAGACGCAATCTCCTCCACGGCAGACAGCGGGGTGGCGGGGTTGATGACGGCACCTGCACCACAGCCCAGCTCGCGGATGCGCGAGATCTGCCGGTTGAGGTGCGGCGATACCTCGGTGTGAATGGTCAGGACGGACGCCCCCGCCTTGGCGAAGGAGTCGAAGTACTTCTCGGGCTCCACCACCATCAGGTGCACGTCCAGCGGAAGCGTCGTAATGCGCCTCACGGTTTCGATGACCTTGGCACCGAAGGTGAGGTTCGGCACGAACACGCCGTCCATCACGTCAACATGAATCCAGTCGGCCCCTGCCTCCTCGCACATCGCGATCTCGTCCGCCAGCCGTGCGAAGTCCGCGCTCAGGATGGACGGCGCTATGCGGATGGGCGCCCTGGCTGCTGCTGAACCGGCCTGCTGCATCATGGACGTCCCGCAACAGTGAGTGACACTGTTGCGCCGGCACGTACGGCCTGGCCGGCAGCGGGCGACTGTCCGATCACTATGTCGGGGCTCATGAAGCTCAAGGTATCCCTGGTAACGGTGGAGCGCAGGCCGAGCTGTTCCAGAAGCGCCTGGGCGTGAGGCAGTTCCTGGCCTGTCAGGTCGGGTACCTCCACTCGCGAAGGCCCGGAACTGATGACGAGGTTCACCGCGGACGGCAGCGGTACGGAGGTTCCTGCAGCCGGCGTGGTGGCCACTACCTGCCCGCGCGGCGAACCATCCTCACGCGTGGATACGTCTCCAACCTCCAGCCCGGCCTCCTCGAGCGCCGCCGTCGCCTCCTCACGAGTGAGACCCATGACCATCGGCACCTCGCCGCGCAGCTGACCGCGACTCACCGCGAGCGTAATGGTGGCGCCGGCCACGTCCTGCAGGCCCGCACGCGGGTTCTGCTCGATAACGGTGAAAACAGGCGCATTCGCATCGTACCGCTCCTCCCCGCGCTCGGGGGAGAACCCGTAGCTGCGCAACCTCTGAACGGCCTCGTCGTAGGACAGCCCCACCACGTTGGGAATCTCGATCTCCTCCTCGCCGGGGCCGCCCGGAAAGACCACGAGCGCCATGAAGAGGTATGCGACAGCGAAGCCCACGAACGCGACGAGCAGGAAAGGACCGGCACCCCTTGCCAGGGCGGGCCATGACGACATTCCGCCTCTGTTCTTGCGCCGCCTGGAGGGCAGTCGCCGTCCTCCGCTGTTCTTGTCGGATTCCGCCATCATGCCACTCGCCGGAGCCGGGCCGCGAAGGCGCCGTCCACGCCGTGGCGCTGCGGCAGTACGCGAAGGACGCCGCCGTCCATCATGTCGGCCGGGATCCCGGAATCTTGCGGCGGATCCAGCCGCCAGTCCGGGTTCTCGGCCAGGAAGCGTTGAACCTGCACGTCATTCTCCTCCGGCTCGAGTGAGCAGGTGCTGTAGATCATTAGGCCGCCCCTGCGGACGGCAGCGGCCGCGCCGGCCAGAAGCTTCCGCTGAAGCGCACCCAGCACTGCAAGATCCGACTGCTGCAGCCGCCACCGGGCATCGGGGTGCCGCCTGAACGTGCCCGTTCCCGTGCATGGAACGTCCAGCAGCACCGCGTCCACTTCCTTCACCGCAGGCTCCGCGGCATCGGCACAGATCGGCAGGACATTGGCTGCCCGAAGGCGCTCCAGGTTCTCCGCTACCCGCCTGAGCCTGGACTCGGATCGGTCGCCCGCCACGACTACACGCGCGGTGCGCGCGAGCTCCAGGGCCTTCCCGCCCGGCGCTGCGCAGAGGTCCGCAACGAGGCTGTCGTGAGGCACGGCCGCATAGACAGTGACGAGCGTCGCCGCCGGGTCCTGCACGAAGAACTGTCCCTGCCGGAAAGCGCCCAGCTCCGTGAGTGACGACATGCCGCCGAGCTGCAGTCCGTCCTGCAGGAACGGGGACGGCTCCGTGTGCACGCCGGCGGAATTCAGCGCTTCCGCCAGTTCCTCCGCCGAGACACCCCACGGGCGTGCGTGCACCGATGCCTCACGATTGTTCGCGACGAGCAGTCGTGAGGCTTCCTCCTCCCCGTACCGCTCCACCCAGCGCTGCACTATCCAGCGCGGGTGCGAGTGCTGCAGGGCAAGCGCATCGATCGGGTCCTGGGGCAGCCGCACCTCGAGCTCCGGACCGTCCCGGTCTATGCGCCTGAGAACCGCATTCGCCAGCTTGCTCGCCCCGATGCCGTGGCGTCGCTTCGCCAGTTCCACCGTCTGCGCGATGGCCGCGTAGGGCGGCACGCTGCCCATGTGCAGCAGCTGCTGCACGCCCAGCCTCAGCAGGTCGGCAAGGTCCGGGTCCAGGCGCGCGAGACCGCCGCGCACGCGCTCGGTGAGAACGGCGTCTATCCACGCGCGCCTGCGCAACAGCCCCCAGACCAGCTCGCGCGTCCACCGACGGTCCCGCGGGTCGAGCACCGCGGCTCGCCGTTCGAAGGACGGGTCCAGAAGCTCGCCACTGCGGAGGTCCTCGAGCACCTGCGCCGCCACGATACGCGCCTCGGTGATCACATGCGCGTCATCGCCGCCACCATGCCGCCCGGGCTTTCCGCCGGGGCGACCGGGCCGACGGCCGCGCCCCGATGCGGGCTTTTGGCCGCGCCCGAAGCCGCCATCACCGCGACC
>CAYQAO010000010.1:25233-64926 GCA_964415485.1 uncultured Gemmatimonadaceae bacterium
CCGCCACCACCGCGACCGCCGCCACCACCGGGCGTGCGATTGCCGCCGCTCGAAGCGGAGTGCTGCACTTCGGGCGCTCGGTCCATCATGGCGGCAATGGTCAAGGGCGCTTGGCGGTGAGGCGCGCCGGCGACGCGGGCCGGCAGGCACTTGAGGATGATCCGGATCCCTCCCCCGGAACAGGCCGAAGACCGTCATGGAGACGTTCCGGCATATCCTCACAAGATACTGCGTAGAGGCCCGGACGGCAGCCTCTGCGATGCCTCACGAGGCCGACGCGCCGAACCGGTCCCCCACCTGCACTCCCCTGCCTCGGTACCAGTCGAAAGCAGCGAGGCGACGGCGGCCCGACGGGTGCACATGCGACACCCGCACCGCACCTTCACCGCACCCGATCACCAGGCCGGACTCGTCCACCGAAACCACCTCGCCCGGAGATCCTGCGGCGTCTGGAACCGTGCGCGCTCCGAACAGCTTCACGTCCGTGTCGCCCAGCATGCTCCACGCACCGGGTAGCGGATCGAACGCGCGAATCCGGCGTGCTATCACATCCGAAGACTCGGCCCAGTCCACTCGGCAGGTGTCCCGGTCCAGCTTGGGCGCATAGGTCGCCTGCGAGTGATCCTGCTCCCGGGGCTGCACGACCCCCGCTTCGAGCAGGGCGAGCGACTCCACTATGGCCTGAGCCCCGAGCTCCGAGAGCCGCTGCGTCAACTCGCCACCTGTTTCATCTGGCGCAATCGGCGTGCTCATCACGTGCAGGATGGGACCCGCATCCAGCTCCGGCACCATCTGCATAATGGTGATCCCGGTTTCCTCGTGCCCCTCGGCGATCGCCCACTGTATGGGAGCCGCACCGCGCAGCTTCGGCAGCAGGGAGGCGTGGATGTTCACGGTGCCTCTGGCGGGCAGGTCTATGACGGCCCTGGGGAGGATGTGCCCGTACGCGACCACCACGGAAAGATCCGGCTCCAGGGCGGCGAACTGCTCCATGAACTCCGGGCCCCGCGGGCGTTCGGGCTGCAGCACCGGGACACCCTCCTGCACGGCCACGCGCTTCACCGGGCTCGGCTCCAAAGTGGAGCGAGAGCGTCCCCTGGGGCGGTCCGGCTGCGTCACCACGCCAACCACGTCGAAGCCCTCGCCCAGCAGTGCGAGCAGGGCAGGGGTGGCGAACTCCGGTGTGCCCCAGAAGACGATGCGCATCGGTGTCAGGTGCAGCGGTCGAGAATGAGTGGCCGGTGCGGACACGCGTCGTGCAGCCGGGATGCCCCGGTCATCAGCGTCAGAGCTCGTCTCCGCCGTGGTGCTCAGCTATGTCCTTCGGCGAGAGCGTGCGCCGAAGCGACGGGAACTGACTCTTCATCCTGTCCCAGCGGGCCATCGCGCTCCGTCGGCGCAGGAGGCTCAGGTGGTCCAGAAAGAGGCGCCCGTTCAGATGGTCGAGTTCGTGCTGCAGGCAGCGTGCGAGGAGGCCGCTTGCGTCCAGTTCGAAGGGATTGCCTTCCAGATCCAGGCCGCGCATGCGAACCACTGCCGCACGAGTGACCTCCCCGAATACCTCGGGTATTGAGAGGCAGCCTTCTTCGGCCCTTTCCTGGCCCTCTGTGAGCAGCAGCTCCGGGTTGATGAACGTATAGCGCTGGTCTTCCACGTCGCAGACGAACAGCCGCTCGGTGCGCCCCACCTGCGGAGCCGCCAATCCGATTCCCTGGGCAGCGTACATGGTCTCGAACATGTCGTCCGACAGCCGACGCAGTTCGTCCGTGACCTCCACCACCGGTTCTGCGCGCTCACGCAGGATCGGCGAGCCGAGAACGTGGATATCCAGCAGGCTCACGAAGCGGACGATCCGGAAGAAGTGAGGACGCGGGCAATGCGGCCGCGCTCCACGACCACACGGGACTCGCCGCTCTTCACGGTGATACGGTCCTCCAGGGTGGCGACAGGCTGCCCGTCCTTGACCGACTTCTTCATCTCCACGATCTCGCCCACGATTCCGCCCGCGGTGACGATTTCGTCGCCACGCTTCAGCTCCATGAGCCGAGCCTCGTGCGCCTTGCGCTGCTTCTGCTGCGGCCGGATGAACAGGAAGTAGAAGATCGCGAACAGCGCTGCCATCTGGAACAGCAGCGCCGGGAGCGGAATTCCGCCTCCCTGCTGAAGAATTGCGAGAGTGGCCGGTACAGAGATGAAGGTCATGAGCCGGAGTTGAGCCGGGAGTTGTGGCGAAGCAGCCAGTCGCGGCGCCAGCCGTCGAAGCTGCCGTCGAGTATCGCCTGGCGCGCCTCGCGCATCAATGCGAGCAGGAAATGTACATTATGAAGCGACAGAAGGCGCGGCCCGAGCATCTCATCCGTCACGTAAAGGTGGCGCAGGTATGCGCGGGAGAACGTGCTGCAGGTGTAGCAATCGCATTCCTCGTCCAGCGGACGGGAATCCTTGCGGAACTCCGCCCGCTTCAGGTTCATGCGACCGTCGCTGGTGAAGGCAGTGCCGTTCCTCCCCATGCGGGTGGGGGCCACGCAGTCGAAGAGATCTACCCCTCTCGCCACGCCTTCTACCAGGTCCTCGGGGAACCCCACTCCCATCAGGTACCGGGGACGGTCTGCCGGGAGCGCTTCATGGCAGACCTCGAGCATGGCGTGCATGTCCGGCTTGGGCTCGCCGACTGACAGTCCGCCGATTCCGTAGCCCTGCCAGTCGTGCATGTCGCGAATGGCTGCCGCCGCCTCGCGGCGAAGCGACGCGTGCACCCCGCCCTGCATCACGGGGAACAGCGCCTGCACGGGGAACCCGAACCGCTCACCCGCTTCGTTCTCCCAGCCTTCGCGGCCGAGCTTCTGGAACTCGGCGAGGCAGCGAGCGAGCCAGCGGATGCTGCGCTCGCTGGCGTCCCGTGCGGCGGTTTCGTCCGACTGTCCGGGGATCACGTGGTCGAACTGCATGATCACGTCCGCCCCCAGGTTGCGCTCGATGCGCATTACGGATTCGGGGGTGAACACGAGGCGCGCGCCGTCCAGGTGGCTCTTGAATTCCACGCCAGTCTCGGAAACCCTGTTCAGCGTTGCGAGCGAGAACACCTGGAATCCGCCGGAGTCGGTGAGGATGGGGCCGTCCCACTGCATGAACTCGTGCAGGCCGCCGAGGTCGCGTATGAGCTCGTCGCCGGGGCGGATGTGCAGGTGGTAGGCGTTGGCGAGGATCATGGAGGCGCCTGACGCCCGAAGCTCGCGCGGGTCCAGCGACTTCACCGTCGCGAGCGTGCCTACCGGCATGAAGGCCGGTGTGAGCACGTTGCCGCGCGGTGTGCGCAGCGTGCCGGCGCGCGCACTTCCCACCGTTGCATGCAGTTCCATATCCAGCGGGCGCGTGCTGTCGTCGGATCCCGGTTCGGCCTGGCCGGTCCGCGTCACGACGGGACTTGCAGCAACGCCGGATTCGCCGCTGCGCATGCTGCGAGAGTGCGCCGGTCCGTCGCTCGCAGTCACGGCTGCAGAAGCCTCAGGCGTGCGCTCACCGGCGCCGCGCAGTCGTAGCTGGCGAGCACTCGTGAGGCGCCTGCCGGCGGGCGCGATGCGCTGTCGGCGAAGGTGAGCTGCGCCGTAACGGCACCAATGATGTTGTCCACGGTGCCGATTCCGCTGCTGGATTGCAGCTCGGATTCGTTCACCGAGCCATCCTCCCCCACGATCACGCGTGCAACGACGCTGTCCGCAGTGCGGCCTGATCGCTGCACCTCGCCACACTGCACCTGCATGAACTGCGCGAGGGTGGCAGAGCCCTGTTCCAGCGAGAGACGCTGGCGTTCGAGCGACGGCAGGTAGGTGACCGTGGTGGTCGTCCTGCACGCCATGAGCGACATGCCCGCCGCCACAAGGACGAACAGCGCACGGCTGCGGACCGAACCGATTGCCAGGGCAGAGCCGGAGCCTCGCTCAGAGAATGAGCATCGCATCGCCATAGGAATAGAACCGGTAGCCGTGCTCCACCGCCTCACGATAGGCGGCCATTGTGAGATCGTAGCCTGCCATGGCGCACACCAGCATGAGCAGCGTGGAGCGAGGCAGGTGGAAGTTCGTAAGAAGTGCGTCCGCGCCGCGTACCTGCTGCGGCGGGCGAATGAAGATACGCGTCTCGCCCTCGCCCGGCTGGCAGGTGCCGTCGGCGCCGACGCAGGTTTCCAGCGTGCGAAGTGCCGTGGTGCCGATGGCCACCACCCTTCCTCCTTCTTCGCGAGCACGATTGAGCTGCCGGGCTGTGTCGCCGCTCAAGCGGTACCACTCCTCGTGCATGACATGGTCGGCCGGGTCCTCCACTTCCACGGGCTTGAACGTACCGGCGCCCACATGGAGCACGACTTCGGTGATGTCCACGCCTCGATCCCGGATGGAGGCCAGCAACTCCGGCGTGAAGTGCAGGCCGGCGGTGGGGGCCGCAACGGAGCCCGATTCACGCGCGAAAACCGTCTGGTATCGCTCGGCGTCGGCCGCGTCGTCCGACCGCCTCACGTACGGAGGGAGCGGAACGTGGCCGAAGCGCTCGATGGCTTCGTGCTCGGGGAGCGGCGTCTCCAGCCTGACGATTCGAGTGCGCCGGTCGGTGATGGACTCGATCATCACGGAGAGTTCCGGAGAGACATGCACTCTGCGGCCGGGTCGCAGCTTGCCGCCCGGGTGCACCATGGCCTCCCAGCTCCCGTTCTCCAGCCGCTTCAGCAGGAAGACCTCACCGGGGGCACCCGAATCGCGCGTTCCCAACAGGCGCGCTCTCAGCACGCGGGTCACGTTGAGCACCATCACGTCGCCCGTACCCAGGTACTCCGGGAGGTCGCGAAAGGTGCGGTGTTCGAGCTCGCCGGACTCCCGGTGCACCACCAGGAGCCTGCTCTGGTCACGACGATCTGCAGGAACCTGTGCGATCAGGTGTTCCGGCAGGTGAAAGTCGTAGTCGCTGGTGAGAAGGCCCTGCGCCATTCGCTCAGAGCAGCGGGTGCTGCTCAGGCTGCGGCGCCTCGTAGCCGAAGTGGCGATAGGCGGGTGCGGTGGCCATGCGGCCGCGCGGAGTGCGCTGGAGGAAGCCGTTCTGCACCAGGAAGGGCTCGTAGACCTCCTCGATGGTGCTGGCGTCCTCTCCAACGGCTGCTGCGATGGTGCCAATGCCTACCGGGCCGCCGTCGAACTTCTCGATGATGGACTTGAGGATCCTGGTGTCCATGTCGTCCAGGCCGAACTCGTCCACGTCCAGCAGGGCCAGGGCGGCCTGCGCGACCTCACGAGTGATGACGCCGTCCGATCGCACCTGGGCGTAGTCGCGAACGCGGCGCAGAAGGCGGTTTGCCACACGAGGAGTGCCGCGTGCGCGTCGCGCCAGTTCCATGGCGCCTTCGTCGGAGATGTCCACCGCCAGCACCTCGGCCGTCCGCCTCACGATAAGCTCGAGGTCTTCCGTGGGGTAATAGTTCAGGCGCTGTTCGATGCCGAAGCGCGCACGCATGGGCGGCGTGAGCATGCCCAGTCGCGTGGTGGCGCCCACGAGCGTGAAGCGCTCGATCGGCATGGTGATGGTCTGCGCCTTGGGCCCCTCGGACAGCCGGATGTCAATTCGGTAGTCCTCCATGGCGGGGTAAAGGAACTCCTCGATCACCGGGCGGAGACGGTGGATCTCGTCAATGAAGAGGATGTCTCCCTCGCGCATGTTCGTGAGCGTGCCCACGAGGTCGCCGGGCTTCTCGAGTGCGGGGCCGGACGTGGTGCGGATGTTCACGCCCATCTCGCGAGCTATGAGCTCGGCGAGCGTCGTCTTGCCGAGTCCCGGAGGTCCGAAGAAGAGCGTGTGGTCCAGCGGCTCGCGGCGGGCAAGGGCGGCGTCAATGTAGATGCGCAGGCTGTCCTTCACCTTGGACTGGCCGATGAACTCGGCCAGCCGCTGGGGGCGAAGCGACAGCTCGACGACGGACTCGTCCGGGAGCTCGTCCGGTGTGGTTATCTCGGTGCGCGACATACCTGAAAGATACAGTTCCGGACGGCTGTCGAGCACCTTCGGAACGATGCTGGAGACTGGCGATTCGCCACCCGGCCCGGCAGCCGAACTGGCGGCTGAGCGAGCAGGTTACGACCTGCTCATCGCAGTCTGGAGCATCACCCACTCGCCGATGTTGTCCATGGTGAGGAGTCCGAGCAGCTGGCCACGGTCCACGACGGGGAGTGCGCGCAGCTCGGAGGCCCGCAGGCGGGAGAGCGCGTGTTCCACGGGCTCGTGCGGCGACGCCGTTTCGAACGTGCGTCGCATGACGTCGGACACCGGTGTCTCCGGACCCCTGGTGCGCAGTGCCTGAACGAGCGAAGCACGCGTCAGCACGCCGAGCAGCTCGCCCCTCTCGTTGACTACCGGGAAATCCTGCTGGAAGCCGCTGAGCAGGAAGTCCATGGCGACCGAGAGGCTGTCGTGAGGCAGCAGCGTGCGGAAGCTGGTGATCATCACGTGCGCGGTAGGAACTCCGGCCAGCGTCACCGCCTGCCTTTCTGCGGACGCCTCTCCCGCGGCGCCGAGCCAGATGAAGAGGGCGATGAAGACGAGGAAGGGGTTGTCCAGATAGAACAGGCCGGCGAGGCCGAAGACGACAGCGAAGAACTTGCCGATTCGGGCCGCGATCTCCGTGGCCTCGCCGTGCGAGCGGCGCATGGCGAGGATCGCGCGCAGGACGCGTCCGCCGTCCATGGGGAAGGCCGGGATCATGTTGAACAGCGCGAGGATCACGTTCACCCAGAACAGCCGCACCATGAAGATCCCCGCAACCAACGGGCTGCCTGACGCGAACTCTCCGGCCAGCGGGTCTATGCCCAGGGTGGTGAGCGCCAGCCAGAGCATGGTGGCCAGCACGACGTTCACTGCAGGGCCGGCCAGGGCTATCGCAAGCTCCTGCCTGGGCTCGCGCGGCATGCGTTCCAGTCTTGCAACGCCGCCGATCGGGAGAAGCGTGATGTCCCTGGTGGGAATGCCGTACCGCCGGGCCGCCAGCGCGTGGCCGAGCTCGTGCAGCACCACGATCGCAAAGACGGTGAGGATCAGCACCACGCCGCTTGCGGCTCCTTCGATCGAGCCCGTTGCGCGATAGTCCATGAGCGCCACCCATGCAAGCAGAAGCACGAACGTGGCGTGGACGTACACGTCAATGCCGGCAAGCTTGCCGAGTCGCAGCGACCACTTCATGAGGGGCTAATCCGGTTGTCGGCGTGCATTCCGAGGCGGTGAATACCGAAAGATACTCCGGAGCCTGCGGCGTTCACCATGAAGCCGGGGAACATTACGCGGGCCTGCACGCGGCGATCAGCCGCTCGCCGGCCAGCTCCAGCGTCTCCGCGGTCTTGCAGAACGCGAAGCGAAGGGTGGAGCCGCCCGACGAACGCTTGTGATGGAAGCTCGAGCCAGGGACTGCCGCAACCCCGGCCTCACGCGCCAGCCAGTCGGCGAAGGAAACGTCATTCTGCTCGCTGATGGCCGCGAAGTTGGCAAGCACGTAGTAGGCACCTTCCGGAACCGTGAAGCTGAAACCGGCATCCTGGAGGGAAGCGCACAGCATGTCACGACGCGCGCGGTAGTCCGCCGAAAGCTGGTTGTAGTAGCTCGCGTCGAACGCGAGTCCCGTTGCTGCGGCGGCCTGCAGCGGTGCAGGAGCTCCCACGGTGAGAAAATCGTGGACCTTGCGGATGGCTTCCGTGAAGGTTGAGGGCGCGATGGCCCAGCCGATCCGCCATCCGGTACAGGAGAATGTCTTGGAAAGGCTGGAGATGGTCACGGTTCGCTCGCTCATGCCGGGCATGGCGGTCATCGGGTGGTGGTGGCCCGCGAATACGATGTGCTCGTAAGGCTCGTCCGTGAACACCATCAGGTCCTGCTCCACGCACAGGCGCGCCAGCGCCTCCATCTCCACGCGTGAGAAGACGCGTCCGGTGGGGTTGTGGGGCGTGTTGAGGATGATTGCGCGGGTGCGAGGAGTGATCGCCTCGCGAATGCGCTCCACGTCCAGGATCCAGTCAGGTGGCTCGAGCTGCACGAACACGGGCCTGGCGCCCGCCAGCGTCACGTCAGGCACGTAGTTCTCGTAGAACGGCTCCGGAATCACCACTTCGTCTCCGGCGTCGAGCAGCGCCAGGCAGGTGGCGGCCATTGCCTCGGTGGCTCCGCAGGTAACGGTGACGTCGGTGTCCGGGTCCACTTGCAGGCCGTGAAGCCTGCGGTAGCGTTCCGCGAGGGCCAGGCGCAGCGGCGCGGCACCCCAGGTGATCGCATACTGGTTGATGTCGCCCTGGATCGCCGTGCAGGCCGCGTCCTTCATGGGCTGCGGCATGGGGAAGTCCGGCATGCCCTGCGCGAGGTTGATGGCGCCGTAATGCTGTGCGAGGCGCGTCATCTGGCGGATGACGGACTCGGTGAAGGCGTGAGTGCGTAGGGCGGGCATGGCGTGGGGCTGAGGTGCGAGAGCGGTGCGGCGGGCGACGGGTGGATGGATCCGGGTGCTGCCGAAACGGTGCTGCTCGATCTCCGGGAGGCGGGGTGCGGCGGCGGGCGCCCCGCTGGCGATATATTACCTGAAGGACCCCCTCATTGCCCCATCAGAACCAGGGAATATGGCAGGACACAGCAAGTGGAAGCAGATCAAGCACTACAAGGCTGCCACTGACGCAAAGCGTGGAGCCAAGTTCACCAAGCTGATCCGTGAGATCACCATGGCCGCCAAGCTCGGCGGCGGCGACCCGGGCGGCAATCCGCGCCTGCGTACCGCGATCGAGGCCGCGAAGGCAGCCTCCATGCCCAAGGACAATATCGAGCGGGCGATCAAGAAGGGCACGGGCGAGCTGGAGGGCGTGGACTACTCGGAGGTGCTGTACGAGGCCTACGGACCGGGCGGGGCAGCGCTGATGATCCAGGCCATGACGGACAACGCGAACCGTACGGTCGCCGAGATCCGGCATGCGCTCTCACGCGGGGGCGGCAACCTGGGTGCCACCAACTCCGTCGGATTCCTCTTCAACCGCCAGGGTGAGATCACCTTCGACGCCTCCAGCTACGACGAGGAGGCGATCATGCTCGCCGCACTGGAGGCGGGCGCCGACGACGTGCAGAAGGATGAAGACCAGTACCTGGTGACCACCGATCCCACGCAGCTGCACGCGGTGAAGGGTGCAATGGAAGACGCCGGGTACGTGGCGCTGGAGGCCGAGCTGTCGTGGGTTCCGAGCACCACCGTGCGGGTGGAAGGGGCCGAGGCCGAGCAGCTCGTGAAGCTTCTGGAGACGCTGGAAGACCTGGACGACGTGCAGAAGGTGGACACGAACGCCGACTTCGACGTGGAGGCACTGAGCAAGTCGTGACCTCCAGGCGGTGTCCGCCGCACGACCAGAAGGATTCGTCCGCGCTCCCGGGTGCGCGTGAGGCAGGCCTCCTTCCCGGACGCGAATGATCGTTCTCGGTATTGACCCGGGCACCGCCGTAACCGGCTTCGGAGTCGTTCGAGGTGACGGCCGGGGAATGCCTTCGCTCGTGGAGTGCGGGGTGATCCGCACATCCGCACGCTCCCCGCTGCCGGATCGCCTGCTCGAGATTCACGAGGGGGTCGCCGAGCTGCTCGCCCGCCACCGGCCCGACATGGTCGCTGTGGAGGGCATCTTCTACGCTCGCAACGTGCGCACCACGGTAGTGCTGGGCCACGCCCGCGGGGTCATACTGCTGGCGGCTCGTCAGGCGGGCGTGGAGGTGGAGGAGCTGCCGCCCGCCGAGATCAAGAAGGCCGTCGTGGGACACGGCGGCGCCAGCAAGCTGCAGGTTCAGTACATGCTCACCCGGCTGCTGCGCCTGAAGGCGGTGCCTTCCCCATCCGACGCTGCGGACGGCATCGCAGCCGCCCTGACGTGCCTGATGGGAGCGCACATGCGCGCACGCGGCGGCGTGACATCCACGATTCCGCCTGGAGCGGCCATGGAAGTGCGTGGCGTACGCAGCGCGGGCTCGCAACGGCCAGGCGCGCCGCTGCGCGGAGTCAATGGGCGAGCGGTGACTCGCGATGCACGTAACCTTGATGAGGGAACTGAATGATCTCGTTGCTGGAGGGCGTGCTCCTCACGCGTGAGCTCGAACGTGTGGAGGTCCTCACCGACGGAGGTTTGGGATTCGAGCTGGCCATTCCGCTCTCGGTCCTCGAGACGCTTCCGCGCGAGGGTGAGCGCGTCAGGCTCCACACGTACCTGGTGGTGAAGGACGACGGCTGGCAGCTGTTCGGGTTTGCGAGCGCGCACGAGCGGAAGGTGTTCCAGCGGCTGCTCGGCGCTACCGGAGTGGGACCTGCTCTCGCGCTGGGAATGCTGTCCACCCTCTCGGCCTCACGAGTGGTGCGCGCCATCCGGGAGAAGGACATCGCCACGCTGCAGGGCGTGCCGCGAGTAGGGCGCAAGAAGGCCGAACGCCTGGTCCTCGACCTTGCGGAACGCATGGACGACCTCCAGGGTGACGATGCCGATTCAGTGCGGCCCCAGGGCGAGGGCGCGGAGGACGCCATCAAGGCACTCGTGTCGCTCGGCTACGGCCAGGCCGATGCGGAGCGCGCGGTGCGCAAGGCGCTGGAGCAACAGGGGGCCGGAACCAGTGTGCCCGAGCTGATCAGGACTGCGCTGGCGGCGGTGCGATAGGAGCTTAGTGCTCCACCATGTCCTCGAAGCGCATCCACTTCGAGTAGAAGTACAGGTCCACGTAGCCAACCGGGCCGTTCCTGTTCTTCAGCACCAGCAGCTCCGTCGCACCTTCGATCCCGACCTTCACCGAGGCATACATCTCCTCGCGGAAGAGGCCGAGGATCATGTCCGGCACGTCCTTCGCCGCGCCCAGGGCGCCGAGGTCGTCAAGGGTGGGACGGTGGTCGTCGCGGCTCGTGACGGGCCTCACGAGCGGCACCGTCACGAGGAGCGCGATTCCCAGCTCCAGCGCCAGTCGCTTGAGCGAGGTGACGGCAACGGCAAGATCCTCTTCGCGCGGCCGCTCTCCGGATGTCAGCGCCCCGATGCCGTCCACCACCGCGAACTCCAGGTCGAGCGCCCTGCGCAGCTCCTCCGCCACGGCATCCGACGACGGACCTGGAACGACACCGAAGTCCGGCAGCCGGTCCCTCAGCTCGTGCACCGCGCTCGCAGCGCGAAGGCGGGTCTCCTCGTCCAGGCGACCCTTTCGGAGATCGTCAATGGAGAAGCGGCCCTCCATGGAGATCGCCCGCTCCACGAGCCGTTCCGGTGTGGATTCGCCGGACAGGAAGGTGACGTTCCTCCCGTTTGCGGCCGCACGCACGGCGAGCGCCAATGCCAGCGCCGACTTGCCGCTGCCTGCGTCACCGGCAAGAAGCGTGAGGTCCCCCTTCCGCAGGCCGCCCGAAAGGAGCTGATCCAGGCTCGGAAAGCCGGTAGGGACGGTGTCGGGGGCGGGCGCTCCGGACGCGGAAGCTTCCAGCCTTCGCAGGAGAAACGCGAGCGTGGGTGAGTCGGTCAATCGAAGCGAAGTGCGAGGTTGTGCACTCACCCCACGGCGCGGGGGCGGGCGGCTGACGATGCCGCTGTATCTCCGGACTGGGCGCGACGCGTTCCGGTCACGACACCGACGGCCACGGGCTTCTCGCCGATGCCACGAACACTCGGCTGAGCCGTAGCGATCAACGCCCTCAGTTCCGAGCGGGAGGGATCGTCCAGTCGAGGATCGAGCAGGTCGGCCAGCTGCACGAGTGCAGCATCCCGGCGGGACTCGTCACCGTCACTCGTTGCGTCCACGACTGCGAGCGCCGACTCACGAACGTCCGCCGGGAGTGCTATCGCAGCCAGCCAGTTGCGCGTGGCGTTTCCGCGTTCGGCCCGTGCCGAGGGCCCGAAGTGCGAATCGCTGCTCCCTGCAACCAGCCGGGCAACCTGCAGCGCTGCGAGTACGGCTTCGCGCCGGCCACCAAGAGGAGATCGGCCCGCGAGCGCGACCAGCGCCGGGAATCGAAAGCGGACGGGAGCGATCGAGTAGGGTAGGGAAGACACGATTGCCAACCTACCCGCCGCCAGCCATGGACGCCACCAGCGCACCGTGCGCTGGTCACATCGCAGTGCCAGTCACCCCGCTGTATTGTTGCCCACCTCATTGACCACCGATAACTTGCGCACACCATGACGTCTGCCGTGCCAGCGCGTTCGCGCACAGTGCTCTGGGTGGACGACGAAGCCGAACAGCTCGAAGCGCACCGCCTCTTCCTTCACGAGAAGGGTTACGAGGTAGAATGGGCCAGGAACGCGGACGACGCGGTTGAGATGCTTCGTCGCCACGCGTTCGACATCGTGCTGCTGGACGAGCAGATGCCGGGCAAGCGCGGGCTCGAGGCGTACCGGGAGTTCAGGGAACTGCGTCCGACCCTCCCCGTCGTTCTGGTCACCAAGAGTGAAGAGGATACCACGCTGCGTGAGGCAATCGGCGTGGACATCCGCGAGTACCTGGTGAAGCCGGTGAACCCGCGCCAGGTACATTCGGTGATCGCGCGCATCCTGGAGGGTCCGCGTCTCCGCAAGGAAGCGCTGGCGAGGGATTTCGTGTCGTGGTTCCGGCAGGTGCAGACCGAGCCACCGCCCGGCGACGACTGGCGCGCCTGGCTCGAACGCTGGGTGGAGATCAGCCGGTGGGACGTGGAGCTGGCGTCCGCAGGCGAAACCGGGCTGTACGACTCGCTGCGCTCGCTGTACCCCGACCTGCACCGGGACTTCGCGCAGTTCATCGGCCGCATGTATCCGGCGTGGCTGAAGGACCTGTCGGGGGACCGCCCCGCACTTTCGATAGACGTGGTGAGCGAGTTCGTGCTCCCCGTTCTGGATCGCCAGCGCAGCGTGGCGCTCATCGTGGTGGATTGCCTGCGCCTGGACCAGTGGGCCGTTCTGGAACCGCTGCTCACGTCCCGGTTCGAGGTGGAGACCACGCACTACTTCTCCATCCTGCCCACGGCCACGCCTTACGCGCGCAACGCGCTCTTCAGCGGGCTGTTCCCGGGTGAGATCGCCGCGAGGTTCCCGGACCTCTGGAAGGATCGCGACGACGAGTCGCTCAACGCGCACGAGCACGAGCTGCTCACCGCCCACGTGCGGGACCTGCGCGGCTACGTGCCCGTGCGCTACACGAAAGTCGCGAACACGCAGGACTCGCTGGAACTCGAGCGCAGGATCTCGGGAACCCTTGCGAACGATGGAGTGAACGCGTTCGTGTTCAACTTCGTGGACCTGCTTACTCACGGCAGGTCCGAGTCGGCGATCCTGTTCGAGGTGGCCAGGGACGAAGTGGCTCTCCGCGCGCTGACTCGCCAGTGGTTCGAGCGTTCGTCGCTGTTCGCGCTTCTGGAGGAGGCTGCCCGGCGCAAGGTGACGGTGGTCCTCACGAGCGACCACGGTGCGCTGCACTGCAATACGCCGGCAACGGTGTTTGCCAGGCGTGATGCCACGCTGAACCTGAGGTACAAGTTCGGCGAAGACATTCGAGCCGAGAATCCCGATCAGGTTCAGCTGTACACGGACCCCGACGTGCTGCGGCTCCCGCATCGCGGACACGGGGTGAACACCATACTCGCGGTAGGCGACACGTTCTTCGTGTATCCCACGAAGCTTCGCGAGTATCAGAGCAGGTACAGGGGCTCCTTCCTTCACGGGGGCATATCTCCCGAGGAGATGGTTGTGCCCCTGGCGTTGCTCACTCCACGCGGCTAACGGCGTCCCGCGTACATGTACCGGAGGCTTCTCCGCTTCCTTCGCCCGCACTCGTGGCGACTGGTGGGGGTGCTGATCGCGAACATACTGGCGGCCATCGCCGACGTGTTCTCGTTCACGCTGCTGATACCGTTCCTGAACGCGCTGTTCGACCTGGAGCCGCTGCCCACGGGTGAGGGGCTGGTAACGGACCTGCTGCGTGCGACGGTTGGCGCACTGATGGTCCCCGGCGACCAGATGGCGTCGCTGCAGAACGTCATCCTGGTCATACTCGGCGCTGTCGCGATCAAGAACATTCTCGTGTGGTTCTCCGGGCAGCTCGGTGCGCAGCTCCAGGAGTACGTGACGCGCGACCTGCGTGACACGGTCTACCGTCACCTGACGAGGCTTCCGCTCGGCTTCTTCCTGCGCATGAAGACCGGGCAGCTGCTCGCCCGAGTTCTCACCGACACGCAGCAGACGAAGCAGGTGATCACGCAGACCATCACTCAGTCTGTTCAGAGCGCGGCCACCGTGATCATCACCGTGATAGCGCTGTTCGTGATGAGCTGGGAGCTGACGCTGATCGCGCTGATCGTCGCGCCCCTGCTGGTGGCGCTCATGCAGCCGCTGCTGCGCAAGCTGCGCAAGGGTCACCGCAGGCTCAGCAACGAGTACGGCGAGATGACCAGCCTGGTGCAGGAATCGGTGAGCGGCATCCGGCTGGTGAAGTCGTTCGGCGGCGAGAGCTACGAAGAGGGACGTTTCCGCGAGGCGAGCGGACTGTACTCGCGCGGCATGTCGCGCGTTGCGCGCCTGGCGGTGCTTGCGCAGCCGATCACGGAAACCGTGGGAACCGCTATCGCGGTCACCATACTGTGGATCGGTGCCACCCAGGTACTGGTTGACGACACCCTCACCGGCGCGGAGCTGATAGCGTTCCTGATCCTCGTTATGCGCATGCTGCAGCCGCTCAAGCAGCTGTCGCAGGTTCCGACCGTAGCCCAGCAGTCGCTCGCGGCCGCCGAGCGCCTCTTCGAGGTTCTCGATTCTCCAACGGAGCTGGAGCGGGACACGGGAACGCGCAACGTGGAGGACCTGCGCGAGGCGCTCGAGTTCCAGGATGTGAGCTTCGCGTACGAGACCGAGCCCGTACTGCAGGACATCTCGTTCACTGCGGCGAGGGGCGAGATCGTGGCACTGGTGGGTCCGAGCGGCAGCGGAAAGAGTACGCTGGTGGACCTCATTCCGCGCTTCCACGAGCCGTCGTCAGGCCGGATACTGCTGGACGGGGTTGACCTTCGCGACATCCGCATGGGGTCGCTGCGTTCCATCATGGGAATCGTGTCGCAGGAGACCGTACTCTTCAACGACACGGTACGGAACAACATCGCCTATGCCCGTGCCGGCAGGTATACGGATGCGCAGGTGGAGGCGGCGGCTCGCGCAGCCAATGCACACGGCTTCATCCAGGAGCTGCCTGACGGCTACGACACCGTGCTCGGCGAGCGGGGGGCGCGACTGTCCGGCGGCCAGCGCCAGCGGCTCGGCATCGCGCGTGCGCTGCTGGCCGATCCCCCCATCCTGATCCTCGACGAGGCCACCTCCGCGCTGGACACCGAGTCCGAGCGTCTCGTTCAGGAGGCGATCGAGAGGCTGATGCAGGGACGCACGGTTATCGTGATCGCGCACAGGCTCTCCACGATTCAGAACGCGGACAGGATCCTCGTTCTGGACCGCGGCCGCATCGTGGAGCAGGGAACGCATTCGGAGCTACTGAGGATGGGCGGTGCCTACGCGCGGCTGCACGCGCTGCAGTTCGGCGAGGAGCTGCCCGACCCTGTAGCCGGGTAGGCGCGTGCGGGTCCTCGTCTATCATACCGGAACGGAGTGGAGCGGCACCGCCCGTGCGGCGGCCACGCTCGGACGCCTGCTGGACGCGAGCGGGGCGAAGGTGACGGCCAGCGTGCGTCCGGACAGCATGGTGGAGGAGCGCTTCGCCATCGAGGGACTGGATGTTGCCGCGCTGGATCTCGAAGCCGGCTTCCGTGAGGATGTGCAGCGCCTTCGCAAGGTGATCGGCGACTACTTCGTGGAGGTGGTGCTCGTCACGGGCGCGTACGAGCATCGTGTGGCAGCGGCAGCGATACGACTGGCCGGCCGCGGGGCGATCATACGGCGTCTTCGCAGCGGCGAGCGCGCGTCAGGCAGGGTGGTGGACAACCTCTCCGCTCGTGTGGCGCCGGCAGGCTGGATATTCGCCAGCGAGTCGGACAGGCACGCCAGCCGCCTGCCGTCGGAAGCTCTGGGTGGGGCGGTCGTGCCGCTCGGCGTGAGCACGGAGCATCACGATGCAGTGCGACCGGTGCCGCGGTCTGCATTCTCGTTCACCGGCGGCGGCCCCACGATCGTCTGCGTGGGCGACAGCGAGGTGCGACGTCGGGCCACGGCCCTGCTTCGTGCGGTCAGCCTCCTGCTTCCAAGGCATCCCGCGCTTCGACTGCTCTTCGTCGGCAGGGGAACCGACGACGACGACCTTCGCATGCATGCCGCAGCACTCGGCATCACTCGTGTGGTCCGCTTCCTCGGCGAGCGACGCGATCACCTTGGTATCATGCGGTCGGCCGACATAGGCTGGGTGCTGGCGGACGGCGACGAGGCAGCCTGGGGTTGTCTGGACTTCATGGCGCTGGGCGTGCCGCTTCTGGCTCCCGCCAATTCGGTTGCAAGGCAGTACGTTGCGGACGAGATCACGGGGATACTGCTCGCGCAGGACGACGGGCCCGAGTCGGCCGCGTCCATGACCTCGCTCCTGGCGAACACGTCCGACCGGCGCAGGATGGGCGACGCCGCGCGATCGAGGGTGGCTCGCGAGTTTCCCGAATCGGCGATGAGCGAGGCGATAGTGGATGTAGTCGGGCGGGCCCGCGACCGCGAGCGGTGGCGGCGATGAATGAACCGGTGGACATGATTCGATCGAACTTGCACCCGCGACGTGCGTGGTGCCTCACAGGTAGTGCGGAATGAGCGCCGCGGTGACTGCAGACAGGCGGAAGCGTGCGACGCTTGCGCATCGCGCCGAGTACGCGGCGCTCCGCGGGACTATCGGCGCGCTGGGTGCGCTTCCCTGGGATACCGCGGTCAACGCCGGCGCTCGCCTCGGGCTGCTCGGCTACTCTCCCGTGCGCATCCGTCGCGACGTGGTGACGAGCCAGGTTGCCTTCGCCTTCCCCGACCTTCCGCGAGCCGAGGTCGAGCGGATCTCTCGTGAGGCGTATGCGTCGCTCGGCCGCACCACGGTGGAGACGGCGCTGCTGCCCGGCCTGTCGCGGCAGCAGGTGCTGGACCTGGTTCCGGAGACGCACAACTTCGAGTGCGTGGAGGCGGCCCTGGCCGAGGGACGCGGTGCGATTCTCGTTACCGGTCACCTGGGCAACTGGGAGTTGGGGGGCGCCTACATCGCGGCGAGGGGCCTCCCCATCGAGTCCATCGTGAGGCGCCAGGGCAATCCTCTGTTCGACCGCTACATCAACGAGACGCGCGAATCACTTGGCAACCGCATCATCTACGATGCGGATGCCGTTCGCCGTGTGCCGCGCGCGCTGCGGGAGAATCGCGTGATCGCGATACTCGCCGACCAGGGTGTGCGCGGGCTGGCGTCCACCTTCGTTCCCTTCTTCGGCAGGATGGCGAAGACGCCTCGCGGGCCGGCCGTATTCGCACTTCGCCTCGGGACGCCCGTCATCTTCGGCGCCGCGCTGCGACGGCCCGACGGGCGTTTCAGCATAGGCTTCGAGCCGGTACCCATCGAGCCGACGGGTGATCGTGAGGCCGACGTGGACCGTATCGTGGCTGCCTACACCAGCACGCTGGAGCGGTGGGTTCGAAAGTATCCCGAGCAGTATTTCTGGCATCACAGGCGCTGGAAGCGTCAGCCTCCACCGTCGGAGTCCGCGCAGGAGGCTCCGGAGGCTGCCGCCTCGCATGGCGGGCCTGACGCGTTGACGAAAAGTACCGGTGACGTGTCAGCGGTCGCGGACACGTCGCCCTCGCATGGAGGAAGCGACGCGTGAGCGCATCGCGGGAGGGTCGGTCGGCATTCACGCGACTCCGGGGAGACGCTCGCGCGATCTTCGGTTTCTCCGTGGTAGTGCTGCTGATCCTGCTTGCGCTGGGAGCGCCGCTCGTCACGAGCCATGATCCCACGCAGATCAACCTTGCGGAGCGTCTGGTTGGCCCATCGGCCGAGCACTGGCTGGGGACGGACGTGCAGGGCAGGGACGTGTGGGCGCGACTGGTCTATGGCGCACGCATATCTCTCACGGTTGGTCTGGTCTCGCAGGGCATAGCCCTGCTGCTCGGCGTGACGCTGGGCCTGCTTGCCGGATACTACGGCAGGTGGGTGGACGAGCTGGTGATGCGCCTGGCAGACATAACCCTGGCATTTCCCACGCTGTTGCTGCTGATCGCGATGGTGGCGGCGCTGCAGCCTTCGCTGACCGTGGTATTCGTGACCATAGGGGTAGTGGGGTGGGCGGGAATGGCGAGGCTGGTTCGCGGGCAGACGCTCGTGGTGCGTCAGCTGGAGTACGTGCAGGGAATCCGGGCGCTGGGCGCCGCGGACTCGCGCATCCTCGTGAGGCATGTCCTGCCGAACGTGATCGCACCCGTGCTGATCGCCGCGACGCTTGGCGTTGCCGGGGCCATCATGGCCGAGGCGGCGCTGTCGTTCCTGGGGCTGGGGGTGCAGCCGCCTACGCCCAGCTGGGGATCGATGATCGCGGAGGGCAGGGACCTCTCGCAACTGCGAAATGCTCCGTGGACTTCATTCTTCCCGGGACTCGCGATCGGCGCGTCCGTTCTGGGATTCAACCTGCTGGGGGACGCCTTGAGGGACGCAATGGACCCGCGCGGCGCCGGGAGTGCTGCAAGGTGAGCCTCATGCCTGACGTGATTGACGTGTCGCAGCTGCGCCGGGAGGAGTTTCCGTGGATGGACGACGGCGCCGTGTACCTCAACGCCGCGTCCACGGGACCTACGCCGTTGCGGACGGTGCGGGCGCTCCAGGAGTTCACCGCCCGCCGCGCAGAGCCGCATACGATCAGCCTTGAGGAGCAGTTCGAGCCTCTGGTGCGCAGCAGGGCGCTGGCCGCGCAGCTTGTCGGTGCCGAGCCCTCGGAGATTGCCGTTGCGATTGACACTTCCTTCGGGATCAATGTTGCGGCGCGAGCGCTGCCGTTGCGTGAGGGAGACGTGGTGGTGACCAGCGATCGGGAGTTCCCGGCGAACGTGTATCCCTGGATGGCGCTCGAGCAAGAGCGGGGAGTGAGGCTGCGCCTGGTGCCGTGCCGGGACGGGCTGCCTGACGAGGACGCTCTGGTCGCCGCGCTGGATGAACCGCGAGTGCGCGTGCTCACGATATCGTGGGTGTCCTTTGCCACTGGCGCGCGCGTGGACCTGGAGCGATTGGGACGTGCCTGCAGGGAGCGCGGAATCTTCTTCGTTGTGGACGCCATCCAGGGTGTGGGTGCGGCCACGATGGACGTTGCGAAGGCATCGGTGGACATCCTGGCATGCGGAGCCCAGAAGTGGCTCCTGTCACCCTGGGGCACAGGATTCCTGTACGTGCGGCGGGACCTGATTGACGGGCTGCGTCCGCCGATGGTGAGCTGGCTCGCGGTGAAGCGCTCAGCCGATTTCAACCGCCTGCTCGACTACGAACTTGCGTATCACGACGACGCCCGCCGCTTCGAGCTCCTCACCATCGGGTTCCAGGATTTCGTGGGAATGGCACAGTCGCTTGCGCTGCTGCACGAACTCGGCCTGAAGCGAGTGGAGAGATGGATCCGGGATCGCGCTACGCGACTGATGGAGCTGGTGAAGGAAGTACCGGGCGTCAGGCTCATCACGCCTGAGGATCCTGACCGTCGTGCCGGCATCGTGGTGTTCGAGCCGCAGGATCCGCTGGATGCCTACAAGCGTCTCAAGGCAGCCGGGGTTACGTGTTCGCTGCGTGAGGGAACGGTGCGCCTTGCACCGCACTGTTACACCACGGACGAGGATCTGGAGAGGGCGGTGGCGGCGGTGAGGGAGTAGGGGGCGCGCTGGAGGAGTGCGACGCCGCTTCGCGGCGGCGCGTGTCTGGTCGGGGGACGGGGCTCGGTGTTCGGCCGTCGCCGGCCTGTCATCCCGCACGAGCGCAGCGAGTGTCGGGATCTGCTTTCAGGGCGTAGTGGCCAGTTCAGGCGCAGGGTGAGCAGATCCCGACGCTTCGCGCGGGATGACAGCTGAGGAGCCAGTGGCCGGCTTCGGTGCAGGGTGAGCAGATCCCGACGCTTCGCGCGGGATGATGGTCCAGGATCGAGCGCGTCATGACAGGAACCGCGGCAGTCCCCAGCCCACTAGCCCCTGTTCCCCAGTTCCTCCAGCACCTCGCCGATCGTCTGCAGGCAGCCTTCCAGCGTGTCCAGGGTATGGTCGCCCATGTGGCCAATGCGGAACGTTCGGTCCCTGAGCGGGCCGTAGCCGTCGCCTATCACGTAGCCTCGTTCTGCCACCCTGCTCACCACTTCGCGAGCGTTCACGTCAGGCGGGACCGAGACGGTGGTCACCGTTGGCGAGCGCGAGTCGGCGGGCGCGAGAATCCCGAGGGACAGGCCGGTTCTCTCCGAAGTCTCGGCCACCCATGCGTGCGTGCGCGCGGCCATCCCTGCATGGCGGGCCCAGCGTGCCTCCACGCCCTCCGCGCGAATGGCGGCCAGCTGCGCGTCCAGCGCATAAAGCAGCGGGAGCGCCGGCGTGTTCGGCGTCTGATGCTTCGCTCCATAGCGCTCGAACTCCACCAGGTCGAAGTACCGGCCTCGTGAGGACGAAGCGGCAGCTCCCGCGACGAACGCGGTGCTGGCCACGCCAAAGGCCAGCCCCGGGGGGAGCGCAAAGGCCTTCTGCGAACCGGTCAGTACGAAGTCCAGCTGCCAGTCCTCGGTCTCGAGTGGCGCGCCTGCCGCTGCGCTCACGCTGTCCACCAGCACCGCCACTCCCAGTTCGCGCGCCTCTCGAGCCATGGCGGCGACGTCCGTGAGCGCGCCAGTGGACGTCTCGCAGTGCACCACCGTGAGGGCTGCATAGCGTCCGCGCGCCAGCGTCCTTTGCACGTCGTAGGGATCCGATACTCCGCCCCAGGGAACCTCGATGGTGTCCACATCGCGCCCGCAGGCACGCGCGATGTCCGCGAATCGCTCCGAGAAGGCACCGTTCACCAGCGAGAGTATATGTCCCGGAGGTGCATTGCGAACGGCCGCTTCCATGAGACCGGTCGCAGACGAGGTGGAGACAATCGGGGTCCGCGAAGTCCGCAGCACTTCCCGAAGCCCCTCCTGGATGCGCGCAAAGAGCTGCTCGAAATCGGGTCCGCGATGACCGATCATCGGCTGCGTCATGGCCGCCAGCACCTGCGGCCGCACCTCGGTGGGGCCGGGCATGAAGAACCTGCCGAAGCTCATGCCGCCCCCTCCCGCGTTATGCGTGCCGGTTTCGCGTGAGCGAACTGCGCGCAGCGGTGCTCCGCAATGCAGTTCCGCTTCGAACGCGATTCACGGTCGTTCGCCATTCTCCACTCCGAACACCAGGTCGAGCAGCCGATCAAAGGATTCCACCACCAGGTCCGCAGCGTCCACCACCGGCCGGCGCCTCACGAAACCCGTAAAGGCCGCAAAGGCGTCCACCGCGTCGCGCGCGGCGAGGTCAGTGGCTCCGTCGCCCACCATGAGCGACGGTCGGGGAAGCGAGAGCGACGCTACGGCGTCGCGCTTGCCTGCCTGCGTGGTGAGGGGCGAAGTCCTGTCGAAATCCAGGTAATCGCCATTCTCATCCAGGATCACGGTCACCGCGTGCAGGTCGTCCGGCCCGGCGCCCAATGATTGCACCAGCGGCAGGATCGCCTGACGAAGGCCGCCGCTCACGAACACCACCCGAACGCCTGCTTCCCTCATCCGCTGTATCGCTTCCCGCACACCCGGCGCCACGTGCTTCAGGTACTCTGCGCCGAGCCGCCGGAGGTCTGCCAGCGAGGGGCGGATGACGTCCAGCCTGCTGCCGTACACCTCGTCCAGCGGGATCCGGCCGTCCATGGACGCCTCCGTCAGCTCGCGCACGGCAGCGGCCACGTCCTCACCACGCTGCCTGGCGAGCCAGTCTATGCCTTCGAGGCCGGCAACCGTTGAGTCCACGTCGAGGATGACCGATGCGTACAGCGGCGCAGCGTGCAGAGTGGTCATGAGCCGAACTCCACGACGGTTACGGAGCGTACCTCGGGCAGGTCCAGCAGGGTCCGGCGCACGTCGGGCGAGATGGCCGTGTCCACTGCGACTGCCGCCAGCGCCTCGCCACCCTGCGCGAGGCGGGCCTGGTGATACTCGGCGATGTTCACGCCGGCGTCGCCAAGAACGGTTCCCACGCGACCGATCACGCCCGGTACGTCCCGGTTGGACAGCACCAGCAGCGTGCCGCGAGGGGGAACGTCCACGTGGAAGCCTCCGATGCGCGTGAGGCGTGGCGTGCCATCGGCCGGCGCCACCCCGGCGACCAGAAGCGTGTCGCGGTCTCCGGAAAGGCTCACCTCCACGGCTCGGCCATGCCCCAACTGGTCGGAGACGCCGGCTGCGACGGTGACGCCGCGCTGGCCCGCCAGCGCGCGTGCGTTGATGAGGTTCACGCCCTCACGTCCGACCACGCGCCGCAGCATGCCGGCGGTCGCGGATGCCAGCAGGATGCTCGATGCGCCGGAGAGGTCGGGCCCAACCCGGAGAGTCAGCTGCTGGATGTTGCGAACTCCCCTGTCGGCCAGGAGCTCGCACCCCAGCGCTGCGGCGCGTTGCGCCACCAGCAGTGCAGAGCGAGCCTCGGCCCAGTCCATTCCGCTTACGTCGGCGATGTTGATCGAGCGCGAGAGCTCCCCGTTCAGGAGGGCGTCACGCACCGCGGCGCACACGTCCACGGCCACGTTGCGCTGAGCCTCCACCGTGTTCGCGCCGATGTGCGGTGTGAGCAGAACATTCTGTGCTCGCCGCAGCGGGTGATCCTTCGCCAGCGGCTCGGATGTGAAGACGTCGAGCACCGCCCCGCCTAACGCGCCGCGGGAGAGCGCATCGAGCAGGCCTTCCTCGTCAACTATCCCGCCACGCGCAAGGTTGCAGACCACGGCGCCGCGAGGGAGCATGGCGAGCTGCTCCACGCCAATCATTCCGCGCGTTTCGGGAGTTATCGGAGTGTGGACCGTGAGCACCTGCACGGCCTCCAGGAGTTCGGCGAGGCTGTGACAGCGTCGCACCCTGAGGCCCTGGAAGCGCTCGTCCGGCACGTAAGGGTCGTACGCCGCGAGCGGCATCCCGAACGCCCCTGCACGGATCGCCACTTCGCTCCCGATCCGCCCGAGTCCAACGATGCCCATGGTGCGGCCGCGAAGCTCGCCTCCCAGCAGCGTGCCGCGTGTCCACTGGCCGGCGCGCATGCTGGCGTCCGCCCCGGGAAGCTGCCGCAGCAGCGCGATGAGCGAGCCCATGAGCAACTCGGCCACGGCCACCGTGTTGCCGGCTGGTGCGTTGATCACAGCGACGCCGCGCGCGGTGGCCACATCCAGCGCAATGTTGTCCACGCCCACGCCAGCGCGACCCACCACCTTCAGGCGGGTGGCACGCTCCAGCAGCTCCGCGGACACTCGTGTGGCGGAGCGCCCGACTATCGCGTCGTACAGAGGGATCAGTTCCAGCAGTTCCGCGGACGGCAGCGTGGGCCTCACGTCCACGCTGAGGCCGGGGGCCGCCTCAAGCAGCGCGACCCCGTCGGGATCCACGCCGTCAGTGACGAGAACGCGCAGGGTCATGCGAGCACGCGATCAGTGTTCGCCGCGCAATCGCACGAGCGCGTAGTTGCGCGCTCCCTTGCGAAGAAGCACATGCCGGTCAGCAAGCAACTCCTTCTCGAGAACAAAGCGCTCCTCCTCCGTTCGCCTCACGCCATTGACGTAAACCCCGCCCTGTCTGAGCAGCTTCTTCGCCTCGCCGCGTGAGGCGGCCAGGCCGCTCACCACGAGCAGCGAGTGAATGTCCGCCGCCACGTCGGGTGCGGCGGCCTCCGCCTCGCCGAGTCCCACGTTGTTCACGATCTCCGCAAACGGAATCTCGCGACGCAGCCCGGCCAGCGCCTCGGGCGAAAGCGACGACGGATCGCCGCCCCTGAACAGGAGCGTGGACATCTCCCTGGCAACGCGCGCCTGATCCTCGCCGTGCACCCGTGCGGTCACGTCCATGGCGAGCGCCAGCTGCGCCTCACGACGCTCGGGGTGCTCAGCCACCTCGGCATCCAGCGCCTCGATCTCCTCGCGGGACTTCAGCGTGAAGAAGCGCAGGTAGCGTCCCACGTCGCGGTCGTCCGCATTAATCCAGAACTGGAAGAACTGGTAGGGCGACGTGCGCGCAGGGTCCAGGTATATGGCCCCCGCCTCCGACTTCCCGAACTTGGCGCCCGTGGAGGTGGTGATGAGCGGCGCCGTGATTACGTGCGCCTCGTTGCCGGTGACGCGCCGAATGAGCTCGATACCCGCCGTCATGTTGCCCCACTGGTCGCTTCCGCCGACCTGGAAGGTGACCCCGTGGCGACGGTGCAACTCCAGGAAGTCGTACGCCTGGAGAAGCATGTACGAGAACTCCGTGTACGACAGCCCCGCCTCCATGCGCGACTTCACGGACTCCTTCGCAAGCATGTAGTTGATCGTGAAGTGCTTGCCCACGTCGCGCATGAATTCCACGGCCCCCATGCGGAGCAGCCAGTCCGCGTTGTCCACCATCATCGCTCCGGTGGAGCCATTGAAGTGGAGGAACCGCTCCAGCTGTGACCTTATGGCTGCGGAGTTCGCCGCTACCACGGAGGGCGGGTTCAGGTCGCGCTCCTTGCTCTTTCCACTGGGGTCGCCAATCAGGCCCGTTCCGCCTCCCACCAGCGCGAGCACTCGATGTCCTGCCCGCTGCAGGTGTACCAGGAGCATGACCGCCACCAGATTTCCCACGTGGAGACTGGAAGCCGTAGGGTCGAAGCCGCAGTATGCGGTAACGGGACCTCGCGAGAGCGCTTCGTCAGCGCCCTCGGTGGACTGAAAGAGAAGCCCGCGCCATGCGAGCTCCTGAAGAAGGGGGGAGGATGGCATGATGCAGAAGCTAATTCGTCCGGGGAGGTCGGCATCAGTCCGGCCTCCCCGGCAGGGCAACGATCCGACTCCCAAGGGGTATGAAACTGGCTATCCTGCACGCTGCAGGTTTACCCTGACCGCTGGAGTAGAGTCCTCCGGGTACCCGCCGAAGCCTGCCGACCTCCGGTTTGCCTTCCGGGCCGTCCTCACCGCATGAACAGTGGCACGTAAGAAATCCTTCCTGCGCAACTTCCTGAAGAGCCACCCCCGTCTCGCTCGGGTCACGCTCCTCACCGCGACATTCCTGGTGGCGCTCGGCGCCGGTGCCGCGTTCGGCGCATGGACGCTAGTCTGTCGCGGGGGGGCCTGCCCGTCGGTGGACGTGCTGGAGGGCTACCAGCCGCGCCAGACCTCCAAGGTCTACGCCGTGGACGGCCGCTTCATCACGGAGCTGGGAGTGGAGCGGCGGACGCTGGTCACGATAGACGAGATTCCGCCGGTGGTGCGGGACGCGTTCATCGTCACCGAGGACAAGCGCTTCTACAACCACTCGGGGATTGACTGGATCCGCGTTCCGGGGGCGTTCTACTACAACGTGCGCTCGGGTCGCATCGTGCAGGGCTTTTCGACCATCACGATGCAGCTGGCCAGGAATATCTTCCCAGACCGCATATCCCGCGAGAAGTCGCTGGTTCGCAAGCTGAAGGAAGCCAGGGTCGCCAGGGCGATCGAAGCGAAGTACTCCAAGGACAAGATCCTGGAGCTGTACCTGAACCAGATCAACCTGGGGAATGGCGCGTACGGCGTGGAAACCGCCTCGCAGCGCTACTTCGGCAAGTCCGTGCAGGCATTGACCGCCGCGGAGGCGGCCACGCTTGCAGCCCTGCCCAAGGCGCCCACCCGTTACAACCCGCGGCTGTTCCCGGAGCGCGCCATCCAGCGCCGCAACACGGTTCTGGAGCTGATGCGCCGCGAGAAGGTAATCTCCGATAGCGAGGCGAGCCTGGCCAAGGCCTACCCCATGCAGCTGGCCAGCCGCAGTTCCGGCGGCGACCTGGCACCCTACTTCGTGGAATGGCTGAGGCAGGAGCTGGACGATCGTTTCGGACGCCAGCTGTACGAGCAGGGGCTGCGCATCTACACCACGCTGGACATAGACATGCAGCTTGCGGCCGAGCGTGCGCTGGAGAGCCAGCTGCGCGAGGTGGAGAGCGGTCGGCTGGGTGCCTATCGCCACGTGACGTACGAGGACTACGTGGCGCGCATCGCCAGCGGCGAGGAGCGTGGCAGCGGCCAGACTCCGTACCTGCAGGGCGTACTGGTGGCGCTGGACGCGAAGACCGGCGCAGTGCGCGCGATGGTGGGCGGTCGCGATTTCGAGGACTCGAAGTTCAACAGGGCAACGCAGGCGCTGCGTCAGCCGGGCTCCACGTTCAAGCCGATAGTCTACGCGGAGGCGGTGCGCAGGGGTTATGCGCCTTCTCACCTGGTGGATGACACCCCGCTCACGCTGGAGCAGCTGAGTGGCGACCCGTGGACGCCGCAGAACTTCGACCTGCAGTTCTGGGGACGCATCCCCATGCGTCGGGCGATCTACAACTCGCGCAACCTCGCCGCGATCAACACGGGTCGCGAGCTGGGCGAGTCCAGCGTTATCGCGATGGCGCACCGGATGGGCATCACCACCGAGATCCCGCCATACCCGTCGCTGCACATCGGCTCGGCAGACGTGAGGCCGCTGGAGATGATCGCGTCCTACACGACCTTTGCGAACATGGGTACGCGCGCCATGCCGTTCGGCATCGTGAAGGTGGAGAATTCGCGCGGCGACGTGCTGTACCAGGCTTCGCCTCGTGTGGCGTCGGTGCTTCCGCGCGCCGAGTCGTGGCTGATGGTGGACATGCTGCGGGACGTCGTGAGGCGCGGAACCGCCTATCGAGCCACGACCGGAAGCGGCTGGCAGTATCCGGCGGGCGGCAAGACCGGAACCACCAACGACGGCACGGACGTGTGGTTCATCGGGTTCACCTCGGACATCGTTGCCGGTGTGTGGATGGGCTTCGATTCGCCGAAGCGAATCAAGGCGAACGCCCAGGGCGGCATCCTCGCTGCGCCTGCGTGGACTGCATTCATGACCGAGGTGTACAAGCAGCGCGGTTCCCCGCCGGCGGACTGGAACCGGCCGGAGGAACTCATATCGCGCGAGATAGACCTGGCGACGGGGCTGCTGGCCGGACCGATGTGCTCGGGCGACGCGGTGACGGACTGGTTCATTCCGGGAACCGAGCCCATATCGTCATGCGTTCCCACCACCTCGCCCTTTGACTTCTATTCGGACAGCACCGCGCCCCGTCCGAGCACCCTCGGCAGGGACACTACTGACGTGTTCCGCATCCCGCCGGAGCCACAGCGCAACCCCTGATCCGGGATCGGCAGGGTGTATCCCGGTCCGGCGGACGATGGATCCTGGCCGGCTCCCTGCCTCAAGTCTGCTTCCCGCGGCGGCCAGCGGGGTATTACCCGCTGGCCGACCTTTCTGCGCTGGTACGACCTCACGAATGGTCGTTCGGCGTCCGTCGTGGGCCGATTGCCAAATCGGATAGTTGGCCGCGCCCGTTACGGCACGCTAGCTTTCCACAGGTTCTGGCAGAGGCCGGTGATCGCCTTACCGATCGCCGCCGGCCGGTTCCCGGTGCGAGGATGCATCAGCGGATTCCGACGTGCCCGCGCCTGCGGGTGCATGGAGGTGGAGCGTGACTCTTGGCTGTCTGGCGCTGAACGCGTCGTACGAGCCGCTCACCATGGTTCCGGTGCGACGGGCCCTTCGTCTCGTGATCGACGGCAAGGCCGAGATCGTGGAGGCGGAGAACTCGCGGCCGGTATGTTCCGCACGTCTGGTACTCCCGCGTCCCGCAGTAATCCGCCTCACTCGTTTCATCCATGTGCCCAGGCGGTTCCGCAGGCAGGTGACGAACACCTTCCTGTTCGCCCGCGACGAGTACCGCTGCCAGTATTGCGGCCGGTCTGGCACGGAACTCAGGCCGCGCGAGTCGCTCACGCGCGACCATGTGATCCCGCTCTCGCGAGGCGGCACCAACGAGTGGACCAACGTGGTGACCGCGTGCAGCCCGTGCAACACCCGCAAGTCGAACAGGCTGCCGGCGGAGATAGACATGTTTCCGCTCATTCCGCCCGTGGAACCGCACTTCGTTCACCTGAGCTGGGCAGTCAGGCGCCTCACGCCGATCCAGGCGCGGTATATCCGCACGTTCTACGGAGACGACGTGCTGCACCAGCTCGAGTCGCTGGAGCGGCGCATGGCGGTTTGAGGGGGCGGCTTCCTCTCGCTGCCGGCAGCCGGCAGCAGGGGGCCGGCCTTGACGGCCATCGCCTCACCGCACGAAGAACGTGGCCGTGCGTTCCGAGAACGTTCTCTGCGGACCCGCGATCAGGCGCGCGATCAGAGTCCTCATGCCGCGGGTAACCGCGGTACCAGGACTGCGCTCTCCGCGAATCGCCGGTCTCAGCTCACCTCGCAGCCACCGCTCCACCTCATCGAGGTCGTTGGCGGTTAGCGACTCGACCGTCAGGGTCACGTTGTAGTAGTACCTGCGACCCCGCTCGGGTATCCGTATCACCGGGCGATAGGGCGCTGCGACCACGGCGGCAACTTCGCCCAGAGTGGAATAGCGCCCCACCACCTCCGGCACCGCTCCATCACGGCCGCGTACCACCTGGTAGCTGCGGTCCAGGCGGTCGTACCTCACGAGTACTTCCCAGTCGGTGCTCCCCTCGAGGTCGTTCACGAAACCGCCGGTGGACCAGAGTTCAGCCCGGAAGCTGAGGCGGGTAGGGAAGCCGGCCTGGAGGTGGTCGCGCAGGCGCCGCTCCTCGAGAATCCCGACGGCGCTCACGGCCGGACCCTGCCGCGCTGGGTCGTCCGGCAACTCCACCACCAGCCTGGCGCGATCCTGCGCGTGCAGAACTCCTCCGCCGCGCGGGAGCCCGACAGGCATGGCGAGCAGCGTCGCCAGCAACGCGAGCAGTCGGATATCGAAAGGCACTTCGAATGCCCCGAAGCGTTTCGCGCGCACCGTCAGAATCGCTGCCCCAGCCTGATGAACAAGTTCGGTGAGCGGCCGGAAGTGGACACGGCGCGCGACAGGTACACGCCCAGTGCGCCGGCCTCCAGCCCGACGCCAACGCTGGACAGCCAGCTCCCGGCGTCAGGGATGCCCCACTCGGACTCCCTGAGGTCGTCAGGCCCGCGGTCCACCAGCCAGCCGCGGCCGGCGTCGCCGAAGACCACCCAGCGAAGGGTCTCCGGCCATCCATACTGCTCCAGGGAATGGACTCGCGGCGCGGCGAGCTCGCCCTTGTAGTCGAGCTGGACCAGCAGCATCCGATCGCACAGCGCCAGCCCGGAGCCGCCAGGAGCGGTGCTGCACGTGAGAGGGTCGTTTGTGCGTACGGGACGCCTGAAGTCGTACCCCGGAAGCGAACCGGGACCTCCCAGTGCCATGCGCCGCTGAAGGGGCATGCGATCCCCATGCACCCACCCGCCCACAACTACGCGTCCATTCAGTTGTGCAGACGGCGAGATCCTGGAGTAGTGCCTCACGTCGAAGAAGACGCGTCCCCAGTCGGTGGTGCCGGGAAGGGTGCCTGACTCGCCGGGGATCAGCATCTCCCTCGTGAGGCGCCCCGATCCCGTTTCGTAGGCAGCCTGCACGTACCAGCCGGCCCACGGGTTGGACGTTCGATTCCGCGTATCCACGCTCAGCGAGAGTTCGCCCAGCTTCACGCGCCCCGCGTCCAGGCGTGGATTGGCACGAAACCCTTCGGAACCCTGGAAAAGTGCGGTGACCGAACGCGTGTCGCGCGCCCCCCAGCGTTCGCTTGCAAGGCGGAGCTGCATCTTGAGGTCGCCGTAGGCGACGCCGGCGAACAGCTCGCCGCCGTGCCGGTCGTAGTGGTCGCGGAAGTCGCGCTGCGCGAGGAAGGCCGCAAGCCCGGCTTCGGCATCGGAAAGCGACCAGTCGTCCACCGGAGCCACGATGTCATGCAGGCGACCGCCGATCGTCAGGCGCCGCTCTCCTCCGAACTCGGCGACGGCAGTCACCCTGTGGCCGAGGTTCGCCCCGTCCCAGCGGAAACGCTCCGCACTCCGCAGGATGCCGAGTGCTTCCAGGGTCACCAGTCCGCCGTCCGGAATGGCGCGGCGGAGCCTGGGGCCCGCAAGAATCGGAAGGCCCTCGACGCGATTGTAGGTACCGCCCGAAGTGAGCGTGAAGCCGCTTCCGCCGGTGTCCCGATTGCGCAATCGCTCCCACCAGTCCGGCACCAGGTCGGGCACGGCGGTGGTGTCCGTCGGGGCGCCGAGCACCGAGAGGCGGCTGCCGTCCCAGCGCACGTTCACACGCACTGGGTGCACGCGCACCCGACCTTCCACCCTGGAGTCGCCAAGCTGTTCTAGCTCACCGCCAACTATCAGCAGCGATCCCTGGATAACCGACCCCTCTTCCATCCGGACGGGCGCATTGACGGCGAGCACACTGCCCGTCACGGTGCCCCGAATGACTAGCGGACCGTCGAGCACGGCAAGGTCGGTGACGACCACCTGACCTTCGCCGACGGTGACCGGTCCTATCGCGCGCCGGGTGAGCGGCGAGTTGAACACGGCGTCCACGTCCTCCAGGACTTCGGCCGGGACAGGCTGGCGGGAAGGACGTTGCTGGCCGTGAAGCGGACCTGCTGCCGCGAGCGCGGCCAGCAGGATCAGCGCGACAGGCAGCGTGGAGAGACTGTGCCTCATGATTCGGAGCCTGCCGGATGGTCGGACGCGGCCGGACCGATGCCAAGCCTGCGCATGCGGCGATAGAGATTGGGTCGGTCTGTGCGCAGGCGCCTGGCCGCCTCCGCAACGTTGCCCTCGGCTGCAGCCAGCGCGCGGGCAATGAGGTTGCGTTCGTAGTCGTCAAGCAGGTCCGCGAGTGAGGAGTCGCTTCCCGCGCCTGACGACGAGAGCTGTGCGCCCTCGAAACCGCCCGGCGGAGTCATTCGAGAGGCATGTCCCGCCGCGCCGCGCGACTCGAGCGTCAGCACCTCGCTCACGTGAGCTGCAGTGACCTGCGCTCCCGCGTGCAGGATGGCCAGCCTCTCGACAATGTTCGCGAGCTCGCGCACGTTTCCGGGCCAGGGGTAGTGCGCAAGCATCTCGAGCGCGCCGTGGGACCAGGAGGGAGGCTGCTGACCGGTTCGAGCGTGGTGCAGGGCGGAGAAGTGCCTCACGAGAAGCGGTATGTCGCCCGTCCGCTCGCGGAGTGGCAGCACGGCGATGGGGATGACGTTCAGGCGGAAGAACAGGTCCTCGCGGAACGCACCCTCACTCACGGCACGAGCCAGGTCCTTGTTGGTTGCGGCAACGACCCTGACGTCCACGGGGATGGGCTTGCCGCCTCCCACCCGCTCGATCTCGCGGGCCTCTATGGCCCGGAGGAGCTTTGCCTGGGCCTCTGCGCCCAGGTCTCCCACTTCGTCCAGGAACAGCGTTCCCGTATGCGCGAGCTCGAAACGCCCGATTCGCCGCTCGGTGGCGCCCGTGAAGGCACCACGCTCGTGACCGAACATCTCGCTCTCCACGAGGTCGCGGGGAATTGCAGCGCAGTTCACGCGTATGAAAGGCCTCGAGCGGCGGGCGCTCTGGTTGTGGATCGCGGCGGCGACGAGTTCCTTGCCCGTGCCGGACTCGCCGGTGATGAGTACGCGGGCGTCGGTTGGCGCAACGCGGGCCACCAGCTGCCTCAGCTGCTGCATTCCCGGGCTCTCGCCCACCATCTCGCCTGCAAGGCCGAGCACGTCGCGAAGTGCCCGTGCCTCACGCCTCGCGCTGCGCAGCTCCAGTGCGGAGCCTAACGCCAGGAGGACGCCCTCCGGCGTGAGCGGCTTCTCCAGGAAGGTGAATGCGCCGAGCTTCATGGCCTGCACCGCGTCGCTGAGCCCGGCCCGGCCGCTCATCATGATGACGGGCATCTCCGCATCCAGCTCCCTGAGCTGCGGAAGCAGCTGCATGCCGTCCACGCCGCCAGGCATCATGAGGTCTATCAGCGCCACGTCAGGCGCGATCTCCCTCGCGAGCTCGAGACCGCTCGCCGCGTTGGCAGCGTCGCGAACCTCGTATCCCTCGGCGCTCAGCAGCGCGCCGACCATCCGGCGGATGTTGGGCTCGTCGTCTACGATCAGGACCGTCGCCACTACAGCGCCCTCGAGTGCTCAGCCATTGTCGCCGGCCGCAGCGTCCGTGGAACCGGCGAGCTGCCGGGTAAGCCAGCGCTGGCCTTCCGACACTCGCTCCACCTCCACTGCCAGGCGATCCACCGACTCGCGAAGGGCCCCGATCTGCTCCTGCTGCGACTGCGGAAGCGACGGCGCCACCGGCGCGCGATCCATCCTCCTCGTTATGGCCCGCACGATCGGAAGCCCGAGGATGATGATCACCAGCATCGCGAGGAAGCCGAACCCGATGGCGTAGAGAGGTGCCGGGTCCATGAGCTGGACGGTACCCGCGGATCCCTGCCCCCCGGTCATCGTGACGCCGTCCGGGCCGACGACGATGGTACGACCATCCTTCGTCTGCACCACCACGTCGGACTCTCGTTCCGTGCCGGCGCGCTGCGGCGCCTCAGCCTGCGACTGGTATCGCATGTCAGCCTGCCTCCGAATTACGCTCCTGCCTCACGGGAGCCGCGTCGCCGGCGGACGTACGCTCCGTGAGGAGTCGCGTGGTGAACCGCTGGCCCTCCGAAACCCGTTCCACTTCGACCGCTATCGCGTCCAGTGCCTGTTCCATGCGCTGCAGTCTCTCATTGACCTCGGGTGGCAGCGAGGCCCTGCTGTCGCGCTCCCACTTCTTCCCGAGGGCCTTCGCCAACGAGGCACCCACCACGGCGAAGGCAACGCCGAAGGTGATCCCGACAGGAACTATGAATGGTGACATGAAGACGTCCACTGTTGTACTCCGGCGTTCAGGTCGGCTGGTTGACGTGTGCGGGCAGGTGCATGGCGACGCGAGTGCCGCCGTCAGGCATGGATTCCGCATGCACCCTTCCATCGTGGGCGGCCGTCACCTGCCTTACGATCGCGAGGCCCAGGCCGGTGCCGGTGGGCTTGGTGGTCACGTACGGTTCCCAGATGTGCTCCAGCACCTCCGGCGGAATACCGCTGCCGGAATCGGTGACTTCTATCAGCACCCCGGCCCTGCCGCGCAGGGGCTGCACGCTCGCCACAACGGCAATCCTGGGCTCCCGTCCGTGCTCGGCCGAGTGCATGCATGCGTCCAGGGCGTTGAGCAGCACGTTGCTCAATGCCCTGGCGAGGGCGTCGTGGTGACCCGCCACCATGGGCAGCCCGGGCTGGATCTCCACGTGGAGCGAGACTTCCGGGGGAACCACCGATCGTGAGGCATACCGCACCAGCTCTGCCACGTCCACGGGGGCCGGTGGGCCCTCGAGCAGCCTGCCGAACGTGGAGAAGTCCCGCGCCATCCTCTCCAGTCGCGCACTCTCCACGTCGAGCACTTCCACCGGCTCGGCAAGCGACTCGGGTGCGTCACGCCGCAGCCTCGCAACGGCGAAGCGAATGGGCGTGAGCGGGTTCTTGAGCTCGTGGGCGATGTGGCGGGTGGTTTCGCGAAAGGCGCGAAGCCGTTCCACCTCCAGCTCACGCTCGCGTCCGGCAGCGAGGTCGCGCGCCATGTCACGCATGCGTGCGCGAAGAATTGCAAACTCCGGGGCGCCGCGTCGCGGCGGGGTCTCCGGAAGGGGTTCTCCTCTGGCTATGTTCTCCGTCCATCCCACGAGTTCGTCCAGCGGTCGGGAAAGTTGCCTGCTGAGGTGTCCGGCCACGCGTGACGCTCCCAGCACGATCAGGCCAAGGAGCAGCAGGGCGAGAACTCCGGCGACCGGAACCGCCCTCGAGGCGAGATAGCGCAGGCGCGTAGCCTGCGTGAGCGAACTCGCGAGTTCCTGCTCGTGGGCGTCCAGCGCCGCGATTTCGGTTGGCGTGAGTGCGTACCTGCGAGCCGTTGCCAGCGCCACCTCGCCCGTGGCAGCCGTGCGCTCCCAGGCCTCGGTTCCGCCCAGGACCGGCAGCACCTGTGTGAACGTGCCGAGCCACACGACCGTGAGCACCAGGCCGGGAAGTGCGGCAAAAAGCGAGAGAATGATGAACAGGCGGGCGCGGAACCCCAGGCGTCTCACTTCAGGTACCTACGTTGCGTTCCGGTAACGGTTTCGGGCAGCGGATGCGGCCGGCGGCACGTGGACCGCGGTAAGGTGGCACCGCGGCGGCGTCGCGACGAGCCCCGGAAGGGCAGAACTGTCATGATGCGCGGAATCCGGGTGGGTGGACTGACGATTCCATCGGGCGGGGCGGCGAGCACACAGGTCTGCTGCGGGCGTTGCGCGCCGATGCGCGGGCAGGCCGAAGGGGGCTGCGAACTTTCCCCCGGCATAGCGGGTCGGTAGTATTCGTGGTTCGCTCCGATCGCCATGGGAGATTGATGTCACAGAACTGGACCCTGGACCGGGTGTTCGGTCAGCGTGCTGCGCAGCATGCAGACAGGACGCTGGTGAGATGCGGGGGCCGCACACGAACATACGCACAGATCGACGCCGCCAGCGCTGCGCTTGCCGCAGGGCTGGCGGAGCTTGGCGTTGACGAAGGCGATCGGGTGGCCGTCAATCTTCCGAACTGCGAGGAGTGGCTGGTATCGCTCCTCGCCATTGCCCGGCTGGGCGCGGTGATGGTTCCGCTGAATCCGCGCCTGAACCGCCATGCGCTGAAGTACGAGCTTCGCCATGCGGAGGTGACCGCCGCGATCACCGCGGAGCGGCTCGAAGACGTGGACTACCTGGCGCTCTTCGAGAACTTCATCGCGGAACTGCCGGAACTGCAATACGTGGTGACGGTGGGTGAGGAGGAACTGTGGTACGACGACAGGATATTCCAGTTCGAGGATCTGGTCTCGAGCGGTACCGGTCGTTCGCATCCCATTCCCGCCTCTCTGAACGACGACTCCGATCTCGCCCTGATCTACACGTCGGGCACGATGGGGAAGCCGAAAGGGGTGCGCATGTCGCACCGTTCCCTCGTGGAGTCGGCGGTACGCAGCGCCGAGGCGGTGGAGATGGAGCCGGGAGACCGAGTGTTCTGCACGGTGCCCCTGTTCACGGTGTTCGGCGTGAGCATGGCGCTGGGCACCCTGGCGAGCGGCGGTTCGCTCGTGCTGCAGGAGCGTTTCGAACCCGCCGAGGCGCTGGAGCTGCTGGAACGCGAGCGCGTGACGGTGATTCAGGGCGTTCCGACCATGTACCACCTGCTGATGCGCGAGCCCGGCTTCGAGCCGGAGCGGCTTTCGCATCTGCGTTCGGGAGTGGTGGCGGGCGGTCCCGTGTCCGAGTCTCTCGTGAGGCGGATACGGCGCTGGTGCGACGTGCAGGTCGCGTACGGGCTCACGGAGTGCTCCGCCGTGACCATGACACGCTTCACCGATGCCGAGGACAAGCGGATCGGCACGGTTGGTCGCCCGCTGCCGGGCGTTGAAGTGAAGGTCGTTGACGTGATTACCGGTGCCCTGCACGGCCCGGAGGCGGTCGGCGAGATTGCCGTCCGCGGTTACAACCTGATGCGCGGGTATGCACGCATGCCTGGCGAGACCGCCCGGTCGTTCTCGCCCGAAGGCTTCTTCCTCACCGGTGATCTCGGGATCATTGACGAGGACGGTTACGTGCGCATCATAGGGCGCAGCAGGGAGACGATCCTGCGCGGCGGGTACCAGATATATCCGCGCGAGGTCGAGGATCATCTCCGTGCGCACCCTGCAGTTGACGATGTCTGCGTGATCGGCGTGCCGCACGAAGTGCTGGGCGAGCTGGTCTGCGCGTGCATCGTTCCAGTCGAAGGCGCGGTGATCACGGGCGACGAGCTCAAGGAGTTCGCCCGTGATACCATGGCCGATTTCAAGATTCCTGATCTCGTGCGCTTCCTGGATTCCTTTCCGATGACCGGGAGCGGGAAGGTGAAGCGACGCGAGCTCGAGCGCATGGTTGCGCTCGACCACACTGCGATAACAGCAAGTACATGAACCATCGTTCACAGCGGCCGCCTGCGGGCGCCGCGTCCAGCGGACCGCGCAGCCACGTTGCTCCCGTTCACCGCGGTCCCCAGGCCAGCTCGCACGACGGCTTCCAGCACGCCCCGAACGCCGCCCTGCTGATTGATTTCGACAACGTCACTATGGGCATCCGATCCGACCTGGCATCGGAGCTGAGGCACCTGCTGGCTAGCGACATCATCAAGGGGAAGGTGGCAGTACAGCGGGCCTATGCCGACTGGCGCCGTTACCCTCAGTACGTCGTGCCCCTCGCGGAGTCGTCCATTGACATGATCATGGCTCCGGCATACGGCTCGTCCAAGAAGAACGCCACCGACATCCGCCTCGCGGTGGACGCCATTGAACTGGTGTTCACGCGCCCGGAGATCGGCACGTTCATCCTGCTGTCCGGCGACAGCGACTTCGCGAGCATGGTCACGAAGCTGAAGGAGTACGGCAAGTACGTGATCGGCGTGGGAATCCGCGAGTCGTCCAGCGACCTGCTGGTGATGAACTGCGACGAGTACTACAGCTACAACGCACTCGCCGGCCTCGTTAAGACCGCCGAGGAGGAAGTGGTCCGGAAGGACCCGTGGGAACTGGTGGTCGAGGCGATGCGCCGCATGGTGGAGAATGACGACGTCATGCGGTCCGACCGCCTGAAGCAGGTGATGCAGGACATCGATCCCAGCTTCGACGAGAAGGACCTGGGCTTTTCGAAGTTCTCGCGCTTCTGCCAGGAGGCCGCTTCCCGCGGGCTGCTCACGCTGTCGCGGATGGAGAACGGTCAGTACGAGGTGGGGCCTGCTGGCCCTGGTGCGGAGAAGCCCGAGGCAGCGGACGGTGCCAGGCGTACCGAGCCGGCGCGCCGCGAGGCGCCGCCTCGTGAGGCACCCGCAGCTCGTGAGGCGCCGGCAGCTCGTGAGGCCGCCGCACCCGCGGAACGCCAGCGCGAGGAGGAGCGTGAGGACCGCAACGGCCGCCGTCGCCGCCGCTCGCGTCGGGGCAGGGGCACCTCCACCACTGATCGCACGCCCGCAGCAGCCATCGTCGGCGAAGTCGAGCCCGTGTCGCTCGACGATGTGCTCGGCGAGGATGCGGGCGACGGTGTGGAATCGCCCGCGGTGGAGCCGGCAGTCATCGGCCGCTCGGGCGAGCGCCTGACGAGGGCCGAGGCGTTCGATCTCGTCAGACGGGCTGCCGAGTCGCTGGTTGAAGGACCCGACGACGCGGCTCACGCCCGCGACGTTCGCGTACGCGCCTTCGAACTGCTCGGCCGCGACAGCGAGAGCCTCAGCGAGAGGAACTTCCCGCGAATCCTCAAGGATGCGCACGACCAGGAGATCGTGGACCTTCGTCGTCGCGGGGATGACTACGAAGTATCCATCCCGTCCGGCAGGTCTCCCATCGCCGAACAGCTCAACCAGGCAGCGGCGGCAGCTCGTCCCGCACAGGAGCCCGAAACGCCACCCGTGGTCGGTGCGCTGACCGTGCGCGGCATCGGTTCCAGGGGACGTGGACGCACGCGTCCGGCCGCGCCGCCCCCCGACCTGCTCTCCGTCGGTATCGTGGATGAGGACGTTCCGGTGCTCGACGAGGCGCTCGGCAGGACCGAGTCCGACAAGTCGGAAGCGACGGACGCCGCTACCGAAGCGAAGCCTGCTGCGCGGAAGTCAGCTGCAAAGAAGGCAGCCCGCAAGAGCGGCGCAAGGAAGGCCGCCGCCCGGAAGACGGCTCGCAAGACCACTGCGAAGAAGGCTGCCGCAAGGAAGACGACCGAGGCTGCGGAGTCCGGCAGCTCTGCAGCACGGAAGACTGCTGGCGCAGCGGCCAAGTCTGCGTCGCGCAAGACGGCTCGGAAGACGGTTGCAAAGTCCGCGTCCGCCACGGCCGCAGCCGAGGGAAGTGCTCCGGCGCGCAAGTCCGCCCGCAAGCGGGCCGCGCGCAAGTCATCGTGAGGCGGGACTGATGGATGACGTTCGGGACGCCGCGCCTGGTGCGCGGCGTTCTGCTTTCGGCAGGGTGCTGTCGGCATCCTTCTATGCTCGCGACACCGGGCTGGTGGCGCGCGAGCTGCTGGGCGCCGTGCTGGTCTGTGATTCGAGTGAAGGTCGCACGGCGGGCATCATCGTGGAGACAGAGGCATACGTGGGCGAGCACGATGCGGCATGTCACGCGGCCGCCGGCCTCACGAACCGCACGGCGCCGCTGTACGGTGCTCCGGGCACTGCATACGTGTACCTGATATACGGCATGCACTGGTGCCTGAACGCCGTCACCAGGCGCACCGGCGAGCCAGGTGCCGTGCTGATCCGCGCCATCGAGCCTGTCGAGGGGCTGGATCTCATGAGGCACCGTCGCGGCAAGGCACGCTCCGATGCGGACCTTGCCAACGGTCCGGGAAAGCTGTGCGCCGCAATGGCCGTGGACAGGGAGCACAACTCCACGTCACTCGTTTCCGGACAGGTGCGGATACATCGCGGAAGCCGCCATGCGGACGAGGAGGTGGTCGTCACGCCGCGGATAGGCATTCGAAAGGCCGCGGACTGGCCGCTGCGGTTCCTGCTGCGCGAAAGCAGGTTCGTGTCGCGCACACCGGCTGGCTTCCCAACGTGGGATTATCCGCTTGCGGAGCCATGAAAGAAGGGCCGGCAGGTTAGTCCCTGCCGGCCCCGAACCCGTTGCGACGCGGGCAATGCGACGCCCCGGGCGACCTGGTGATCGTTCGTTCGATCAGCGAAGCTGCTCGATTGCGCTGCCCAGGTTGAAACGAAGGCCGGCGTTCACCGTGAAGACGGCTTCCGACCCGTTCAGCAGGAACTCGCGCTTCGTCGGCAGCACGGAGCCTTCCGCGAAGACCGCGACGTTCCGAACCTGCGCCTGCGCGCCCAGGGTCAGCACGGCAGAGATGACGCTGCGGCTCTGGTCAATGAACATGATGGTTTCGGCGTCGGGCAGTCCGACCGGATCGGCCCGCCGAATCAGGTTGAGCGCAACGCCGACGCCCGCGTACGGACGGAGGCCGCCCCACTGGACGGGGAAGGCGAGCACCGATGCAGTTGCCTGGCGGTAGTCCCTGATCCGTACCTCGCTGGGGTTACCCAGAGCGTCGGGGACGACTACGGCGATGTCGTCGAAGAAGCTCTGGCCGACCGTCAGCTGAACACCGAAACGCTCGCGGGTGATGAGCCATTCGAGGCCGCCCATCGGCGCGAACTCGTCCTGAACGTTCGTCTGTACTGACATGCCGCCAGCACGGACTCCCCAGAACCAGGAATCAGCGAATCGCGCTTCGGCCTGTTGCGCGGAGGCTTGCGACGGGAGCACCGCGCCTGCCGCCACCGCGGAGATGGCGAGCGCGAAGCCGAATGACTTCGTCCGGTTGGTCCACATGGTCTGCTGGCACCTCGAGAGGGTGGCAAGGGGGCGCGAGAACCGCGCCCGGCGCCCGGGTGGAACCCGGTCGCATCTTCCGGATGTGGACGAGAGAGGCGGCGGAGGGGTAACGGGGAGAGGGAGGGACTGGGGACTGGGGGAACGGTCTTGGCTGGGGAGCGCGAAGCGCTTTGCGCTTCGCATGCTCGATCGGGGCTCGGCGCTCTGCGCTCGGCCGGGGATGA
>CAYQAO010000011.1:0-31815 GCA_964415485.1 uncultured Gemmatimonadaceae bacterium
CCCGGAATCCGAGAAGAACCCGATGGCCTCCCTCCGTATCTCAGCCCAGGGCGCCACCAGGCGGCGCGCAGGCGGAAGACCGGAGAGCAGCTTCCTCCCGTAGTTCTTCTTCACCACGCGCGGGTCTGCGATCACCACCACCCCGCGATCGTGCGCAGTGCGTACGAGACGACCGAAGCCCTGCTTCAACCTCAGAGATGCGTGCGGCAGCATGTACTCGCTGAATGAGTCGCCGCCGCGACGCTCGATCGCCTCGCACTGCGCAGCGGTCATGGGGTCCGTGGGAACCCGGAACGGCAATCGCGAAATTACCAGCGCACGCAGCGCGTCGCCAGGCACGTCCACGCCCTCCCAGAAGCTCGCGGTGCCGAGCAGCACGCCGCGTCCCGACTCCCTGAAGCGGCGCACGAGAGCGTCGCGGGCGTCCTCACCGTGCACGAGAAGTGGCCAGGTGCGCTCGAGCCCGCGTGCGCGAAGTTCGGTTGCCACGGCGCGCACGTCGCGGTGGCTGGTGAAGAGCACGAACATGCCGCCGTCAGCTGCTCCAGCCAGGTCCAGTACCATTCGTACAACTGCTTCCTGGTGCCCGCTGGCGTTCTCGTTCGGCGCCGGAACGTCGCTCGGGATGCCCAGCAGTGCCTGGCGCGGATAGTCGAATGGCGACGGCAGCAGGTGCGTCACCGGCGGGGACTCGGCGCCATCCAGCCCAAGGCGCCTGACGAGGAAGCTGAAGTTGCCGTCGGCAGCCAGCGTGGCGCTCGTGACAACCGTCGTGGCGGCGCGTGCGAACAGGTCGTCGCGAAGGATGGGCGCCAGGTCCAGCGGCACGGACACCACCGCAACGTTCCGCTCGCGCCCGCGCACTTCCACCCACCGTACGCTCTCGGGCGCGTCGTCAGGCGGGCGCAAAGCCAGGCGGAGACCGTCGCCCGCGCCCTCCAGCCTGCGCGCCACCGCCCGCAGCTCGTTGAGCACCGGAGCCAGTTCCTCGCTGCGACGCGTGTCGGATTCCATTCGCTCGCGCACCATGCGAAGACCGTCCTGCAGCAGCACGATCTCGCCCAGGAGGTCGCCGAGCGCCCCGTCCAGACCGCCCTTCCAGATTGGGTCACGGGCAAACTCTTCGCCGAGCCTGACGACGGGCTGACCGCGTTCCTGGAGGAAGGTGTCGAGCAGGTCGAACACCAGCTCCGCCTGCTGCCGTCCCGCTTGCACGGCGGGCGCAAGCCGCGCCTCCACCAGGTCGAGGCTGGCCACGCTCAACAGGTCGTTGCGCCGCTGAAGCTTCTCCACCAGCGCGGGCAGGATGCCGCGTCCGCGTCGTTCGAGCCTCGCGAACATCCGCTGTAGCGCGCGCTTCGTGACGGAGATGCCGAGGTGAGCGCCGGCCGCGTCCTCCAGGTGATGTCCCTCGTCCACCACCAGGCGCTGGTACGCGGGGAGCACGGCGGCGTCCGTCCAGTTCTGTGCCGAACGACGCACCGCCACGTCGGACATCAGCAGGTGGTGGTTGACGACTATCACGTCCGCCTGCGCCGCCTCACGACGGGCCCGGAACAGGAAGCAGCGCTCGTAGTATGGACACTTGAGACGAGGGCACAGATCCGGCTCGGCGCTCACCTCATCCCACACGTCGGGGCGCGGGGGCACGGGCAGGTCTGCGAGGCTGCCGTCCCTGGTGCTCTCGGACCATTCGGCCAGCGCGGCGATCTCGTCCACCAGCCCCGGCTCCAGCAGCGACTGTCCGCCCGATCGCGCCTGCTCGAGTCGCTGCAGGCACAGGTAGTTGCGCCAGCCCTTCAGCAGGGCGAAGCGCACCTTCTGGTCGTCGAGCGCGCGCGCGAGGAACGGGAGGTCCTTGCCTACCAGCTGTTCCTGCAGGTTGATGGTGTTGGTGGACACCACCGTCCGCTCCTTGTTGCGAGCCGCCCAGCGCAGCGCGGGGAGCAGATAGCCGAGCGACTTCCCTACTCCCGTGCCGGCCTCTATCAGCCCCACGCCGCCGTCGTTGTACAGCTCCGCGATGGCTGCAGCCATGTCGCGCTGTGCAGGACGGTCCTCGTATCTCGTGAGGCGGCGCGCGACGGCGCCATCCGGACCCAGGTCCTCGGAGAGATCGGCGGGATCCAGCGGCTCGTGGACGATCGGCGCGGGCACCTCCACGACCACGTAAAGGTCGGTGACATCGTTGTCCACGATGCCGAAACCGATCCCCTGCTCGTAGAGGTTCGCGGCCACTTCCATGTCGGCGCGCGAGGGCTCCAGCAACCCGCTCGGATGGTTGTGTAGCAGGATCTCGCCCTGCTCGGCGAATCCGGGCAGCGCCAGCACGCTGCGGGCGTCCCCACGCGCCACCGTGCGCGCCTGCACGACTATGCCGGTCTCGTCCAGCGTACCGGCAAAGCACACCTCACGACCGCCGGCAAGCCGGATTGCCGCACGCATCACGGCCGCGGCCTTCGCACTGAGTCGCGTGGTGCCTGACGGTGCGGCGTACGGAACGGTCATGCCGATGGGAGGGAGCTAGGTCTTCAGCGGCTTCTTCTTCGCAGCCGGGAAGAGAACGTTGTTCAGGATGAGCCGGTAGCCCGGGGAGTTCGGGTGCAGCGCGAGGTCGGTGGGCGCCGCCCCGATGTTGTGCTGGGGGTCCTCGGGGTCGTGACCGCCGAGGAAGGTGAAGAAGCCCTTGCCGTACTCTCCGTGGATGTATTTCACCCACGGCGCGCCTTCCTCGAAAGCTAACACCGTCACACCGGGCTTCAGCGACTTGCGCGTGAAGCTGGTGGTGACGCCATAGAAGTCGGGAATGATGCTGCGGTGGTTCTGCACGAGCATTGCGGCCACCGGGTCGAACTTGGCAGAGAAGCCGAAAAGCGAGAAGGTGCCGAGTTGCTGACGGCGTCCGGGCACATTCACCTGGTGTCCGTCTATGTCACTCATGGCACTGACGTACGCCGATGGCTCCACTACGGCATTGCGGAACGCCATGGCCCTATCCCAGTCCATGCGAGCGGTTGCATCCGGAGCGATGGGCGATCCGTCCGCGTATGTCTGAGCGATGTCCACGTCGTGGCCGGCGATCGCCAGCTCCAGCGTTTCCGTGGCGCCGCACATTGCGAAAAGGAACCCGCCGTTCTCGACGTATGCACGTATGCCTTCAGCCACCGCCTTCTTCAGCGACGGAATGTCCGCGAAGCCCAGTCGCGCGGCCATCTGCTGGCTCTCGGCAACCTGCGCGCGAAACCATGGTGCGTCACGGAAGCCGATATGGAGCTTGTTGAACTGCCCCGTGAAGTCCTCGTGGTGCAGGTGCAGCCAGTCGTACTCTGCGAGGCCCCCGTTCACCACTTCGGCATCCCACACAGTCTCGTAATCAATACCGGCGTACGAGAGCGCGAGCGTCACCGCATCGTCCCATGGTGGAGCCTCCGGCGGCGTGTAGATGGCGATGCGCGGAGCCTTCTCCAGCGGTACGGCTTCCATGTTTCCCGCGGCGACCTCGGCCCGAATGGCGGCCACTCGTGAGGCGCCGACCGGCTCCACCACCACGCCGTCGAGCGCGGCGCGCCGACGGATGGACTCGTGGTCCGGAAGCAGGAAGGACCCGCCTCTATAGTTCAGCAGCCACTCTCCGGCCCGACCGTCCTTCAGCGCGGAGAACATCACCCCGTATGCCTTCAGGTGGTCGCGCTGCTCGTCGTCCATGGGGATGAGCAGCTGCTGCGCGCCTGCGGGAATGGCAAAGAGGAGTGTGCATAGAAGCAGTTGCACGAAGCGACCGATACCGCCGAGTGCCGTTGCAGAGAAGACGCGTATCACCATGAACCTCCCGCCGGCGGCACCGTTTCCGGAGTGGATGCCGGCACCACGTTCCTGCCCCGCGCGGCATCCAGTGCGCGTCTGGCCTGCGGCACCAGCGCGCTGCGTGGCCAGGTGAGAATCATGTGCTCGAGGCGCTCGATCGCTGCAGCGCTGTCACCGGCGGCCAGCAGGTGACGCGCCCACTCGAGCGTGGCTTCAGGCGCCTCCGCCGACTCACCGTGATTCGTCGCGATCTCCTGCCAGATGCGAACGGCTTCCTGAGCTCGGCCGGCCGACCCGTGCTCTCTCGCAGCGGCCGCGAGAAACAGTGACGACGTCTCGCCCAGTTCTCCGGCGGCCTGCTCCAGGGCAGCGGCGGCGTCGCTACCGCGAGCGATAGCCAGGAATGCCTGCCCCGCGACAGGCGCTCGCTGGGCGCGCGTACGCGCGAGGAACGCCCGCGCGAGCACTGCTCCCGGCCGCTGGTCTCGAATGGTGCGCAATCCCTCGCGAGCGGACGCGAGATCGCCGTCGTAGAGTGCCAGCCAGCCGCGAACTTCGTCACCTGCCGACGCGCCTGACGCGTCGAGTGCCGCGCGCGCGCGCTCCAGGTCGCCCACGTTGACCCATGCGTACGCGACTTCGCGCTGCAGCAATGCGTTCGTTGCACTGTCGGTGCGCGCGGAGGCCACCTCGCGAGCGGCATCGTCAGCTCGACCGAGCGCGGCCAGAGCGCGGATACGTACCGGCAGCACCAGCTGCGCCCATGCCTGCGGCTCCTCGCGCGCGCTCACTCGTTCCGTAGCGGCGAGTGCCGCGGTTGCGTCGCCCGAGTTGAGCGAAGCGTTCGCTGCTCGTGAGGCAGTGAGCAGCGTGGGGTGCACCGCGAGTGCCGCGACGAGGGCATCCCGCGCCGCCGGCCAGGAGGCAGCCGCCTCGGCGCGGTCGGCGAAACCCAGCCAGATGCTCGCGCTCGAGTCGCTTGGTGGCAGTGAGCTCAGGGCGCGCCAGGCTTCCAGCGGGTTGCCCCAGCCGAGCTGCAGGTTGGAGAGTGCAATGCGAGCCGCAATCTCCACCGGGGGCGCCAGGAGCACGGCGGACACTGCCTCACGATGCTGCTCGGGCGTGGGTGCCAGTGCGAACGCCGCGGCTTCGCTGAGGTAATCGGCGCTCTCCATTGCCTGGCGCCAGCTCTCCGCACTCGCCTTCCAGAGACCCATTGCCGCGCGCGTCTGCGCGAGCTCCAGCGCAACAGCGCCGCCGCCGCCAAGTACCGCCCGGGCACGACGGAGGATCGAGTCGGCAGCGGCCGTCTCGCCGGCGTCCAGGAGCAGTCGCGAGTACGCGCGGTACGGCGCGCCGTCGCTGGCGTCCACGCGCACCCATTCCTCGAACGCCTGACGAGCACGGTCCGGCCGCCCGCCCATGCGGAACGCGCGAAGCTGGATCCCGCGCAGAGTTCCATCGCGCGGTCGTCGCTCGATGAGCGAGTCCAGCAGCGGCGCTATCGAGTCGGTCCAGCCCAGCTCGGCGTACACGCGTTCGAGTCCGTGAATGGCCTGGGTGGTATCGGCGCCGTGACGGATGGCCAGTCTGTAGGCAGATGCCGCCTCCCGACTTCGCCCCTCGATCTCCGCCTCGAAAGCCGCAGACAGCGCAGAGTCGCCGACGTTGGCCGCGCCCTGCTGCGCGACGGCGTCGGCAGGGGGCAGTAGCGACGCCAGCATGCACGCGGCAATCGCCGCGCGAAGCAACGAACAGCTCACGGCTGACGCTCGGCGTTCAGGCGGCGGAAGTACTCCAGCACCAGGCGCCGTTCCTCCGCGCTCAGTCCGCGCAACTCGTTCCAGTCGGGCACGCGGAACTCCCGTGCGGCACGTCCATCCACGCTGCCGTCGGAGACCCTGAAGGTGGCCCGGGTGCTCACCGTCTCCCCTTCCCTCCGACCGGTGTCCTCCCGCTCCTCCCGCTCCAGCGTGCTTCCGGCGTCGAGCATACGGCGGAACAGTCGCTTCTGGCGTTCGGCCACGCTTCGATCGAGCACGCCCATCTCGAGGGCGTCCGCGAGCTGGCGAGCCTCACGAGCCATCTCGTCGGTTCGGCCCGTAGCGTCACGATCCGCGACATCATCAAGTTCGCGCGCGAGCTGGCGCTGCTGCTGCGAGAGCTGCCTGGCAGCGTCGCGCGCACCCTGCCCCGCCTGACGACCGGCGCTCGGCAACAGCCCGCTGGTCTGTGAGTTCAGCGCGCCCTGGCGCTGTGCGAGTTCGCGGAGCTGCTGGATCATCTCGCTGAAGCCGGATGCACTCCCTGCGGAGTTGATGCGCTCGCGATCCCGCACGAGCGACGCAGCGGCCTGGGTGAGTGCCTGGCTGGCATCGTTCATCGAGGAGGCCATCTGCTGCTCCGCGCCGGCAGGCTGCGGAGTTCCAGCGGCGTTACTGGCCGCCGCGTCCGCGGCTCGAGCGACCTGCTGACGGGCCTCCGTCATGGCTCGCTGCGAGCCCTGCGACAGGTGTGATGACGCCTGCGAGGCCTGCGAGATGCGCTCGCTGGCTCGCTCCACACCCTGCTGGATTGCGCTCTGGGCCGCCCGCACTTCCGAGGCCGACGCCTGCCCACTGGAGGCAGCCTGCTCCAGTGCCTGCTGCTCCCGAGCAAGCTGCATCATCTCGCTGATGGTCTGATCCAGCTCAGACGACAGCTCCTGCTTCCACTGTTCCACCTGCGCCTGGCGAGCTCCCGCCAGGCGCTGCGCGGCCGCGTCCATCTGCTCCGACGCCTCACGAGCGCTGTTCGACGCGCCGCCGCCCTGGCCGGTCTGGCCCTCACGACCCTGGTCGCCCTGCCTTGCTGCCTGCTCTGCCGATGGCGTCGTACCGCGCTCCGTGCCGGCCTGGGTGCTGCGCTGACCGGCCTGCTGCGGCTCGCCCTGTTGCTGCTGCGCGCCACGCTGCTCAGCCTGCGGCTGGGTTCCCTGGCGTTGCTCGGCGCCCTGACGCTGCTCGGCGCCCTGCCGTTGCTCGGCCCCCTGACGTTGCTCGGCGCCCTGACGTCGCTCGGCCCCCTGACGCTGCTGCTCCTGGCGGGATTCCTGCCGACCCCTCGCCTCCGCATCACGGGCCTCCGCCTGCTCCCGGCGCTCGTCGCTGTCGCCGCGGGACTCGGGCCGCTGCCGAGCGGATTCCTCGGCCGCGCGGCTCATCGCCTCACGCGACGCCTCCGCATGCGGACGCGCCTCGGCCACTCCTCGCGCACCCTCCTCAGCGCGCTCCTGACGGAGCCGCTCCTCGAGCCGCTGCATCTCCTCGGACAGACGCTCCGTGCGCCTCGCGACTTCCTCGGCCCGAGCATCGCTGCGCTCTGCATTACGCTCGCCGCGCTGCAGTTCCTCGGCAAGCTCGCGCTGCTCCTGGGCGAGGTCCTGCGCCTCGTCGCGCAGCGTTTCCATGGCGCCCTCGAGGGCGGCCCGGCGCAGCATCTCGGCGCTGCGCTCGAGCTGCTCCCTTATCTGGCGCTGGCGTTCCGCGAGATTGGCGAGCGCCTCACGAGTGCGCTCCTCCTGCAGGCCCTGCGCGGCCTGATCCAGCTCCGCCAGCTGCTGCTGGAGTGCGGGAGAGAGAGCCTCCTGCATGAGGCGCCTTGCCTCGCGGAGCTGCTGTTGCAGGTCGTCATCCAGCGCGCCGGCGTCACGAAGCTGGCGCTCCAGCTGCTCGGCGGCCTCCGCTGCCTCACGAGCACGGCGCTGCAGCTCGCGCTGCTCGGACGCCAGCTGCCTCGCACGCTCGGCACCGTCGTAGGACATGTCCCCGCCGGATCGCTGCTCGGAGCGAGCCTGGCTTCCGGATTGGGCGTGATCCCTGCTGCGCGCCGCGGCGGACGTTCGCTGCTCGAGTTCCCGCTGCGCACTGGCGAGTTCACCGGCCCGCCTTGCCGCGGCGTCTGCCGCGTCCCTCACCGCCGCGCGCTGCTCGTCAGGCAGCGGGACCCTGAGCACGAGTTCGCGGCTCTGGGCGGCCTGACGCCACGGTGATGCGTCCACGGCCACCGCTACCACGTGAAGCGCATCTCCCGGCTGGAGGCCGTGCCCGCCGAGCGGCAGCACCGCCTCTCCTGTCCAGTCGGTGAGTCCGCCGGCCGCAAGCTCCTGGCTGGACGTGGGACCCGGTCCGCCGTTTCGACGCTGTCGCCAGGTACGCAGCACGACAGAGCCTATTCCGTAATCGTCGGCTGCGCGCAGGCGGAGCGAAACAGTATCGGACGGGAAGACGAGCGTGTCTCGCGCGGGCGACACGATCTCGACCGCCGGAGCGGAGTCCGGAACCACGTCCAGTTCGATGGCCGGCGGCAGGTCGGCAAGCTGTCCGCTCCGCGCGCTGGCGATCCACGTCCACACGCCAGAGCGCGCAGCGGTCATTCGTCCGGAGGTACGCCTGCCGTCCATCTGCAACTGCAGCGTGTCCCCGCCGGCATCCACGAGTTTCGCGTCGGACAGCACGGTAGAAGCACTTGCAGTCAAGCGAAGCACCGTGCCGCGCGGAACTCTCAGCGGCTCTCCGGCGGGCAGCGTCTCCGCCTGACGACGAAGGTACGCTGGATACTCGGCCTGCAGCACGAGGTCTCCCAGGAACGGACGTTCGGTGACCCTGACGATGGCGGTGTCGCTGGTGGACCGTCCGTCACTTGCCGAAAGCAGCAGGTCCGCGTCAACGGTCTCGAAGTGCATGCGCGCGAGGCCGTCGTCTCCAACGGGCAGCGTCCGGTACTGCCATGCGGCGCCGGTGGTGCGGGAAGCGAGGCGGATCGTGCGCCGTCCCGAAGCGCGCACGGCTACGGTCAGTTCTTCGCCGCGCAGCACGGACGCGGGTGCATCGAGCAGCTCGATCTCGGGGAGCAGCGTTCCACGCGCCGCCTGCATCGGGTGCACCAGCGCCTGGAGTCCATCGGGACTTCTTCCGCCGAAACCGGCCAGAAGCAGTGCCCCGGTACCGAGTGCAGTGAATCCCGCCAGTCCGCGCCTTGCGGTGCGCTTCCGAAGACCGGTGGACAGCGGTTCGCCCGTCTCGCCCAGAGTCCCTGCGAGTCGCCGCTCGGCCGCACGAGCCAGCGGAGAGGAGTCCCCGAGCTCCAGAACGCCGAGCAGTGAGCCGCGTCGAAGCGCGCGCTCCCGTTCGATCTCACTCGCGAGTGTCGCGACGCTCGTGTCGCGCCTCACGCGTCGCAAGGCGAGAAGGCTGATGGCTGCCGCTGCGCACAGCGCAACGCCCCAGACGACGAATGGCGTTGCTGCGGGGAGAGCGATCCACCGGGAGCTTCCGAGTATCAGGACGCCAGCGGCCAGCAGAACCGCAAGCGTGGCCAGGGCGACAGCGACCACGGCCAGCGTCGAAAGTCGGGCGAGCCGTGCGCGCTCGATCCTGATGCGCTCCTGGACGGTCATGGAGCTATACCCCCACGCGGCTCGTGACCGCGTACACAACGAGGTTCACGCCCATGCGCAGCGCCTGCTCGTGGAGCGCGGGCGGGTCTTCATAAGTACCCACGTCCTCCCATCCGTTGCCCAGGTCGCTCTCGTGCGAATAGAACACGGCCAGCCGATCGCCAATGAAGATACCGAAGCCGCGGGCAGGCTTCCCGTCGTGTTCGTGGATCTTGGGCAGCCCGTTCTCGAAGCGGTACACCACGTTGTAGATGGGGTGACTCACGGGAACGTCCACCAGCGGCCTGTCGGGGAAAACGCGCGCCATCTCGCGCCGGAAGCTTTCGTCCAGCCCGTAGTTGTCGTCCGCATGGAGGAACCCGCCGCGCAGCAGCCATTCCCGCATCCGCTCAACCTCGGCGGCGCTGAAGCGCACATTCCCGTGACCGGTCATGTGCAGGAAGGCAACGTCCCAGAGCCGGTCGTCCGTCAGCCGCACGCGCGCTTCCTCCGGGTCCACGTCCAGAGTCGTGCGGTCGCGGAGCGCCGAGATGAGGTTGGGCAGGGATGACGGGTTCGCATACCAGTCGCCGCCGCCGTCGTACTGCAGTCGCGCGATGGTGACGCGTGCGCGTGCAGCTTCACGATCGGCGGCGTGGTCGCCCTCCGGCACGGCCGCGGCAGCAGCGGCAATCCCCAGCACGAGCAGCACAGCCGACACGCCCGCGACGACCGTTGCGGAGCGTAGGTACTGCCCGGATGCTGGGGCGAGGGGGGACGTCATTGGTCGGACGCGGGGCTTCCGGAGTCAGAGTCGCCCGCCTGGTGCGCGAGGCGGTAAGCGAGGTTTCGTGGGGCACCGAAGTCGGCGGTGAGAGTGCGGGCAACCTCACGCGGCGACATGCCTGCGGAGAGCATGCCCGCCGCCTGCTCGCGAAGCATGTCTCCGTCCAGCGCAGGGCTCTCGCGCGGGCCCACCACTACTACTATCTCGCCTCGCGGCGCGTGCTCGCTGTAGTACGCCGAGAGCTCAGCAAGCGTTCCGCGTCTAACCTCTTCGTGAAGCTTCGTGAGTTCGCGCGCGACAGCGGCCGGCCGATCGGCGCCGGCAGCTTCTGCGAGATCTCGAAGCGTGTCGGCCAACCTGTGAGGTGACTCGTAGATCGCGACCGTGTACGGCGACTCGGCGATCCAAGTCAGCTCAGCCGACCTGTCCCGACCCTTTCGGGCGAGGAAGCCGAGAAAGGTGAAGCGTTCCGAATCCAGCCCGCTTGCCACGAGGGCGGGGAGCAGTGCGCTCGGGCCGGGTATGGGAACCACCTGAATGCCGGCCTCGATGGCTGCGGACACCAGGCGCCGGCCGGGATCGGAGAGAAGCGGGGTTCCGGCATCGGAGACGAGTGCCACCGACTCGCCCGCGCGCAGCCGCTCCAGTGCCCGTGGCGTGACCGTCGCCTCGTTGTGCTCGTGGCAGGCGAGCATGGGCGTAGCGATCTCGTAGCGGTCCAGGAGCTTCCGCGTGGTCCTGGTGTCTTCGGCGAGAACCAGGTGGGACTCGCGGAGGAAGCGAATGGCCCGGAGGGTGATGTCCTCCAGGTTTCCAATCGGCGTGCTGACGATGAGGAGCCGGCCGCCGGTCTGCGCGTTGGGGTCGGCCATGGAAATCAGCTAGAGTTCACATTACATGCGAAGCGGAAGTGCTGAATCACCAAGCGCTTCCGCTTCGCAGTTAACCTGCCAGACGAACCTGTTCAGGCGGCGTGCTGCTCGAACTTCGCCGCCAGCGTCGGCTTGGGAACCGCGCCGATCACCTGATCCACGAGCTTGCCGTCCTTGAAGAACAGGATCGTGGGAATGGAGCGAACCTGGAACCGCGTGGCCGTGTGAACGTTCGAGTCAACGTCCAGCTTCAGCACCTTCGCACGCCCGTCGTATTCGCTGGCGAGCTCATCGAGCATGGGAGCGATCATCCGACACGGGCCGCACCACGTCGCCCAGAAATCCACCACGGCCAGGCCGGTGCTCTTCTCCACCTCCTGCTCGAAGTTGCCATCAGTCACTTCCATCGGCTTCGCCATTTCGTCTCCTCTCACTCGGTATCGCTTGTCGTGTGCGTGCTCTCACAACGGTGGGGTCGCCTCCCGCTGCGTTCCGGCCGCCGCGCTGCAGGCAGTGTGGCGGCTGTCTTACCTTTCCCGAAAGCTAACGTGTCGTCCACCCGAGTACGCCCAACAGACATGCCCGAGAACGCTTCACGTCCCGCCGGTGGCACCCGCATCGCGCACGTCGGAATAGCCGTGCGCGACCTCGAAGCGATCGTCCCCTTCTACCGCGACGTTCTTGGAATGGAAGAGGTGGAACTGGACGACTCCGACGGTGCGCGGATTGCCGGGTTGCAGGCAGGCGAATCGCTGGTGGAGCTGCTCGAAGCGGAAAGGCCGGATTCTCCCATCGGACGTTTCGTGGAACGTCGCGGCCCCGGCATCCACCACATCTGTTTTGCAGTGGACGATCTGGAGGGGACACTGAGCCGCTGCCGGGCCGCAGGCGTACGACTCATTGATGAAGCGCCTCGCATGGGAGCGGAGGGAAAGCGGATTGCGTTCCTGCATCCGTCGTCCACTTCGGGCGTGCTCGTGGAGCTCACCGAAAAGTGAACGCGCACGTCACCGTGTGCTCGAGACGTGCGCGCCTTGATCGTGCCTCCGGGAGGCTGTGGCCTCAGCGGGTCGAACCGACGTCTGGAACGACGCCTTCTATCGTTCGCGGCAGAAGTCCCTCAGCGCGGGATCGAGGTCCACGTTCTCCACGTACCAGCGGCCGCCTGGGCCGGGGACCGTGTACATGGTGGTAGTGCGCGTGCGCTGCCCCCGCGTGAGGTCCACGCGATACGCGCGGCCTCGCTCGCCGTGCGGGAGCTCGCCGCCGATCTGGGCGGAATCGTGGTTCATGCACCAGATCATGATGAGCTCGCGCTGCTCGAGCTCTTCGCGTCCGAAGCCGGCGTCGCGAGCCGGGCCTTCGGCGGTACCCCAGATCAGGGCAAGTGCCTGCAGGTCGCCGGCGCGGACGGTGGACAGGAACGTTTCCACAGCGCTCCGCGAGTCGGCGGCGCCTCCGGCGCCTCCTCCACCGCCAGGACGCGGGGCGGTCTCCGGCTGGCCGCCACCACAGGCAGCCAGCAGTACCAGCGCCGCAGCAGCGGCCATGTGCTTGACGAACTTCACGACGGAACTCTCCGGTTCGGGCAGTTGGCGAAACTAATCCAGCGAGATCAATGGCAGCAACCCAATCAGCAGGCGCCTCGCAGCCAGCAGGCTACCTGAGACTTTACATCAACATCGACCACGTAGCGACGGTCCGGCAGGCCAGGCGCGGCGTCATGCCCGACCCGGTTGAAGCGGCACTTCTTTGCGAGGACGCCGGCGCCGATGGAATAACGGCGCATCTCCGCGAAGATCGCAGGCACATTCAGGACCATGACGTGGAGCGGCTCGTCAGCCAGGTGCGAACTCTCCTCAACCTCGAAATGGCTGACACGGACGAGATGATCGGCATCGCGCTCCGGCTCCGTCCGGCCCAGGTGACCCTGGTTCCCGAGCGTCGGGAGGAGATAACCACCGAAGGCGGCCTCCGCGTGACCGGCAGCCAGCACCGGCTTCGCGAAACCGTGAAGAAGCTGGTGGACGCCGGCATTCGCACGAGCCTCTTCATTGATGCTGATGCCGGATCGGTGGAGGCGAGCCGCGAGCTTGGTGCACATGCCATCGAACTGCACACCGGCCGCTACGCTCACCACCCTGACGATCCAGAGCCGCTCGAGGCACTCCGGAGCGCGGCAACGCTCGGAAGCGAGATCGGCCTGGCGGTGCACGCCGGGCATGGACTCACGGTGCCGAATGTTGCGAATGTCGCTGCCATCCGTGAAGTGGAGGAGCTCAACATCGGTCACTCCATCGTGAGCCGCTCCATCTTCGTTGGGCTTGCCGAGGCTGTTCGTGAGATGCGCCGTGCGATGGACGGTGCCCGCGACGCGCGCGGTTGATTGTTCACAACACGGTTCCTACCTTGAGCGCGACCCTCACCCAGGTTCCCTGATGAACGCGCCCGGCGTCCGTCATTTCTTCGTCCTCGAAGCGGGCGAGTACGTGGAGCGTCTCGATTCGCTCCTCGACTCGGCCGGTTCGGACTCGCCCGATACGCATGCGCTGCTGCGCGTGGCTCGCGCGCTGCGCGGTGCCTCCACTATGGCGCGCCTGGATTCACTGTCTGAGCTGGCAGGTGCGGTGGAGGCGCTGGTTCGCGCGACGACGGACGGCACCCTGCCGTGGAACCAGGAGGTTCGTGCAACCCTTCACGACACCGCCTCGGAGCTCCGGGCGCTGATCGGTCGTGCCCGCAACTGGAGCGAGCAGGACGACCTGCGAGCACGTGAGAAGGCAGCGAGCCTCGCGGCGGTTCTCCCCTCAGGTGCGGTTTCTCCCGGGCGGCCTGCAGGCGTTCCCTTCGCGCAGCGCGACGGCACGCCTGCCGAGGCCCTCGCGGCGAGCGGTGGAACGCTGCACCTGGTGAGTGGCGCTGCCGAGCTTTCGGCCAGCCTCACGGCGCTGCTTTCCAGGCCCGCTGACGAGGGCCTTCTGGATGACGCAAGGCGCAGGGTTGCTTCGCTCCGGGGCGTGGCGGCGATAGCCGACCACAGGGAGCTGGGCGACCTGCTCGATGCGCTTGACTCGGGGCTGCGAGCGGTCACTCTGCCGCTGGCGTCATCGCCTCACGCCACGCTCTCCAACGTGGCGCGAATGCTCAGGGCTGCGTCCGACGACATCCGGGCCGGCAGGAGAATCACGAGTGACGAGGAGTGGACGGCCGTGGTGAACCGCCTGACGATGATGGCGGACGCCTCGGAGGAACCCGTGGTGCCCATCTCTCGCCTCTTCCACGAAGACGAAGGTCCACACGTGGTGCAGGCCGCGGAGCAGCCGCCCACCACTCCACTCTCGCGTTTCCGCATGGAGTCTGCCGGGCAGGCGGAGAACCTGCGGAGGATCATCGCGTCGGTTCGGGAGGGCAGCGAGAGCGGCGACACGGCCGTGTCGCGTATCGAGGCTGCGCTGGTGTCGCTCCGGGACGTGGCGATGAGCTACGGCGAGACCGAGCTTGCGAGGCTGATCGCGGCCGGCGCCGAAGCCGCCGCGCGGGCGGACCGCCTGACGCTGGACGCGATAGACGCCATGGCCGCGCGCCTGCTCGCGGAGGCCTCGAGCGTCGAGGAATTGTGCGACCGCCTGACGGACCTGGCGCGCGGACACCGGCTGGCGGCTATGATCGGCCATGGCTTCGACGAGGTAGGCGGCCGCCTGACGCCCCGCAGCTTCACTCCCAGGTCGCTGGGCGCCATCATGAGCGGCGAGGCCCAGAGCATCGTTCCCGAGACGGAGCCCGTGGACATTCGGACGCTCGCGCCCACACCGCCCGAAACCCCGGCAGTCGCCGTCCACGCGCCCGCGCCTCCGCAGACGACCGCTACTCCGGGCCATGCACACGCGCCCGTCCGCGAGACGCCCGCCACGTCTCTACCTGCACACGCGCCCGTCCGCGAGACGCCCGCCACGTCTCGTGAGGCGCCCACCTTTCCGCCGCGACCCGGCACGTACACGCCGCGCGAGCCGGCAGCCGGCATCCCGGCTGCCCCCAGCGCGTCGCAACCTGGCACCCCTCCGGCCTCGCGCCGAACCGTCACGCCCACGGGCGCCGAGCTCCACGCCTTTCTCTCGGACGGCCTCGCCGGCTTCCAGAAGCTGGAACGCGAGCCGCTCGGAGAGCCGGCCGAGGTGGAAGACCAGGTGGTGCCTATCGAGTCCCTGCTCTACGACCGGCAGGGAGCGCTGCAGCGTGCGCGGGAGCTGCGAAGCTCGCTGCTGCAGAACGGCAGCCCCGCCTCACGCGAAACCCTCGAGGAGATCTTCGACCTGCTCGAAATCGCCGCGCAGGAATAGCGGGCGGTGACCAGTAACAGACGCACGGTCAACCTTTCATGAAGATCGGCTGGAGGGGGGCGCTTGGCATCGCGCTGGGCATTGCGCTGCTGGCGTACACGCTGCGCGACGTTCACCTGGCTGAAGTCTGGGAAGTGCTCCGCACGAGCAACCCGCTGCTCTTCCTCGTGGCCGTCATATCGGGAACACTCATCTTCCCGCTGCGCGCACGCAGGTGGCAGACGATCCTCGAACCCATCGCACCCGGTATACCGCTCGGCCCGCTCTGGAGGGCGGTAGCGGTCGGGATGTTCGTCACCAACGTGGTGCCCGCGCGCGCCGGCGAGTTCGCCCGAGCATACGCCCTTTCGCGGGAGGAAGAGCGAGTTCCCTTCTCCGCCGGCTTCGCTTCCGTTGCGGTGGACCGGGTGTTCGATGCTCTCATCATCCTTGCCATGCTGTTCATCGCCATGTGGGATCCGGCGTTCGGCCAGGACTCGAGGGTATTCGGAAGAAGCATCGGCGAGATCGCTGCATTCGGGGCCGTTGGCGCTGCTACCGGACTGGCGCTGCTCTACGCAGTGGTCGTCGCGCCTGACAAGTGGGAACGCCTGTTCCGCCTGGCGTCCAGAAGACTCTCTCCGCGCCTGGAGGAGAGCGGCGTGCGCGCGCTGCGCGCCTTCACCGACGGACTGGCCGTGCTTCGCCACCCGGGGCGCTTTGCAGCGGTGGTCGGCTGGACCGCCGCGCACTGGCTGCTCCACTCCTTCTCGTACTGGATCGCATTTCGCGCGGTCGGCATTGACGTGCCGTTCACGGCGGCGTTCCTGGTGCAGGGCCTGATCACTATCAGCGTGGCACTTCCGGCAGCGCCGGGATTCTTCGGGCTGTTCGAGGCGGCGGGAGTTGCCGCGCTCGCGCTGTACGGAGTGGACGCATCCCTCGCAGTGAGCTGGGCGCTCGGCTACCACCTGCTCACGTTCGTGCCCATCACCGTCATCGGTTTCTGGTACTTCGCCCGGCTCGGTTTGCAGATGGGTGACATTCGCGACCGCTCGGTGAAGCAGGTCGGCACGGGCTGATCGTGTCTTCGTCAGGAATGCCGGAGTCCCGGAGCGCGCGCCTGGTTGCCCAGGCGAAGATAAACCTCTCGCTTCGAGTTCTTGCGCGGGAGGACAGTGGCTACCACCAGATCGAAACGATCTTCCAGCGCCTGACGCTGGGCGACGCGGTGACGCTCCATGTCACCGAAGGCGAACGCTCGCTGGACGTGAGCGGCGCCGACACGGGGCCGGTGGAGCGCAACCTCGCCTGGCGCGCCGCAGTCTCCTACGCGCAGCGCACCGGCTGGCCGAAAGGCTGGCGGATCGAGCTGGAGAAGCGGGTTCCGCCCGGAGGCGGACTCGGTGGCGGAAGCGCGGACGCCGGTGCCGTGCTGCGCATCCTGAATCGCCTCAACCCTTCGCCGCTCGATGCCGGATCGCTGCTGGACATCGCGTGCTCCATCGGTGCGGACGTCCCCTTCCTCACGGTTGACTTCCCCCTGGCGCTGGCGTGGGGCCGGGGCGAGCGAATGCTCGCCCTTCATCCCCTGCCCGCCCGGCCTGTCGCACTCTGGCTGTACCCGTTCGGTGTCTCCACCGCCGAGGCCTTTGGCTGGCTCACGGAAGACAGGTCGAGGGGGGCGTCAGCCCCTCCGGCTTCCGCCCGCGTCTGGACTTCGGAGTCGTGGAGCGACTGGCAAGCTGTGGCAACGAGCGCGGTGAACGACCTGGAGAATCCGGTGCTGGCCCGTCACCCCGAGCTCGCCGCGGGGCTCGAGGCCCTGTCGGGCGGGGGCGCGCCCGTCCTGGCCCGCATGACCGGCACCGGAAGCACGCTGTTCTCGCTGCCGCTGGAGGATGTCGCCGGCTGGGAGCCTGCCACGGCGCATGCAGGCAGCGCGGGGCTGGAAGCAGCGCGGCTGGTGAAGACAGCCACGTCCGTACGTGTTGAGGAAGTGGAGCTAATCGAGTAGTTTGCAAGGCTGTCGCTGCCCCCTCGTCCAATGGCAGGACATCGGACTTTGGATCCGAGAATGGTGGTTCGAATCCACCGGGGGCAATGTTCGATGCGGCCGATCCTGAGCCGTGCGACTGCGCGAGGGGCGGCGACAATCAGGCAGGTCGCGCTGTTCGCGCGGCCTTAATTCATGAACATCCAGGCGGGACTTCGCGAAATATGGACCGACCCACCGCGTCACTGCGGGGGCTGAAACTGCTCTCGGGAACGGCCAATCAGGCACTCGCCCAGGAAATCGCGAAGCACCTAGGCACCGACCTCTGCAAGGTGCACCTGTCCCGCTTCGCCGATGGCGAGATCTTCGTGCGCATAGACGAGAACGTTCGCGGAGCGGACGTGTTCATCGTACAGCCCACGAACCCCCCGGCCGAGAACATCATGGAGATGCTGCTGATGATTGACGCCGCCCGGCGCGCGTCCGCATCCCGCATCACCTGCGTTCTCCCCTACTACGGCTATGCACGGCAGGACCGCAAGGACCAGCCGCGCGTTGCGATCGGCGCCAAGCTGCTGGCCAACCTTATCCAGACCGCGGGCGCCGACAGGATACTCGGCCTCGACTTCCACCAGCACCAGCTGCAGGGGTTCTTCGACGTTCCCGTGGACCACCTGTACGCCGCCCCGGTGCTGGTTTCGCACTACCGAAAGAAGAACCTGAAGGACGTCGTGGTCGTGGCGCCTGACGTGGGCTCCGCGAAGATGGCGCGCGGCTATGCCAAGAGGCTCAACGGCACGCTCGCGATCATTGACAAGCGACGTCCCGCAGCGAACGTGGCGGAAGTCCTGAACGTCGTTGGCGAGGTGGAAGGGCGCGACTGCCTCATACCTGACGACATGATTGACACCGCGGGTACCGTCTCAGAGGCGGCACGTGCGCTGAAGCAGCTGGGTGCACGCGACATCTACGTGTGTGCCACGCATCCGCTTCTGTCCGGACCGGCCGTGGAGCGGCTGATGAACGCGCCCATCAAGGAGGTTGCGGTCACCGATACGATCGCCCTTCCGGAATCGCGGCGCTTCCCTACCCTCACCGTCCTGTCGGTTGGTGAGTTGCTGGCGAAGGCGATCCGCTACACCAACAGCGACCAGTCGGTCAGTTCGCTGTTCGAATCCTGAGCACCGCGGACGCCGCGTCCGCTCGATCGAAGCAAGGAGATATTCAATGTCTACCGCAACTCTGACCGCCACCCGACGCGACACCGCGGGCAAGGGCACCTCGCGCGCAATGCGCCGCGAGGGACAGACGCCGGCCGTCATCTATGGCCACAGCCGCGAGACCGAGTCGCTGGCCATCCCCACGCGTGAACTGGAGCGCCTGCTGTCCCGCATCTCCACCGGAAGCACCGTGGTGGAGCTGAACATGGATGGACGCCGCATTCGCACGCTCATTCGCGACGTGCAGCACCATCCCACCAGGAAGGAAGTGCTTCACGTGGACTTCGTTGAGCTCGTGGCCGGCGAGAAGGTCATCACGAAGGTCCCGCTTCGCTTTGTCGGAACGCCCGAGGGCGTGCGTGTCGATTCCGGCGTGCTCGAGGAGAAGCTGCACGAGATCTCGGTGGAAGTGGATCCGTCCAATCTTCCTGAGTCCATCACCGTGGACGTGTCGCAACTCGCCGTGGCGAAGTCGCTGCACGTGAGCGACCTGGAGCTGCCCGAGGGAGTGACCGTGCTCGAGGACCCCGGAAACGTTGTGGCCAGCGTGCTCCCGCCGCGCGTCTCCGAGGCCGCCGGGGAGGCAGCCGAGCCGGCCGAGGACGAGCCCGAGCTCATTCGCAAGCCGAAGGAAGAGGAGTAATCCTCCGCTCTAGCGTTCCGGATTCGCACCCGTGCAGCCTTGAAGTTGCTGCTGGGCCTCGGAAACCCGGGGCACGAGTATGAGGACACTCGCCACAACGTTGGGTGGTGGGTCCTGGACCACCTCGCCGAGGTCTGGAAGCTCGGCGAGTGGCGGCGGGTCGGTGACGCCGTATTTTCGGATGGACAGGTGGGCGAGCATCGGGTGCGTCTGCTCAAGCCGCTCACCTTCATGAACCTCAGTGGACGGGTGCTCGAGCCGTACGTCAGGCACCCGTTCTGGAATCCGGCCACCGACCTGCTCGTGGTGGTGGACGACGTGGCTCTCGCCGTCGGGCGGTATCGCCTGAGGGCGCGCGGAAGCGCAGGGGGCCACAATGGATTGAAGAGTATCGAAGCCGCACTGCGCAGCCGTGAATACGCTAGACTGCGCGTCGGTATACACCCGGCGGGTGACGACCCCGTTCCCGCCGACCTGGCCGCCTTCGTGCTGGCGCCCTTCGAGCCTCACGAGCGCGACCAGGTGCTTTCCCTCATGCCTCGACTCACCGACGCTGCGGAGCTGTGGCTGCACAGCGGAATCGAGGCGGCAATGAACCTCCACAACCAGAATCCGAACTGATCATGACCGACACCGCTTCGGCATTGTTCGGCGACGGGCTCGCGTCCTACGCTCTGTGGCTCGGGCTCGCCGGCGTGATCTTCGCCTTCCTCGTGTATCGTGCGGTAGCCGTGCAGAGCCCCGGCTCCTCGGCCATGCAGGCCCTGGCCGACCAGATACACATCGGCGCCATGGCCTTCCTGCGCCGCGAGTACCTGGTACTCGTGCCCTTCCTGGCGATCGTCGCTCTGCTGCTCAGCTGGGCGATCAACTGGCAGACCGGCGTCGCCTACGTTATCGGCGGCTTCTGCTCCGTCGCTGCCGGCTATGCCGGCATGACCGCCGCCACGAAGGCGAACGTTCGCACCGCCGAAGCGGCGCGAGCATACGGCCAGGCGGCTGCGCTTCGCGTCGCCTTCAATGGCGGTGCCGTGATGGGACTGGCCGTTGCCTCGCTCGGCCTGGTCGGTATCGGCCTGATCTTCACCTGGCTGGCCGATTCCCTCACCACCGGCGAAGGGGTTCGGTTCTTCGCCGAAACGATCTCCGGCTTCGCCATGGGTGCGAGCTCCATCGCGCTATTCGCGCGTGTGGGCGGCGGCATCTACACGAAGGCTGCGGACGTCGGCGCCGACCTCGTGGGCAAGGTCGAAGCGGGAATTCCGGAGGACGACCCCCGAAACCCCGCCACGATTGCTGACAACGTGGGTGACAACGTGGGAGACGTCGCCGGCCTCGGCGCTGACATCTTCGAGAGCTATGTCGGTGCGGTGATCGCCACGGTGGCGCTGGCGGCAACGTCACCGCTCATCGCTCCGGAGAACGTGGTGCGCGCCATGTCGCTTCCGGTCGCGTACACCATGGCAGGCCTTATTGCGTCGCTCATCGGCATCTTCCTCATGCGCGTGTTCGCGAAGGGCAACCCTGCCAACGCGCTTCGCATGGTGACGTTCGTTGCCGCGCTCCTCTTCCTCGTGTTCGCCTGGTTCATCACCACTCAGATGCCTCTCGGCATGGTGGACGCCGAGAGCGGTCGCGTCTACTCCGACCTCGGCCCGTTCTGGGCCGTGCTCGCGGGTACGGTGGCAGGCACCCTGATCGGCCTCGTGACGGAGTACTACACGGCCGCGAAGCCGGTGCTGCGCATCGCCGAGGCGTCCAAGACCGGCCCGGCCACGAACATCATTGCGGGGCTCGCAGTCGGCATGGAGAGCTGCATCGTGCCGGTGCTGCTCATCGTGGGTGCAACGCTGATGTCTTACGAGTTCGCGGGACTGTACGGCGTGGCGATCGCCGCGGTCGGAATGCTCGCGACGGTGGGCGTGACGATGTCCGTGGACGCCTACGGCCCGGTGGCAGACAACGCAGGTGGTATCGCCGAGATGAGCCACCTCGGTCCGGAAGTGCGCAAGATCACGGACGGACTTGATGCCCTGGGCAACACGACCGCGGCCATCGGAAAGGGCTTCGCGATCGGTTCCGCTGCGCTCACTGCTCTCGCCCTCTTCTCGGCCTATACGTCCGCGGTGGGGCTCAACGAGATCGGACTGAACCTCGTGGACCCGATGGTCGTGGTCGGTCTGTTCATCGGTGGCGTGATGCCGTTCTTCATGGGCGCGCAGACGATGACGGCAGTCGGTCGCGCGGCGCAGGGCATGGTGGAGGAAGTTCGCCGCCAGTTCCGCGAGATCCCCGGACTGCTCGAAGGAACGGGAACGCCCGACTCCGCGCGCTGCGTGGACATCTCCACTCGTGCGGCACTCAAGGAGATGATCGTTCCGGGCGTGGTAGCCGTTCTTGTGCCTGTGCTGGTTGGAAAGCTCGTGGGCATCCAGGCGCTGGGCGGCCTGCTCGCGGGTGCCACCGTGACGGGCGTGATGATGGCGCTGTTCATGGCGAACGCCGGCGGTGCGTGGGACAACGCGAAGAAGGCCGTTGAAGGCGGCCTGCACGGCGGAAAGGGCTCCGAGACGCACAAGGCTGCAGTGGTCGGCGACACGGTTGGCGATCCGTTCAAGGACACGTCAGGCCCCGCGATGAACATTCTCATCAAGCTGATGAGCGTGGTGAGCCTGGTGCTGGCGCCCTGGTTCATCGCGTGAGCAGGTAACAGCCGGTAGCTGGCGGTTGGCGAGCATCCGCCAGCCGCCGACACCGCCGGCTGCTGCCCGTCCATTGCGGCAGGGTGTTCACTCAGCAGGTTCGGTGACGCGAAGTGCGGCGAATCATGGCAAGCATCTGACGAGCTTGGCCGGCGTTCGCCGCACTTCGCGCATTTTGCGCTGCGAAGCAGATCCCTGAAGTCGCGCATGAGTGAGCTTCTGGCTGGCACGCACCGGCAGCCGACGACCGCTCCACGCTTCCGTGGCCGTTAGCTTTCCGGGGTTTCCGGCGGCGACTTTCGGACATTCGACGCGTTCGCCGGCAGTCGGCCGCCGGCTGCACTATCCCTACGATTCGCTCCATGCTCAAACTTGGTATCGTCGGCCTTCCCAACGTGGGCAAGTCCACGCTTTTCAACGCACTCACCGCCGCCAGCGCGGAGGCCCAGAATTATCCGTTCTGCACCGTAGAGCCCAACGTCGGCATGGTAGAGGTGCCTGACGAGCGACTGGAGCGCCTGGCCGAGGTGGTGCAGCCCAGGCGCACGTTGCCCGCGGTGGTGCAGTTCGTGGATATTGCCGGACTGGTAAAGGGCGCCGCCCAGGGCGAGGGACTCGGCAACAAGTTCCTGGCGAACATTCGCGAGACGGACGCCATCGTGCACGTGGTGCGATGCTTCGACGATCCGGACGTCACCCACGTAATGGGCACCGTGGACCCGGTAAGGGACCGCGAGGTTATCGAGTTCGAGCTTGCACTGGCCGACCTCGCGACGGTCGAGAAGAGGCTCGACCGCGTTCGTCGTGCGGCGAAGTCGTCGGACAAGGAGGCGCTGGCCGAGCTGCCGGTACTGGAGCGTGCGCACGCCAGGCTCGCCGAGGGGCAGGGTCTCTGGGGCGCAGGCTTCACGCCTGACGAGCTCGAGACGCTCGCACCGCTCATGCTGCTCACCGTGAAGCCGATCCTCTACGCGGCCAACGTGACCGACGAGGAGCTGTCGGGTGAGGAGGGACCTCATCTCAAGGCGCTGCGAGCCGCAGTCGCCGCGAGCGGCGAGGAGGCCGAAATAGTGCCCTTCTCGGCGAAGATCGAGGCCGAGCTTGCTGAGCTGGCACCTGACGAGCGGGAGGAGTTCCTCTCTTCGCTCGGGCTCGAGAGCGCCGGACTCGACCGTCTGATTCGCGCGGGTTATCACCTGCTCGGTCTGCAGACGTACTTCACTGCGGGCGAGCAGGAGGTGCGTGCGTGGACCATTCAGCGCGGTGACACTGCTCCCAGGGCCGCGGGCGTGATCCACACCGATTTCGAGCGGGGATTCATTCGTGCGGAAACCGCGAGCTACGAGGACTTCGTGGCCCACGGCGGCTGGAAGGGTGCACGGGAGAAGGGCGTGGTGCGGAGTGAGGGCAAGGAGTACGTTGTGCAGGACGGCGACGTCATGCTGTTCCGCTTCAACGTGTAGCCGCCGCGCACCGCCGGTCCGGCCGAATTGGCGAATCGCCATCCCTGCCAGCCGAAGGCAGGGATGGCGATTCTTTTTTCAGCTCCGTCTGCAGGATCCCCCGGGCGCCTACGACATCACATGCGCGGCCAGCGCCGGACGCCTGGCAGACGCGTTATCGTGAGGCGCCTGGATCAGCGAGCGTAATACTCCACGATGGCGTTCGCATTGATCGGGAACGGCACGTCGTGAGGCATCGGATCGCCCAGCACGCGACCGGAGAACTTGTCGTCCAGGTCCAGCGCCAGGAAGCTGGGCAGCCTGACCTCAGGTCCCTTCTCCACCTGCGCGAGTACCGTCGGGATCTCTCGCGCGCCCGGCTTGAGGGTCACGACATCACCGCTGCCGAGGCGAGCGGACGGGCGATCCAGTCGCTTTCCATTCACCAGCACGTGGCCGTGGCTCACCAGCTGCCGCGCAGCAGGAATCGTCGCCGCGAAACCCAGGCGGAAGACGATGTTGTCGAGACGGCGCTCGAGGAGCGTGAGCACGTTGTCACCGGTCCTGCCGGGCATCCTCTGCGCGATCTCGAGAATGTTGCGCATCTGGCGCTCGGTCACGCCGTAGTTGAAACGCACCTTCTGCTTCTCCATGAGGAGGCGGCGATACTCGCTCTCCTTGCGACGCTTGCGCGCAGCGCCGTGCTGGCCCGGAGGCGTCGGCCGCCTGCTGGCATCCTTGCGGCTGAGGCCGGGAAGCTGGGTCCCGAAACGACGAAGTATTCTGACGCGTGGTCCTGTTCTTTGCATTTGCTGTCTAGTGGACGACCCTGCCTGACGCGGAGTGAAGTGTGCCGAACGGTCCCGCGGCCAGCTGCGTGTGCAGCGACACGGCCGACTCGAGGAGCTGGCGAAGCTCCAGCAGCTCGCCGTGCGTGAAGCGCACACCCACCCCGTTATCGGTCAGGTATATGACTGGTATGCTGGATGCCGGCGGCAGCCCCTGCAGCTCCACGACCCGCTCCAGGAGCGGCACCAGGTCGTCCTGCGACAGGCCAAGTACCAGGTTCCCGAAGGCGAGCTCCATGTCGCCGCAGTTGGGGCAGATCGTGAGCTCGCCCGACTCGCTGCGGCTGACGACAACGGGTGACCCGGCGCCGGAACAATCTAAAAGGGATAACATTGCTCGGAATTCTAACGCGGATGGGCCGGCCGCCGCAAATGGACGCGCCTCCCCGCACGTTCCCGCTCTCTCCCGCCCCGTCAGACCTCTGGCGGCTCTCCTTCCACCCAGCCCCCGTAGCCCGGCAGCTCGCCATTGGGCTGCGGCGGATACATCCTCGCGGTTCTCTCCACACCCTCGGTGCGCGCGGGCACGTTGTAGGGCACGCAGAACACCCTCGCCCTCACCGGACCGCGCTCGGCCTCGCGCTGCGTGACGAGCAGCGTGTCCCCCTGCCAGGACGCCTCCGCGCCCGGCAGGATTCTCGCGCACGGATACGGCGTGTCGCCTCCGACTACGCGGATGGACGGCAGGGTATCGGACGGCGCCGGCGTAGGCGCCGCCATGGCCAGCCTCGGTTCGCCGCTCTCGATCACCTCGTAGCCGCGACCGCCGTCGCATGCGCTCGCGGAGAGCGCGGCAAGGGCGACAATGGGCAGGAGGCAATGGCGCGGAGATCCGCGGTGATGTCGAACTCGGACAGGCAGATTCATCTGAGCAGTTTCAATTCAGTGGCGGCAGCGCCGATCCGTACACCTTGGGCTCCCCTTCCCACTCGACGCGCACGTCTCCCGCGAACACCGTGGCATTGCTCGAAGGCGCACTCGCCCACCCGCGGCGGCGAACGTTGAACTCGAGGTCGTAGACCTCCAGCGCGAAGTAGATCGTGTGACGCGAGTCCATGATAGCCACGCCGGGCCGCTTGCGGCGTCGCATGCTCTTGACGGTGTAGCGGTGCGAGCGCAGGTAGTCCTCCACGCGTCGGCGCGCGCGGTTCACCCGGGCGCGATCGGCGCCGATCCCCACGAGCGCGACGACCGCGACCATCGCCATCGCGCGCGGATCCATTTCGCGCAGCGTCTCGAGGAACTCCATGCTACCCCTCCCGGACGGGTGTACGTCATCATGAGGACTGCTTCGTTGAAGCGCCAGAGCGGCTTTGTCCGGCAGCCGGACGCGCGGGTGAAGCGATCCGACTCGGAATGTCCTGGTACTGAGATAGGACTCGGAGACGTCCGGGTACGGAGATACGACTCGGAGACGTCCGGGCACGGGCTTGCGGCCCGGAGCCTCTCGGAATGGTGGCAGCCGAGTCGGAAGGGCCCGAACCTAGGTCGCGGGCGTGCTGATGGCCGGCACCGTCCACGTGCATTGCCAGAATCGCCCGGTAGGTCTACGTTTCAGGGCTCAACATACGGAGCGCACTCCGCGCGCCGCCCTTCGACCGCCCCGGCAACCGGCGGACGACGGCCAAACGACCAAAGGGAGGTTTGCCACGCGATGACTCGCGAATACGAGGTGGTTTACATCTTCGATTCCACCCTCGAAGATGACGCCATCAACGAGAAGCTCACACGCTTCCATCAGCTGGTTGTTCAGAACCCCGCGGAAGATGTCACCCTCGACCTCTGGGGACGCCGCCAGCTCGCCTACAAGATCAAGAACCGCGACACGGGTTTTTACGTCGTCGCGCGCTTCCACGCCAATCCCGAGGCACTCCCCGAGTACGAGCGCGCGCTCAAGCTCGACGACGGCGTGCTCCGGTGGCTCGTCTCCCTCTACGAGCATGAACTCGGTGCCCCGCCGCGTGCGGAAGACGAGGATACCGATGGCCGTGGTCGTCGCGAGGAAGACGACGACGATGACGACGAAGAGGAGGAGGACTGACCATGCGCCGCCAGAAGAAGGCTGATCCGATAGCTGATGCCGGCATTCGCTGGATCGACTACAAGGACGAGCGCCTGCTCTCCCGCTTCATCACCGAGAACGGCAAGATCCTGCCGAGCCGGCTCAGCGGAGTGAGTGCGCGCCACCAGAGGCAGCTGGCCAAGGCCATCAAGAAGGCCCGCTACCTCGCTCTGATTCCGTACACTCGAGGGCACTCGTCGTAAGCTCCTCGGACTCCTCGCAGGCGGAAACGCCGCAACCGCAACGCTGGGGGCTTCTCCTTCTCGCGCTTGCGGCGTTCCTGCTCCTCCCCACGATCCCGCTCCTGCGGGTATTCGTACCCGTGGAGCCGGGGACTCTCCTGCTCGTGCCGGCGCTGGCAAGCTGTACGATTGCCGGCTGGTGGGCTGGAGGGAGACTCTCGCTCGCCATAGCGTGGCTGGGACTCGCAGTCTGGGTCGCGTTTCGCACGGCGAGTGGAGCATCCTCCTTCACCATGATGGCGCTCGGCTGGAGCATAATGTGCTCCGCGCTGTTCGGCATCGTGACGCTGGTGGGAGGCGTGCGCACGTTTCTCTCTCGAGCACTCGTGGCCATTGGCCTGTCGCTGGCCGCCGGTCTCGCGCTTCAGGTGAGCGTGCAGGCTCCTTCGGAACGGATCACCGGCCTGGTGGAGCGGGAGTACAGAAGCCGCGTGGAGGAGTGGGCAGCGAGCGCCGACCGGGTCCTCGCCGCCCCGGAGTGGAGGTCGTACGTGTCCGACCATCCGGCAACGGAACAGCTCATGGCTCAGGCAGAGGCGCAGCTGCGCATGCTGCCAGGCCCGAGTTCGCAGCTCTTCCCCGCCTTCCTGGCGTTGCAGACGCTTGCGGCCTTCGGCCTTACATGGGCCCTGTATCACCGGATCTCGCGTTCGCGGCTGGGCCCTCCGCTCGCGCCGCTTCGCGAGTTCCGCTTCAGCGACCAGCTCGTTTGGGGGCTGATCGTGGGAATAACGCTCTCGGTTCTGCCCTCGCTTGCGGAGCTTCGCCTGCTGGGGCTCAACCTGCTGATATTTTTCGGTGCACTCTACCTGCTTCGCGGGCTCGGTGTGCTGACATGGTTTCTCAATCCCGGACGCGCCATGACGGCGCTGCTCCTGCTCATGTCTGTCCTGCTGTGGCCGTTCGTCGGCGCGACCGCCGTCACGATCGGATTGGTGGACACATGGACGGACTGGCGTCGCCGGGCAAGACCGACTCCCTAACGTCTGGAGTACACCCATGGAAGTCATTCTTCGCCAATCCATAGACCGCGTGGGAGCGCCGGGCGACATCGTGAAGGTGTCCCCGGGCTACGCACGCAACTTCCTGCTGCCGCGCGGACTCGCGTACGAGGCCACGCCCGGCAACAAGAAGCGCATTGCCCAGGAACGCTCGCGCCTGGAGGCTGCCGAGGCAGCCCGTCGTGAGGCAGCTGAGGCCCTCGCAAAGCGCCTGGAGGAGGTGTCCGTCACGTTCTCCGCGCGCGTCGGTGACGAGGGCAAGCTCTTCGGCTCGGTGACTGCTGCCGACATCGCACAGCAGCTCGAGACCCAGGGCTTCCACGTGGAGAAGCGCCAGATCGACCTTCCGGAGCCCATCAAGGCACTCGGCGTCTACCGTGTGCCTGTCAGGCTGCATCCGGAAGTGAAGCCCGAGATCAAGGTCTGGGTAATCAAGCAGTGATCCGAACCGCGGTCCCCGTCGCGCGCGCCCTGCGCGCCTGACGGTCCACGATTCGCATCTCATTCGCGACGCGCCCCGATGTGCAAGGGCGCGTCGCGCGTTATCCTACCCGGAAGAGCCGACACGCGGTGCCGGACTCCGGAACGCAACATCCCTCCCGCCCTCCCCGAATGCCCTCTACGAAGGCCCCCGCCACCTCCGAAGCACTGGCCAGGCGCGCCGCCGACCTCTGCCAGGACATGAAGGCCGTTGACGTCGTGGTCCTGAACCTCGCCGGAGTCACGGACATGACGGACTTCTTCGTCATCGCTTCCGGAACCTCGGACACCCACGTTCGCTCCATCGCGGAGCACGTCCTCGAGGAGCTCTCCCGTGAAGGGACCGAGGTCCATCACGAGGAAGGCCTCCAGCAGGGACGCTGGGCCCTGCTCGACTACGTGGACATCGTGGTGCATGTTTTCCACCCCACGCTTCGCCAGTTCTACCAGCTGGAGAGGCTCTGGGGAGACGCAGAGGTACTGCAGATCGGCGCCTGACGCCGGACGTCGCATGCGCGATGCCCGCCTCGGGGCCCGGCACCGAGTACGTCCTGCGTAGAAGCTTCGATCCGGGATCCCGCGCTGTGCCCTGCCGGCGCCTCACCCCGAACTCCACGCTTACGCGCGCCGGCCGCAGTCAGGAATTCTGGTCAGGCAATCACGGGCAGTCGTATGAGAGTTCTCCTACCGGCGCTTGCCGCTCTGTCGCTGGCCCTGGCCACCACGCCGGCTGACGGTCAGCAGTACTTCGGCCAGAACCAGGTTCCGTACGAACGATTCAACTGGAAGGTGCTCGAGACGGAGCACTTCCAGGTGCACTACTACCCCGCGATCGCCGACGCCGCCGTGATCGCCGCCCAGATGGCCGAGCGTGCTTACGCGAGGCTATCCCCCATCCTGGGCCACGAGTTTCGCGAGAAGAAGCCGATCATCCTCTTCGCCTCACGAATGGATTTCGCCCAGAACAACATCACGGGCGACCTTGGCGAAGGCACCGGCGGCGTCACGGATTTCCTGCGCCAGCGGAACATGGTGTTCTTCACCGGCGAACTTCGCGACTTCGAGCGCGTGCTGATGCACGAGATGGTGCACGTCTTCCAGTACGACATCTTCAGCCGCGGTCGGGCCGGAACGAACTTCGAGCGACTCGCACGCGTGGCGCCGCCGTACTGGTTCATGGAAGGGATGGCGGAGTACCTCACCACCGGCCCTCACGACCCCGCCACCGACGCCATCATCCGCGACGCGGCGCTGAACGGCAGGCTACCCACGGTGGAGGAGATGACCACCCGCCCCGACCTGTACTTCCCCTACCGGTACGGTCAGTCGTTCTGGGCCTACGTGGGTGACAGATGGGGCGACTTCACCATAGGCGACGTGATGAAGTCCGCCGCTAGCGTCGGGATCGAGCGCGCGTTCGCCAGGGAGACGGGCACCAGCCTGGACGACGCAGGGCTCGACTGGCGCGAGGCCATGCAGGAACTCCACCTGCCGAGAATCGCCGATCGGGAGCGCGTACGAACGTTCTCCGCGCCGCTGCTGGACTCCAGGCGAACCGGCGGCGCCGCGCCCATCTACGTCGCACCTTCGTTGTCGCCGGACGGAGAGCAGATCGCTTACATCTCCACCGGCAGCTACCTGCGTGCCGAGGTCTTCCTGGACCTGTACCTGGCGGACGTGAAGACGGGAAGGCGGCGCCAGCGCCTGACGAAGAGCACGCAGAGCACCGACGTGGAGGAGCTGCGCATCCTGTACTCACAGGCCGCATTCAGCCCTGACGGGAAGTACCTCGCCTACACGGCCCAGAGGCGGGGCAAGGACGTTCTGTACCTGCTGGACATCGGCCGGAACCGCGTCGTGCGGCGCTACGACACCCCTCTGGAGCAGATGCTGGGCCCGTCGTTCTCACCGGACGGCAGCCGCCTGGTGTTCAGCGGCTCGTCAGGCGGCACCAGCGACCTCTACATCATTGACGTGGACGGCGGCAACCTGCAGCGCCTCACGCGGGACGTTTACGGGGACGTGCAGCCCTCCTGGTCGCCGGACGGACGATTCGTGGCGTTCGCCAGCGAGCGCGGACCGCAAAGCGACCTTTCCGTGCTCATGTTCGGGCCGCGGCGCATAGCGATCTACGACCTGGAGACGGCGGAGATCAGGGTGCTGCCCGGACAGGCGGGCATGAACTCCAACCCGCAGTGGTCTCCCGACGGTCGCTCGATAGCATACGTCTCGGACCGGACAGGCACGCACAACATCTTCCTGTACGACCTGGACGAGCGCGAACACTACCAGATCACCGACGCGTTCGGTTCCGTGCTGTCATTCACGGAGCAGAGCCCTGCGATCAGCTGGGCTCGTGAGGCAGACCGCCTCGCGTTCACGTTCTACGAGAATGGCGAGTATACCATTCGCTCGATAGAGCGTCCCCGCCAGCGCAAGCGCGAACCCTACCGAGACCCGGCGGTGCTCGCTGGCGCGTTCGAAGCGGCGACCGAGCCCGCTCTGAAGGGCACGCCGGAGATCGCTGCGGACAGCACCGCCGGGCACGCTGCGCCGTCGCCCGATTCCTCCGTCGTCAGGTCTGCGACGCAGGACGTCGTTCCTCAGCTGCCGGAGCGCCTGTCACTGTTCGTGCGCGATGGGGTTCTGCGCAGAGCAGCCGAACTGCCGGAGGACACCAGCGGCCAACAGCAGATTACCGTGGCTGCGATGCTGGACAGCGCCGCCCTGGCACTGCCGGACCCAGGGACGTTCCGGTCGCATGATTACCGGCCGGGTCTGTCTCCGGAGATGATCACGCGACCGGTTGTCGGCTATACGCAGGAAAACTTCGGGAGGGGAATGTTCGGCGGATCGTCCATCACGCTGTCGGACATGCTCGGCAACCATCGCCTGGGGGTTGCGGCCGCTATCAATGGCCGGCTGAGCGAGTCGGTGCTGTTCGCATCCTACGCGAACCTCTCGCGACGCCTTCAGTACGTTGTCGGTGCGCAGCAGCTGCCCTACTTCCTGTTCAGCGGCGCGTCCTTCGACGCGCCTGACGAGGGATCGGGCAACCCCTACTGGCAGGACAGGCAGCGCATCACCCGCTACGTGTTCCGCGATGCGCTCGCCAACTCGTTCTATCCTCTGGACCGCTTCACGCGCCTCGAGGCCGGCATCACGCTCAGCCAGATAGAGGTGACCGACCTGCATATCAGCAGGGACGTGGACGTGGACAGGGGGCTGGCCGGCCGCTTCGGCATGGACAGCGTCGTGAAGAGGGGCAGCTCGGTGCTCGCCTCGCCTTACGTGGCCTACGTGCAGGACAATGCCATCTGGGGGATGGTCGGACCGATCATGGGCCACCGTCTGCGGGTGCAGTACCGATTCACGACCGGCGACTGGAAGTGGAACGAGCTGCTTCTGGATGCGCGGCGATACGACCCCATTCTCTTCAACTTCCTCACCCTCTCGACGCGCTTCACCACGAACATCCGGGCCGGCAGCGACGAGGAACGCTTTCCCCAGATGCTCGGCCGCCCGGAGTTCGTGCGCGGCTACGATCGCGAGTTCTACCGCATGCCCACTTGCGCGTCGGGCCTTCCGATGCCTGACGATGAACGGGACGGGCGCTGCTCGTCGCTGGATGACGTGATAGGGACGCGCCTGGCGTTCGCCAATGCGGAGCTGCGCTTTCCGCTGGTGAGGCGCGTGGACCTCGGCGTTCTTCCCATTTCCCTGCCGCCGGTGGAAGCCGCTGTGTTCTACGATGCCGGCGTGGCCTGGAGCAGCGGACAGTATGTGGCGCTGTCGAGAAGCCGCACGAACGACCCGAATCGCCGCGCACTCCTCACGTCGTACGGCTTCGGCATTCGGGCAAACCTCTTCGGAATCGCGATCATGCGTTGGGACTACGCGGTGCCGCTGAGTCGGGCCAACCGGCACGGCTACTGGCGCTGGTCCATGGGTCCGGCGTTCTGAGGGAAGCTGGAAGAGAGACTG
>CAYQAO010000011.1:31915-38564 GCA_964415485.1 uncultured Gemmatimonadaceae bacterium
GACAGCGGAGAGACGCGCGGGACGACAGGCGGAGTGCGAGGCAGAGATGACGGAAGCCACGGCTGTTCCGAGTCCCCGGTCCCGAGTCCCCAGTCCCTTCTCCGTCTATACACCCGACCCCCGACGCCTTACTTTCATTCCGTGCGCACCCTAGTCGCGCTTGCGCTGGTTCTCGCCGCCTGCTCGACAGGCGATAGACCCGAGGACTCCAGCGCCTCCAGCGCTCCCGCAACCTCCTCCGTAGCCGGCCCGGAGCCCTTCGTCCTGCGAGTACCTCGCGACGGCGGGCAGGCTCGCGTACACCATTTTCCGGCCCTGGACTCGGTGGTCTGGAGCGGGTCTTCCTCCCTTCCCGCGCCGGCCGCGGCCCTGTCGTTCGACGAGGAGGGCGGAGTCCTCTCGCTGGCGGACAGCGCCGGCCGGCCGATGTGGATAGACCTCCGGCGGGACGCAATCGGTGTGGCGCCTCGAGAAGTGCGGATGCGGCGGCCCGTACCCGCCGGTCGGGCACGCGTCTATGGCATCGATACCTCCGGAACGGTGCTGCAAGTTGGCCCCCCGGGTGACCGGTGGACCTTCTCTCCTCCCGTCCCCGCCACGCGCGTACTCGCCCAGCCGAACGGCTGGCTGCTCGTCTTCGCCCAGGACGGCGGTTCCACGAGGATCTGGCGCCTCCACCCGCCCCAGACCGAGATCTCCGACAGCACCGTGATGCCCGGGGCGCATCACGTGGTTCAGACGGCCATCGGCGACCGCGTGTACCTGGCATCGGGACGCGACCTCGTCGCCATCCACGGTCAGCGTCTCACCGCGCTCCCCACCATCACCTTCGCCGACTCCATCCTGGACCTCGTGTCCACTCCGAGCGGTGATCGCCTCTTCGTGGCACAGGCCGGCGACAGGCGCCTTGCGGTGGTGGACCGCTACGAGGAAGGGATCACTCAGCGAGTCGAGCTCTCCGGCGAGCCTCGGGAGCTACGGATGGACCCGTTTGGGCGTTACCTTCTTGCACGGCCCGCTTCGGGGGACTCGGCGTGGGTGATAACGCTGGCGGACCTCAAGGTGGCCGGTACGGTTCGCACGTCCTGGCGCTCGGATCTTCCCTTCGTGGCAGTGGACGGGTCCATCGTGCTCGCGGCGGGTGAGGACGTGCACGTGGTGAACGGCGCCACGCTGCGCGTCACGAGGACAGTTGCCGGTGGTGCATCGGACCTGTGGCAGCCGTTCATCTGGGACGGATTCCGAGCGCGGCCCGACGAACCGCAGCAGGAACCTCAGCGGGTCGCGGTGTCGCCTCCGGCGGATACCACCGTTCCCGATGACCCGGCGGACACGGCGGTGACCGGCGTTCCGCCGCGCGTGGATTCGCTGCAGACGGATACATCGCGGGCCGAGAGGGCGCCGCTGGAGGCAGGATTCGTGGTTTCGTTTGCGGCGCTTCTCTCCGAGGAGAGCGCTCGCGAGCTGGCAGCTCAGATCACCGTTGACGGCCAGCGCCCGCGCGTGGAGGCAACCGAGCGAGCGGGTACCGCCATCTTCCGGGTTCTGCTCGGACCGTATGCCACCCGCGACGAAGCGGAGCGCATCGGACGGGCTTCCGGCCGTTCGTACTGGGTTTACGAGGAGGGTCGCTGACGATGACCGAACTGCCTGACGTGGACGCGTGGATTAGCGAGGGTGAGCACGCCGCGCCTGTCGCCGACCAGCGAGCGATGATCGTGGTGGCCGGCGAGGATTCCCGCGCGGTCGCGCTGGTCGCACTCGGCCTGGCACGCGCCCAGAACAGGCACGCACGGAGGGTGGCCGTCATAGATCTCACCGGCGGCGCCGCGCCCCTGCAGGAACTGATCACCGACGACGACGCACACGGAATCGTGGACACGCTCCTGCACGGGGTGAGTCTCGCACGCGTTTCCAGGCAGGTTGACGACGAAGGCCTGCTGTTCGCCGTTCCCACGGGCACGCAGGACCCTGACGACGAGATTGTTCGCCACGACAGGTGGAGGAGGCTCCGCGCCACCTTCCGCGAGTCGCACTCGCTGGCGGTGATCGTTGCGACGCCGGCGATCCCGGCACTCGACACTCTCGCCGCTGTAGCGGAGGGCGTGGTGCTCGTGGGTCCGCCCACGCGCCTGCGCGAGCTGCCCAACATCATTGCGACGTTGCCGGAGGAGCGTGCTGCGGGCGTTCCGCACTCGTTCACCGGCAGCATGCCGGCGGCGACCCGCATGCCTGACGAGCCCGCTCCGCAGGCGGATGCCGACCTGGGCGTTTCATCTTCGACCGGCACGCCCGCCTCCGCGGACGCCGGCGCGCGGCCGGAAGCAGCCGCCGTCCCTGCCGCGCCATCGGGCGATGGAGAGCCGGCTTCCGACTCCGCAGGCTCGAGTGCAGACGATTCCGCGCAGGCGACCGTCAGTCGCGGCCGCGCGCCGCGCATGACACCGATGGGCCGCGAAAGCGGGCCAAATCCGCTGGTATGGGCCGCCATTGCAGCCGTGGTGATCGCGGCGCTCGCCTGGTACTTCCTCGGAAGGGGCGACGACGCTCCGTCGTCAGGCACGACAGCGTCGGTGGCGGACACCATCTCTCGTGAGGCGCAGGGCACCGTTGACACCACCGGCGGCACCGTGGTGGACTTCCGCGATCGAGCACGCGTGGTGAACCCTGCGGATTCCGCGGGAGCGACACCGTTCAGCGTGGAACTCATGAGCGCCAACACGGGCGAAAGCGCCTGGCGGTTCCTCGTGGCCTCGCCGACCGCACTGCCCGCGTCCTCCGTCTCGCCGGTAACGATCGAGCCGGACACCACCCGATGGTTTCGCGTGGTCGCGGGCGCATACCCGTCGTCATCTCGTGCCGATTCCCTCCTGCGCGCGGCGCGTGCGGCTGGTGTAATGGACGCTGACGCGGGACGTGTTATCCGGGCCCCGATAGCGCTGCGCGTGGCGCAGGGCCTGACGCCCGCCGCAGCCACGCAGCGCGCCAGGCAGCTCAGGCAGCAGGAGATCGGCGCCTATGCCCTTCTCCAGGCGGACAGCACCGCCAACGTCTACGTAGGCGCTTTTGAAACACCCCAGCAGGCACAGTACCTGGCCGGCAGACTTCGCTCCAGCGGAGTGGAAGCGGCCATCGCGTACCGAACCGGGAGATTGTACTGAGTGCGGTTGAGCAAGTTGGAGTTGCACGGCTTCAAGTCGTTTGCAGACAATACGCAACTCGTCTTTGAGGATGGCGTCACCGCCATCGTGGGTCCCAACGGATGCGGCAAGTCCAACGTCTCGGACGCCGTAAGGTGGGTACTTGGCGAACAGCGCGCCCGCGCGCTGCGAGGCGCCAAGATGGACGAGGTCATCTTTCAGGGCTCATCGGCCAGGCGGCCGGTGAGCGTTGCCGAGGTGTCGCTCCACTTCGAGAACGACGAAGGCATTCTGCCGGTTCCGTTTCGCGAAGTGGTGATTACCAGGCGCCTCTCGCGGTCGGGCGAGAGCGATTACTTCCTGAATCGGGCGCCTTGTCGTCTGCGGGACATCCAGGACCTGCTGCGTGGCACCGGCCTGGGCGGAGATACGGGTGTGGTGATCGAGGCGCGCGCGATTGACGCGCTGCTCTCCGATCGTCCGGATGACCGCCGCGAGCTGTTCGAGGAAGCCGCAGGCGTAAGCCTGTACCGCGACCGCCGTCGCAGCACGGAGCGCAGGCTCGAGGAGACCACGGTTGACCTGTCGCGCCTGGACGACCTGCTGGCGGAAGTCCAGAGCCAGGTTCGCTCACTCGCCAGGCAGCGCCGGCGTGCGGAACGCAGCGCCGAGCTGACCAGGCGGCGCTTCGACGTGGAAGTCACGCTCGCAGCGCGCATGCTGGAGGAGCAGAAGGCGGCCTCCGGCGACCTGGAGACGCGCATCACCGAGCTGCGTGAGAGCGCGCCTCGCGCGTCCGCCCTGGTCGCCGAGGCCGAGCGGGCTCGCGAGGCAGCCCACTCCCGCCGGGTGGCGGCCGAGGCCAGCCGCAACGAGCTGTCGCGCCTCACGAGTACGCAGCGTGAGCAGGTTACGCAGCTGCGCGGCGAGATTGCCGTCGCGGAGGAACGCAGGCGCAACGCTCAGTCCCGCAGGGAGCGCGCGGAGCTGGAGCGCCAGGAAGGCGAAGCGCTGGGCATCCGCGTGGTGTCGGATCGTGAGGCAGCCGCACGGGAGCTGGAACAGCTGCGCGGCGAGATGGCCGAAGCGAACGAGCAGATGGAAACGCGCGTCGCCGAGGAAGAGGAGGCACGTGGGCTCGTGGCGTCCGCGCGCGCGGAGGTGGACCAGGCCGAACGCACACTGCGTGACCTGCACGAGCAGCTTCGTCGTTGCGAGCTGGACCGCGAGAGCGCCCAGCGCGAGCTGGCGGACGTGGTCCAGCGCTCCGCGGCCGTGGAGGAGGAACTCAAGCAGGTACAGGATCGCCTGGACGTCAGCTCGCGCGAACTCGGCCAGGCGGACGAGGCACTGGAGATCGCACGCGAGGCGGTGTCGCGAACGGAGCAGGAACTCGCGACCGCACGTGAGGCAGCGACCGCTGCGCGCAGTCGTGAGGCTTCCGCGCGTGCCGAGCTTGCGCGCACTGAGGAGCGCGTAGCTGCACTGCAGGGAAAGATGAACGCGCTGGAGGGGCTGGAGCGCGAGCGCGTTGGACTTGCGCCGGCGGCTGCAAGGCTGCTCAAGGACCGCGCACAGTTTGGCGACCACGCCATTCTCGGACCGCTCTCGGACTTCATAGATGCCAGCCAGGGCTCTGCCCTTCTGGTGGAGCGGTTCCTGGGAGTGAACCTGCATGCAGTGCTCGTGAGGGACCGTGCGGTTGCGGAGGATGTGCGCCGCTGGCACGCCCGCGTCAATCCGGGTCCGCTCCTGCTTCTGCCTCTGGACGCGATCCCGCAGGCGGAGGGCGAAGCTTCCCTGCCGTCCCGGGAACTCGACACGCTCGCCGCACGCGTGAGCGCGCATGCCGAGGCTCGCGCATGGGTACGGGCTCTTCTTGGCGGCGTAAGCACGGCGGACGAAGGCACGTCCTTCACGGACTCGCGCGGTGCGGTCTGGCTTCCCGGCGCGGTGAGTGGACCGGGCCCCCTTAGGCGGCGCGCGGAGCTCGCAGAGCTGCGCGAGTCGCTGGACGAATCGCAGCGTGCGCGTGAGCTGCAGGCCGCCGAGGCGGATGAGCTGCGTACCATGCTGCAGACCGCCGACCGGGCGGCCACTGCCGCGGCGGACGCCGCTGCGTCGGCGCAGCGCGATGCTCGTCGCGCCGAGGAGCAGCGCGTGGAAGCCGACCGTCGTCGGCAGCGCGTGGAGCGTGAGCTGGCGGAGGCGAGGGCCACGATGGAGCGCCTCACGAGGCGCCGCGCCGAGCTGGACGAGCGCGTGAAGTCCCTGGTGGAGCGCAGCGCGGAACTGGAGCAGGGCCGGGCTGCTGCCGAGGAGCAGGCTGCGGCCGGCCGCGAGCGGCTCGAGAACGCCGCGGAGCTGCACGAGGCCGCTCGTGAGGCACGCACCGCGGGCCAGGTTGCCATGGCGCAGCTTCAGGCACGCCTGCAGGTGGCGCAGGACAGGGAACGCCGCCTGGCGCAGGAGTTCGCGTCCGCCGAGGAGCGGATGGCGGCGCTGGAGAAGGAGCTGTCCTCGCTGTCCAGTGCGGATGACGACCTGGCCGAGCAGATGTCTGCCTGGCGGCTGGAGCTGGAGACCCGTGAGGCACGCCTGCGGGATGGTGAGGAGCACCTCCGCGCCGCCGAGCAGGAGCTTCTCGATGCGGACGAGGCGCTGGAGAATGCGGAGCATTCGCTCGCCGACCTGCGTCGTCAGGCAGCCGCGCTCGCGGAAGCGCTGCACCAGGCCGAGCTGCAGTTCACGGAACTCGTGGGCAACCAGCGCTCCATTCGCGAACGCCTGGAGACGGAGTGGCGCCGTCCGCTGGAAGAGCTGCTGGAAGCGGCCAATCCCGTGGAGGTGGATGACGAGACCCTGCGCGCAGAGGCCGAGGCACTCCGCAAGGAAGTCGAGACCCTCGGCCCGGTGAATCCGCTGGCAATCGAGGAGCATGACGAGGAAGTGCGGCGCCTGGAATTCCTCACCACCCAGCGCGAGGACCTGGCACACGCGCGAAACTCGCTGCAACAGGCGATCCGGGAGATAGACGCGACTGCCCGCGAGCTGTTCCTCGCCACCTTCGCACAGGTGCGCGAGAACTTCCGGCAGATCTTCATGTCGCTGTTCGGAGGCGGAGAGTGCGACCTGCGCCTGGAGAACCCCGAGGCGCCGCTGGACTGCGATATTGAGATCCACGCCTCCCCGCGAGGGAAGCGCACGCAGCGCATTCACCTGCTCTCCAGCGGGGAGCGCGCGCTCGTGGCCCTCTCCCTGCTCTTCGGAATCTTCCTCACCAAGCCCAGCCCCTTCTGCCTGCTTGACGAGGTTGACGCGCCGCTGGACGACCAGAACATCGGTCGCTTCGTGCGCATGCTGAACCAGTTCAAGGAGAACACGCAGTTCATCGTGATCACGCACAACCCCCGTACCACCACCGAGGCCGCTGACGCGGTGTACGGAGTGACCATGCAGGAGCCGGGTGTTTCGAGCGTGGTGGGAGTGCGTGTGAAGGAGCAGAACGG
>CAYQAO010000011.1:38664-63713 GCA_964415485.1 uncultured Gemmatimonadaceae bacterium
CGTGTGAGCGCCGCACACCTGGTGGAGGCCGGTGACGTACGCCTGCTTCTCGACTGCGGCGGCGGGGCCATGCATCGCATGGCTAGCCTGGGCCTCCGATGGCAGGATATCACCCACGTCGCCCTGACACACTTTCACGCAGATCACATCAGCGACCTGCCGCTGCTGATCCTCGCGTGGCGGTACGGCGACCTCCCGCCGAGGAGCGAACCGCTGGCGATCTTCGGGCCGCCCGGCACAGGGGAGCTCATGTCGGAGATCGCCGCAGCGTTCGGCGAGTGGGTGCTCGAGCCCGGTTACCCTCTCGAGGTTCGCGAAGTGGAGCCCGGCAGCGCCCTGGAGATTCAACCCGGCGTCAACCTCGAGGCCCGGTCGGTTCCCCATACCGACGAGAGCGTGGCATATTCAGTGGAGCACGACGGCCGGCGCCTCGTCTTTACGGGAGATACCGGCTTCGATGAAGAGCTCGGCGTCTGGGCACGCGACTGCGACGTCCTGCTGTCCGAGTGCTCGCTGCCGGCAGGCATGGGGCTGCCGACGCATCTCACGCCGGAAGAATGCGGCCATCTGGCCTCGCTCGCCCGGCCCGCACACCTGGTGCTCACGCACTTCTATCCCCCGGTGGAAGGCGTGGACATCGCTGGCATCGTCGCGGAGCGCTTCCCGGGGCGTACCACGCTCGCCAGCGACGGGTGGACTACCGAATTCTGAGGACGACATGCTGGTCGTAATGCAGCGCGATGCAACGCAGGCGCAGGTGGACGCAGTCTGCGAGGCCATCCGCACGATGGGATACGAGCCGCTGCCCCTTCCGGGGGCACAGCGCACTGCCGTTGGACTCGTTGGGAACGACAGGCAGGTGGACGGAACTAGTGTGGCGGGAATGCCGGGAGTGGCGCAGGTGATTGCCGTCTCACGTCCGTACAAGCAGGTGTCCCGCGAGTGGCGTCCAGAGAACACGGTTGTGGAAATCCAGCCCGGCGTTCGCTTCGGTGGAACGGAGGTACCCGTCATTGCCGGACCGTGCTCCGTGGAAAGCGAGGAGCAGATCCTGGCCGCTGCACGCGCCGTGAAGGCTGCCGGGGCAACGGCGCTGAGAGGCGGCGCCTTCAAGCCACGCAGCTCGCCATACTCGTTTCAGGGACTCGGCAAGCGCGGCCTGGAGCTGCTGGCTCTGGCGAAGAAGGAAACGGGCCTGGCAATCGTGACCGAGGCCATGGACGAGGCAGGTGCCAACCTGGTGGCGGAGTACGCCGACTGCATCCAGATCGGCGCGCGCAACATGCAGAACTATTCGCTGCTCCGAGCAGTCGGCCGCTTGAACAGGCCGGTTCTCCTGAAGCGCGGAATGGCGGCAACCATCCAGGAGCTCCTGCTCAGCGCAGAGTACATCCTGGCGGAGGGGAACCCTAACGTCATACTCTGCGAGCGTGGCGTACGGAGCTTCGACCCTGCCGTTCGCAACATGTTCGACCTCACCGCCATTCCGCTGGTGCACAAGCTTTCGCACCTGCCGATCGTCGCCGACCCGAGCCACGGCACCGGTCTCCGCGACCAGGTACCGCCGATGGCCCGAGCGGCCCTCGCCGCCGGCGCCGACGGCCTGATCATCGAGGTGCACCCGAATCCGGATCAGGCTGTGTCGGACGGAGCGCAGACGCTCTTCCCCGATCAGTTCGAGAGGCTCGTGTCGGAGCTGCATCCGATCGCTGCCGCGATAGGACGCAGCATCTCTACCGGAGGAGACATGCTCGAGGCGCGAAGGGCGGCGCGCGCGGGACGGCTCTCGGTCTCGGGCTGAGCGCCTCAGCGCCGAAGCGGCGGCGGGGGACTCGGATCGTCAGCCCCCCTCCGCGCGGCCCGCTTTTCGCCTTCAGCGGTATGCGGCCGGCAGCGCTGTAGCCCGGCGCCGACCGCCACCGTTTCCTGATGAAGCGCAACCCGACTCCGCTGCCGAAATGATCTCTGGAGAAATGGCAAGGCAGGCCTTTGCGGCCTTCGCGATGATCGCCGTTCTGGCATGCTCACCCGAAGGGCCGGCCAGCGAGTCGTCCGGTGACGCGCCGGTCGCGTCAGGCAGCGATGCGTCAGGCTCCGGCCTCCCGCCCGACACCCCCGTGTCGAGCACCGGCGACCTGGGAGTGGCCGCACCCGTACCTCCAGGCGACTCGGTCTCTCCGGGCAGCGGCGGCGGTGGCACCTCGGGCACCCCGGCGCCGTCCGGCGGAACCCGGCGGGCCGGGCAGCCTGTCGCAGAACCGGCGCCGCCCGCAGCAGCGGATGCACAGGACATGGACGCGGTGATAGCCCGCGCGACCTCCGCGTACAATTCCGCCAGGACCGCACGGGGCAGCTTCACGCAGACAATCTTCAACCCGCAGACCGGAAGCCGCGTGAACGCGCGAGGCACGTTCATGCGTCGGCAGCCGGACCGCTTCGCATTCGACTTCACGGACCCGGCCGGCGACCGCATCGTGGCAGACGGACGTTATGTGTGGCTCTACCTGCCTAGCACCAATCCCGGCCAGGTTCTCCGGAGCACGCTCACCCCGTCATCGGCCGGCAGCTACGACCTCGGCTCCCTGTTTTTCGAGCGTACGCGCGAGCGGTTCAACGTCTCCGACGGCGGCAACGAGGTGCTGGACGGCACGGCAACGCGCATCCTGGAGCTGACGCCGCGCGGCAGCGCGCCCTTCGCCCGGGCGAAGGTCTGGGTGGACGCGACCACCGGGAACCTTCGCCAGTTCACGGTGGTGGACGGCATGGGCCTGGAGCGCACCGTGCGCATAACGAGCTACAGTGCGAACGTGTCGGTGCCCGACAGCGCATTCGAGTTCGAGCCACCGCCGGGAGTGCGGGTCGTGGATGCGGAGTCGCTAGGCGGCTGACGCTACCGCTTCAGCCTTCGCTGCTGCCTGCGGCGGCCTCGGCCGGGTCGCGGAGCGCGTTGCGAACCTCGACGTACTGGGGAGTTTCCCCCTTTCGCTGCTCCAGCGCGTGGACTATCGCGTCCGTGAGCTCTCGGTAGATGCGCGCCTCACGCGGGTGGTCGGCCAGCGCCTTCAGGTGGCGCACCACGGTATCCACCTCGCCGCGCGCAGCCGGGCCGGTGAGGGCTGAAGTGAAGTCGCTGCGATCCACGTTCGCAGCGGCAACCCTGATCAGCGCACGCGTGGCCCCTTCGGCATCCGCCGGCGAGAGCCCTGCCTGACGAAACAGCTGCGACGCGAGCACCGCCAGCGCCGTCACGAAGTTCGCCGAGATGACTGCCGCGGCGTGATACAGCGGCTTGCGGCCCGGAGGTATGCGGACGGGCCTCGAACCCAGGGCATGCGCGAGCGTCCTGGCGCAGGCAACCGCCTTGTCGTCCCCGTCCACGCCCACATAGGCGCCTCGCATGGTTTCGGGGCCGGCGGACGCGTCGGCGAGCGGCGCCAGCGGATGGAACGTGCCGCACGCATGGCCTGCCTCACGAAGTCCCTCCAGCCCGTCCGGCTCCGTGGCCCCGCTTGCATGCAGCACCACGGCGTCCCTGTTCATCGCGGACTCGCTCAGTGCGGCCAGGGCCTCTTCCATCTGCATGTCACGCACTGTGACCAGCACGATCTCCGCCTCGGCGATCGCCCCCGGAATCGGACCGACGGTCACGCGATCGGGATCGTCAGGCGTGGCGCTCCGGCCGTGCAGGCCCACTATCGGCACTCCGGCTGCATGACACGCTCGCGCCAGCGCACGGCCCGCGCGTCCCGCCCCGAGAATGAACACCCGAGGCAGCGGAGGAACCGGATTCATCCCATCCGCCGTCATTCGCGTGCTGCGGCAGTGCGCGGCGGCAGCAGGGTGGTGTCCGCTGCCGCGCGTCGGAACAGGTCCTTCTGGTCGCTGGCCGAGCGCGCGAGGGCGATGGCGCGCTGGAGCACCGGGTCTTCGGATGCCGACCGCCGGAAGGCGGCATCCCTGCCGAATACGTATCGTGCGATCTCCACCGCGATCATGCGATCCAGCGCGGGAGTGGCGGCACTCCAGAGAGCGCTGTCCACTCTCACGTTCCTGGACTCCAGGCGCGCGAGAACCGCCTCACGAAGCTCGGAGGAAACGGTGAAGTTGGGGTCCGTTATGCGTCCGGACGCACGCTCGGCAACTCCCACGTCTGTGATCACCGCCCGCAGGTCCTCCATGTGTGATCCGACGGCGTTTCTCAGCGCCAGCGTCGCCTCCGTCGGCCCGGTGTCCTCCACCGGCACGTCAGGCGCGATGCCACCACCGCCATATACCACGCGGCCTCCGGGCGTCACGTAGCGCTCGCGCCGCGGCACGGAATCGGGGTCCACCCCCAGATCGTCCATCACCGTGGGGTACACCCTCGCGATGCTGCGACCGAGCGGCGTGAACCAGCGTGCGGTCGTCAGGCGAATGGCGCCTCCGTTCACGAGCGGCAGAACGGTCTGCGCGCTTCCCTTTCCGAAGGACGTGGTTCCCACCACCACGGCCCTGTCATGATCCTGCAGCGCCCCGGCCACGATCTCGGATGCACTCGCCGAGCCCGTGTTCAGCAGCACCACCAGAGGAACGTCGGGAAGCGACGGACCGTTCGCCGCCTTGTACGTGCGCGTGTCCGACTCCAGCTTGCCGCGAGTCTCCACGATCACGCTGCCGTCAGGCAGGAAGATGTCCGCCACCGCCACGCCCTGGGCCAGCAGTCCACCCGGGTTGTTCCGCAGGTCCAGGATGAAGGACCTCGCGCCGGACTGGAACAGAGTGTCCAGCGCCCCCCGCAGCTCTTCGGCAGAGCTGTCGCTGAATACGTTGAAGTCCACGTAGCCTACGCCATCGTCGAAGACGATCGCTCGCCCCACCGACGGCACATGGATGTCGTCTCTCGTCAGGGTGAGCGTGAGCTGATCATCCAGGCCGTGGCGCTCCACCACGATCCTTACCGTTGTCCCGGGCTCGCCTCGCAGTCGCCTGATCGCCTCGTCGGAGGTCAGGCCCTCCACGGGCTCGTCATCAATGCTCAGCACGCGATCGCCGGTCTGCACGCCCGCGCGCTCCGCCGGTCCTCCGGGACGAGGCGCGATGACGAACAGCCTTCCGCCTCGCGCGTCCACGCTCATGCCCACGCCGCCGTACGAACCGCGCGCCTGGTCGTTCAGCCTGCTCAGGCGATCGGGCGTCAGGTATGCCGAGGCGGGATCCCCGAGCTGACCCACCAGGCCCACAGCCGCACGCTCGTACAATTCGCTCGCCGTGAGCGTATCCACGTAGTTGTGCTCCACGTGCTCGAGCACCTGGGAGAACAGGCGGGCATGCCGCTGCGCAGACCTGTCGCCTAGCAGCCCGCGCTGGAGCAACCATCCCCCGGACATGAGGGACACGGCCAGAATGCCGCCGACTACGATCGCGCGGGAACGCATAGGGATGCTGGTCAGGTCGAAAATTCCACGTGGAGCATTGGGTACGTCGTGGCCCGGTTGCTAAAGCTAAGACCGTGCGGGCATGTTGAAAGTTTCCGGCAGCAGCCCGCACAACCCGCGAAGCACCGCCTCGAACACTTCCTCCTCACTGCCTGAGGCGTCCACCCGCACGATCGGGCCGCATTCCGGGTGCGCGGCCTGCCATTCCGCCTCGGAGAACAGACGGAACGCGGCAGCGACTCTGGAATGAAAGTCAGTTCCCGCAGCCTCCATCCGGTCCGCTGCTCCGCGGCCTGCTGCCCGGGCCAGCCCTTCCTGAGGTGGCACGTCCAGGACCACGGTTGCGTCCGGCTTCAGGCCGTTCACGGCAAAGGCATTGAGCGCGCGGATGGTCTCCACTCCCAGCTGCCGTCCCTCGCCCTGGTAGGCATACGTGGACAGCATGAAGCGGTCGCACACCACCACCGGCGTGGAGTCCAGCAACTCGCGAAGCTCCCGAGCCACCAGCTGCGCCCGCGCCGCGAGAAACAGCAGCGCCTCGGCGCGCGGGTCCACGTCGTATGCCGGATCGAGCAGCAGCGCCCGAATAGCATTACCTACCGCACTGGTTCCCGGCTCGCGAATTCCCCGGGCGGTTACGCCATTCTGCTCCAGCCAGCCCAGGAGCCGTGAGAGCTGGGTGCTCTTGCCGGCTCCCTCGATTCCCTCGAGGACTATCAGGCGCCCCCGATTCCTCCCCCGTGCTGCAGCGGCAGACGACACTGTTAGCCCAGAGTGATGATCGGACTGGCCGCTCCCTTACGGATGCCGTCCAGGATCCATTCGTTCACCCTGGCCATCGTCTTGTCGAAGTTCTCCTGCGCCACGAGCGCCCGCTGGTAGGTGGCGTTCGACTGCATCGCTCCCAGGAGCTGCTCCAGCCGCTGCTCCATCTCCTCGGTGGGCTGCTGGCCGGTTTCGATCATCCGCTGGGCGGTGGTGCGAAGCTCCTCCAGCTCCCGCAGGTCCTTCGCGAGCGCCGGATCTTCACCTAGCGCATCGCTGGCACGCCTAACGGCCTTGTATTCGTCGCTCTGGCCGATGAGCCGACCAAGTTCACGCGCGCGTTCCTCGAGCATCAGGCCTCTCCATGCCTTCTGGCCACGACAAACCGCTCGCGACCTGTGAGATCCATCTCCACGCGAACCCCGGTGTAGGCACCATGGGTCGCACAAAGTTCGGCAACCGTTGCCGCACGACGGACATCCACCTCCAGCGCCAGAACCCCGCCGGGCTCCAGCACGGCCGCAGCATCCCGTATGATGGCAGCAGACACCGCCATGCCTTCCCGTGCGCAGCTGAGCGCCCACGCAGGCTCCCAATCACGCACCGAGGACGGCAGTGCTGCAAGCTCATGGTAGGCAATGTACGGAGGATTGGACACCACCGCCCGCAACCGCTCGCCACCCACCGGGGCGATCCCGGCGCCGACGCGGAACTCTACAGGTGCACGAAGCGCTCCGTGAAGTGAGTCGGCGTTCTCCCTGGCCACTTCCAGCGCTTCGGCAGAGACGTCCGTCGCAATGACGCGCTCGAAGTTTCCCTCGGAGGCCAGCGACAGGGCGATCGCGCCCGAGCCAGTGCCGATGTCAGCCACGATTCCGCCCGGGGAGCGGACGAGGCTCAGCACGATTTCCGGGAGCAGTTCCGTCTCCACCCGCGGTATGAGCACCCGTTCGTCAACCTTGAGGCTCAGGTACCGAAAGGCGGAGCGTCCGGCGGCGTAGGCGAAAGGTGCGCCTGCGGCCCGCCGGGCCACGGCCCGCCGGAGCAGCCTCACGAGCTCCGGGTCGGCATCCTCACCCGCATGCATCAGCGACCAGAAACGGGGAGCGTCCACGATGGCGGCGATCAGGTCACGCGCCTCCTGCCGCGCCTCCCCGATTCCGGCTGCGGACAGCTGCTCCGTAGCCTCTCGCACCAGCGTCGCGACGGTCACCGGCGTCTCGATCGCGGCCGGGCTTACCCGATGATCGTTCCGGGGCAGTGTCATCCCTGCTCCGCGCTGCCCGCCGACATCCGCTCCTCGACGTCCGCCAGCTGCAATGCCTCCGTCAGCTCGTCCAGGTCTCCGTCCAGAATCTGGCTGAGGGCATGCGTGGTGAACCCTATCCGGTGGTCGGTAACGCGGCTCTGCGGGAAATTGTAGGTGCGAATCTTTGCCGATCGGTCGCCAGTACCGACTTGTGTGCGGCGCATGCGGGAGCGCTCGGCCTCCTGTTCCGCGAGGCGGAGGTCGAGCAGGCGCGCTCGCAGGACCTCCATGGCGCGCTGCTTGTTCTGGAGCTGCGACTTCTGGTCCTGCTGCGAGACCACGATGCCGGTGGGGATGTGCGTGATTCGGACTGCGGAGTCCGTGGTGTTCACGCTCTGGCCGCCGGGACCGGACGAGCGGAAGACGTCTATGCGCAGGTCCTTGTCCTCGATGCGCACGTCCACCTCCTCGGCCTCGGGAAGGACTGCTACGGTAGCGGCCGAAGTGTGAATGCGGCCGCTGCTCTCCGTAACGGGGACCCGCTGGACGCGATGAACGCCGGACTCCCAGCGCAGCGCTCCGAACGCACCCTCGCCGTTCACCTTGAACACGGCCTCCTTGACTCCGCCCAGAGACCCTTCCGAGAGCGAGAGCATCTCGATGCGCCAGCCACGGGCGTCGGCGAAACGGGTGTACATGCGAAGGAGGTCCGCGGCGAAGAGAGCGGCTTCGTCACCACCGGTTCCGGCTCGAATCTCCACGATCGCGGGGCGGTCGTGGAGGGGGTCACGCGGCAGGACCAACGGCTTGAGGCGCGCCTCGAGCGACCGGATCTCCTGCTCGAGCCGGTCCACCTCGCTGCGCGCCTCTTCCGCGAGCTCTTCGTCGTCGGCATCCACCAGGTCACGGGCGTCTGTCAGTTCCGCCTGCGCCTTGTGGTATCTTTCTGCCAGTTCCTGCACCTGCTGCAGGCGACGATGCTCCCTTCCGAGCTCCGCCAGCCTGCGGCCATCCGCTACCGTGGTCGGGTCCACAAGGGCGCGCTCCACATCAGCGGCGCGCGCCAGTGCTTCCCGCAGTCGATCGCGAAGGAGTGTCAGGCCTTGGTCCCGTACTTCTGGCGGAAGCGCTCCACGCGACCCGCCGTGTCAATGAGCTTCTGCTTGCCCGTGAAGAACGGGTGGCATGCCGCACAGATGTCGAGACTGATCTCGTCCCTGGTGGAACGAGTCTGAAACGTGTTGCCGCACGCGCACTTGACGGTGGCGGTAGCATACACGGGATGAATGTCGGTCTTCATGGGAGCCCCTGAATGGACGTTGGAACGTAACATTGAAAGTTACCGAAATTCGACCACTGATGGAAGTGCAACGGGCACTCGTCCCGACCTACAGCTGCAGCGAGGAAGCCGAATACCGTGATCCCTAGTCGCCATCCCTCCCCCCCAGTAGTTTCACGCATGCTCCAGATCGTTGACTTCCTGTCCAGCGTTCCGCTCTTCCGCGGCCTCAGCCGCGACGCGCTCTATCGCCTGGCCGAGGTAACGCGCGAGAAGATCTATGCTCGGAACGGCGTCATCTGCTTCGAGGGGGACCCGGGGGACGCACTCTTCATCGTCCGCACCGGCCGCGTAAAGGTGGTGCTCGTAGGGGACGACGGACGCGAAGTCATCCTGGGCGTGCTGGGCGTGGGCCAGTACTTCGGCGAACTCTCGCTCATTGACGACCAGCCCCGATCGGCCCACGTAATTGCGATGGAGGACTCCCGCCTGCTCGTGCTGCGGCGAGAGGACTTCCGCAAGCGTGTGGAAGCGAACCCGGGTATCGCGTGGGCGCTGCTTCAGGGCCTCTCGGAGAGGCTGCGCCAGGCTGACAGCAAGATCGGCGACCTGGTGCTTCTGGACGTGCCCGGACGAATTGCGCGGGCGCTTCTGGATGCCGCTCCCGATCCCGAGGCCAACACCGTCACGCGCTCACTCACGCACCAGACCATCGCGCAGATGATCGGCAGCAGCCGTGAGACCGTGTCCCGCACGATGAAGGATTTCCAGGAGTCCGGCTGGATCACCGTGGAGCGGCGGCAGATTCGCATTGCGGATCGGGCCGCTCTAGAGCGGCGGGCGCTAATCAAGCGCTGAGGTGCGGGTCAGGTTCTGGGGGACCCGCGGCTCCGTGCCCGCCCCAGGGCCGGGTACCATCCGCTACGGCGGAAACACGAGCTGCGTGGAGGTGCGGGGCGACGACGGCACCCTGGTGGTGCTCGACGCCGGCACCGGAATCCGAGGGCTCGGGCGCGCGCTCGAGAGTGAGGCTCCGGGTTCCGCGCCCAGGGTCGAACTCTTCATCACCCACGCCCACTGGGACCACGTACAGGGCCTCCCCTTCTTCGCACCACTCTACCTCGCCGGCGCGCGCATCTCGATAGGCAGCCCGTCGCGTCTCACGACCTCGGTGGAACAGGTGCTCGACACCATGATGTCACCCACCGTGTTTCCCGTGACGCGCGCTGCCTTGCGCGCACGTCTCGCATTTCCGCGCGTGGGTGATGCACCGGTGGACGTGGGCGCGATCCGAGTGAACTCCATGCCCGCGCTGCATCCGGATGGAGCCGTGGGGTTTCGCGTGGAACCGAGGAACGGCTCGCGCAAGGCACTGGTGTACTTCCCGGACAACGAAGTGCGAGTGTCGCACGCCCAGATCGATCCGTCCGAGTGGCGTCGCCGTTTCCTCGAGTTTGCGAGCGGCGCCGGCACTCTGGTACACGATGCGATGTACACGGAAGGCGAGTATGCCAGTCGGATCGGCTGGGGGCACTCCACCATGCTGGACGCCGTGACCCTCGCTGCCGAAGCCGGGGTGCGCCAGTTGGTACTGTTCCACCACGCACCCGATCGCACCGACACCGAGGTGGACGCCCTGCTGGACGAGGCGCGTGAGGCAGCGCTCAGGCTGGGCTCGAAGCTGGACGTGCAGGCGGCCATGGAAGGCCACGAGTTCGGCACCGGCACCTGACGGCGCCGCGCGCTCGCCACGGAATCCTGCAGGGACGCCTGACCGGCACGGCCACCTGACGAGGCCACCCGTCAGGGAGTGGCGCCTGACGATTTCGCAGGGCTAGCCCGCCAGCGTCACTTCCTTCCCCTCTTCCGCAGAGCGGTAGATCGCTTCCACCACGCGGTGCAGCAGCACCAGCTCCACCGGGGGCTCGTACTCCGCCTCACCGCGCACCACCGCGAGAAAGTGCGCGAGCGAGGCGCGGTAACTCTGCACGAATGCGCTGTCTCGTGCGGCGGCGCCGGATGGCGACACGTCCATCGGCCTCCCGTTGAGCTCCTTCACGACGCGCAGCGGGGACAGTCGTGCGCTTCCCCGCGTTCCGATGACCTCGAACCACCAGCGCTCCACCTCGCCCACGTAAGCGCGGTTGATGTCCAGCACCAGGGTGATGCCGTCCGCGGACGAGACGGTTGCGACCAGTGCGTCGTCCACCGCGTTCGCGCCCTTGCCGCGATCCATGTGAGCACTGATGCGAAGCGGAGGCTTCAGCTCCACCATCCAGAGGGCGAGATCCAGCAGCGGCAGCCCGGCGTCCAACAGCGCACCTCCCGCCTCGTTCCTCCGCTGCCGCCAGCCGGTGATCGTGCCGCGAAGCTGGTAGATGCCGGCGCGTACGCCGCTGATCCGACCGAGCTCGCCGCCGCGGAGGAAACCACCCAGAGCCTGCACGTCATTCCGGAACCTGGCATTGCTGCCAACCAGCACCTTGCGATCCTTCCGCTGCGCCGCCGCCAGTACCCGCTCGACGCCTCGCGCGGTCAACGACAGCGGGCGCTCACACAGCACGTCCAGGCCCGATGCAAGGGCGCTGAGCACATGCGGCTCATGCAGGTGGTTCGGCGTCGCTATCACCACGGCGTCCATCTCGCCGTAGCCGAGCATGTCCTCCATGTCGGTGAAGGTATCCGGTACCTCGAACCGGTCCGCGAGCGCGCGCGCCTTTGGCAGGTCGTTGTCGCACAGGGCCGTGACCTTCACACCGCGCATCCTGGACAGCACCGGCAGGTGAGCGAGCTGGGTTATCGCGCCAGCTCCCACGATCCCTATTCGAGTGCTGGCCATCAGCGTCCCTCGCCCGCGTTGAAGACGTAGGCGCCGCCGACGCGCAGGGTGCCGGCGCGAATACCAGATGCGAGTTCGTAGCGTGCGTGCATTGAGAGAACGAGATTCGGGATCGGAAAGAGGTCCACACCGGCTATTGCCGCCACGCCAGCAGCTATCGTGTCGAAAGCGTTCTCCACCAGGGTACCACTCATGCCTCTCGCCTCGGCGTTCGTGGCGTAGGCTCCGATGCCGCCACCAATGTAAGGGCGAAGCCGACTCCAGGGAGTGAGCTGACGCCTCACGTCTGCCGTAACCGACAGCGCGGCGAAGCTCACCTCGTCGAGTACCACGCGCGCATCGCCGGTGGGATCTTCCACAATCGTGGCGAGCGAATCCGCCAGCCGCTGCACCGCTTCGGACGTAAAGTGCGATTCCCAGTAGCTCGCCGTGAACGCCACCCGCCACCGTGGCCGCAACTCGCCGTAGTCAGCCACGAGCGCTATCACCGGGGCAGACTCCATCTGCGACGGGAAGGTCACTCCGCTCTCCACGCCGAAGGAGATCAGCCGTAGCCTGTCCAGGCCGAGTGCCTCGAATATGGTGGTGTCCGGACGTTCCTGACCGTGTGCGCCGACCGGTAACGCGACGACCGCGATCGCCGCGACGACGGGCAGCAACAGGCGCCGAAGGATCACACGCTCACCGGCCGAAGCTCCCGATGCTTCCCGCCCCCGCAACCACGGGAAGGCTTCGTCTCCTGACTGCCGTCGTCGGCGGCGGGAGCACCACCGACATCGCGGTGGCGTGGAAATCGTAGTCTTCCACTTCGGTTACCATGGCTTCCACGAACGTGCCGGGTGGGGCGTCGGTGTCAACCCACGTGACGCCGTCCACGTCGTCGGCCTGCCAGGGTGCACGCGCCTGCGCGAGGCCACCGAAGCCCGGGAATGATGCAGAACCGTGCGCGTGCCGAGCTCCATTCGTGGACGAATCGCCGTTCGGGCGGGCAGGCCCTTCAGCGGGCCGGTCCACCAGCAGCCGCACAATCCGTCCGACATGCCGCTCGTAGCGCTCGGAGGTGATCACGCGCTGGAGGCTCGTGAGGCGCTCGAGGCGTTCCAGCTTCACGTCGTCGGGCACGTCGTCAGGCAGGTCGTACGCGCGCGTGCCCTCCTGCGGCGAGTACGTGAACGCCCCAACGCGATCGAACTGCGCCTCCTCCAGGAACTCGAGCAGCGCCTCGAAGTCCCCTTCCGTTTCGCCCGGAAAGCCCACGATGCACGTGGTTCGAATGGTCACGTCCGGCACCGCATTCCTGAAGCGCTGCACCTTCTCGCGAATGGTGCGCTGCCGTTCCGGCCGCCGCATTCGTGCCAGCACGCTGTCCGACGCGTGCTGTATGGGCATGTCAATGTACGGCACGATGCGACCGTCGCTCTCGGCCACCACCTGCAGCAGCCGGGGCGTTATCCCCGCCGAGTACAGGTAGAGCATCCGGATCCACGGTATGTCCGTCTCCCGGAGCAGCGCCTCCAGCAGGTCGGGAAGGCCGCGGCCGTCGCGTATGTCCCGTCCCCAGTGCGCGAGGTCCTGGGCCACGAGATTCACTTCGCGTGCGCCCTGCACTTCCAGCAGCTGTGCCTCACGAACCACGTCAGGCAGCGCGAACGAGCGGTGGCGGCCGCGCATGAGCGGGATGGCGCAGAATGCACAACCGTGGTCGCAACCCTCGCTGATCTTGAGGTAGCGCACGTGAGGCAGGTCGCCGGAATACAGGCGGTCCCCCGGGTGCAGCGGTGGTGCTTCGTCCAGCAGGCCGCGCTCCACGAGAGCGGGCAGAAGCGCGTCCACCTCGCTCGACCCGAGGAAGACGTCCACTTCGGGCAGCGCCTCCTCGAGCTCTGCCTTGTGTCGCTGCACCATGCAGCCGAGTGCGACTACGGCGCGGCAGCTCCCTTCGTCCTTGAGGCGCCCGGCGGTGACGAGGGCGTCAATGGACTCCTTCTTCGCGGCGTCTATGAAGCCGCAGGTGTTGACGAGGATTACGTCCGCCTCGTCCAGCGACTCCACGGGCTCTCCCCCCTGGGCGACGATGGCTGCGAGATAGCGCTCGCTGTCAACTGTATTCTTGTCGCAGCCAAGTGTGACGAGGGCGACGCGTGTGGGGGAAGGCATCAGGGAATGATATAAGGACTCGGCGTCTGTTTGAGGGGGTTGGGGGCGGGGTCGGGGCCTGGGTCGAGATCTCGGCGCCGAGCGTTCCACGTGGCCCGATGCAGCGATACGACCGTTCGCACATGGGAGCCCCAACCCCCGACCCCCTCAAACATGCGAAGCGCTCCGCGATTCGCTCACCGATAATTACCAAACTGCAGTTCCACGTCGAACTCCTCCCCCTTCAGGATCCTGATCGCCTCCTGGAGATCGTCGCGGCTGGGAGCGCTCACGCGCACCTGGTCGCCCTGGATTGCGGCCTGGACCTTCTTCAGTTTCGCCGCCTTGATCACTGCCGCGACCTTCTTCGCGGTCTCGCCATCCAGGGAGGTGCGAAGCTTGACCTCGCGGCGCACGGTATCGCCACCGGCAGGCTTGACCTCGCCCAGCTCCAGGTTCTTTACGGGAACACCGCGCCTTATCAGTCGCGTCTGCAGGACGTCGTACAGGGCGTCCATCCGGTACTCGTCCTGCGCCGTGAGGACGAGCTTCTCCTCAGCGCGCTGGAAGTCGATCTCCGCCTTGACTCCCTTGAAGTCGTAGCGCTGAGCGATCTCCTTCTGCGCCTGGTTGACGGCGTTGTCCACTTCCTGAAGGTCCACGCCAGTGGTCACGTCGAACGAGTGCAGTTGAGCCATGGAACTCGATGAGTGGCTTGAGGTGGTGACGCGCGCACCGTGCGCGCGTGCCCGAACGACAGAAGGATAGCAGGAATGCTCCGCTCGGGCTTCCGGAACGTACGAGGGGGCGGTGCTCGCAGCACCGCCCCCTGGAGTCCCGCGGGTGGCGGGAAGTTCGGACATGGATATGTCGTCAGATGATCTCCATTATCCCAGGAAGCTCTCGAGGGCGCGTGCCCTGCTCACGTGTCTCAGCCTGCTCAGTGCCTTCTCCTTGATCTGGCGAACGCGCTCGCGCGTTATGCCGAGCACCACGCCGATCTGCTCCAGTGTCATGGGATCCTCGCCGTCGAGTCCGAAGTAGAGTCTGAGGATCTTGGACTCGCGTTCCTTGAGGCCGGCGAGCGCCTCCCCGATGGATTCCGTGAGGGCCTTCTCGAACGCCTGCTCGTCAGGCGTGGGGTTCACGTTGTCAGGCAGGTAGTCCAGGAGCTTGTTGTCCTCTCCCGGAGTCATGGGTGCATCGAGCGAGAGGTGCGTCTGCGAGATGGACATCGTGCGGGCTACCTCCTCCTCGCTTATGTCCAGCCCCTCGGCGATCTCCGCGTGGGTGGCCTCACGGCCGAGTTCCTGGAGCAGGGTGCTGGCACGCTTGCCGATGCGGTGCAGCGCGCCCGCCCTGTTGAGGGGAACCCTCACGATACGGCTCTGTTCAGCGAGCGCCTGCAGGATCGCCTGCCGGATCCACCAGACCGCGTAGGAGATGAACTTGATCCCCTTGGTCTCGTCGAATTTGTGCGCTGCCCTGATGAGTCCGAGGTTTCCCTCATTGATCAGGTCGGAGAGGGAGACTCCCTGGTTCTGGTACTTCTTCGCGACCGAGACGACGAATCGGAGGTTGGAGCGCACCAGCTTGTCCAGCGCCTCCTGGTCGCCCGCACGAATGCGCTGTGCGAGCAGCACCTCCTCCTCGCGCGTGATCAGCGGGTACACGCTGATGTCGCGAAGGTACTGGTCCAGCGAACCTTCCTCGTATGAGGCCTTCTTCTGGGTGGTTGTGGCGGCCATGGGGACAGCTGCTCCTTGTCCGGTCCATCAGAGGCCGGCGCATACCCCTCGCGCCCGGCCGTGCTTCCAACTGGAAGCGGGGTCTATCAACGAACGCGGCTACCCAGTCGCGACCAGCGAATATTGGTAAGCCACGAGAACGACTCGGCGGAATCCGGTGCGTAGCTGTAATAGACGAGCAGAGGCTGTCCCCGAACCAGGGAGTCGGGTACCCAGCCCCAGTAGCGGCTGTCGAGCGAGTTGTCGCGGTTGTCGCCCAGGACGAACAGGTGCTTCTCGGGCACGATCATCGGGCCCCAGTTGTTCCGCGACGGATGATAGCTCCGGGTGGCCTGCGCGGAGCGGATGAGGTAGTCCCGCTGCCACCGGAAGTCGTCGCCAGACGGATCGGAGGCGGGGTTGGAGTGCGTGACGTATTCCTCTTCCTGAGGCACGCCGTTCAGGTAGAGCACGCCGTCCATCATGGCGACCGTGTCGCCAGGCACTCCCACCAGTCGCTTCACGAAGTTCTTGGACGGATCGTTCGGCCACTGGAAGACGATCACGTCGCCGCGCGCGGGCTGGCGGATGGCCGGAAGCGACTTGTTGATGAAGGGGATCTCGGCCCCGTAGACCAGCTTGTTGACGAGGAGGAAATCGCCGACGAGGAGCGTTCGCTCCATGCTGCCGCTGGGAATCTTGAACGCCTCCACGAGGAAGGCGCGCATCACGAGGAAGAGGCAGACGGCGATGGCGAACGACTTGACCGACTCCCACACGAAGCGGAGCGGAAGGTGCACGCCACGGTTCATGCGTCGCAGAACGGCCTGACGCTGCTCTTCCGTGATCGTGTAGCGCGGCACCGGGCCTGTGGCGCCGGTGGTCGAGATGCCCGAATCTTCCATCATGACACCTCCTCACAACGAGCCCCGGCACGACCCGCCTGACGCGTAGGGCCATACCCGTGGCGGCGCTGACTGGGGACGACGAGTACCGGACGTTGCAGCAAGTCGGATCTCGCTAACCGGAGCATCGAGGAGGAAAGGGGTATCCGCCGCACGACCGCGCGGGGTTGTCCCATTCTGGATTTAACCGGCGGCCCCATGCCAGCGCAAGCGCCTGCCCCCGCACCCCGGCTCGTTTCCCCGCCTCGCCGGGACACCACATCGTGCCCCGGCGACCGTTCCCGCACACGCGGCGGGCGTGCGGCAACGCACGCCCGCCGCGAAAAAATCAGTAGTTGTCAATCTGGGCGCGCTGCAGCGCACCCGAGTAGTCCACGTAACCGACCTTCGTCTCCGAGTAGAACTCGTAAACCTCCCAGCCGCCTTCCCGATGCCCGTTGCCCGTCTGCTTTACACCGCCAAACGGCATGTGAGCCTCGGCACCGATGGTCGGTGCGTTCACGTACGTAATCCCGTTGTCCAGGCGCTCCAGCGCGCTGAACGCCAGGTTCACGTCGCGCGTGTACAGCGAGGACGACAGGCCGTACTTCACCCCGTTGTTCACCTCGAACGCCTCTTCGGCGTCGTTCACGCGAACCACTGAAAGAACCGGGCCGAAGATCTCCTCCTGCTCGATGCGCATTCCCGGCTCCACACGCGCGAATATCGTGGGCAGGTAGAAGAAGCCGCCGGCGAGCGACTTGTCGTCAGGGCGCGCGCCACCGATCAGGAGGTCCGCTCCCTCGGCCTGCCCGATGTCCACGTAACGCTCCACCTTGTCGCGAGCCGCCTCATTGATGAGCGGACCCACGTCGGTGCCCTTCTTCCGACCGTCGCCAAGCTTGAGCTCACGGACGCGGTCCAGGAGCATGCCGAGGAACCGATCGTGAATTCCCTTCTGCAGGATGAGCCTGCTGGTGGCCGTGCAGCGCTGGCCGGTGGTGCCGAACGCGCCCCAGAGCACACCGTCGAGCGCAAGATCGAGATCGGCGTCGTCGAGAACGATCTGCGCGTTCTTGCCGCCCATCTCGAGCGAGAGGCGCTTGTGCATCCTGCCGCACGTTTCGCCCACGATGCGGCCCGTGTCCGTGGAACCGGTGAACGAGATGAGCGGAATCTCGGGATGCTCCACGATTGCCTTGCCAACCGTCTCGCCAACGCCGTGCACGAGCTGGATCACGTCAGGCGGCAATCCCGCTTCGAGTAGAATCTCCACAAGGACGGTTACCGTATGCGGCACGTCCTCGGCAGGCTTGATGATCACCGAGTTCCCGCACACGAGAGCCGGGAACATCTTCCACGTGGGAATCGCGAGCGGGAAGTTGAACGGCGTGATGAGTCCGGCGATGCCTATCGGCCGGCGGAAGCTCATTGCCCACTTGTTGCGCAGCTCGCTTGGAACTGTGTGACCGAAGAGACGGCGTCCCTCCGTCGCAGCGTAATACGCCGTGTCAATTCCCTCCTGCACATCACCGCGCGTTTCCGTGAGGGGCTTGCCCATCTCGCGCGTCATGATGTCCGCCAGCTCTTCCTTGCGGGCCGAGAGAAGGTCGCCAACGCGGCGCAGGATGTCGCCGCGCGCCGGAGCCGGAGTGCGCTTCCAGCGCTCGAAGCCGCGCTTTGCGGCGGCTACCGCACGTTCAACGTCCTCCTGACCGGAGAGCGGAAAGCGACCGATCCCGTCCGAAGTGTCGGCCGGGTTCACGTTCGCGAAGTACTCGCCCGTGGACGGAGCAACCCACTCGCCGTCTATGAAATTCTTGAAGGTTTTCATCAGCTGGAAACGTGTTGCGGTTTCACCTGCGCGGCCTCATCCGCCTGCGCGGTACGGTGCTCGTGTGAAGCTGCGCGGAAGATAAACCTCAGCCGGCCCCGGTGCTCCCAAGAGCGACTCATCAGCCGCCCTCGGTGCCTTGCAGAGCGATTCGTCAGCCGCCGCCGCACCCCCAGACAGCGGGCCTGTCGGCGGTTGGAAGCGCCACTCCGACACGCGGCATCACCTGCCAGGCGGCGAGCGAGATCGCCCAGAGAAGAACGAGCAGCCCCACCACGTGCGCCCGAGGGGAGCTCACCTTCCAGCTCCGGATGCTCGTCCAGAGCCCCAGGATTCCGGTTCCAGCGACGGCGGCCAGATACACAAGCAGCTCGGCTCCACAGCGGGAGCCGAACGGCCAGAAGGGTAGAGCCGCGGACGCTGCAACTCCGACTGAAGCCAGCAGCCACACGCCTGCCCTGGCCCAGCGCGAAGGCGCAACGGGTCCAGCGCCAGCTGCCGGGGCGGGCGTGGAGCCGGAAGTCGGTGCTCCCAGGTCCGGCCCGGGTCGGCCGACCGGCTCCGTCACGGGACGCGCAGGGGCTTGAGGAGCCGACCGGGCCGCAGGGACCTCGTCGGTGTGCTCGGGAAGCTTCCCGATCAGCTTGTCAATCTTCGCGAGTTCCCGGTCCCAGTTCCTGTCGTCAGCCATGCGCCCTCGGAATAAGCGATCCGTTGCCTCTGGTCGTTACGTCCTACGTGCTGAAGGAATCTTCGGTGTCGGTCGCTCCCGTCATCCAGCGCGAAGCTTAGGAATCCGACTGCGACTCGTAGTGGCCAGCCACTGCGCAGGGCGAGCAGATCCCGACGCTTCGCGCGGGATGACCGGTTCCGCCCCGGTCCCTCTTCCCTCTTCCCTCACGTGTCCCGCTGCAGCCCGTACCTGTCAATCTTCTTGTACAGGTTCGAACGCGGCATCTCCAGCACCCGAGCAGTCTCCGACACGTTCCAGTCGTGCTGTCTCAGCTTGGCCAGCAGGAACGCCCGCTCGGCAGCTCCCTTGAACTCCTCGAACGTGCTGCATTCCAGGAGCGAGCCCAGCCCTCCGGCATCGCCTGCGCTCGCGCCGACCTGACGCTCCACGTCGGCCACGGTGATCGTGTTTCCCCCCGACAGAATCAGCAGGCGCTCGATGGTGTTTCGGAGCTCGCGAACGTTGCCGGGCCAGTCCAGCGATGACAACAGCTGCACCGCCGCGTCATCCATGCGACGCGGCGTCATTCCCTCGCGCATCGAAAGCTGCGCGAGGAAGTGCCTCACGAGGAGAGGGATATCCTCGCGGCGCTCGCGCAGCGGCGGAAGGTGAAGCGGCACAACGTTGAGCCTGTAGAACAGGTCCTCGCGAAAGCGACCTTCCGCGATCTCGCGATCGAGCTGCTTGTTCGTGGCAGCCAGCACCCTGACGTCAACCTGGATCGGCTTGGAGCCGCCGATGCGAGTGACCACGCCGTCCTGAAGCACCCGCAGCACCTTCGCCTGCGCCGAGAGGCTCATGTCGCCGACTTCGTCCAGGAACAGCGTGCCTCCGTGTGCCTGCTCGAACTTCCCTGACCTGTCGCTGACAGCACCCGTGAAGCTTCCCTTCATGTGGCCGAAGAGTTCGCTCTCGATCAGCTCGCTCGGTATTGCGGCACAGTTCACTTCGACGAAGGGCTTCGATGCGCGCTGCGACTGGCGGTGTATCGCCCTCGCCACGAGCTCCTTACCGGTTCCATTCTCGCCGGTGATCAGAACACGCGCAGGCGCCGCGGCAACTTTCTCGATCCGGTCAAGCACCGCGCGAATGGCGAACGAGTTGCCAACAATCTCGTAGCGCGAGTCCACGTCGGCGCGGAGGCGCGCGTTCTCGCTCTCCAGGTCCAGGTGCCTCAGCGCGTTCCGAAGCAGCACGAGGATCCTGTCCGTGTCGAGCGGCTTTTCCAGTATGTCGTAGGCGCCCAGCTGCGTGGCCTCCACGGCGGTCTGGATGGTAGCGTGACCGCTGATCATGACGACGATGGAACCCGGGTCGAGCGCCTTGATGCGCTTCAGCACTTCCAGGCCGTCCATCCCGGCCATCTTCACGTCCAGGAACACCAGGTGCGGCCGAAAAGACTCATACTCGGCGAGGCCGGCTTCGCCGCCTGACGCCGTGCGCACGTCGTAACCCTCGTACTCGAGAAGCTGCCCGAGGGCTGCGCGGATTCCCTGCTCGTCGTCTATAACCAGAACTCGCCGGCTCATTGCACCGTCCTGTAGATGATCACCTGTCCGTCCTCCAGTCGCACCTGTCCCACGTCGTCAGGCAGTTCGATGGCCAGGGCATTCGAGTCCAGACCTTCGGGCCTCTCGCCGCGCCAAACCTCCCGAAGCAGCACCGGCACCGCAGCAGCCGGAACCGTGACATTCCGAACCCGCATCTGCCTCACGCGGTACTGCGCCAGCCCCGGACGGATCATCTGCAGGGTACCCGATACCTGAATCTCTTCCCGCGCACCTATCAGATCGCGGAGCGGTCCCAGCGCCTCCACACTGCCCAGATCGCCAAGCGGAACCTCCGCGCGCAGCTCGAGCCGGTCGCGGATCACGGCGGCCTCGACTCGCTCGGCCGACGGCGGAATACGCTGCACGAACCGCGAAACCAGGTAGGACGCCGCCTCGGCCCCGGTGAGAGTCACGTAGCCTCGCCGGGCACTGAGGGACGCCACCGCTTCCCGCCCGCGCGCGGCCGCCGCATCGGAGATGGGCTCGTACAGAGATGCGTTGGCTGACGCTTCCGCGGATTGGCGCAGACCCACCCGATCAACCCACTTGTCTCGCGTGTACCACGCCGCAACACCCAGCACCGCCAGCAGCGCGAGGCATCCGATCCTGCCGAGGCATCCGAACATCTGTCCGAAGTTGAGGTTGACCTGTTCGCGAGCGGCTCGGCACGGTCCAACGGCCCGGGCCGCCACGGATCATACCCGAAAGTAGTGCTGAAGTGCTCCCAGCCGCTCGACTATCCCGATTCACACCTGCGCCGGAACATCGCAGCCGCCCGCAGCCGGGAATGCGCTACGCGCGGCCCAGCGGGCAGCGAGCGAGCGTGGTGTAGTGGCTTCCTTCGCTGGAAAGCTCGCTCATTACCAGGCACACATGCGTAACGGGAAGGCGCCAGGCGGTCGTGTGACGGTGGACCGCGGCCAGGCCGTCGCGCCGCCTCCTTTCCACGGATGCGTCCAGTCCCTGTCCCTGTCGGCGCACCCGGGCGAGCGTCACGTGTCCCCGGTACTTCCTGCTCTCGCGCTCAAAGTCGAACCCGGCAGTCACCTCATCCACGATGGCCGCCAGCGATGCACACCGCGCCGCGCCGTCGCCCCGCATGCCGAGCCAGATCACGCGAGGACGCTGCAGGGAGGGAAAGGCACCTACGCCTCCCAGCGTAACGTGAAACGGCGGGAACTTCGCCACGGCCTCGCCCAGCGCCGCCGCCATGGACCGGATCTTCGATGCAGGCGTGTCGCCGAGGAACTTGAGCGTGAGGTGGAGGTTGCCCGGACGTACCCAGGAAGCCTCCGGAAACTGCTTGCGCAGCGGCTGCATCACCCGCCGATCCACCTGCTCCTGGATTGCGCCGTCAATCTCGACTGCTATGAACAGGCGAACTCGGTCCGGCAGCGAGAGGTCACGGCCATCCGCGCCGAACGGCCAGATAATGCCATCGCGGGACGCATCGCCCCCATTCGCCGCAGTGCGGTCGTTCACCTCGCGAGCGCTCGCCAGTTCCAGCGCAGCGTGGGAGAATCCCGCCTCACGCGCAGCGGCCATTACCCGGTCGCGAACCGCGCCATCACGCAGTGCGACAGCGCTCGCATCATTTCGCGGAAGCAGTATCGCCAGCGTTCCCTCGACGGTCACGTCCATGCGAAGACCGAGCTGCTTGAGCGCCTGCTCCAGTGCTGCGCCAGCCGAATCATTGCGTGGCGGCACCAGCGAATCGAGTGGTTTCAGGCCGGCCGGTTCGGGCCGCGCCGCAGCTGCGAGATCCCCACGACCTGCAGCATCATCCGGATCGCGTCTCTCCACGCTTCCGCTTCTCCCGGTTGCTCTCACGCAGTTCTGATTCCGTGCAGTACGTTCAGCGATCCGCTCCTGAAGCCCGCGAGGTCCAGCACCACGCGATCGAACCCCGCTTCTCGAACCACCTTTTCGAGCAGTGCAGCGCGCTCGGGCTGCAGCCATTCATCCAGCGCCGCGGGCGGGAGCTCCACCCGCGCCAGGCCCGCGTGATGCCTCACGCGCAGGTCCCCGGCGATGCCCAACTCCCGCAGTGCGGCCTCGGCGCGATCCACGCGTCGAAGTCGCTCCCGCGTGACCGTCACGCCGTACGGCAGGCGCGATGCGAGACATGGAGCCGCAGGAGCATCCCACGTGGGCAGGTTGCGCCGTCGCGACAGCCAGCGTATCTGTGCCTTCGTGAGTCCCACGTCCGCCAGAGGAGTGGACACCTGTCTCTCCGCAGCAGCGCGCATTCCCGGCCGGTAGTCGCGAACGTCGTCGGCGTTGGTGCCGTCGCAGACCACGGAAAGCCCGAGTTCCCGAGCGATGGGCACGAGCTGCTGCCACAGCTCGGACTTGCAGTGGTAGCACCTGTTCGACGGGTTGGCAACGTAACCGGGATCATCCAGTTCGTGAGTCTCCACTGTTCTGAGCGGCAGCCCCAGCGCGACCGCGCGGTCGCGGGCATCCCGCGCCTGAAAACCTGCCACCGACGGGCTCATGCCCAGCACCGCGAGCATGCGATCCGAGCCGAGCGCCTCGAGCGCCACCGCGGCCAGGTACGTGGAGTCCACACCGCCGCTATAGCCGATCAGGGCAGACCCGCGCTCGCGAAACCACTGCGCCAGCGCCTGCTCGGCAGCAATGGCGGACTCGTCGGGCCGCAGGCCGGAGATCTCGTCAGGCCGAGCAACGACGTCGTCCGCGCCTGACGAGAACATGGCGTTCATCCCGTTCGCGCCAAGCACACTCGTCACGTCAGCCTCCAGCCCGGCACTGCTCAGAACATCTCCGGCTCATACTCGTTGATGGCCGCCCCGCCGGACTGGATCATGTGCCCGAGCGCGGTGGCCTGCGGCAGAACGCGCGTAGCGTAGAACCGGGCGGTGCGCAGCTTCGTCTCGTAGAAGGCCGCGTCGTCCCCGGCCCCGGACGCTAGCTTCGCCGAGGCCACCTGAGCCATCCAGAGCCACATGTGGCCCAGCACGACCGTGCCGAACAGACGCTGATAGTCCGTGGCGGCTGCCGCAGCCTCTGCCGGGTTCTGCATGCCGCGCTGCGCCAGGAACATCGTCACCTGCTGCAGCCTGGCATTCGCACGCTCCATCGCGTCGGATATGTCCTTGATGCGCTCGTCGCCGGCAGTGGCCGCAACGAGAGCACCCAGCACTCCGAAATAGCGCTTCACCAGGCGCCCGCCTTCCATGGGGAGCTTCCTCCCTATAAGGTCGAGCGCCTGCACGCCGTTCGTGCCCTCGTAGATCATGCCGATCCGCGCGTCGCGCACGTACTGCTCCACGCCGAACTCCCGCACGTATCCATGCCCGCCGAACACCTGCAGCGCGTGGTTCGTGCATTCGAAGCCCAGGTCGGTGAAGTGAGCCTTCACGATAGGAGTCATCAGGGCGACCAGGTCTTCCGCTTCCTGACGTCTCGCCTCGTCAGGGTGGCGGCGTGAGATGTCCTGCAGCGACCCTACCCATCCCGACAGCGCGCGCGCCGATTCGGTAAAGCTCCGAACGAGCAGCAGGTTCCTTCGCACGTCCGGGTGATTGATGATCGGGTCCGCCGGCTTGTCGGGCGCCACGGGTCCTCCCGGGGCGCGGCCCTGCAGGCGCTCGCGCGCATACTCCACGGCGTTCTGGTAGGCGACTTCGGCGAGCCCGAGGCCCTGCATTCCCACCGCCAGGCGCTCCTCGTTCATCATGGTGAACATGGCGCGCATTCCCTTGTGCGGCTCGCCCACGAGGAAGCCTGTGGCGCCGTCGAAGTTGATTACGCACGTGGGCGACGCCTTGATGCCCATCTTGTGCTCGATGGAGCCGCAGGAGACGGCGTTGCGCGTGCCGGGCTTTCCGTCTTCCGTGGGCAGGAACTTGGGAACGACGAACATCGAGATGCCGCGGGTTCCTTCCGGCGCGTCAGGCAGCCTGGCGAGCACCAGGTGGATGATGTTCTCGGTGAGGTCGTGCTCCCCGGCGGTGATGAAGATCTTGCTCCCCGTAATGCGGTACGCGCCGTCACCGGCCGGTTCTGCCCGGGTCGTGATGATCCCCAGGTCGGTGCCGGCATGCGCCTCGGTGAGGCACATCGTGCCGGTCCACGTTCCGTCCACAAGCCTGGGCAGGTAGGTGCGCTTCAATTCGTCGTCACCGTGGTTCGTCAGAGCCACGTATGCACCGTGCGACAGGCCAGGGAACATGCCGAACGAGATGTTGGACGAGCAGATCATCTCGTCCAGCACGTAGCGCAGCGTGAGGGGCAGCCCCTGCCCTCCCCACTCCGGCGAGGACGCGAGCCCGGTCCAACCGCCTGCCACGAAGGTGTTCCACGCGTCCTTGAATCCGCTCGGAGTGCGAACCTCGCCGTTCTCGAAGGTGCATCCTTCGGCGTCGCCGCTCTGGTTCAGGGGAAATAGCACTTCCTCACAGAGCTTGGCGGCCTCCTCGAGAACGGCGTCGAAAACGTCCGGGGTGGCGTCCTCATAGCCGGGGAGTGCGTTCAGCTTCTCGCTGCCCACGAGCTCATGCAGTACGAAGCGGATGTCCCGCAGGGGGGCGCGGTAGGTCGGCATGGATGATCCTCGCGAGATGGAACGGGTCGCGCTGGGGCGCGCCAGCACGAAGGCGGCGCTCTCGACCCG
>CAYQAO010000012.1:0-2656 GCA_964415485.1 uncultured Gemmatimonadaceae bacterium
GCTGCGGGAACGAGCGGCAGGGCGCTGTGCCGCTGCCGCCGGGGGCGCGGGGTGGGGCGGCCGGCCGCCTCCCGCCGCGCGGCAGTGCTCGCGGTCGCATCGTCCATTCTGGTCCTGGCCGCCTTCTCGCGCGCGAGCGGTGCCGCCGGGGACATGCAGCCTGCCATCGCGAGATTTCCGCACGCGCCGCCGCCCGCGCACACGGGTGGATTCGGGGAGCCTACTTGTGAGGCATGCCACTTCGGCGAACCGCCGAACGACGCAGCCGGCGCGCTGGAGGTACTCGGCTTCCCGGAGCGATTCGCTCCCGGCAGGAGCTACGAGCTCCGCGTCCGGCTTCGCCATCCCGAGCTCGGGGCCGCCGGCTTTCAGGCTGCCGTGAGGGTGGGCGACGGAAGCGGCGGATTGGACGCGGGAGCCCTCCAGCCGCTGGACGACCGGGTGTCCGCCACGCTTCACGAGTACGTGACGTACCTGTCCCAGACGGCGCAGGGTGCGACGGCAGCGGACAGCACCGAGTGGAAGCTCTCCTGGACTGCCCCCGCTGCCGACTCCGTGGTCGTGCTCAACGTGGCGGCGAATGCTGCAAACGGCGACGAATCACAGTTCGGCGATCACGTGTACTCCCTGGAGCTTCGCAGCGAGATACTGCGGCCGGCCAGCGGTGGCACGGGGACTCGCCAGGCGCCGCGCTGAGCGACTGCGCCCCGTTCGCACCGCCTGGCGGGGACGGAGCGTGATGCGGAGAAAAGCTCGAGGGGGCCGGCGCAATTGGCGCCGGCCCCCTCGAGTTACCCGTCACTTCTTCTTCGAGGAACGCTGAAGCTTCTTCAGGTACTCCTCGGCTGCAGCGAGCGACTTGTTCGGGCCGCCGTGCGTGGCATCCCCGAAGTAGGCCGTGTGCTTCGGACGCCAGCCGCTTGCGGTCTGCTCGTAGTTCAGCCGCACGACCCAGCCATGGGTACGGGTGCTGTCCTGGTCCACCCGGCTGATTCCCGGAATCTTGCGGGCCGGCAGCTTCCTGCTGGTGGACTTCGCAGCAGTCTTCGTTGCCTTACGCGCGGCGCGCTTGGCAGGCGCCATGGACGACTTGGCGGTCTTCCTGGCAGCCTTCTTCGCCGTGCGCTTCCGGGTACCCTTTGCGGCTCTCGCCATGGAATCTCTCTCCTTCTGGGGGGGGGACTCTCGCCGGTCGGTGGCCAGGGCCGTGAGGCGGCCGGCGAACATTAACGCGCCCCAATGTATGTCGTGTGGCGCGATTGCGCGAGCCCCAGGTGCCTCACGCCATCGTTAAGAATTCTTAATGTTCGCCCCGCCCCCTCGAGCGGCTCCCCCAGGACCGCTCCTGCACCCGCCCGGAACGCCTGCCGGGCATCCCGAACCACGCCACCTAACGCATGACGACGCATCACGACGCATCACGAGAAATGCGCCCGCACCTGCCGGCGGCGAGAGCCATCGTGTCCCTGCCGGATGAGTGACCGCAAGGCCGCGTTCGCAGCGCCCGCCAGCCAGGTGACCGTGGAAATAGCACACAGGTGGGCAAGTCGGATACTCTTCGAGACGGCCTCGGAACGCGGTCCGACAGCCGGGCGCCAGGGGCCTTCGGCAGCTCGAAGCACACCCTGCTTGGGCTGCTCAGCCGACTGGCAGCACGCGTCACGGATGTGCTAGGTTTTCCTTATGGGCTCGTCGTTTCTGCCCTGCTCACCGTCGTGTCGGTCAGTGGTCGTACCGCTCGGGGCCGTGCAATCGTCCTACGGGTGGCCGGACCGGCAGGCTGCCCCGTTGCCAGGCTGTTACGCGCCCCGTACGTTGCGCGTCCGAGGCACACGCTCCGCTGAGGAGTCTGCTGTCCACTGCCGGGTAAACCGTCCACAAGCGGCTCCCTCTCGACGGATCGGCAACGAGCGACACGCCCTTCCCAACCTCGGCGACCCAGTCCGCTCGGTCCACTGTACCAGTCGTACCATCGCCGTATCTGATGCACCGCACTGCCTCGACTCCGCTGACCTACCAGAATTCCAATGACCGTCGCCCGGTTCGGGCGCCTGCAGTCTACTGCCGCTTCCGCTCCGAAGACGGCAGGTCGCTGTCATTCCGCCTCCCCTGTCCCCCCTGCTGGGACGGCCGGGCCCCGTCGGGCTGGGCGGCCGAGCGACGCGCCCGCAGGGCGTACTTCGCCGCCCTCGACGCCCTCCACATGGGAAAGCAGGCCCAGTCGGAGCGGAGCAAGCTGGGGCGTTTCGTTCAGGAGATGCGAAACACCCGCATCCGCGCCCAGCTCGAGCACCTCGCCCGCGTCCTGGACTATGCGCTGGGCCGTGGGGACGTCTCCACCGTCAACAGGCCGGAACAGCCGTTCAATCGTGTGGAGCTCACGGTCCCGGTGCCGCCCGGCTCCGAGTCTCCCGCACAGCTCGAGGAGCGCTTCCGCTGGACGCTCGAGTGGCTGCAGACCAGGGGCTACACGGTCGCTCGCGACCTGCGTATAGACTGGCGGGTTCAGCGCACCCGGAACCTCCGCTGGCCGATCTCGTCGCCGGAACGGCGCGCGTCCGCCTGAGCGCGGAGCTCGGCCAAAGGAGCTCGTGAGCGTCCGCCTGAGCGCGGAGCTCGGCCAAAGGAGCTCGTGAGCGTCGGCCTGAGCGCAGCG
>CAYQAO010000012.1:2756-6852 GCA_964415485.1 uncultured Gemmatimonadaceae bacterium
GCCTGAGCGCGGAGCTCGGCCAAAGGAGCTCGTGAGCGTCGGCCTGAGCGCAGCGTCCGGCTGATTCGCGCTGTGCGCGTCGGCGCAGACCTCCGTCAGGAGCGGCCAGCGTTTCTCTGCCACCCGGATTGCCGCGACCTCGACTATTGGCACGCTCCGCCGGGCGCGGACGACCCAACACGGATTCGACGCACGTAGCCGTCTTCCAGCTGGAACGCCACCGGATGCCCTGAAAGGGTTTCCGGCCGCACCTCCACCCACCAGCCGGCGTCTGCACCTGTCCCCTCCTCCAGACGCCCGGCGAAATGGCGCCGCATCTCCGCCTCGCTCGATCCCACCCCCACGCCGCCCAGCAGGCGCGGACCACGCTGGCTGGCAAGCACCGAGGCGATGCGCCCGTCCACCAGCCACACTGACACGCCCGGTGGCGCGCCCTCCGGCGATTCCACGCTGCAGCCGGAAGTCGCAAGAGACTGCTCGGTGCCGGACTGGTATGGCGCACCCACGATCAGCGGACCAATTCCCTGCGGCCCGATGATCCATTCATCGCCCGTCGAGGAAGGGGCAGCCCACGCGAGCCCGGCGGATCCGGGGGACAGCGGCTCGCGCGCCGTGGCTGGCGGGGTGGGCTTGTCGGCCAGGCCATCGCCGATCCTGCCGACGTCTTCGCAGGCAGACATCGCCACTCCCGCAACCAGCAGGAACAACAAGCCCCGACCCGCGCGAATGCGCCCGAAAGCGGACGCGGCAGGGAGCGGCGACGGTTCCGGCTTCCTATCGGCGAGTGACTGGTGCATTCGCGTCCTCCATGGATTCATCACCCGTCCAGCGGACGGGCACTTGGAAGTGCATCCAGGGGCAGTGCCTGAACGCCCTCCCGCTGACCGGTGGCAATCCGGCGATGATAGTCGAGCTGACCGAGGTGATATGCGAGGTGCGCTGCCAGGTGCAGGAGCAGCTCGTCGTTGCGCACCAGCCAGCCTCCGGCAGGCAGGGCATGCTCGCTCGCCAAGTGATCCGGAGACACTGACGCCAGCGCACGGTCCACTTCGCGGGCGGTCACGTCCATCAACTCCAGGAGCTCGCTGCGGGGAACCCCGCGCGCATTGAACTCGGCCGCCCTGTCACGCGTGTAGCCGCTGCCGCCAAGTCCGGCTCCAACGAAGTGACGAAGGTTCCCGGCGAGGTGCAGGACGAGCGTACCGCCGCTGTTCGGCGCGCCCGGCAGCTCCCGCCAGAGCGACTCGTCGTCCGGGTAGGCCGCGACCGTACGACTCACCGCTGCAAGCTCCCGTGACATGACCGCCCGAAGCGCGGCCAGGAGCCCCGCGGCGCTCAGCATTCGAGGATCTCCCGCGGCCTCATCGCTTCCTTCCGATCTGGGAGATGTCACAAGCCCTCGCTGGCTTCAGGGTGATTCCGGCGGTCCCACTGATGCTTCCGCGCCTCGATCTCCGCGTAGCTGCGGCCGGCTCTGCCGCCCGCACACGTCACAGTGATGCAGAGCGCGCCGCTGCGCCAGAGCGAAAGCTCAGGCATCATCCTCGCGATGGTCGGGTCCGCCCCGGAACCTGTCCGGCAAGTGCGCAGACCATACCGCTTCATACATGCCATCGAAATCGCGCCGCACGCTGAAAGGGAACGTACCTGACGCACACCCTGTGGCCCTGCTGCTGGTGGACGTCATCAACGAGATGAGCTTCGAGCAGGGCGGCAGGCTGGCGCGGTACGCGCTCCCGAAGGCTCGGAACATTGCCCGCCTCGCGCGCAAGGCGCGCGAGGCGGGTGTGCCCGTGGTCTATGCAAACGACAATTTCGGCCGCTGGCGTTCCGACTTCCGGGAGGTGATTGCACAGGCGACCGAAGCGGACAAGCCGGGTGCTGCGATTGCCCGGATGCTAGCACCCGAGCCCGATGACTACTTCGTGCTCAAGCCGCACCATTCGGCATTCTACCATACGCCGCTGGACACCCTTCTCCGGTACCTGGGTACTCGACGCCTGGTGATAACCGGTTTCGCTGGCGACGTGTGCGTGTTCTTCACTGCGCACGACGGCTACCTGCGCGAGTTCGAACTGAACGTCCCGTCGGACTGCGTGGCGTCGGTGGACCAGAAGGAGAATCGCCACGCGCTCGCATACATGCGCCGTGTGCTCGACGTGGATACCACGCCGTCCGGGCGACTGGACATCGCGCGGCTGGCCAGGCGGGATTCGAGGCACTGACAGCGCGGCTGCCTGCTCGTCAGGCAGCGCCCGCGTTCATTCGGGCCTGCTGTACACCTTCACGGTGTCCCACCGGGCAAGCTGAACCTGACCGGCCGGCGCTCCGCGCACCTTTCGCACCTCTCCGGCGCGGCAGACGTGCACGTCCACCTTGCCGCGCGCCTCACGAGCCTTGGAGTTGAACACGGCCAGCTCCGCCGCACGCCGCAGCACTTCTCGCGGAATGTCCTGGCGATCGGGATTCCTGATCACCACGTGACTTCCCGCGTACCCTGCCGCGTGCAGCCACGTGTCGCTGGGTTCCGCCACGCGAAACGTCAGTTCATCGTTCTCCCGTGCGCCCTTCCCCACGAGAATCTCCCAGCCGTCCACGACGACCGTTCTGTATCCCGCCCTTCCCGGCGGTTCTTTTCTCGTCATGCCTCGCTCGGAACTCCGGATTACAGTGCCCTCAATGCGGCAGGTGGTGAGCACGTCTCCGTGCTCACCACCTGCGAATCCATCCTGACCGCGGCGTGAGGCAGCGCCCCGCCGCACGCTCGAACCGCGTTCACACCGCCGCTGCTTCCAGCTCGCCCACGTGCTCGATGACGCGACCGGCCAGGCCGTACTCGATCGCGGCCTCCGCGTCCAGCCAGAAGTTGCGGTGCGTATCCTCCTCGATGCGGGAGATCGGCTGGCCGGTGGCATTCGCGAAGATGCGATTCAGCCTGTCGCGCATGCGAAGGATCTCGCGCGCCTCGATCTCGATGTCGGCTGCGTCACCGCCTGCGCCGCCGGCCGGCTGGTGCAGGAGGAAGCGCGTGTTGGGCAGGCAGTAACGCCGCTCCACAGGAACGGACACGTAGATCAGGGCGCCGGCGCTCGCTACCCAGCCGGTTCCGACTATCCGCACCGGCGCACCCACGAAGCGAATCATGTCGTGAATCGTGTCGCCCGCCTCAACGTGACCTCCCTGGGAGTTCAGGAAGATGGTGATGGGCTCATCGGACTCGTACGACATGGCCAGCAACTGCGCCGACACTCGTTCGGCAAGCTTCTGGTTGATCTCTCCGGCGATGATGATCGTTCGTGCGCGAAGCAGCCGCTCGGAAAGGGGATCGCCGAATCGGGCAAGCTGGGCGTCGGGCTGCTGCTGCTGCGGGTTCTCGGGCATGGGGTAACGTGAAGGTTGGGTATCTGTTCTCGAGCGTTGCGGCTGAGTGCAGGAATCTATGCGCAGCGCTTCATCTCACCTCAACGAGTTCCAGCTCGAAGATGAGCTCCTTGCCTGCCAGCGGGTGATTGGCGTCGAGGGTCACGGAGTCCTCCTTCACGTCCTGCACGACGACCACGAAGTCGTGGCCCTCCTGCGTCATGCGAAGCTGCTTGCCGACCTCGGGCTCGATGTCCGGAGGAAAACGGCCGCGCGGCACTTCGAGGATCAGCTCATCGCGACGCGGACCGTACGCGTCCTCCGCCGGAATCGTGACTCGGCGCTCCTCTCCGGTTTCCATGCCCAGCACGGCATTCTCGAAGCCCGGAATGAGCTGTCCGGAGCCGAGCGTAACCTCGAGCGGGTCGCGATTGCGGGACGTGTCGAACACCGTGCCGTCCGAGAGGGATCCCTTGTAGTGCACGCGTACCGTGTCACCCGTCTTTGCCTGGGCCATAGTCATCTCCCTTGTTCGCGTTGACGACGAACGCGAGTCGCCCGCCGACTGGTCAAATTAACGGCCGGTGGCTGAATGCGTGAACGAGAGGGTAGCGAGGCAGGCCCAACGGTACCGGACAATCGGTTACCATGACGCGAAGAGCCTAGCGCCCGCTCTCGACGCCGAAGCGCAGTCGGCGACGCGGAGCTGGCCGTCAGTCCGCAGCTGGCGACGCGG
>CAYQAO010000012.1:6952-26805 GCA_964415485.1 uncultured Gemmatimonadaceae bacterium
GGCGACGCGGAGCTGGCCGTCAGTCCGCAGCTGGCGACGCGGGTATGCGCGTCAGTCGCCGATCGGGTAGTCCACGTCGGTGATGGCGTACATCAGCTGGTCCAGCACCCTGCCATCCTTCACGGCGCTCCTGCGCAGCCTGCCTTCGAGGCGGTAGCCGGCTTTCTCGAGCACCCTGGCACTGGCGGTGTTGCCGGCGAACGGAACGGCATGGATGCGGTGCAGGCTGAAGCTCCTGATCGCCTCGGCGGTTACCGCGCGGAGCACGTTCGTCATGATGCCGCGCCCCCAATGCGCCTTTCCGAGCCAGTAACCGACCTCGGCAGTAGCGCGGGCCACGTCCGTTCCGATCGTGAGACCTATCCCTCCCGCCGCCTCGCCTCCCACCTCGATCGCGAACGCGGTTCGGGGCGTGCTCCTGCAGGCGTCCGCCAGGAACCAGTCGGCGTCCTGCTGCGTGTAGGGATGCGGAAAGCGGTCGCGCAGCTGCAGCCAGACGTCGCGGTCGTTGGCGTGGCGCACGAGCGAGCGGGCGTCCGAAGGCCGCCAGTCCCGCACGGTGCAGTCAGGAAGGTGTATCAGCACTTGATCTCCGCCCCTGGTGGACGATCACCTTGCGATGCGGGTGCCTGGTGCGCAAGTAGCAGCCTTATCCGGCAGGCTGCCCGGGGCGCATATTGAAACGATGCACCGCGCGCAGCGTAGTGCCTCCGGACCGGTCGCCAAGTGCGGGACCTGTCTTCCCCTCGAACAGGAAAGGGATGAAATGGAAGCTGGACGCACTCGAACCGAGGAGTTCCAGGTAGCCGGCGGTGAGTTGATGGACCGGCTGAAGGCCATAGTGCGCGAGGGTCGCGTGAGGCGGGTGGTCATTCGCAACCCGGAGGGCCGCACGCTTCTGGACATTCCGCTGGCTGCGGGCGTGGTTGGCGCCGCGCTGATGCCCTTCTGGGCAGCCGTGGGAAGCATCGCGGCGATCGCCGCCCGCTACACGATAGTGGTGGAGCGCGAGGTGTCGGACGAGCTCACTTCGTCCCAGGAGCCTCCAGGATCGTGACGCGGCCGCGCGTGGCGTCCAGGAGCGCCCGTACCAGCGCCTCACGATTCGACACGGGCACCATCATCATGAGGTGCACGTCCTCGCCGAACTCCTGGTCCGTCACTTCGGCTTCGTGTACGGCGGCGGACGCGCGCGCCGCCTCCAGCGAGGCATAGTCCAGCCTCACGACCAGCCCGGCGCGCTCCACCCGCTCGGCACGGGGCATGGCCTGCAGTGCACGCTGGAGACAACCGCCGTACGCGCGCACCAGCCCGCCCGTTCCCAGCTTGGTGCCTCCGAAGTAGCGCGTGACCACGGCCACCGTGTCGCCCGTGTCGCCGTGCAGCAGCATCCCGAGCATCGGCTTGCCCGCGGTGCCGTGGGGCTCGCCGTCGTCGCTCATCCCGATGCGGGCAGTACTTCCCGGGGGACCGACCACGTACGCCCAGCAGTTGTGCGTGGCGTCGGGAAACTCCTCGCGGATCCGCTGAATGAACTGCTGCGCCTCGTCCAGCGTTCGCGCAGGCGCAACGGTCGTGATGAAGCGGCTCCTGGAGATCTCCTCTTCCTGCCGGTACTCGCCCGCGGGAATGGGATAGCGCGTGGGGGACGACATGAGCGGAAGCTACTTCCGCTCAGCGTCCCCTGGGCTTCCAGAGCGCTGCGTCCAGAATGGACCAGAGATGAACCGCCCAGCCGAGCAGGACGATCCAGAGGGCCGCTGCAAGCACGAAGTGCGTCACGGCCATGAACAGGCGGCCCTGGAGCAGCTGGCCGAGTCCGGGAATGAAGAAACTGCAAAGGGCGGCAATCACGTTGCCGGCCGAGCCCTGTCCTGCCACCTGAGTCTCCAGTAGGGGAAACGGAAGCCTGCCGCAGTCGTGCGGAGGCCGGGGTGAACGCTGAATGTGGGTCGTTCAGCGTGCCTGGTTGCGCGAAGCGGTGCCGTGCGGCTGGCGTCTGCCGGCCGCGTCAGGCACCCGGGAGTCGCGACGCTTCGCCTGGACCTCGCGACGATCCGACACGACCTCCGGGCACCTTGCCTAGAACTCGCGACGCTTCATCTCGTCGAAGAGTTTCCCGCGCTCGATGGACTCGGAGTCGTCGTTCCGGTTCTGAAGCGTGGGGTCGTAGGCGCGCGCGGGGCGCTGACGCGAGATGGACTTCTCTGCCTTTTCGGTGGTCTTGCGAATGAGCTTTGCGAGCTGCTTCTCGTTCATGTTCCCGAGGGATGTGGTGGAACGGGGCGGAATGGAGCGAAAGCTGGGGCATGGGTGCGGATCGCACCAGCTTTCGCGCGTCAGTCCCTGAGAGGTACACTATGGCCGGAACGGGCGTTTGGTTTCGGCTCGACGGGTGCCGGGTGAGGGGTGGCGGCTGATGCTGTCTGCCGGGAGGGTTGCGGCCGGGGACCCTCGGTTTCCGCGGGTGGGCGGGCCATGAAATTTCCATGGATTTCCCATTGACTGGCCTTCCCCGCGCGCGTAGTTTAAGGGTCGCGACATACGCGCCAGTGGCGCGGGTACGTTCTAATGGCAAGCAGGGGCCCTCGCTCTCGCGGTGGCTCCTTTTTTGAATGCCAGAGTTGCGACGGCAAGTGCCGGAAGAACGGCTGCCCTTCGTGGGGGTTCTGTTCCACGAATTACAACTGTAGTCGGGACGTGCGTTTGCGGGCTCCGACCACACGAACACTCAGGAGTACTGCAATGCGCATGACCGGCACGGTGAAGTGGTTCAACGATGCCAAGGGCTTCGGCTTCATCACGCCCGAGAACGGCCAGAAGGATTGCTTCGTGCATCATTCGGCAATTCAGGGCCGTGGCTTCAAGTCTCTCGCCGAAGGCGAGCGCGTGGAGTTCGACGTGGTGCAGGGCCAGAAGGGCCCGGCCGCCGAGAACGTCGTGAAGCTCGACAGCTGACCGTCCATCGCCGCAGCGCCTAAGAAACGTCGCGGCAGGTGGGGCCGGTCCGACCACCGTCGGGTCGGCCCCACTGTTCGTCAGTCAACAGGTGCCGTGATTCACGGCCGGATCCATCACAAACACCTTCCAACCAGATGATCGAAGTAACGCTCGACGAGAACGACCGCATTGACTGGGCACTGAAGGCCTTCAAGCGCAAGGTGCTCAAGGCGGGCATCCTCAAGGACCTCCGCCGCAAGCGCCACTACGTGAAGCCGAGTGAAGCTCGCCAGCTGAAGTCCGCCGCTGCACGCCGCCGCGGACGCTCTGCGAGCCGCCGCTCCTCGCGCTGACATCGGCCGGGCGCCCTGACGCGCCCGGTGCCCGCCTTCCACAGCGCGATGCCCTACCGGCATCGTGCCACGACAGACGTGCGCCCTCCCGGCACACAGCCCTGTCGCAACAAGCGCCCGCGCGACTTCCGCACGAGCGCCTCTGCCATTTCCGGAATCACCCACGCCGGCAACCTGCCAGCCGCTTGATCGCGCGGCTCAACCCGCAGGACGGACCGCCCTGCCCTGCCCGGGCACTCCGGCAATGTGCTCCCCGTCCCTGATGGACACTGCACCGTTCACCACCACCGCACTTATCCCCGTCGGATAGGCGAACGGCTCGGCAAACGTCGCACGGTCGGACACCGTGTTCGCATCGAACACCACCACGTCTGCCGCAAGTCCCTCCGCCAGGCGGCCGCGGTCCCCCAGCTTTACGCGTGAGGCGGGCAGCCCGCTCATCTTGTGCACCGCCGCCTCCAGCGTGAGCGCCCCGCGCTCCCGCACGTAGCGGCCCAGCACCCGCGGAAAGGATCCCAGGCCGCGCGGATGCGGATGCCCCACCCGGGCAGGACCCTCCACCGCGAAGGCACCACCGTCGCTGCACACCATGCCGCGCGGATGCGCCAGTATGCGCTCCAGGTTCTCCTCGCTCATCGCGAAGCCCACCATCCCCACGCTGCCGTTGTTGCGCTTCAGAAGCTCGACGGTGGCCACGTACGGATCCTGGGACACCGACCGAGCGTATGCGTCCATCCGCTGCCCCTCGGCAGCCCTGTCCGCGTCGTTGCGAACGCCAGATATCTGCACGTTGCCCCAGCCTCCGATCAGATCCACCTTGGCCAGCACCGCCCGTCGGATGGCAGGCTCCTGCGACGGATCGGCCAGTCGCGCAAGGAAGCGCTCGGTGCCGCCGTCGCGACTCTCCACCGGGAAGAGGTTCGTCAGGCCCGTCTGGTACGCGATGTACGGATAGCGGTCGAAGGCGGCGTCAACACCACGGGAGATCGCCCCTTCCACCAGCGCGAACGCATCGTCGAGCGAGCCCCAGTTCCTCGGGCCCTGCGTCTTGAGGTGGGAGATCTGCAGTGCGCAGCCGGCGCCCTCCGCCACGGCGACTGCCTCACGAATGGCATCGAGCAACCGATCGTCCTCGTTGCGCATGTGCGAGGCGTAAGGCAGGCCGTACCTCACGAGTGGCCGGGAAAGTGCGACAAGCTCTTCCAGCGACGCAAATGCGCCGGGGGTGTACTCCAGCCCCGTAGACGCCCCGCACGCGCCGTTGCTCAGAGCCTCCTCCACCAGCGCCACCATCTGACCGATCTCCTCATCGGTCGCCGGCCTGTCGTCCTGCCCCACCACCGTACCCCGAACGGTACCGAGTCCGATCATGGACGCCACGTTCACCGACGGCCGCGTCTCGTCGAGGGCGCGAAAGTAGTCGGCAAACGACGAGAATCGCGTGCGCGATGAACTCGACGACGGTGCGCGGGAGCTGCCGTCGGCACCAACCACCACCGTGGTGACTCCCTGACGAATGGTGGACTCCATGCGCGGATCGTCGAACAGCGTGCCATCCGCATGCGAGTGGATGTCTATGAAGCCCGGCGCGACGATGAGGCCGCGCGCGTCAATCTCATCCACTCCGCTTTCGGACGCATCGCGCACAACCCGGCTGATCCTTCCGCCGTTGATCACGACGTCTGCTTCGAAGGCAGCGGCACCGGTGCCGTCCACCACGGTGCCACCGCGAATCACCAGGTCCGCACGCCGACGGCTCGAAGCGAAGACCGCCGATGCACCGATGGATGCCAACAACGCTCCGCCGCCAAGGCGGAGCACGTCACGTCTGCTGGGGCTCATGCAGGGATTGCCTCTGAATGGGATTCTGCTCGCTGCGGGTCCATGCGCGTGTTCCCGGGACGGAAGAAGATCGCGAACAGCAGCAGAACCGCGACAGCTCCCACGGCCGGAACCAGCCAGATGGACGTCCAGTCATGAACAGGAACGTCTCCCGGGCCGGGAACGCTGTTGGCTTCCACGACCATTCCCGACACCCACGATCCCACGTACTGACCTGCCCCCAGTGTGACCAGTGCAATGAATCCCTGCGCGGCCGCGCGAATGCGGATGCTCGCCTGCTGGTCCACGTAGATCTGCCCGGTGACGAAGAAGAAGTCGTAGCAGATGCCGTGAAGGATGATTCCGCCGTAGAGCATCCAGAGGAGCGAGCCGGAGTCTCCGTACGCGAACAGCACGTAGCGCAGCGCCCACGCTGCCATTCCCACCAGCAGCATCCTCTTCACTCCCAGGCGGACGAAGAAGAACGGCATCAGGAGCATGAACACGATCTCGGACATCTGACCCAGCGTCATCTTGCTGGCCGGCTCCGCCATCCCAACCTCGTTCAGGAACAGGTTGGTGAAGGCGTAGTAGAACTGAAGGGGTATGCACAGCAGGAAGGAGCCGACGACGAAGATTGCGAACGAGCGGTCCTTCATCATCGAGAGCGCATCGAGGCCGAACATGTCACGCACGGAGAGCGGCTTCCCCGCCGCGTGAGGCGGCGTGTGTGGAAGCGTGAGCGCATAGAGGGCCATCACGACCGACATCGCTGCGCCTATCTGCAGCGGGATGGCCGTCGCCTCCACGCGGAGCTGTCCGATGATGATCCCCGCCACGATCCAGCCGATGGTGCCGAGCACTCGTACGCGCGGGAACTCGCGGGCGGGATCGCCCAGATGGTCGAACGAGAGCGAGTTCGACAGGGCGAGCGTGGGCATGAAGCACAACGTGTACGCCAGGATGGCGACGTAGAATCCGGCGAAGGTCGTTTGGGTGGTGGCGTAGTACAGCAGGCCCGCGCCGAGCAGGTGAAGCACTGCGAGCACACGCTCGGTAGCGAAGAAGCGGTCCGCGACCATGCCTACCAGCAGCGGTGACAGGATTGCGGCAAGAGCCGGAGTGCCGTATGCGTGGCCGATCTCCGTTCCGTCGAACCGCAGCGTCTGGCCCATCCAGGTGCCCATGGTCACCAGCCATGAGCCGTAGATGAAGTACTGCAGGAACATCATCACGGAGAGCCGCGTGCGGATCGCGGCCGGCGCCGGGCCGCTGGCGTGGACGGCGTTCGTCACGGTACACGCACCTTGATGTTGCGGAATGAGACGGGATCGCCGTGGTCCTGCAGGCCGATGTTGCCTCGTTCAGCCCGTCCGTATTCCGGCCACTCGTTGAACTTGCTGTCGCGTACCCGGGCTTCCCAGTCATCGCTGTAGAGCTCGTAGCTCGCCGTCTGAACGCCGTTCAGCCAGTGCTCCACGTGGTTGCCGCGAACCACGATACGCGCGGTGTTCCATTCCCCGGCCGGCCTAACGGCGTCGCGCGGTGCCGGATAGAGTCCGTAAGCGGCTCCGGCCGACGTGAGCTCCGATGCGCCGTCCGCATGGCCGGCGTCGTCCAGAAGCTGGTACTCCGGCGCGGAGCGATAGATGACGTCCACGTTCTCGTTCACGCGATAGAAGATGCCGCTGTTCCCGGCCGGGCCCACACGCCAGTCCAGCACCAGCTCGAAGTCGCCGAACTCCTCGTCCGTCACTATGTCACCACCTCGGCCGCTGAACTCGAGCACGCCGTCCACCACGGACCACCCGTCAGGCATCGCATCCATCCGGAATCCACGCCACCCGGTGGTGGTTTCCCCGTCGAAGAGCAGACGCCATCCGTCCGCCCTCTCCGCCTCCGTGAGCGTATTGGGTGCCGTCTCCGTCATTGCATCCTCGCCCTGTGTTCCTGAGCGCGCATCGCCCGATTGCGCCGTGCACGCCGCGAGCGAGGCGATGACCAGACTGCCGACAACGAGCTGCCTTAATGCGGACTGACGCATCTGTGATGAACTCCGTGTTGGGATAGATGGCAAGTGGATGACCGGTTCCCGGGGGAAGCCGCGGCGATCAGAGCTCCCAGCCCCTGCGATAATTCCTCGTCAGGTACTGCTCGGCATCGGGCGCGTTGGTGATCCGCATGTTCGCGGCGTCATAGCGGATCTTCCTTCCCTGGCCCGCCCGCAGGGCAACGAGGCCAAGCAGCATCACCTCGGTCAGCGGAGCGGCGTACGAGAAGGGTGACACGGCACTTCCCTGGCCCTTGCACGCGTTCACCCAGTTCATCTCGTGCGAGCCCGAAACCCGAGGCATCGTCTTCGGTACCGCACGCGCCTCCTCCATCAGGCTCGCCGGGAACACCTGCGGGTTTCGTCCGTAGGTCTCGTGCATCAGGATTCCGCGTTCGCCGATGTAGAGCACGCCGCCCTCGCGTTCCATCGTCACATCGTCAGGCAGAATGTCGGGTCGCGGAGGCATCAACCCGCCATCGTACCAGTCGAGAGTCACCGGTGGACGCCCGCCGCGCGCAGGGAACTCGTAGTGCGCCGTCATCGCCAGCGGCCAGGTGGCCGGGTTCTCCGAACCACCGCCGAACGGCGTGGAAGTGGCCTCCACAGACGTGGGGTAGCCCAGGTCGAGCGCCCAGAAAGGATGATCCACCAGGTGTGCACCCATGTCTCCCAGCGCACCGACACCGAAGTCCACCCAGCCGCGCCAGTTGAATGGGTGATACATGGGATGGTACGCGCGCTCCTGCGCCGGACCGAGGTAGAGATCCCAATCCAGCCCGTCAGGCACCGCATACTCCCCCGACATCGCTCCCGACAGGAGAGCATTCAGTGCACCCATGCCCCAGCCACGCCGCTCCACGGCCTGACCGTAGTCCAGCGGACGCGGAACTCCCTGTGGCCATATGGGCCTGTTGGTCCAGATGAGGATCCTGGAGACCGGACCTATGACTCCTGCCGCGATCCACTCGTTGATCAGACGCGCGTCATCGGTGGAGTGCCCCTGATTCCCCATCTGCGTAACGACTCCGGTACGCTCAGCGGCCGCCTGCAGCAGTCGGGCTTCATGTACCGTGGCAGTGAGCGGCTTCTGCACGTACACGTGCTTTCCGAGATCCATCGCCGCAAGCGCGATGTGAGCATGCAGATGATCCGGCGTGGCGATCAGCACGGCGTCAATGTCACGCTGCCGCTCGAGCATCCTGCGGAAGTCCGTATACCGCTGCGCCTTCTCGAATGCGGACTGCAGCTGTTCCCCCTCCGGGCGCGGCGTGCCGTCGCCTCGCTTCAGCCGTGAAGCCGCCTGCCTGTCCACGTAGCCGAAGTCCACGTCGCACAACGCCACGATGTTCTCGCTCAGCACCTGCTCGGCATTCGACATGCCCATGCCGCCTGCGCCTACGATCGCGATGTTGAGCCTGTCGCTCGGCGCAACGAACCCCTGACCGCCGAGGACGTGTCTTGGCACGAGCATGGCGCCCGCCCCCGCTATTGCCATGCTGCGAACGAACGTACGACGTGGAATGCTCGACTCGCTCATCATTCGGTAAGGATGAGGGTTCAGGTGCGCTGATCCGGGGAATGGAACTGCACGACTGCTGCTCCTTCGGCTGCCGGCCGGCCATGCCGCGACGGTCCGGCGGAATCACTTCATACGCGCGCTCCCGCGGTGCCTCACGATCCGGCCGGCCTGGGCTTCCAGGTTCCGCTCGCCACGGCAGGAACGAACCTGTCGAGTCCGCGCGGAGGGAAAGCGATCGTCTTCCCCTGCTCGGCACTCTGGTAGGCCGCCATCAGCAGGCGCACCACCTCGAGACCGTCGTCGAAGGTGAGTACCGGCTCTTCCCTGCCGAGGAAGACTCGAACGAAATGGCGGTCTTCCGCTTCGTAGCCGTAAGCGGCGGCCTCGCCAGCCACCACGGGCATGAGGCCCATCTCCGCGTTCTGCTTCTCGACGAGGTCCTCGCCGGCCTTTCCCTTCACCTCGCGACTGAAGAACAGCTTGAGCCCGCTGTCCAGCGTATTCCAGGACATGCTGTACTCGGGGCCAAGCAGTTCCGCAGAAAGGCGAAGTCCCGCACCGACGAAGCTCCAGGATGTAGTCGCCTCTCCGATCACGATATGACCGTCATCGGTCTCGAACTCGATGGTGGTGCTCGCGAAGTCCTCCGAAGGGCGCTTCAGGTAGTCAATGTCCCTGCCCATGGTGCGCGCGAGCTTGCGCGCGTACTCCGGACGCGACCACTTGAGGCTCGCTATGTGGCCGGTAATGCGGACCGGTCGCACCGTGGAGAGGGGCTCGCCCGGCCTGGTGAGCAGGTGCCTCACGACCAGCGCCGAATGGCACATCATGTCGTTGAGCACTCCCCCGCCCTGCAGCTCGCCGTTCCAGAACCACGGCATGTGCGGTCCCGCATGCTCCTCGGACGCACGTGCTATGTATGGGCGACCCGTTGCGGCTGCACCGCGCCCCCAGAGGAGCGCACGACCGTGCGATACCTGGGGGGCGAACACCTGGTTCTCCAGGTAGCCATGCATCAGGCCCACGCTGTTCACCAGGTCCAGGACCTTCTTCGCTTCCGCAACGTTACGCGCGAGCGGCTTCTCGCAGGCGATGCCGCGCAGGGTGCCCTTTCCGCTCTCGATCGCGCGGACGATCTCCTCCACGTTCTCGATGCGGGCATGGTTCGGGCCGGTGAGCCAGATGGCGTCCACCGCGGGGTCGGCAACGAGATCGGTGATCGTGCGATGCACCTTCACGTCACCCACGTCCAGCTCCGCGGCAAGCCTGGCGAACGAGTTCGCATTCCTGCGGGTGGGGCTCCAGACACCCACCACGTCGGCGTCGCGAACGCCCTGAAAGGCCTGGAGGTGGAAGCGCGCGTTGAAGCCGCTTCCAATGAAGCCCACGCCGAGTCGCGCGCGCGGCGCCGAGCCGTTACCTGCCATCATTGATTGCCACTCTCGTGTTCATGAGGTCGTAATCAACACCCAGCTTCTCGAGTGCCTCGGGCGGGCACCCGTTCCACACGGGTACGAAGGTGTGTCCCATGTACTGCAGGTCCTTCCAGCCCATCTCGCTGGAGAAGAAGGCGGATGCGGTCATGTCCCGCATGCGAGTGAAGAACTCGACGCCCTGCTCCATTCCCTCCCTGGCGCGTCGCGGCCAGGCGATGTCGTCAAGTATCGCACGCCGCTCCTCGTCGCTGGCATCCACGAACGGCACGCCGTTCCTGCTCGTGCTCTCGGCGTCGAGCCATGCCATGCCCTCGCGAACCGCCTCACGAGTACTCTCGCTCGTGAGCTCGTCGGCGAGCATCAGGTCCATGAACTCCGGCGACCTGGCATCGGTCGCGCTGCCAGACCTCTCGTCTGCCGGGATGATGTAATCCACGAGCACGCGTACGGTGCGCCACTCGTGGTCGTTGAAGAACTGGGGCGTGTAGCTGCGGCCGGCCAGGGATGCAACCTTGTTCGCGGCTCGCTCCATGTCGCATGCAGCAAGGCCGATGGCAGCGAGCACGGGCGTGATGCCGATGATGCGAACCGCGTCGCGGCGGCTCATGCCCTGCTTCGGGTCGCGAGCTGAGGCCTCCGCCTGACGATCACCCGATTGCCGTGCGTCAGTGTTCGCGAGCGGGAGTCGGCGAGTCATAGCGCCCCCTGGTTCCGCTGCTGCATGATGTAGTCGCTCGCACGCCAGGCGAGCGCCAGGATGGTCCACGTGGGGTTCTTGTCCGGCTGCGTGACGAACGGACCGCCATCGGCGATGAAGAGGTTCCGGCAGTCGTGCGCCTGGTTGTGGGCATTGACCACCGACCTGGACGGATCGCTCCCCATGCGGGTGCAGCCGAGCTCGTGGATGATCTGACCGCCGGTGGAAATGCCGTACCCGCGATCCTCGCCAGGCATCGGCGAGAAGACCTCGCCCCCCATCTCCGCTATCAGCGAGCGGAACGTCTGCTGCATGTGCCTCACCTGGCGCAGCTCGTGATCGCTCCACTTGAAGTGAAAGCGAAGGACCGGAATTCCCCACTGGTCCTTCACCTCCGGATCGAGCTCGCAGTACGAGTCGGCGTTGGGGATCATCTCGCCGCGGCCGGAGAAGCCGATGGTGGCACCGTAATACCTGCGATAGTCGTTCTTGAGCGACTCTCCGTACCCGCCACCTGACGGGTAGCGGTGGATACCGCCCATGAAGCCGTAGCTCGGCGGATTCAGGCCGCCCCACACCTCGATGTGGTAGCCGCGCGGGAAGTCCAGCTTCGCGTTGTCCAGCCACCACGGCATGTACACGTGGCCGCCGCCCACTCCCTCCTCGTTGTGCGGCACGTGGTCCATCATCGCCGGGATGAAGCCGGCGACGTCCGTTCCCGTGGTGTCCGTGAGGTACTTGCCAACGGTCCCGCTGGAATTCGCGAGACCGTTCGGGTGATGCGACGAGCGGGAATTGAGGAGTATTCGTGCCGTCTCGCAGGCACTTGCGGCGAGCACCACCACGGACGCCGACACGTGCCTGTCCTCTCCCGTCGTCTTGTCTATGTAGGACACACCCGTTGCCAGCCCGTCCGGTCCCACCGTAACCTCACGCGCCATTGCATTCGTGAGGAGCGTGAGTCGGCCGGTGTCCAGTGCAGGCGCGATGAGAATGTCAGGGCTGGAGAAGTTGGCCTTCACCGAGCAGCCGCGATTGCACTGGCCGCAGTAGTGGCAGGCCTCGCGTCCGTTGATCGGCTGCGTGATTATGGACAGCCGCGCCGGAATGCACGTGATCCCCAGCCGATCGCTGGCCTCCTTCACGAGCAGCTCGTAGCAGCGAGGCTTCGGTGCCGGCTGGAAGATTCCGTCCGGATCGTTCCGAAGCCCCTCGCGACTTCCGAAGATCCCCACGAAACGGTCCACTCGATCGTAGTAGGGAGCCACGTCGTCGTACGAGATAGGCCAGTCGTCTCCCATCCCGTCCAGGCTCTTCCTGCGGAAGTCGTCAGGCCCGAGCCGCAGCGAGATGCGTCCCCAGTGATTCGTCCTGCCGCCGAGCATGCGAGCGCGCCACCAGGAGAAGCTGGAGCCGGGCGCGGTGGTGTACGGCTCGCCATCAATGCTCCAGCCTCCATCACAGGCGTCGAACTCGCCGAAAGGACGGGTCTTCGTCGCCCTGCCGCGCCGCTCCGTGGCGTATGCGGGCATGTTCATCGCGCCGTCCCTGCTGGCATACCACTCCGGGCCGGCTTCCAGCATCACCACTCGCGCTCCGGCAGCCGTTAGGGCGTGCGCGGCCATGCCTCCGCCGGCACCCGATCCCACGATGCAGACGTCCCAGGATTCTTGCTTTCGAGCCATGTCAGGGTTGGAGAAGACTTCGGTCGCTCCGCGGCTCGTGAGGCACGATCAGCCGCGGAGAGCGGCGAGCGCCGCGTACGAATTGCGAATGGAGCGCATTGGCTCCGACGGAGAGTCGTGCTCCACGAAGAAGTGACGCGCGCCCGCCTCCCCGGCACGCGAAAGGATCGTTTCGAAGTCAATGACACCCGCCCCAACGTCCGCCATTCGATGCTCAGGCGCGCCCTCCGAATCCTTTACGTGAAAGAGCGGAAACCGGCCGGGATACTCCTTCAGGTACTCCAGAGGGTCGTGTCCGGCACGAAACAGCCAGTAGATATCCATCTCGAAGGCAACGAGCGACGGGTCGGTGCGCTCGAGCAGCACGTGGAACGGGATGCGGCCTTCGACCGGCTTGAACTCGAAATCGTGATTGTGGTAGGCGAACCCCAGACCCTGCTCACGGGCAATTCGTGCGGCTTCGTTGAAGCGATCGGCTATCCTGTACCAGCCGTCGAGCGTGTTCTCGGCCGGCAGCCATGGTATGGTCACGTACTGGTGCCCGATGGTGAGCGCATCCGCCACCGACTCGGCCCACCCCTCGCCCAGGTTTGCGTAGGGGATATGAGTGGAGGGCGAACTGAGCCCGATCCGGGACAGCGACGCGGCGACCTGCGCGGGCGGACGACCGAAATACCCTGCGAACTCCACTTCCCTGTAGCCTATCCGGGCGACGGTGGCGAGGGTACCGTCGAAGTCGTTCTCCATCTGACGGCGGACCGTGTAGAGCTGAAGTCCGGGTCGATCGAGCGGAGTCCGACGGACCGGCAACTCCGCCCCCGAGAGGAGCGGCGAGCCGGCAAGCGCGCGCCCGGTGAGAGCGGCCGCTACCGTGAGGAACGTTCTTCGGGATAATGTGCTCACGCTGAAATGTCTGGGGACGCCCCCACAATGCGCGAAGAGCGGGCACCGCGCAACCGATGAGGGTGACAGGGCCGACGGCAGAGACGCGGCGGAGCCGCGTCGCCTGGCAAGCCGTATATGGCGTATTAGGCGGTTATGTGGCGTTTGTACGCCTTAGGCGACGCCTTACCACACCACGGTAAGTGCGATGCCTCCGAACTCTTCGGCCAGTCGAACCTCAGCGATCAATCATGGCGATGCGCCGAGCGTGGCGGCCGCCGTCGAACGGGGTCTCCAGCCAGGTTCGGACGATCGCCTCCAGGTCCTCGGGGCTCGTAAGTCGCTCGCCCAGAGAGAGCACGTTCGAATCGTTGTGCGCACGTGCGAGCCGCGCCGACTCCACGTTCCAGCACAGCGCGCACCGCACTCCCTTCACCCGATTGGCCACCATGGCCTCGCCGTTGCCGGACCCACCGAGCACGATTCCCCTCTCGCACTCCCCGCGCGCAACCGCTTCGGCCGCCGGACGGATGAAGACCGGATAGTCCACCGGGTCGGTGGAGTCGGTGCCGAAATCCACCACCTCGTGCCCCAGTGCGCCGAGCAGCTGCCGCAGGCGCTCCTTGTAGCGGAAACCGGCATGATCGGAGGCGATCGCTATTCGCATGTGTCCCTGTCGTCAGGCGCGGTGGCGAATGAAGCTCCCATGCTCGAGGAAGTGGAACGTCTGCGCGAGCACCTGCGGAGAGGCCATGATGAAGGTATGTCCGCACGGCACCACCACGTGGTCGCGCATGCCGTCCACGACTGTTCCCCGCACCGTAACGGTTCCATCGTTCGGTCCGTGCAGAATGCGCCTGAAGGCCGGGTTCAGCGCTCGACTGCCGGCGATGACGCCGACCTCGAACTCCACCGGAGGCAGATGCCTCACGAGTCCCCGCTGGCCCAGTCCCAGCTCGTGTCCGCTGGGGCCCAGAACCCGACCGCCCAGGCGCTTGAGGTATCGGTGCTCGAGCACGTACGACGCCACCTCACTCCCCTGGTTGGGTGGTGCGAGCATCACCGCACGCGCTATCCGCGGCGGATGCAGCATGCCATGGGCCACGGCATACCTGAGCACGATGCCTCCAAGGGAGTGTGTTGCGAAGTACAGCGGGCCGGCAGCCTCGAGCCGGTCCACCGCCGCTGCCAGCCGCTCCGCGTGCGCACCAATTCCCTCAACCCGCGAACGATAGCCGAGGTTCAGAACCCGGTAGCCGCGGCGGCGCGCGGCCATCGCGAGCGGGAGCATGGCACGGGGAGAGCGACCGAGTCCATGGAGCAGTACCAGGGACCGGCGTTGCTCCGCACTCCCCTGCCCCGTGCGCATTGCTCAGACGGGCTTGTAGATCGCCATGTACGCCGCGATTCCCGCCAGCACCGGAAGAGACATCAGGAGCGGCATGGCCAGCGCGCGCTTCCTGTAGGGCAGCACGATCGCGAACGAGAGCACGGCCCACACCGCGATCTTCACCCAAAGCCAGCCCGGGAAGCCGACACCGTGCTGGAAGCCCATGCGAGCGAGCATTCCGAAGCCACCCAGCGGTATCAGGAAGGCACCGATGCCGTGCAGGCTCATCGTCAGGCGGCGGAACGGGTTGTCTGCGCGATTCGCACCCGCAGCCGCGTGCAGCGCTATGCCTCCCACCACAGCCGCGATCAGAACGATGCCAACGATGTGAACGACGTTGTAGAACTGGTATGAAAACACGATTCTCGAGTTCGGACGTGGTTGCGAGATCGCCCCTGAACGAGGATTGCCCGCCAGGAATCAGGACGCTGATTCAGGGGCGAAAGATGTGCGCCGTGACACGGAAGGGACAGCGCCAGGCGCGAACAGGCGAGAGGCCGAGTGGCCCTAGCTGATGAAGGGGCCGAGCACGACGCCGAGCCCCACCAGCAGCACGCCGACCACGGAGGACGCTCCAATCATCGCAGCTGCGAAGCGCAGGACGGAGAGGATCCCGGACACCCGGCGCGTATGCTCGTGTCCCTCGAGTTCGCGGTCGGCAATTCCCCACAGCCCGAACGCAGCGACGCAGGCCGCAACGTTAAGCAGGAGGAGCCACGCCATCGGGCGCCACACGAGGACCGCGGTGACGCTGAGCACTCCGAGAATCGCGTAAGCGACGAGGCGCCGATCGGACGTATTACGGGCGCGAAAGGCGATGAACTCCGGAAGGCCGGCATCCGGAGACGGCTGGGCGATCATCATGGTCTCCTCCCGGGAACGAGTCGGTGGATCACGCTCCACAGCAACAGTGCACCTGCCGCACCCACCATCCAGCCTACGGCTGCGTACCCGAGAATCTGCTCGAGATCGGCCGGCGCACGAGTGACATTGTACGCCGCGAGCGAAAGTGACACAACGAGGAACAGGCCTGCTGCCAGGAACAGCCGGGGGCGCTGCTCAGGCGCAAATCGTCTCGCTTCGGGGGGCTGCGAGAACCACCAGTAGGCGAACCACGCGAACAGGATCATCGCGCCCGCAACGGTGCTCGCGTGCTGCAGCAGCCTGTAGAGCGGTGGCGAGAACATGTCCCCGAGCATGACTTCCCGCCGCAGGGTGTAGAACATGCGCGGCGCCCAGCCGTTCGAGTGCGTGATGCCGTCCCACACCAGGTGGCTGACGATGCCGAGAACGACCGCCACGAGCGAGACGGAGAGCTCGCGAAGCGTGAGGCGGCCGACGTCCACCTTGTCCGACAGCCCGGGAGGACACAGCGACATCACGGCCGGGCGGACCAGCAGGCGCCACACGAGCCATGCCGCGATCGCTGACGGCACTACGATGGCGTACAGTCCGGGAGGAGAGTGCCAGCTGCGGCCGTGAGGCGCGAAGTTGTACAGGTACTCGAAATCCGGCGACATGCTGCCAATCGCCAGCGCAGCTATCGGAAGGGACGGCAGCAGCCTGGTGAGGGGCAGTGCGATGGCTGCATGGGAAGTCGTGAGTGGCATTACGTGGAAGGTATCTACCTGACGCCGCCAATCAGTAGATCTCCCATACCCCGGGCGTCGCGAGCTCCAGCGAGTGTCCGTCGGGGTCGCGAACGTAAAGGCTCACGCCGCCGCGCGGCCAGGTGACGCGACTTTCGATGCGCACTCCGGCATCGGCGAAACGGGACTCCCATTCATCAAGGGAATCCGCGCTGATTGCAAATGCGAGATGCTGCTCCCCGGCGGCCCCGTGCGGCGGTACCACGCCACCCGGCGTATGGAGCGGCTCCTCCGTGGCTCCGGACTGGAAAAGCAGAAGCACGCTCGTTCCGGAAACGGAGAGCGCGAGCAGGCGGGCGCTGTCCAGCAGGGGCGCAAAGCCCAGGAGATCGACGTAGAACTCTCGGGCCCGCTGCATGTCGCCCACGTACAGTGCCGACTCCAGAATGCGGCCTATCGGCCGCGCTGGTCGAGAGGTCGGGTCAGCCATCCCTGACTCCACTGACCTGCCGTATGTTCCGCACCACAGAAAGGGGAATCAACCGCAGCGCTCCACATATTCCACGGGTGGTCGTACCCCGGATCGGAAGCGGGTGACCCTGCCGTTCTCCACCTCGAAGACGATGCGGAACGCGGAATCGGCCTCAGACTCGGGTACCATCGTGAGGTAGCTGCCGTCGGTGTACTTGTGGGGCGAAGTCGTGAGACGGTCACCGTAGAGCTCCCTGATGCGGTCCTCGGTGTCGCCCACGCGCGCGCCGGCCTCGGTGGACACGAGCGAATCCTGGACGTCCACACGCGCCACGGCCCCGTTCACTGCCATTACGCTCACGCCGGACGGCCCATTCGGCCATGGCAGGTAGGTGCACGCTGCGGTGTCGGCCTCCGGAATTGCCTGGAGGGAGCCACCGGTGGCATCGGCCGCTTCCCGAGGCGACATGCCGACTTGCAGAGGTCCGAACCCCCGCAGCGACACCTGCCAGGTGGTCGGGCCAGCGGGAGCTTCGCCCTTCGACGGTGAGTCCGCAGACGTCTGAGCGCCATCGGGTGAGTCGTTCGTGTCTCGTGTGCTGCAGGCCCCGACCGCGAGGCAGGCAGCTGCGAGGATGGCAGTTCGGATCATGGGGGCTTCGGGAGATCGAGGCTGAGAGGGCGGCGCGAACCCGCAACCGAGGTCCACCGAGCGGTCGCGCGAGGGGTCACGACCGCTATCTTCGTTCCAACGTACCAACCCGAAACCGCTTCGGAGAGCCACCTGGTGACACCTGTAGTACGCGCCCTTCTGTTCGCAAACGTCGCCGTCTTCTTCCTTCAGAAGACGATGGCGAGCATTGCGTTCACCTTCGTCTTCGTGCCCAGGCTGCTGCTGGAGAGGCCGTGGACGCTCGTGACGTACATGTTCCTGCACGGGGGGCTGATGCACATAGCCTTCAACATGCTGGCCCTGTTCTTCTTCGGCCCGCGTGTGGAGGCCCGGCTGGGGTCGCGGCGTTTCACTATCCTGTATTTCCTCAGCGGAATCTCGGGCGCACTCCTGTCGTTCGCTTTCTCGCCGAACGCGATGATAGTGGGAGCATCTGCGGGAGTGTTCGGGGTGATGCTCGCGTTCGCGTACTACTGGCCGAACGAGACGATCCTGATCTGGGGCATCCTGCCCATTCCGGCGCGGGTGCTGGTGATCATCACCACGCTGTTCGCCCTTCTGGGCGGGTTCTCGGGCGCCTCGGACGGCACCGCTCACTTTGCGCACCTTGGTGGATACGCCGGTGCCTACCTGTTCCTGAAGTGGATCGAGCGCTCCAGGCATCAGTTCCGGCGGAAGGTGAACGAGGTTCCGCGGTCCGCCGACCAGAAGGTGGCGGCGTGGAAGAAGATTGACAGGAGCAAGGTGCACGAGGTGAATCGGGAAGAACTGGATCGCATCCTGGACAAGATCAGTGCGCAGGGGCTGAATTCCCTGACGCCGCAGGAGCGGATTTTCCTGTCCAACTTCGTGCCGCCTGACGACAGGCCGGCGTGAGGCGATCTGTCCCGGCCTCGCCCGGCCGGGACAGACCGCCTGCGTCAAGCGTTCTCCTGCTCGACGGGCTGCGAACCGCGCTGCCGCCTACCAGGGACGCTCGTCCGCGCTCGGGCCGTATATGGACGGCACCGGAACGTCCAGCAGGCGCAGGTACACGGTAAGCTGACCCCGGTGGTGCACGAGGTGCCTCAGGTGGTTCCGCACCGCCTCACCGCGCGGAACGGTCCAGAGCACATGCTCGCCGCGCCTGAGCTCCCAGGTTTCGCCCAGCGCATCGCCGGTGACCTGCTCCAGCGCCTCACGAGCCGACTTGACGCCGGCGTCGAACATGCCGAGCAGTTCCGAAGTGGGATGCGTTCCATACCCCGCTCCTCCCGCAAGGTCTATGAAAGGCTGCTGCAGCGTCGGCGCAAACCAGGCCGGCATGGTGGCAATCAGCTGCGCGAGATGTGCAAGCGGGAACGACTTGTCGTGCGGCTTCCACTCCGCCTTGTCGTCCGGCACCCTCTCCAGGGCGCGGCGGGTGGCAGCCATCTCCTCATCGAACTCCTTCAGTGGAATAGCTGTAGAAGTCATGGCACTGTAGGTGAAATGTCGGGCACTCGAACCCGTGCATCATCCGTTCCTGTACAGCGAAGCGGCCGCCGGAAGATGAATCTCCCGACGGCCGTTCCATTCCATGCGTGTGCTGCCTCCTGCCCGACGGGTACGGAGCCAACGCAACTCAGTCCTCGAAACCCCAGGGTGCGGGAGGAGCAGGCACCGTCTGCGTGAGGTCGAACTCCACGCGGAAGCGACGGTCGGTTCCCTCGCGACGGAGCGCGTAGGCGAACCTCTGGTTCGGCACGATCTCCATGGTCCACACATTCGTGCTCGCCGCCGGAATCAGCTCAGCAGTGTACGCGTCCGCGTAGAACTCCTGCCGCTCGGCGGTGCCCTCGTCCCTGGTGTCGCCTCCATACTGCGTGACACTATCCTCGCTGCCGTCGGCGTGGCGATGGTCGTGCTTGAGACGAAGCCCGCTCTCAGTCCTGGTCACGACCCAGGTGCGCGAGCGATCCTCTCCGACATGAAACGGAATCCGCACGGTGTCTGCCGAGCATTCGCGCACGTGCATGACGAGCGCCTTGCCTGCGAAGGTGGTGTCACTCTGGTTGCCTTCAGCAATGGCGCCACCGAACGCCTGTCCGCAATGCGCGTGCAGTGCCTGCCAGAACTGTTCGTGCGTGGAGCCCTGGGCGAGCGCCTGGGCGGAGTCCGCGTCCGAATCCTGTGCACCGCCACAGGCAGCGACTACGAGAGCCATCACGAGGGTCATCGGACGGAAGTGTCCGACGACCCGGTTCACGTGTGCGTTGTTCATGTCATGGGATGAAGGTGAATCGCGACTGCACGAACGAGAAGCGGGGGGGGCGCCCGGCCCCGGGGGGGGGCGCCCGGGGGGGGGGGGCGCGGGCGGGGGGAT
>CAYQAO010000012.1:26815-62769 GCA_964415485.1 uncultured Gemmatimonadaceae bacterium
TTAAGGTGAATCGCGACTGCACTAACGAGACGCGGCGCGCCTCCCTTCCCGGGAGGCGCGCCGCATGGATCTCAGTCCACGGTACGGATATCCGTGGTGCTGCCGTTCGTTTTCACGGACTCGATGCCGTTGTCACGCGAAGCGGGAGACGAGTACATCTGACTGGTTCCGATGACCTGGTTGTTGCCGGCCTTCAGGTTGAAGTAGGTACGGCCGTCGGATGCAGTCTTGCGCTCATAGCGGCTGTCGTTGCCCGAATTCCGCTGGACCGATGCGATTCCGTTCTTCGCCGAGCTGAGTGACTTGTACTGCTCGCTGCGAAGAATGACCTCGTTGTTTCCAGCCTTGAGCACGAACTGGTGCTGCCCGTTCGAAGCCCTGCTGAGTTCGAACCATCCTGCCATTGCGCATCTCCTGAATCTCGTGATTGGTCACAGGCATACTCGCAGCGCATGAAGTGAAGGCGGGCGCTGTTCGGTATGGCCACTCGTGTTCCTACAAAGTGAACCGGCGCACACACATTGGCCAGTCGCCCGGCGAATGGACGGGTCGTGTCAGGTACTGCCTGCGTCGTCTGCCACGAACCTGTAGATCGCCGCTCCGAGCAGTCCGCCGGCCAGTGGAGCGACCCAGAAGAGCCAGAGATGCGAGATGGCCCAGCCGCCGGCGATCAAAGCCGTTCCCGTGCTCCGCGCCGGGTTCACGGAGGAGTTCGAGACCGGAATTGCGGCGAGGTGGATGAGCGTGAGCGCCAGTCCGATGGCTATCGGCGCGAAGCCGGCGGGTGCCCGGGTGTCGGTCGCTCCGAGGATCACGATGACGAAGAACGCCGTCATTACGACCTCCATGATCAGCACGGACATCATGGAGTAGCCACCGGGCGAGTGTTCGCCGTAGCCGTTGGACGCGAAGCCCGCGGACGCGTCAATACCGTTCGGCCCGCCGCTGGCGATCACGTAGAGGAGCGCCGCGGCCACGATCGCGCCGGCCACCTGAGCCACCATGTAGGGCGCCAGTCGTGAGGCAGGAAACCTGCCGCCGGCCCACAGGCCGAGCGACACGGCGGGATTGAGGTGGCAGCCCGAGATGTGTCCGATCGCGTAGGCCATCGTGAGCACGGTGAGACCGAAAGCGAGTCCCACTCCGAGGTAGCCGATACCGACATCCGGAAGCGCTGCCGCAAACAGTGCGCTGCCGATTCCCGCGAAGACCAGCCAGAAGGTTCCGACGAACTCCGCCGCGTATGCTTTCACTGCTTCACCTCCCATGGATTGTGAGCCGCAGGTGTTCAGCCCAGCGACGAAGATCGCACCGGGGTCGCCCAGCGCAAGAGTCTTCGCACTCATGCTGTCACTTGCGTGGAGGTTGGGATGGGGATCGGCAGGACGCGTCCGCCGGCACCGATAATCCCGCCTCCCGTGGGGAGCCGATACATTTCAGGTATGGAAGCATCGGCGCCAACCCCCTACGAACAGCTGGGCGGTGACGAGGGAATTCGCAGGCTGGTGGATCGTTTCTACGATCTGATGGACACCGCTCCCGAGGCAGTGAACGTTCGTGCGCTGCACGCAACCAGCCTCAAGTCATCGCGCCAGAAGCTCTACATGTTCATGAGCGGATGGACGGGCGGACCGCAGCTCTACATGGAGAAATTCGGTCATCCGCGCCTTCGCATGCGGCATTTCCCATTCTCGATCGGGAAGCTGGAACGCGACGAGTGGCTGTGGTGCATGGACCGGGCGCTCGACGAGCACGAGATGCCCGGCGACCTGCGCGTGTTCCTCAAGCAGAAGCTGCACGCGCTTGCGGACCACATGCGCAATCGCCCAGAGGAGATGGAACCATAGCGGGCTGCAAGCGATATTCGTGGAGCGTTCGAGCGCGCCTCCGTGACCTTCACCGGCGTTGCGCCTCGTTGAGATAGCGCCGTCCCTGCGCGGGCGCGCCCTGGCGAAGCTCGCTTTGCCGCACACGCAATACGGCGCGAGTATCGTTCACAGCCTTTTACGGACGCACTCCCACGAAATGCCGGGGGCGATAGTCGAGTTCGCTGTGCTCGAACTCGATCATGCGCGCCTCGAAGCCCACCGTGCGCATGGTCTCCAGCCAGTCGTTCGTGGAGTAGAGGCCGAGCACATGCCGGTCCATCTCTGCACCAAGGGAGCCGTCGGGATGGCGCAGCAGGTACACGTAGTCCGCGAAGTACTGCGAGTCGAGCGGGTCGGGGTCCCAGCTCCATTCCAGGAACCTCAGCGCACGGTCCTCGCCGTCATGCCCGCCGGTGAGTGTCTCGGGCCTCGCGGTTTCGAGCGTGTGGTCCGGAGCGAAGAGTGCAGCTCCCCCGGGCTTGCAGTGCACGAAGGCGGTGGTCATCGCCAGCCGCAGGTCCTCGATCGTCGTCATGTAGTCAATTGCGTCGTGAACGAACACGCAATCGAACTCGCGACCCAGGCGCACCGTGCGCATGTCGCCATGAACGTGCACGCATTCCGGGTTGATACGCCTGCTTTGCGAGAGCATCTCCTCTGACACGTCCACGAGCGTGGCCTCGAACGCCCGCTTCATGTGAAAGGCATTGTTCCCGCCACCGGAGCCCAGTTCCAGCATCGTTCGTGGAGGAACGCGACAGTGCTCCCGTAGCACGCGGATGAACGTGGCAGCTTCCTCCGCATAGTCTTCCGGCGCCGAGATCAGGTACCACCAGTCGGCAAGCTCGTTGTACATACGAGGGAGTTCGGACATTCGCAGCTCGTAGCGGGCACGCGTGCCGCGGGAGTCCGGCCCGTTCGGACGCTCGCGGGATTTGACTTGCCTGCGGACCATTCGGTAGTGTGCTGCCATCGCAGGTGATACGCTGCGATGTACATCCCCTGCAGCTGCTTCCGTCACACTTCACGGTGCCCGAGCATGGGCAACTCGATCATGGCCGGACTCTGGAACTCTCAGAACAGCGCCTCCTGGACCGCGGCGCTCGAGCGCTACGAAGCGGTCATCGAAGCTCAGGGAGTCGGATCCCTTCCGGAGCACGACCGGTGGTATCGGGTGGAACTCCCGAGCGCCATGCTGGCGCGCGAGCAGCCCTTCGTCACCCATTCCGAGCTGGTGCGCGTCACACGCTGGAAGATGTCACGTGGTGCATGGCGTGCCAGGAACCTTTCTCTCGTGCAGGGGAACGCGCCCGAACTGGTGGAGAAGACGAGTCGTGAGGCTCTCGGCAGGATTCCGGAGCCCACGGCACCCATCTCGATACTGTCGAAGCTCGCCGGAGTGGGGCCCGCGACGGCGTCCGCCATCGTGGCAGCGGCCGCACCCGGCCAGTACCCGTTCCTGGACGAGCTGGTCGCCGCTCAGGTGCCCGGCCTCGGGCCTCCTGCGTTCACCCTGCGCTACTATGCGCAGTACGCCGAAGCGCTGCGACAGCGTGCCGCGCAGCTGGGAACGGACTGGTCGCCTGCAGACGTGGAGCGGGCGCTCTGGGCGTCGGCGGGAGGCAAGGCCGGCGCAGCCTGACGCGCGAGCCGTCCTGCCTCGCGAGGCAGGACTCCTCGTGGCACGGGCCTCACGACGAGCGCCGCGCCTTCCCTGCCGAACGCTCGATCGGTCAGTCGCGAGCGGGATAGGTTCCCATCAGCTCGGCCATCCCGAGAACATGGCCTTCCATCGCCTTCTCCAGATCGGCACGGGTTGCATCCTCGCCGAGGTCGGGCAGTATCGTGTCCAGTGCGTAGATGCGATGAAAGTAGCGGTGCCGCCCAATCGGGGGGCAGGGACCGGTGTAGCCGACGCCGTCACCGTCGTTCCTGAGCTCACGCGCTCCTTCGGGGAGGCCCGTTCGACTCGCGCCCTCGGCCAGCGAGGTGGTATCCGGAGGCAGGTTGTAGAGCAGCCAGTGCACCCACACGCGCTGGGGAGCGGCCGGGTCCGGCGCATCCGGGTCGTCCACGATGAGCACGAAGCTGCGCGTGCCCTTCGGCGCACCGCTCCACTCGAGCGGAGGTGAAAGCTGTTCGCCCTCGCACGTGTGACGCGCAGGTATCTCTGCGCCGTTGGCGAACGCTGCGGACGTGATCACAAACATCCTGGACTCCTGTCTGAGTGTTCGTCATCGCGACCGGGTGCATGCAGCACACCCGGTACCCGTCAGGCACGGCCGATGTCCACGGAAATTCCGCGCCACTTGCCCTGGTTGAAGCGTAACACGCTCAGCAGGCATCGTGTGGCATGCCCCACGAGTATCGCAACCCAGATGTCCAGCGGATCCAGCGTGCCGACCTGCTGGATCACGAAGCAGATTCCCAGCGGCACCACCACCTGCGACACTATCGAGATATACAGCGGGCTCTTCGTGTCGCCCGTGCCCTGAAGGCCGCCGGTGTAGGTCAGCGCCACCGCGACGAGCAGCCCGGACACACTAAGCACGCGAAGCAGCTGAACGCCGATCTGCACGGCGGACGGTTCGTCCATGCCGAACACGGCAAGAAGCCTGTCCGGAATGAGCAGGAACATGAGGCCGACCGCCATGGCCACGAACAACGCGAACCGCGCAGCAACGTGCACGGCCTGCACCGATCTCTCGGGCTTGCCTGCACCCAGGTTCTGGCCCGCCACTGCCGCCGCCGCTCCCATCAGTCCGACAGACGTCCAGGTGATGAGCGAGAACAGCTGCGAGTACGACACGGCAAAGGCTGCCTGGGCAGCTGCGCTCTGAGCAAGCGAGCCTATGAAGGCCAGCATCAGCACACCGCCCACGTTCATGGCGATTCCCTGGATGCCGGTCGGCAGGCCAAACCTGAAGAGGGCGCGGATAATGTCCCAGTCGGGACCGAATCCCTGTCCGCGCGGGAACGACACGACCCAGCCACCGGTGGTGAGCTTGTACAGCGAATAGATGGCTACGAGTCCGGAGGCTATGACGGTTCCGAGCGCCGCGCCCGTGGTGCCAAACGAGGGAATGGGACCCAGGCCGCGAATCAGGATCACGTTGAGGATCATGTTCGCCACGGTCATTACGACGCCGAGTATCATGGGCGTACGCGCATCGCCCGCGGATCGCAGTGCGCCGCCGAGCATGAAGTACACGAGCATTCCCACGTTGAACAGGAACATCACTCGCAGGAACGGGAGTGCCTCGGCCTCCACGATCGGTGCGGCGTTCACGATGCCGAGCAGCGCCGGCGAGAGGAAGTATCCGACGGGTGCGATGACCAGCGAAAGTCCCATGAGGGTGAGGAAGGCCTGGTAGACGGTCCTGTCCACCCTGGCCTCGTCTCCGGCACCCGCAAAGCGCGCAACCAGAACGCTCATTCCCGTTGCCAGCGAGGTCATGAAGACGATGATGACGATGAAGATCTGCCAGGCCACGCCGATCGCGGCGTTCGCCTGGTAGCCAACCATGTGTCCCACCATCACGTGGTCCACTATGCCCTGCAGCCCGCCGATGATGTTCGTGAGCATGGTGGGCCATGCCAGCCGCCATACCGCGGAAGGCAGGTTCCCGTCCACGATCGAGCGGTCGTAGCGTGTCGCAGGCCTGCTGGCGGGCGGCGCGAGCGCAGCCGTGTCCGGGGTGGATGTATTCGTGGCCTGAGTCAAGTTGTGCCCGCGGATGATTCGCTGCAGAGGCGGCCCGTTATGTCGGCCCGCGATGGCTTAGTACCCCTCATGCTGCTTTCCGGCTGCAAGCGCCACCTGAGGTGACCGATGCAGAGAACACTTCAACGTAAACGGTGGAACGAGGGGCGAAGCGAGCGACGGCAAGTGACCTCCCGGTGGAAGGCGGCACGGGACCCGGCCCACTCCCGCAAGGTCGCAAGGGGACGAGGTGGGGCAGTCGCGCGCATGAGCGCGTTCTTCCCCGGTCCCTCTTCCCAATTTCAGTCCCCCTCGCTCTCTTGCGAACAGCACCGCTCGCTTTCCATCACCCGTACCACAACCAGATCCAACGATGCTTCGTTCGATGATGCGCAGGCTGTGGCTGGCAGCCGTCGCCGCGCTCGCACTCGGTGCCGTTCCGCAAGTCAGCGCTCAGGCCACCCATGAGTCCATCCTGGAGGGTCAGCTCCGCGCTCGACTCCGCACCATAGCCGACACCACCCACGGAGTGCTCGGCGTCTCACTCGTGGACCTGAAGACGGGGCGAGCGGTAGGTCTGAGCGACTCGCTGGTATTTCCGCAGGGGAGCGCGATCAAGATTCCCATACTCGTGGAGCTCTACAAGCAAGTGAGCGCGGGCCGCCTGTCCGCGGATGAACGGGTTCCGATCCGAAAGTCCGACCAGGTGGCAGGTTCCGGCATCGCGCAGTGGTTCGGCGACGGACATTCCACCGTGTCGCTTCACGACCTGGCAGTGCTGATGATAGTTCTGTCCGACAACACGGCCACCAACATGCTGATAGACCGCGTTGGAGGGTTTGCCGCAGTGAACGCGACGATGGACTCCCTCGGGGTCGGCGCGATAAGGCTGCAGCGAAAGATGATTCAGCCACTCGCGAGCGCTCGCGGCGAGGAGAACATCGCGACACCTGCCGCGGCTGCGGCGCTCATGCGGCGTATTGCGCAGTGCGAACTCCCGATGTCGCGAGAGCACTGCGCCGCCGTGCGCCGAATTCTCGAGCTGCCCAAGGGCGGCGCCATTCCTTCCAGCGTACCGGCCGGCGTTCGCGTAGCATGGAAGCCGGGTGGTATAGAGGGAGTGCAGACGGCCTGGGGTATCGTGGACCTCCCTGGGCGTCCGTACATAGTGGTGGCGATGATGAACTACGCCGATGGAGACGCTGCCTCCGCTGCCCTTCGCGAGGTCTCCGATGCTGCGTACCAGTACTACAGGCGACTGGCGCGCGCGTCCGCGTACGGGGTGCGTGTTCCGCTCTCGGTTGCGGACTCCATCCGCACACCCTGAGCGCGCGCCCGCGCCACGATTCAGCGAATCACAACTTCGTCCGGGAAAGACATGATCAGAACCAGGGCCTTCTCGTTATTTCTCGCGTCAACCGTCCTCGTTGGTTCGGCGGGCGCCGCGCACGCACAGCAGCTGCCGCCGACCTGGCAGGAGGAGCAGAATTTCCGTTCGGGGCCGACTCCGTTCGAGCCTCTCATGAAGTTCTGGTATGAGCTGGACGCCATGAGCGAGCTGGTGAGCATGCAGCCGCTCACGCACACGCTGCTCGGCCGCGAGATGCCGCTGGTCATCATTGCGGAGCCGGCGATCACGAACCCTCAGGATGCGATCCGTTCCGGAAAGACCATCGTGCTCCTCGCACCCTCCGTGCACGGAGGCGAGGTCTCGCCCAAGGAAGCGGTGCAGCTGATCGCCAAGGAACTGGTGGGCGGCGAGCTGCGTCCGCTGCTTCGCGACGTGATCGTTCTGGCACTTCCACTCATCAACCCGGATGGTGGCGAGGTGCGGCGTCGTACCAACGAGGCCGGCTACGACATGAACCGCGACTACCTGAAGCTGGAGTCGCAGGAGATTCATGCGCTCGTTACGCAGGTGATGAACGAGTGGACTCCCGACATCCACGTGGACGGACACCACGGAGGTTCGGCGCCTTACGTCATCACGTACCAGGGCACGCTGAACCCGGCGGCCGATTCCGCGCTGCGCATGTACCCGTACGAGCACATCTTCCCGAAGATTCGTGAGGCGGTCGCCGCCGAGGACTACGCGGCATTCGACTACTCGGGCGTGCGCACGGTGGACGGCGTTCAGGGCTGGGGCTCGACGTCCGTGGAGCCCAGGAAGCACCACGTGTACACAGGCCTCACCAACTCGATAGGAATACTGCTGGAGACGCCCAGCAACACGCACCGCGTGATGCGCAACGGCACCGTGCAGGAGATTCCCGAGGAGGAGCGCTACTACCACCAGATTCGGGGTGGCGTGCTCGCCATGCGGGCCATTCTCCGGGCCGCATCCGAGCAGCGTGAGGCGATCCGTGCCGTCACCACCGGGGCGCGCGAGCGAGCGCTGCGCGCCGGGAGCACTGGCGGCGACCCGATAGTGCTGGACTACCGCCTCGTGTCGCGTGGCACGGAGCCCGTCTGGATGCCGAACGAGGGCCAGGGCGGCTACACGCTGCGCAACGTGCCGGTCTTCCTGAAGTATGAGGTAACGCGCACGACGTCGCGTCCTGTGGGCTACCTGCTGCCGCCTTCCATGGCGCACATCGTTCCGCGCCTCCTGGACCATGACATCGCCGTCTATCGGTTCCGCGCCCCTGCAACGATCTCGGCCGAGGTGTATTACGCCACGTCCGTGAACCGTGACAGCTACTTCCAGGGACACTACCTGAAGTCGGTTGAGGTGGAGAAGGAATCGGAGCAGGTGGAGGCTGTGCCGGGCTGGTTCTGGATTCCCACTGCACAGTCACGTGCGAACCTGATCAGCTACCTGATGGAACCCGAGACGGATGACAACCTGATCACGTGGGGCTGGGTGGACCATGTGCTGGAGGTACGTCCGCGCACGGTTGAAGAGGGGATGGAAGCGCTTGCGCAGAGCATGGAGATGGATCTCTCGGCCCTCCCTGCCGACCAGCTGGAGCGCCTGCGGGCGCGCGTGGAGCGGCAGCTCTCCATGCGCCAGCAGGTGCCGATGATGCGCGTGATCACGCACCAGAACCTGCCGGTCGTGCGCGTGAAGGCCTCGAGCGCGGTGGGCCGGAACGAGTACTGGAGGCCGTAGAGTCGAGGAACGCGCCGCCGCTCCGCGGCGGCGCAACTTGACTCGAGACTCGAAAGACGTTGGAAACGCCGGTCCAGGGCCGGCGTTTCGCGTCTCCCGGCCTATTCGTATGCCGACTCCGGATCCATCGCAGACAACTCCACGAGGAAACCTGCGATGCGCCTGACGACAGCACTCACGTAGGCGCTCCCCTTCTCCGCGCTCGATGCACGCGGGTCACCGACGCCGGTGTCGCTCGACACATGAGTCCACCGCCGCGGCGACCAGGCCCAGCCCTCGCACAGTGCCGATACGCGGAATTTCCGGGCAGCTCCGTCGCCCGCCTCGCTCAGCGGAAGCACCAGCCCGGGCTCCAGATGCATCATCACGCTCGTCTCCAGCTCGCCCGCGTGATCTCCCGGCTCGTCAAAGAACTCGCCAGGTGGTACCGCGCGATACCAGTCCAGCGTGCACAGAAACACCGAGGTCTCCGGCTGCAGCTCGCGGATGATGGAGCGAAAGTCATTGCCGCCGTGGCCGTTGAGGATCACCAGCTTGCGAACGCCGTGGCGCTCCAGCGAATTCACGATGTCCCGCAGAAGTGCCAACTGCGTGCTCGGCCTGACGTGCATGCAGAAGGGAATATCCAGCTGGCCTGACTGAACGCCGTACGGCACCGTAGGCAGCACCATCACGCTGGCTCCGTCCGCCGTCGCAAGCTCGGCAGCGGACTCCGCGATGCGCGAGGCCTCGAAGTTGTCGGTCCCATAAGGCAGGTGGAAGTTGTGGGCTTCAGTTGCCCCCCAGGGCAGCACTGCCACCTCGAAGGCGGACGCGGATACCGCGCGCCAGTTGTTCTCTGCAAGCACGAATGGTCTGATGCTCATCACTGCGATCGGGCTGGGGGTTGCGGACGACCATCGAAGGGATTGCCCGCAGCGGCGCGCTATCTCGTGAGGTACTCCAGGAGCGCGCGCGCGTTGTTGTAGTCGGTGTGCCGGGTCGAATAGAGGAGCGTGGCGTTGCGCCTGCCTATCGCCTTCTTCAGCTGCTCCACGACCTCCGGCATCCCATCGAGTTCGGCGAAGTAGCGCCTGCGGAACTCGGGCCAGAGCGCTTCGTCGTGTTGATACCAGCGCCGCAGCTCACTCGACGGCGCAATGTCGCGCAACCAGAGATCCAGCCGGGCATCTTCCTTCTTCAGGCCGCGCGGCCACAAACGGTCCACGAGAACCCTGAATCCGTCCTCCGCGGCCGGATCATCGTACACCCGCTTGGTCCTGAGACGCATGTCTCCGATGCTGTTGGCTGAGGTCCACGATGCCGCTCGAGAGAAGCCGGCGCACTTCGTCCTCAGCGATAATGCGCATGCCGACAGATGTCCGCCATTGCCCGCCGAACCGACGCGCGTTCCTACGTGGCGTCCGAAGGCCTCTGCCGGCCGATACGGCCGAGGTGTGTGTCGCCGAACCCGGTTCTCAGCTTGAGGCCGTATCCGAGCAGCCGGTCCATCCCAATGTGAGCGGTCCATATGCATGCGAGCCACAACATGGCGCCCGACTCCACCAGCATCCCTGCGGCAGCCAGCAGGAGCGGCAGCACGTAATTGTGCGCGATGTTGTAGATCGCCGCACCCACCCGCGGCCCCGAGAGGTAACCGAGCATGGCGACGTCCGGAACCAGAAGCAGGAGCAGGAAGGTCAGCCAGCCCACGCCCAGCTTCGCGTAAAGCAGCAGGCTCACCAGGAGTACGGCCGCTCCCTCGCTGCGGAGCCAGGCGGTTGTTTCACGGGGCATGCAGGGACCATAATACGAGCGGCTCCTCCCTCCAACTTTTCGGCGGGACGACTCCGTGCCGACACTCCCCGCCGACGACCATATCGGCGATCTTTCCCGGCGCCCACCCGACAGTGGATCGTTGCGCGCCGTGCACGCCCGGCCCGGGCCACGCAGCCTACCTGCTTGCACCAAACCATTCAGACCTGCCAGTGACCAGCGAAGACGCATCTCCCGGCTTCGGTTCCGTAATCGCCTTCGTCGAGGAGCTCGCGCGTGCTGGCGTGAGGCACGTGTGCGTGGCACCCGGGTCCCGTTCCACACCGCTGGCCCTGGCGATCGCCGAGCATCCGGACATTCGGGTGTGGATGCACGTGGACGAGCGTTCCACGGCCTACTTCGCACTGGGCATGGCGAAGGCAACGGGCGAGGCGATCGGCGTACTCTGCACTTCGGGAACCGCGGCTGCGAACCTGTTCCCCGCCGTGGTCGAGGCGCATTCGTCCAGCGTTCCGCTGCTCGTGATGACCGCGGATCGCCCTCCGGAGCTTCGCGAGGTAGGGGCCGCGCAGACTATTGACCAGCATCGCCTGTTCGGTGGTTTCGCGAAGTGGTTCGTCAATCTCGAGCTTCAGTCGCAGTCGCCTGTCGTGCTGCGCCACTCTCGTACCATCGCCGGGCGCGCAGTGGCAGCGGCGAGGGCGACACCGGCCGGTCCGGTGCACCTGAACTTCCCCTTTCGTGATCCGCTCACGCCTACCGCGGATCAACTGAAGGAGTTGGGTGGCCGGGATTCCGGCGCGTTGCGCAGTACACACGCGTCGCAGCGCAGCGACCGCAGTTCATCTGGCACGGTGCAGCCGGAAGCCGCCGTGGACACGCTGGAGGTCAGTGGGAGGGCGAACGTCCCGTGGGTCACGGTTAGCGACGGCGGGCCGACCCTTCCGCCACACGTGGTCGAGCAGTTCGCGGATGTACTGAGGGCGTCTGCCAGGCCGATCGTCGTTTGCGGCCCGCAGCCTGACGAGGCGCTCGCGGAACCGCTCGCAGCACTGGCCGCGCTGCTCCGCGCCCCGCTGCTGGCGGACCCGCTGTCGCAGCTCCGGTGGGGCCCGCACGACCGGTCCGCCATCGTGGACCGCTACGACACGTGGCTTCGTCACCCGGCAACCGCCGCGAGCCTGGCACCGGACGTCGTGGTCAGGATCGGAAGCCTCCCGACCTCGAAGACACTGCTCCAGTTCATCGAGATGCAGGCGTCGGCCCGCGTGATGATCGTGGACCCTGCCAGGTGGCCGGACCCCACGCTCATGGCGACCGACATACTTCACGCAGATCCTGCAATGTTCGCCACGGCCCTGCTGGAGCAGCTCGGGTCGCGCGCCGTGGAGAGGGACGCCGGCTGGCTGCACGCATGGCGTGAGGCAGACGCCGCCACTCGCACGGCAGTCATGTGCCACTCGCTGTCGCTGGCAGAGAACTTCGAGGGGCGAGTGCTGGCCGAGGTGTCCGCACTGATCCCGTCAGGCGGTACGCTGTTCGTGAGCAACAGCATGCCCGTGCGCGACCTGGACGCCTTCGCCCCCGGCGACGAGCGCCGCATCCGCGTTCTTGGCAATCGCGGAACCAACGGGATAGACGGCGTGGTCTCCACGGCCCTTGGTGTTGCGGCTGCCTCTCGGCGCCGGGAGGGCGACCCGGTGGTGCTCGTGATAGGCGACCTCGCCTTCTACCACGACATGAACGGCCTGCTCGCAGCCAGGCAGCACGGGCTGAACCTGACGGTGGTGCTGGTGAACAACGACGGCGGCGGCATCTTCTCCTTCCTCTCGCAAACCGATCACCCGCACCACTTCGAGCAGCTGTTCGGCACGCCTCACGGGCTGGAGTTCGAGCATGCCGCCCGCATGTACGACGCACGCTACACGATGGTGAACGGTGCGGACGACCTTCGTGAAAGCGTATCGCACGGCATCTCCACCGGCGGGCTGCACATCGTGGAAGTGCGCACGGATCGCCAGCGCAACGTGGAGCTGCATCGCGAGGCGCACGAGGCTGCGTTCGCGGCGCTGGAGGCTGCGCGAACGGCGCGAGCCTGATGAGCGGAGCCCGGTCCGTGTACGTGGATACCGGACACGGCATCCGTCTCCACGCGCGACTGGCCGGCTCCGGTCCGCCCCTCCTGCTGCTGCACGGCTTTACGGGCTCCACGGCCACGTGGGACGAGCTCGTGGAATCACTCTCGGGTCTCATGACGACCATAGCGGTGGACCTTCCCGGGCACGGACTCTCGGCGGCCCCCAACGACCCCTCGCTCCATGGACTGTACCCGACCGCTCAATACCTGGCCCGGCTGCTCGCTGCGCTCGGCCTGGAACGTCCGGGGGTGCTCGGCTACTCGATGGGCGGCCGGGTTGCCCTCCGCCTCGCTCTTGCGGGCGCCGTCCGGCCAGGCGCGCTCATCCTGGAGAGTACCTCGCCGGGAATTGCCGACGCCGACCAGCGCGCGGCGCGGCGCAGGTCCGACGCGGAGCTCGCAACCCTTCTCGAGCACGAGGGAATCGAGGCCTTCGTGAACCGCTGGGAGGCGCTTCCGCTCTGGGCGAGCCAGGCGTCCCTGCCGGAAGCGCGACGCCTGCAGCTAAGGCGGCAGCGTCTTTCGAACGACGCGACCGGACTGGCCAACAGCCTTCGTGGCGCCGGGGCGGGCGAGGACCCGTCCGTGCTCGATGAGCTGCGCACGCTCGAGACGCCCACCCTCCTCGTAGCCGGAGAGCTTGACACTCCGTACGTGGACCACGCTCACGCCATGCATCGCAACCTTCCCGATTCCCGGATCGCTGTGATTCCGGCGGCCGGGCATGCCGCGCACTTCGAGCGGCCCCGGGAGTTCGCCGAACTGGTCAGGGAGTTCGTCCTCGAGCGGACCGGGCCGCACTGAGCGCTTATCTTGGTGTCATCCGGAATCCGCCATGGATTCCACGAGAGCCCGCATCCTGGAGGACGGTTCCGAATGAGCGTGGAGTGGACGACGATCAAGGAATACAGGGACATTCGCTACGAGCGGGTGGCCGGTGAAGGGATAGCCCGTATCACCATCAACCGGCCCGAGGTGCGCAACGCATTCCGGCCGGAGACGGTGGGCGAACTGATTGACGCGTTCAACCACGCGCGGGACGACCTCACTACGGGTGTGGTACTGCTCACCGGCGAAGGTGACCTGGCCTTCTGCTCGGGCGGCGACCAGAGGGTTCGCGGTCATGGCGGATACGTGGGAAGCGACGAGGTTCCGAGGCTGAACATCCTCGACGTCCAGAAGCAGATCCGCTACCTCCCCAAGCCCGTCATAGCCGTGGTTGCGGGATACGCGATCGGCGGCGGCCACGTGCTTCACCTGGTCTGCGACCTCACCATCGCGGCCGAGAATGCCAGGTTCGGCCAGACAGGCCCGAAGGTGGGAAGCTTCGATGCCGGATACGGCGCCAGCTACCTGGCGCGAGTGGTCGGACACAAGAAGGCACGGGAGATCTGGTATCTCTGCCGCGAGTACGGTGCTCGTGAGGCGCTCGACATGGGACTGGTGAACACGGTGGTGCCTCTCGAGCAGCTGCACGACGAAGCGCTGCAGTGGGCGCGGGAGATCCTGCAGAAGAGCCCGACGGCAATCCGCTTCCTGAAGGCAGCCTTCAACGCCGACACGGACGGCCAGGCCGGGCTGCAGCAGCTCGCGGGCGATGCCACGCTGCTGTACTACCTCACGGAGGAGGCGAAGGAAGGCAAGAATGCATTCCTGGAGAAGCGTCCCCCCGACTTCTCGAAGTTCCCGCGATTTCCGTGAGACTTGCGCGACGGTGCGGAATGCCGCGCAACCAGCGATCCGGGGCGTGAAGTGAGTTCCACCAGTGCTCCGGAGCCGGGCGCGCCGCAACTGAACAGCCGGATGGGTGCGTACGTTCTGGGTGCTCGTCCGGCGACTCTCCCGGCCGCCGCCGTGCCCGTGATCGTCGGAGCCGCGGTCGGCGTGAGTACTTCGGGCAGTTTCAGGCCGCTCGTCTTCCTCGTGACACTGGTTGCGGCGCTGCTCATACAGATCGGGACAAACTTCGCCAACGACTATTCCGACTTCCATCGCGGAGTTGATAACGGTGGCCGCCTGGGCCCCGTTCGTGTGACGCAGAGCGGCCTGCTGACCACGCTCCAGGTGAAGCGCGGCATCATCGTGTCGTTTGGCCTCGCCACGCTGGCAGGCATGTACCTGGCGTGGGTGGGAGGATGGCCCATAGTGGCTATCGGTGTCGCCTCGATCGTGGCAGGACTTGCCTACACCGGCGGTCCCTGGCCCTTCGGCTACCACGCACTCGGCGACCTGTTCGTGTTCGTGTTCTTCGGGATCGTCGCCGTAACGGGAACCGCCTACCTTCAGTCGGGTGAATGGACTGCTCGCGCGCTGCTGGCGTCGCTGCCAGTCGGGTTCCTGGTCACGAACATCCTGGTGATCAATAACCTGCGCGACCTTCCCACGGACAGGGCGTCAGGCAAGAACACGCTGGCGGTTGCCATCGGTGACCGTGCCACACGACTGCAATACACGCTTTTCTCGCTCGCTGCGTTTGCCGTTCCGGTCGCGCAGTGGCTTGCCGGGGCGGAGGCCCGGTGGATTCTCCTGCCGCTTCTCGCGGCGCCTGCAGCCTGGCCACTCGTGAGGCAGGTGCTCGGAGGGACAGGCGGACGGGACCTCAACCCCCTGCTGGGAGCGACCGGACGCCTGCTGCTGCTGTTCGGCGTGCTCTACGCCGCCGGCCTGCTGCTCGCGCGCTGAAGCATCCATGAGCCTACACGCGAACGTGCTTCCCGACTGGGTTGCGCACCGTGCGGCGAGGAATCCAGGACGCACCGCACTTGTGGCCGGGGGAGCAAGCCTGAGCTACCGGGAACTGGATGCGGAGGCTGACGCCACCGCTCGAAGGCTGGCTTCGCTCGGAGTGCGTGCTGGCGACAGGGTTGCAACCTGCCTGCATAACGGCGCGCTGGCCGCGATCCTCCCCCACGCCGTACTGAGGCTCGGCGCAACGCTCGTGCCGCTCAATACGCGCCTGACGACGCGCGAGCTTGCGTGGCAGCTGGAGCGGGCGGAGGCGCGCGTGGCGGTCGTTGACCGACGCACCGCGCACCACTTCGAGAAGGTGGATTGTCGCACTGCAATAGTGGCCAGCGACGGCGAGGCCTCTTTGGCGTCAGGCAGGCCGGCCCTTCCGGATGCCGCCCAGGCGGACGTTCCGCTGCTCGCGGCCCATTCACCCGATCATGTGCTGGCCATAATCCACACGTCGGGCACCACCGGAACGCCGCGAGGCGCCATGCTCACGGTGGGCAACTTCTGGTGGAGTGCGATCGGATCAGCGCTCAATGTGGGAATTCGGGAGGATGACCACTGGCTCGCTCCGCTGCCGCTGTTCCATGTGGGAGGACTCTCGATCGTTCTTCGCTCCGCGATCTACGGCACGTGTGCAGAGATCCACGACGGCTTCGATGCTGCTCGCGTGAACGAGGCGCTGGACAGCGGCAGGGCGAGCACGATATCGGTGGTCGCCGTGATGCTGCAGCGCATGATGGACGAGCGCGCCGATCGTCCCTATCCGCCTTCGCTTCGACTCGTTCTGCTTGGCGGCGGGCCCGCGCCGGCGAGTCTGCTGGAGCGGTGTTCCGGGTCGGGAATTCCGGTGGCACTCAGCTACGGCCTGACGGAGACGTCGTCTCAGGTGGCGACGCTCGCTCCCGCCGATGCGATTCGGAAGCCGGGATCCGCCGGGAGGGCCATCTACCCGAACGAGCTGCACATCGCGAGGCTGCCTGACGACGACGGTCGGAGGAGAGTTCCGGGCGATGCCGAATGGGCCGCGCCCGGCGAGGAAGGCGAAATACTCGTCCGCGGCCCCGTGGTCATGAAGGGGTACTTCGGTCAGCCGTCCGATTCGGAGCGCGCGCTCGAGAACGGGTGGCTGCACACCGGGGACATCGGCCGGATCGATTCCGACGGCTATCTCTACGTGCTGGACCGGCGATCCGACCTGATCATCACCGGCGGGGAGAACGTGTATCCCGCGGAAGTGGAGAGCGTGCTACTGGCTCACGCAGACGTGGCGGAGGCAGGCGTCATCGGCCTGCCTGACGAGCAGTGGGGACAGCGAGTGGTGGCGATAGTGCGGCTGCGTTCCGGTAGCCGGAATCAGGATATTGCAGAGACCATGCGTGCCCATTGCAGGGCTCACCTGGCTGGATACAAGGTTCCTTCGCAGGTCATCGGCACGACCCAGCCGCTACCGCGCACGGCGTCAGGCAAGCTTCGCAGGGAGGAGCTGCGCAGGCTGTTCGCAAACGGCGACGGCTGACGGAGGCGCACGGTGCCAGCGAACGGCGGCTTCTGACTCGGGCGCCGGCTGCTCGCGAGCGGCGACAGCTGATGCAGGCGTAGGCTGCGGCTGCTCACAGCGCTGCCGCACGAACCGTAACCTGGTCCACATAATCGCGATCCACATCCACGCCCAGCCCTGCGCTGTGCAGCGGAACCTTCACGGTTCCGTCCGCTTCCATGACCCATGCCGGCTTCACGATGTCGCGCTCCCAATAGCGTTCGCTCGGTGACAGGTCGCCCGGCTCGGTGAACCCCGGGAGCGACGCCAGCGCAACGTTGTATGCCCGGCCCACGCCACTCTCCAGCATGCCGCCGCACCACATCGGCACACCCGCACGTGCCAGCATGTCGTGCATGGCGATGGCCGGCGCGAGTCCCCCTACCCTTCCCGGCTTGAGGTTCGCGGCCCTGCCGCTACCCAACCGCATCATGGTTCTCACATCGGCCACTCCTCCCAGACTCTCGTCCAGGCAGATGGGCGTGGTCATCCGTGCCTGCAGCCCGGCAAGCCTCACGTGATCGTCAGGCGCCAGCGGCTGTTCCAGCATGTGCAGACCCAGCGAGTCGAGCTCCTCCAGGGCCGCGGCGTGGGCGGGGTCGTCGGGCTCGTACGCTGCGTTCGCATCCGCAATCACGGGGGTGTTCGGGCCCGCCGCCCGAAGTACGGCTTGAGCCGGAATCACGTCATGACCGGGCTCGATCTTCATCCTGATGCGCCGGTAGCCTCCGGCAACCGCATTGCGCGCAAGCTCCGACAGCGACTCCAGGTCGTCCTCGAGACCTATGGCTACCCCCGCCTCCACGGCCGGGCACGGACGCTGGCCGGTCTCCGACATCCATCCGGAGGTGCGCGCGAGCAGAACTGCGAGTGGAATACCCTCCCTGACTGCCGCGAGTGCCCAGACACCCATCTCGAGGGCCGCCGTCGCCATCCGGTGGCCTCGAACGCCGTCGGACAGGCACTCGAACACGCGCGCGGGGTGCTCCACCCTCCTGTGCAGCAGGCGTGGTGCGAGCCATTCCTTCAGGGCCAGCCAGCAGGTGTCCACCGTCTCGGGCCAGTACGAAGGGAACTCCTGCGCAACGCACTCGCTCCAGGCAGAATGCCCCTCGCCGTCCGTCAGTTCCAGCAGGAGGAAGCGCCGCGCAGCCACCTCTCCACCCGCCGAGCGGAAGGGCCGTTTCAGGGGCAGTCTTGTTTCCCGCAGAACCAGGCTGGCGATCTGGAACATGTACCGGGGTCGAGGCGTCGCCGACGCGCATGCCTGCCGTGTCGGCTCTGTATGTTGACTGGTACCGGATCGGTATTGTTCCGGAACCGACTCGTTCACGCGTAATGAAGCTCAGGCATTCACAGCAGAGGTCCAGGACTCATGACAGACAGCGTGCGATCAGGGGACGGCCCCGGCCATGTGGACCCCATGCGACCTGAACTTACCAGCGGTCTCGCGAATACGCTTGGCATCGAGGTAAGGGAGCTCGGGCCGGATCGCGTGGTGGCGACGATGCCGGTGGACGAGCGAACGCGTCAGCCTTTCGGGTACCTGCATGGCGGGGCGTCGGTGGCGCTGGCCGAGACGGTGGTGTCACTCGGAGCGTTCGCTACAGTGGATCCGGAAACCCACAGGGCATTCGGGCTGGAGATCAACGCGAATCACCTGCGTCCCAAGCGGGACGGAGTGGTGACCGCCGTGGGAACTCCGATCCACAAGGGCCGCACGACGCAGGTGTGGTCAATAGAGATCCGGGATGAGAGCGGACGGCTGGTGTGCGTGTCGCGCTGTACGCTGGCGCTGGTGGAGGCGGGCTGAAGGGGCGATGACCGGTCGAGCAACAGGTCGCGTGAGGCACGGACGGGTGGCCGGGCTGGCGACGGGCTTCGGGGGAGGAGAATCGCACGCGTGAGGCACGGACGGTCGGCCGGGCTGGCGACGCACTCCGGGCTCGGGGGCCGTCGCACGCGTGAGGCAGGGACGAGCTACCGGACTGGCGGGTGGGCCGCCGATGGGACTCTGCCAAGCTCAACCATAACGACCATGTGAAAGGGGTTCTTATTACGCACTTCGCGTACCATAACGCCTTGCGCAGTACCGGTTTTCCGCACTTTCGGCGCAGATCGACGGGGGGCTCTCAGCACCGTCAGCAGATTTCGACACGGTACCCGGCTTCGCATTGCGTTCCATCCCAGAGCCCGGTATTATCGGCCCGCGACTCACACTGCCCCGCGTCGTCGCGAGGGTCGTCGAGGGCCTTTCGGTCCGTGAGGCGAGGTTGCGGACGGAGTCTCTGCCGGCACCAGCCAGCCCTCGATGACAGACGGCGCTCCACACCCTTCTTTGGAGGGTTCTATGCGGCTGTTGCTTCTGAGGGCCATTGGGTTGTTGGTGGCTCCAGCAGTACTCACGTTCACCTCGCCTGACGAACTGCAAGCCCAGGCAACCGGCAGCATTCGCGGCCGGGTCATCGAGGCCGGATCGCAGCGACCCGTCTCCAGCGTCCAGGTGGTGGTGGACGGGACGAACCTGGGAGCGGTCACCACGGCAAACGGTGACTACACCATCGCGAACGTTCCTGCGGGCGAGCACACCATTCGTGCACGTCGTATCGGCTATCGAGCCGAAGAGCGCACAGTGACGGTCACGGCCGGTGCCGCGGTACAGGCCGACTTCACCATTGCACAATCCGCCTCGCAACTGTCGCAGGTGGTCGTCACCGGCACCGCAGGAGCGGTGGAACGGCGAACGGTGGGCAACGCGATCACGCAGATTGACGTCTCGGAACTCACCGAGACCAACTCGATCATGACCGTCGCGGAGATTCTCCAGGCCAAGAGCCCGGGTGTGACCATCCTTCCGGGATCGGGAGCGGCCGGTACGGCAGGAGAGATCCGAATCCGCGGAGCGAGTTCGCTGAGCGGATACCAGCCGGTGGTCTTCATTGACGGGGTGCGGTACAACATCTCGGACCTCGGCGGATTCTCTGCGACGGGCGGCGGTACGGTGGGACTGGCGCAGTCGTCGCAGGTGACGTCGGCCCTGGACTGGCTGAATCCGAACGACATCGAATCAATCGAGGTGATCAAGGGACCCGCGGCTTCCACGCTTTACGGAGCGGAAGCAGCCAACGGTGTCATCCAGATCATCACCAAGAGGGGATCCCGCGGGCAGCAGGGACTCCAGTGGACGGTGAGCGCCGAGCGCGGTCAGAGCGAGTGGCATCTGGATACGCCTGTCAATTACACCACCTGCGACGCCATAAAGCAGGCGGCCACCGTATCGGCAACTGATCCGACGCCCCTCTGGCCGGGATGCCAGGGCGTTCCTGAGAACACGATCATCACGGGCAACCCCATGATGGACGACCCGCGTGCGCTTCGCACCGGTGACCTCTCACGGCTGTCCATGTCCGTGCGTGGCGGTGGCGACAGGTACTCCCTGTACCTCTCGGGCGACCGCGACGTGAACCAGGGGGTGTTCTACAACAACGACGTGAATCGCACGTCCATCCGCACCAACTTCTTCTTCCAGCCGAACGACAAGGCGGACTTCGCCATCAACGTGAACTGGCAGGACGGTCGCATTCGGCTTCCCATCCAGGACGAGTCGGCAAACGGACTGCTGCTCAGCGCCACCCGAGGTCTTCCGGGCAGACTGTCGCTGCTGGGTGAGGGAAATGAGGGGTGGCGCACGATTGCTCCGACCACCGCGAACCTCTACCGCAACTTCACGGAGACCAGCCGCCTCACGATTGGCGGCACCGTGAACTACAGCCCGTTCTCATGGTGGAGGAACCGTGCCACCATAGGCGTGGACAACACCACCTCGCAGGCGCAGGTCCTGTTCCTGCCGAACGAGATCTCGGCTGCGCAGGACCCGGATGCTGCAATCGGAGCGAACCTGCGCCGCACGCCGACTGCGCGGCTCATCACCATGACGTACAATGGCGACCTGCTCTGGAATCCGTCGGAATCTATCCAGTCCACCACGTCGTTCGGTTCGCAGGTTACGTCCGACAGGCGCGAGCTGCTGGGTGCCACGGGCATCGGACTCGGCGCACCGACAGTCACGCTGGTAAACCTCGCGCAGCGCAGCACGGGCAGCGAGAGCTACAGCGAGAACAACTCGGTGGGCTACTACGTGCAGCAGCAGCTCGCCTTCTGGGATCGGCTGTACCTCACGGGAGCCGTCCGTGCGGACGACCACTCGTCGTTCGGAACCAACTTCGACCTGATCGTCTACCCGAAGTTCTCGGCGTCGTACATCATCTCCGACGAGCCGGGGCTGGCCGACTTCATGTCCTCGGCTCGCATCAACAGCCTCAAGCTGCGTGGTGCATGGGGACAGGCCGGACGCGCGCCGTCCGCGTACTCGGCAGTCCAGACGTACACGGTGGATCGTGTCACCCTGGGTGACGTAACGGGATCCGCGGCCAGGACGTCGGCATTCGGCAACCCGGACCTCAAGCCGGAGAAGGGCGAGGAGATTGAACTCGGATTCGAGGCCGCCGCGTTCGACGACCGCATCGGTGCAGACTTCACGTACTACACCAAGAAGACCACCGACATGCTGCAGTCCATATCGGTGGCACCCTCCACGGGCTTCATAAGCTCGCGCCTGACGAACCTCGGTGAGGTGAAGAACTCGGGCGTCGAGCTCTCGCTTTACGGAACGCCGGTCAACACGCCCAGCTTCTCCTGGGATTCGCGGCTGAACCTCGCCACCAACAAGAACGAGCTCGTGTCGTTCGGCATTCCGGACAAGGTGCTGGAGACCCCGGGCGGGCAGGCGTATGGCAGCGTGCAGCAGCATCGCCCGGGCTATCCCCTCGGCGGCTTCTGGGTTACCCCACCGCTGCGTTGCGGGGTGGACGACCTCGCGCCAACGGCGGCACCCTGCCCCTTCAACGCGGGAGAAGCACAGCTGACGGCTGCGGGAGCCCCGATCTATCCGGCGGGCGAGGACGCGAAGAAGTACATCGGTCCGTCCACGCCGACTCGGGAGATCGGATTCTCCAACACCTTCACGTTCTTCCGCTACTTCCGCCTCTACAGCCTGTTCGACTACAAGGGCGGGTTCTACATCTTCAACCAGCAGGAGCGCAGCCGCTGCCAGGCGGCGAACGACAACTGCTGGCGCAACAACGATCCGTCGGCGCGCTTCCCCAGCAGCCAGGAAGAGCAGATCAGGAATCGCGAGCTCGCTGTCTATCGTGCGGCGAACATATCACCCGAGTGGATCCAGAAGGGTGACTTCATCAAGCTGCGCGAGCTCTCCCTCACCGTGGACGTGCCGGAGCGCTTCGTGACGCGGTTCGGTGCGCAGTCGGCCAGCATAGTGCTGTCCGGGCGCAACCTCGCGCTGTGGAGCGACTACGAAGGTACGGATCCGGAAGTGAACTCCTACGGCGGCCGTAATTTCGTGCGAATCGACGCGTATGCAGCGCCCATGCTGCGGCGGCTCTCGGCGTCCATCAACCTCACGTACTGATGCGAGCGATGCGAATCATGAAGCGATACATGAATGGCTTCCACGCGCGGAGGTACGCCGGGAAGCTGTGTCTCCTGCTTGCGCTGGGGACGGCCGCGGGCTGCAACGACTTCCTGGTTGCCGAGAATCCCGGCGCGATCGAGGAGAAGGACCTGAACTCTCCAGCGTATGTCGGCCTTCTGGCAAACGCGCCGGTGTTCGCGCTGCAGGCCGCGTTCGACGACGTGGCCTGGTGGAATGGGCAGATGACGGACGAGATCACCAATCGCGGCAACGTCAATCCGTTTATCGAGGAAGGACAGATCGATCGCCGCGAGTTGTACTCGGACATGTCCTACATCAATGCCTTCCTGTATGCACCCCTGCAGCGCGCGCGGTTCTCGGGCGAGGATGTGGCGCGCCGACTCACGGAGGTGCTCGGCGATTCGGCAAGCCGGAGCCTTCACATCGCCCGGGCACATGCATACGCCGGGTACAGCTACGTGTTCCTGAGCGAGATGATGTGCGTCACCCCGATAGACAAGGGGCCGCCGAAGTCGTCTGACGAGATGTTCGCCGATGCACTGACGCATTTCGACCAGGCGATCACGATTGCAACTGCGGCACGGCAGCATGCGCTCAACCTCACGCCTCCCGCTCCGAACGCTGTTCTGGCGGCCGACTCGATCATCAACCTCGCCAGGGTAGGCTCCGCTCGTGCGGCGCTCAACCGCAACCAGAAGGCCGAGGCAAGCGCGTTTGCCTCACAGGTTCCGGAGGACTTCGAGTTCTGGGCGTACTACTCGGCGAACTCCACGGGCGAGAACAACCGCGTATGGAACCGAATCGGTGGGGGCAGCAACGGCTGGTTGTTGTTCACGCCTTTCGAGGCCATGGCGGACGATCCGCGCGTTCCGCGAATAGACGACGGCACGGCGCGGGCCGGAACCCCGCTGTCTCCGGCCTCGTACTCCACGTTCAACAACAGCATTCCTGGCGGCGAACTCCTCCCGAGTTCGGCGATCCGGTTCTCCAGCGGGCTTGAGGCGCGCTACATCATTGCCGAAGCGGCTGGCCCGGTGCCTGAAACGCTCGACTTCGTCAACGAGCGTCGTGCGGCAGGCCAGCAGGCTCCTGTTGCGCTCGCAGGCGATGCCCTGATGGCCGAGTTGCGGGATCAGCGTGCCCGCGACTTCTACCTGGCCAACTACAGGCTCGGCGACCTGCGGCGCTACAAGCAGTTCTACGGAGTGAACCTGTTCCCCACGGGTCCGTATCCGGGCAGCACCACGGGGCAGGTCTACAACGACGAAGTGGACTGCTGGCCGCTTCCGCGCAACGAGATCAACGACAACCCCAACATTGACGGCTGATTCAGCCCACTCATCACGAACAGTTGCGGGGCCGTTCGCATGATGCGAACGGCCCCGTCTCTTTCAGTGTGTGATGTCGTCAGGGTTCGGCGTGTGCCGGCGCAGCGCCGACCCGGCGACGCACGACCTCTATGTCCTGCACCGGTCGCACTTCCACACAGCCGGTGCGTACCCACGGGAACTCACTGGCGATTCGAATGGCTTCGTCCATGTCTTCCGCCTCGATGAGGTTGAAGCCCCCGAGCACTTCCTTCGTCTCCGCGAACGGGCCATCCACTGCCGACAGCTTCCCGTCCCGGATTCGAACCGCCCTGGCCATGCTGACGTCCGTGAGCATGCGTGACTCCAGCAACTCCCCGCGCTCGCGGAGCTCGTCCGCGTGGGCAATGCAGTTGCGCATCATGCCGTCCGCCTCTCCTTCCGGAAGCGCATCCAGGAGCTCAGGGTCGTTGTAGATCATCAGCATGAAGAGCATCAGGAACCTCGTGTGGTATCGGTTTGCAGGGTACGGACGTCTTCCGGACTGCGTGCTGCCGGGTTGTCGCCAAGCTCCATGAGCGTGTTCGCGGCCATCCTGTGAATGTCACGCCACAGCGCCGCCTCGCTCGAGGAGTCAGTGCCACGCGCGCTGCCGCCCCGAACTCCTTCCAGGTCGAACAGCGCCTCGTAGAGCCGCTTCAGGGACTCAGCCTGCCTGGCAGAAACGTGCACCTGCGGGCAGTCGGCGAGCAACCTGTACGCGTCCGCAAAGTCGCCTCCGGCGCGCTGCAGCCGGCCCTGCCGCTCCTGCCAGCCGGTTGCAGTTGCGTCGCAGGCACTGCCTGACGACAACTCTCGAAGGGCCAGGATTACTCGCTCGATCACGTCCCTGCACCTATCAATGTGACCAGGCCCCGCAAGCGCCCGCCATCCGGCGGGGTTGGCACTTCCGACGACACGAGCTCGGGCTGCCGGCGCCTGGAACCCCGGGGAGCCGACCGCCGATCAGGAGGTTGCAGTGCGTCCGGACGCTGCGACGGGGGCCGCATTGACCAGGGAGCCGAGCGCCAGGCCCGTCACGGCGCCGAGCAATAGTCCTCCCAAGGCTGTTATGCCAAGATACGCAAAGGCGCCCGTGATGCCCAGAAGGGGCGCCGTACGTGGCAGCGAGTCGGCCAGATAGGCCATTCCGGCCGCGAGGGTCCAGCCTGCGACCGAGGCTGCTGTCCACAACAGGAACGGGCCTGGTGACCGGCGACCCGTGATGACTGCCTGACAGAGACCTGCGAGGGCTCCGCCAGCGGCCACGGCCAGGTACAGGCGGAACTGCGTCGGCCTGCCCACGAGGGCAGCGATGTCGGCTGTCAGGAGCGGAAGCGTCAGGCCGACCGTGGTGACCAGAGTCCAGCGCCACCGGGAGATGACGCGTCCCAGTACTCCGCCCTGCATGGCCCCCACCCCGAGTCCCATCCCCATCCCGACCACCGCCTGCACGCCTCCCGTTCCGAGCATCTCACCCAGCAAGGCGAAGAGCACGATGAGCGGTATGCCTGTGATCCAGCCTATCCACGTGGCGCGCAGCCACTGCCGGAACGGAGGCCGCCTACCGCCAGGCTCGAATGTGTGTGACACGGGTTCCCCGAGTGGTATTCCAGGAACGTGCGCGCGGGCACGTACGGGAGGCCAGACTTCCCCTCGCGTGAGGAGATGCGTCGCAGCGATCCGGGAGACGTCATCCGGGGCCATGGCTGGCGCCTCGTCACACTTCCGCCCTGTCGTCAGCCCGCAGCCATCTTCACGGCCTTCTCGATCCTCCGCGCCCTGGTCTCGGGCTTCCTCGCCTCCTCGATGGCCTCCACGTGCTCACGCCGGTGGGTATAGCTCAGGGCGGACCAGCGCTCTAGTACCCCGGCAGTCTTCAGTGCCTTCACCAGGTCTGCTGGAGGCTCCACGTCCCGAACCTCACGGTCCAGCGCGATCTTCACGTCCAGCGTCTCACCGCCCTCGAGTCCCGCGGCCTCCCGATGACTCTTTCGAAGAGGGATCAGGTATGCGCCGCCCATGGAGGAGATGGTGCTCCGGTACGTGTAGCCGTTGAGCGTGACAGTGACCGGTGCCCGCACCCTGCCGAACGCTTCGCGCGGATCGAAAGTGACCGGTATGAAGCACCCGGAGCCCATGCGAGTGATGGTGGTTCTGATCGTCCTGGAGCTCATGCCGCGCTCCTGCAGGACGCGAAGCTCATGGCTCGTCCGCGCTGGGGCCGTAGATCTGCGGGACAGTAGAGCCCATGGGCCGCAGGTACGTGCTGATCTGCCCGCGATGGTGAACTATGTCGAACAGGAAGCTCCAGGCCATCGCCGACGCCGGCCGCTCATTGCCAAAGAAGCTCACGGCACCGTTCCACCTTTCGTCAGGCAGCGCCTTCCAGCGCTCGATTATGTCTGCGCTCTGCTCCTCATAGGTCCTGACCAACTCGGACATGGTGGCCGGCATTGGAGGCGGAGCCCACTCCGCAGTGCCGTTCTCCAAAGCCTCGATGATCATGCGCTCCTCGGCCACGATCTGCCAGGCAATCTCCTTCGCGGTCCGCGACTTCGGATCCGGCCTGTAGTCCGAGCCGTCGGGTATTCGCGCCAGGACGTTGCGGGTGGTCCTTGCTTCGCTCGTCCAGAACTTCGTGAACAGGGCCTTCTCGTCCATCGTTCCTCCTTTCGATCGTGAGGCAGGTTCCCGCGTGAGGCTGGTGCTTGGCTCCGGCAGCAATGTGTGCACGCCGCCGGGTCAGCCTGCGCCGGTCCGCTTCAGAATAAGGTGTGTCGCCGCCCCGCTGCTCTCGAATCGCACGCACTCGTAACCTGCCGCGCGCATGTCCACGTTCTCGAAGAGGCTTTCGCCCGCGCCGAGGAACACGGGAGACACGGCCACATGCAGCTCGTCGATCAGGCCTTCTCGCAAATACTGGCGGATGGTGCTCGCGCCACCGCCGATGCGAATGTCCCTTCCGTCAGCCGCCTCACGAGCACGCTCGAGAGCTTCGTGAATACCGCCAGTCACGAAGTAAAAGGTCGTTCCCCCCTTCATCTCGAGAGGCTCGCGCTCATGGTGCGTCAGTACGAACACCGGCACGTGGTAAGGCGGCTCCTCGCCCCACCAACCCCGCCAGCTGTCGTCAGGCCACGGCCCGCGGACCGGGCCGAACATGTTCCGGCCCATGATCCACGCACCGATGTTCTCGAAACTGCGAGAAGCGAACTCCTCGTCCAACCCGTCTTCACCACCCTCCTTTCGGAACACCGCGCGCTGGAACGTTCGGGTGGGCAGCGCCCATCCGTGCAGCTCCTCCCCGCCAATGCCAAGCGGGTTCTCGAGACTCTGATCAGGACCCGCGCCGAAACCATCAAGGGAAATGCTGTAGCTCTCGACTCTCACACGCGTCACGTTCACCTCCCGATTCCGCTCCGTTCAGACAAGGATCTCGCACTGTGACGCGAGACATGCTCCAGGCCCCTCAACATGCACGGCGCTGACAGCTTACCGCCCGACAACTGCGTTCGGCTTCCTCCTGAAAAGAAAAATCACGCTGGCAATGAGCAGCGCCACCCCGAACGCAGACCATTCCGCCAGAGTCACCTCCTTCAGCATCCAGAGGATCACCGCGAGAGCCAGGAAGATCACCAGGCCCGGCATAGGAACGCGGAACGGAATTCCACCCGATCGAACGTCCCGGCGCCGAAGCTGCCACGCGGCTACGCAGCACATTCCGTACAGCACCAGGATGGACAGGTTGGCAAGAATGGCCAGACGCTCGAACTCGCTCGTTATCGCCAGCGCCAGCACGATCGTGCACTGAACAAGGATGGCGACAGCAGGCGTCTTGTACACGGTGTGCGTCCGGGCGAAGACCGGGGGCAGGAAGCCGTCTCGCGCGAAGGCGAACAGTGTGCGCGGGGACGAGAGGATCATCGCTCCGTGGTATCCGGTCATCGAAATCACGGCTCCGGCAAGCAGCAGCGTACGCCCCCATCCGCCGAACGCAGCGCCTGCTGCATCGGCGAGGGGCGCGGGAGAATCAGCAAGCGCCGGCCCAATCAGGCCCTGAGCGACGAACTGCAGCGACGCATACAGCAGCGTTATGGCGATCATCGCGCCGAAGAGGGCGCGCGGAACGGTTCGCGCAGGATCGCGCACCTCACCGCCAGGCACGAGTGCGGCCTCGATCCCCGCAAACGCGAAGATCAGCAGCAGGCTGCTTCGCGCGAGCTTCGGCATGTCGGGCGCTGCTGTCAGCGCCAGATTATCGCGGTCCACCAGCAGGAATCCCCCCACGACGAGGAGCAGGAGCGGAAACAGCTTCGCTACGGTTATCAACGTGTTGAGACGCGCTCCGGCTGACACCGCCCTGATGTTGATGGCTGCAAAGGCTGCGTAGATGGCAATCAGCACGGCCGCTCCCGCCACCCTGCCTGAGAGGGCAGGCAGCAGCGCACCCAGGCTGGCAACGAGGACGGTGGCTACGGCGGCCATCGCAAACGTCAGCAGCATCCACAGCAGGAAGCCTGACAGGAACCCCACGAAGGGCCCGAACGCCACCTCGATGTACGCGTAAGGGCCGCCCGTCAGTGCCACACGACTCCCTGCTTCGGCGATGCAAAGGACTATGAGTCCCATTGCCACCGCACAGAGCAGGTACGCGAGTGGCGCCGTGACACCGAGCGACGCGGCCATGTCCGCAGGCAGCCGGAATATGCCGCCGCCCACGGTGATGTTCACGATGCTGGCACCGAGTGCCAGGGTGCCTATCGAGCGAACCAGTCCGGATTCGCGCGCTATCGAGGAGCTTTCGTCAGACATGGACTGCAAGGTTGGTAGTGCCCGGAGACCAGCTGGGCTCGCTGCACCGGCAACCTGGATCCGGAGCCGGCGCCTGCGGTTCCCGCAGTCCTGCCGCCCGACCCGCTCAGGTCCTGTTGCGATTCAGGATGGAATCAAGGCTGTATCGGCCCGGGCCCGTGAGGAAGAAGTACGCTCCCAGAGGCACGTATATCATGAGCATGTGCCGCGGAAAGAGATTCCCGGCGTCGAGCCATGCGATCATGATGCTCAGGAAGACTAACGTGGCTACGCCGGCCGAGACCCTGTTGAAGAGCCCGAGCATCAGGAGCGCGCCGCACACGAACTCCACCCAGGGGAGTGCATAGCCGTACGGTGCCGCGATGAAGGTCGGCAGCCACTCCGGGTTGTTGTTCTGGAACTGGTTGCCTCGATAGAAGGATCCAGGCCCTCCTGTCCAGTCCTGCACTACCTTGCCCCAACCCTGGTGCAGCAGGAACCAGCCTAGCGCGACGCGTGCAAGGGACTTTGCTGCCTGCGCCGCCGTGCTGGAGTGGGTGCCGTACGGACCTGCGGACTCTACACCTTCGGGAATGCGTGACATGGACGCTTCGGTCATGGCCTCTTGCGATTATCCGGAAGTGGTTGAGCGGACTCCGGCGACGAGCCGGATTCGATGGACGGCGGCAAGATGAAGACGAGATCCGGGAGCGGCAACCGCATCGAACCTATTGCCTGGCCGCGTGGACAGGCGGTTCTCCAACATGCTCGCAAACCGCGGCGGCCACCTCTTCCTCGCTCGTCCCTCGAGCCACCAGCCGCCATGGCTGGCGCTCGAACTCCTGTCGCGTGGCGCGCTGCCTCGAAACCACGCGGGCGCCATCCAGCAGGGCCACCTCCCTGATCCTGAACCAGAGTCCATCGCAGCGGAGCACCGCCCAGGTAATCTCTCGGTGCCACACATCCCCGTTGCGGGAGCGCGGCCTGCTATGGTCGGTGCGATACCACACCGTGTACCACCCCTCGGGGTGGGGGCTGACGTGCGAAGGAGCGAAAGCGACAGACTGGTTGTCGTCCTCGAACATGACGACCCACTCGTCCTCGTCAGGCGCGTCGCCTGCGCATGCGAGGAAGAGTATGGCGATCAGCGTCAGTCGTATGCATCCATGAGCCGGAGTCATCATGCAGGCAGTCGGGAAGCCTTGGCGACTGTGGCAGCATCGGTTCGTCGGGCTGCGCAACCCCGCCCTTTCGTCCTCGTGCTACGGGAGCACGGAGCGAAATGGCCGGATGCGCCTGACGATCAGCTGGCCCGAGGCGTCCTCGGGACTACGTGCCCGTACCCTTCTGGGTGGGCCACTTGATCTGGAACTCGAGCTCGTCCATGCCGTCGCCACGCTCGTGCTCGATGCTGAAAGTGGCATTTGCCGGCACCCGCAGGCGCTCGTTCGCAACCTGGATGTTGAACGCCTCCTCGGCCTCAAGGGAGTCCGCGAACCTGCGGAGCTTCTCCACGAACTGCGAGCGGCTGTACCTGCGCTCCAGGTCTCTATCCGGTCGGCCGGTCATGCGTCCTCCGTCGTGATTCGGAAATGTGTAGTGCGTGAGCCAGAATGCACCCGAAGTGGGACCGGTGCCAGCCCGTTGCGGGAGTGGTAAGCGTAGAGTGCACTTTGCGCTATGAAGCCCGACACCGCCACATCCCCCCGCTTTCCGGTGCCCTGGTCAAGGAGCACCACGCATGACGAGATGGCTCAGGCGCCTGCGAGGCGTCATCGGTATGGGAATCACCTGGGCTGTCGGCTGGGCGCTCATGGGCATCCTCATGATCCCCGTGCGCACCTTCGTTCCGGGGCAGTTCTTCCAGGTCTTCGACGCCCCGCCGCCCGCACTCGCGGTTCCGGGGTTTGTGGGCGGCGTCCTGTTCGCCATCGTGGTCGGTATCGCCGGAAAGCGCCGCAGGTTCAGCGAGCTCTCCCTGCCGACCTTCACCGCCTGGGGCGCGCTCGGTGGTGTCCTTCTCAGCCTTGTCCCTGCACTCCTCGTGGGGATGGGAGTGGCAAGCGCAAGCGAGGGAGCTGCCGAATCCTGGAGGCTCACCGCCATCGTCGGGCTGCCGTTCACGCTCATGGGCGCCGCGTCCGCCGCCGCCGCCCTGCTGGTGGCCAGATGGGCCGACGGTCACGGACGGCCGGCCGCCGCGGACAAGGAATTCCGGACAGCTACAGCTTTCGAGTGCCCCGAATCGCCTGGCGAGCCGGGGCCGGGGAGCCCGGATCTCGGTACGACCGCTCGCGAAGCTGCAGGCGTCAGGCGCGGGAGCCCGGAAGCATAGGGACTTCAGCTCATACTGCCACTACCTGCTGAGTTGCGCCCTCCGGAGCCGCTGGCGATGAACGGGGGAAGTGAAGGAGCACTACCCAGCCTTACGCTGCATTACCGGCTGGCTGGCGCGGGAGGTATGTCGAAGTGCATTACGTCCTCGCGCACGCCGAGCTTGGTGTAGAGCGCGATCGCCGGGTCGTCGCCGTAGTCCGCCTGCACATAGATCACCCACGCGCCGCGGGACGCCGCCTGACGCTGAATTTCGGCGATCATCGCGGTTGCAATCCCGCGCCTCCTGAAGGCCTCGTCCACGGCCAGGTCGTAGATGTATATCTCCGACCTGGGCTGTTCGAACTTCGGCAGTACGTATGCGGCGAGTCCTCCCACGACCTTGTCACCTTCCAGGGCGGCGATGGCGATGAACTGCTCGCTCGAGAGCAGGCGCCGCAGGTACTCGTCGTCAGGCTGTCGCGACGTGAAGGTATGCGCTTCGTCGAACGCCCTGCCGAATACGGCCAGCATCTCTCGCATGACTGCCACGTCCGCGCCGCTCAGCGCTCTGATGTCAACGCTTTCGTTCTCTGCCATCAGTCCTTCTCCAATGTGCTGCAGCTGACTGCAGGCTGCGGGTGATACGGCGTGACGCCGGTCTCGTCACTCCGGCCGAGCGGACCTGGCGAAGTCCAGCGAATCACACTCGCCGAGCGAACCCGGACCGTCGCGCAGAGAACACGAAGCGCGCGCCAATCGAGAGATCGGCGCGCGCCACACGAGTCTTCATCGTACCCGGGCCTCGGCCCCTGGTGTCAGGCGGCCGGCCGCGCCGTGCCGCCTGACGATGCCACGGTCGTCAGCCGCACTCCGAGAAGCCGCACACATGGCACTTCACGCATCCTTCCGCATACTCCAGCTGCGAGCTGCAGTCGGGGCAGGTACCGATGAACGCCTGCGGATTGAAGTATCCGTCGAAGCTGAGCTCCTCTTCCGCAGCGCCACCGTTCGAGTTGGCAACGGGCACGGGAGCCGGCACCGGCGCGGACGAAGCCGGCGTGAAGCTCGTGAGGTTGGGACGCGCGGCCTCCGAGAGGAGCTCCTGCTGCACACCCTGACGGGCACGCATCCACTCCTCGAGCGCGATTCCCACCGCGTCCGGCACCGACAGCACCTTGTTCGGGCCGAGCCCGACGGCGCGGTCCGACGAGATGCCGCGGAGCTGGCGGTGAAGCTCCGTGAGCGGAATGCCCGAACGCAGCGCGAGCGAAATCAGGCGACCCATGGCCTCGGCGTCGGCCATCGCGGAACCGCCGGCCTTTCCGAGGCTGATGAACACCTCGAACGGCTGACCCAGCTCGTCTTCCGTGATGTTCACGAACATGGTGCCGAGCGGGGTTTCCTTGCGGATGGTGGTGCCGCGCAGCATGTCGGGGCGCGAGCGCTTGGCGCGACGCTGCAGCGTCTCCGCCTCGCTCTCGTACAGGGCCTTGCGGGTGCGCTCGAGCTCGGCCGTAAGCTCGGCGATGGTGCCCTGCAGCTCACCGATCTCGCGCTTGAGGTTCGCCTCGTTGCTGCCACCCTGCGCGCGCTCGGCCTTCGCCTTCTCGGTGGCGCCGGTGGAGAGCACCTGGCCGTCGCGGGAGCCGTCGCGATACACCGTGACGCCCTTGCACTTCAGCTCGTAGGCGAGCTCGTAGATCTTGCGCACGTCCTCGCGGCTGGCCGTGTGCGCGAAGTTCGTGGTCTTGGAGATGGCAGAGTCGCAGTGCTCCTGGAAGGCGGCCTGCATGCGGATGTGGTACTCGGGCGAGATGGCGTTCGCCGTGACGAACACGCGCTGCCACTTCTCCGGAACCTCGGGGAACGCCACGGTGCCCTCACGAGCGATGCGCTCCATTAGCTCGTCCGAGTACCAGCCCTCGGCCTTCGCGATGTTCACGAAGTCCTCGTTCACGTCCGGCATCATGACTCCGGCCTGGTTGCGCATGAACGCAACGGCGAAGAGCGGCTCCAGCCCTGAAGAGCAGCCGGCGATGATGGAGATGGTGCCCGTGGGCGCTACGGTGGTGACGTTGCAGTTGCGAAGGAGCTGCATGGGACGGATGCGCTCGCCGTTCTCGTCGCGTGCGCAGGTCTCGTCAGGCCCCCAGATGGAGCGCGCCCACTCGGGGAAGGCGCCGCGCTCGTTGGCGAGCTGCTCGCTGGCGGCCTTGGCGGCGGTGTCCACGAAGCCCATGATCCGGCGACCCATCTCCACGCCATCGGGCGAGTCGTAGGGAATGCCGAGCCTCACGAGGAGGTCGGCGAAGCCCATGATGCCGAGTCCGATGCGGCGGATGCGCTTGGAGAGCGCGTCGATCTCGGGCAGAGGGTACTTGTTTACGTCAATGACGTTGTCCAGGAAGCGCACCGAGAGGTGCACGTCGCGTCGGAACGCGTCCCAGTCAATGTTTCCGTCGGCCACGTAGTAGCCCACGTTGATCGAGCCCAGGTTGCAGACGTCGTAAGGCAGGAGCGGCTGCTCGCCGCACGGGTTGGTCGCCTCGTAGGCGCCGAGGTGCGGAACCGGGTTGTAGCGATTGGCCTCGTCTATGAAGAAGACGCCCGGCTCGCCGGTGCGCCATGCGCCCTCGATCATGCGGTCCCACACGGTTGCCGCGTCCAGGCTGCCCACTACCTCGCCAGTGGAGGGCTCGATCAGGTCGTAGCTGCCGCCCTTGCGCAACGCGTCCATGAACTTCGACGTCACCGCCACGGAGATGTTGAAGTTCGTCACCTGCGTGAGGTCCTCCTTGCAGGTGATGAACTCCATGATGTCCGGATGGTCTACACGCAGGATGCCCATGTTCGCACCGCGACGCGTTCCCCCCTGCTTCACCGCGTCCGTGCTGGCATCGTAGAGCTTCATGAACGACACCGGGCCGCTCGCGACACCGGTGGTGGAGCGCACCATGGATCCCTTGGAGCGCAGCCTGCTGAACGAGAAGCCGGTTCCCCCGCCCGACTGGTGGATCAGCGCCATGGAGCGCAGCGTGTCGTAGATGCCGTCGTGTCCGTTGCTCAACGAGTCCGCGACAGGCAGCACGAAGCACGCGGACAGCTGTCCGAGCGGACGCCCTGCGTTCATGAGCGTGGGCGAGTTCGGCTCGAAGCGCCGCTGCGTCATCAGTGCGTAGAACTCCTCCGCCGTCTGGCGCACCTGATCGTCCGTCGCGCCATAACGACGATCGGCCTCCGCCACGACGGTTGCCACACGCCAGAACATTTCCTCCGGCGTCTCGAGAGGCTTGCCACTCTCGTCCTTGACGAGATACCGCTTCTCGAGAACGGTGCGGGCATTGGCCGAGAGCTGTGCCGGAGGAAGCTGGGGTGCGGAGTTCTGGGACATGAAGACGACTCTCCCTGGAGGGTACTGGGGGGTGCGGCTGGCCTGGATCCGGGGCGCGTGGGGAACGACTCCCGTCAGGGCGACGGATTGCGCCGGGGCGGAAAGGTTAGCCCCACTCGTGATTCCGCGCCAGTCCGAAGTTAACTAGTTGCAAATACACACCTTACGATCTCAACATCACGAAGCCGCTTTCTGACGGGTTATCCACGGACGATGTGGAGAAGCTCGACCACGCTCACGGGCACACGCTCGCACCCTCCGCACATCCCCTAGGACGGCCCTCCGCCAGAAACTGCTATCTGCCGCCGCTGCTTAAAGTTACAGCATTCCTTCCAGCCGCGCATCGCAGCCGAAAACTACGCATGTGCCGCGCCCTGACCGCACGAGACGCACGACTTCGGGCCTGCCGACTTGCCTGGAAACACAGGATGCTCCGGGTCTGCCCGGGACACATGGTGCGACGCGACTCGAGGAATCCGCAGGCGCAGGACCGCCCTATACCCAGACTCCGCCGGAGCCACGCTCCAAACCGGCGGGGTACGCCGGAAACTCGCCCGCCCTGTGCCGCCGCTGGAGCTCCAGGTACGCCGCCACCGTACGCTTCTGCCTGGCCCGCAGCGCGTCGTCCACCTGCCGCACCACTCGGCCCGGAACTCCCAGAACCACGGAGTCCGGCGGAATGACCGTACCCTCGGGCACCACGGCACCGGCGCCGATCACCGAGCCTGCGCCCACGCGCGCACCGTTCAGCACGATCGCTCCGATCCCGATCAGGCAATCGTCCTCGATCACGCAGCCGTGCACCACGGCGCGGTGACCGATGCCCACGCGATTTCCCACCAGCGCGGGCAGCCCGGGGTCGCAGTGTACCACGGCGCCGTCCTGCACATTCGATTCATCGCCGATGTGAATCTCGTCCGAGTCGCCGCGCAGGACAGCGCCGGCCCACACGGAGGCACGATCTCCGAGGCGAACGCGTCCGCAGACGAACGCTGCCGGGTGAACGAAATGGGTCATTGTCTCGAGGGTGTTCGAGTGCAGGAATGAGGTGATGCGGGCGCCCGCGCGTCGTGGAAGCACCGACGACCGCCCGGCGGCCTGCTGGGGAGCACCGGACGAAACGGCATGGCGACCGGGCGCTACTCACAACGGTGCACGATCTACCAGGCAGGGGGAAGCGCAACGGGCGGCGCGGTCGCCGCCTTACCGGGACCATGCGCCGGCGACAGTATTTCTCTATTGACAAGGATCGTGACGTGGTTCACTATCGGCTTGATGAGCTGGCGCGTTCCGGCGTCATCAATCCTGCCAAGCGTTTGCCAATATCGAGTGGCTCAAGTCCGAGCCGAGAACCTGCGAGGACGCAATGCGTTCCAGAATTCGGGCGACGTTGATGTGGCTGCGCAACCAGAGGTGGCTCCTGCCGTTCGGCACACTGCTCACGCTTGTGGCCGCGTGCGCTGCCGGAGCGATACCGATCCTCCTGGCGCCTACGGCCGGCTGGCGGTGGGTCGCGGTATTCGCTTCCCCCACGCTCGGCTTCATCACGGTGGTGGTGGTCATGGAGTTCGTCCATCGCACCAGGCGCGCGCTCATCGCTGCCGAGCTGCTGCCGGACGAGCCGATGCCTCCCGCAGTGGTCCATGAGGAGGAGCGAGTCCTGATCCAGGCCATCAATGACCCTGGAGACCCCGACCTCTCCTCCCTGGGTGCCGGGCGCCAGTCTGCGCTGGGGGCGAGACCCTAG
>CAYQAO010000013.1:0-60043 GCA_964415485.1 uncultured Gemmatimonadaceae bacterium
TCCAGGAAGTTGGCGGGCTCGCCGCCGTAGTACTTCACCAGGTCCATGGTGGCCATTGCGAGGCCGGCGCCGTTCACCACGCAGCCCACGTTGCCGTCGAGCTTGATGAACGTCAGTCCTGCCTCACGAGCGGCGACCTCGCTCGGCTCCTCGGAACTCTCGTCGCGAAGCGCAGCGACGGCCGGACGACGATCCAGCTCGTTGTCGTCAATGACCACCTTTGCGTCCAGCGCGAGTACTTCACCGCCAGGCGTGACGACGAGCGGGTTGATCTCGGCGATCGAGGCACCCGCCTCGAGGAAGGCCACGTAGAGCTGGCGCATGATCTGCGCTGCCGCACGAGCCTTCTTCACGTCACCGGGATAGAGGAAGAAGCCCATCTGCATGGCCTCGAAAGGCAGCAGGCCGTAGCGCGGGTCCACCGGATGCTTCATGATCTTCTCGGGAGTGGTTGCCGCCACTTCCTCGATGTCGATTCCGCCTTCCGGACTCACCATGAACACGGCGCGCTTGGTGGCGCGGTCCACGATGATTCCCACGTAGGCCTCGCTTGCGATGTCGGCCGCCGGCGTGACCAGCACTTTCTCCACCGTGAGGTCGTTGATGGTCATGCCGATGATGTTCGTCGCATGACCCTTCGCCTCTTCCGGCGACTTGGCGAGCTTCACTCCGCCAGCCTTGCCGCGACCTCCGGTGTGAACCTGAGCCTTGACGACTACGGTGCCCCCGTACCGGCGCGCGATCTCCTCCGCCTGTTCGGGCGTGGTCGCGATCTCACCGGGCGGGATGGGGATCCCCGCCGAGCGGAAGATCTCCTTCGCTTGATACTCGTGAATATTCACGAACGCTCCAGTCTGAGTGTCATTCTTCGCGCTTGACCCATGCGAATGTCTCGTCGTTTCCGGCGGGAACATGGGACTGACCCTGGACGCGGGTCCGCGCGGCAAGCTATCGGTAACGCGGAATGGCGGCAACCGTCCGGGGCCTGCGACGGCAGCCGTTGGCCCTGCCGATAATGCTACGGGGGCGACCACTCGAGTAACCGGCCGAGCTCCTCATAGGCCTCTCCGAACGCGTTCCAGTCGCTGCGCTGGAGAGCGGCGCGGGCGGAGTCGTACGCGGCGCGGGCGCGCTCACGCCATTCGGCGGCCGTCCACTCCCGCAAGCTGTCTCCCGATACCGTTGCAGACCCGGCCAGGACGGCCGCAGCGGACGTGGCGAACAGTGCCCTCTCAGACCCCTGCTTAACGGCCACTCCGGCGAGCCTGGGCGGATCGCCGGTTCCCCATGTGTAGAACGAGTTGACGAACAGGAGCTGGTCTCCCGCCGGCACGAGGCGCACGGCACCAGCCACGATGCGGCCGTCCGACATTCGCGCCGCAGCCTCGCTCTGGAGAGCACGGAGAGCCTCCGATGCGCTATACCAGCGCAGGGTGGTGTCGGAAACCGGCTCGTAGTGCACGCCTGGCCGCGCCCCGCCGCGAGCCACCATGACCCCGGCAAGGCGGTCGTCCCTGACACGGAGAATGGGCAGCAGCGCCTGAAGAACGCCGTCGCCGGCCGCCATGAGTGGAGGCTCGTCGCCCCTCACTGCCGAGTCGCCGCCCGTGGGCCAGAGAAGGCGCCCGACCGGTTGGGGTGCAACTCGCGCCCCCACCTCGGCAAACGCACGCGCCTGCACGATGGCGCTCTCCATGGGCGGCGGAGTGGAGGCGACCAGCTGCTCCGGAACGTCGCTCCACATGTCGAACAGCTCCGGAAAGCCCCGGAACCATGTCTCGGAGAGCGGATCGCCCGCCCCCCTGGCGATCAGCACACGACCGGTATGTGCGTTCACGTATGCGGTGGCCACGTACCGGAAGTACGACCACTCACGGCCCATCGCCACCGTGGCTCGGCTAAGCGGATAGTTGGTGGACGCGGCGTACAGGTGCGAGATCCAGTAGAGCGAATCCGCGTGAACCCCAATGGAGACATCGCCCGACTCGAAGAAAGGCACGAGCGCGGCGAGCCTTGCGCGTACGTCGCGCGCGCGAAGCAGTTTCGCGTGAGGCGGGAGATTCCCGAAGGCCAGTCGCAGGTTCTGAGTTGCCCACGCATGTATGAGCCGGCGGCCGTTCCCGCCTAGCGAGGGCGCCTGCAGGCGGCCGGTGGAGTCCAGAACCACCAGGTATCCGGACGCTCCCTCGTACACGAGCACCGGAGGCAGCATCCGGGACCCGACACTGGCGAATGGAAGGCGTCCGTCGGCACCGGCGCGCGTGGGATCCGCAGTGAGCACCGACCACGTTCCGGCGGGATCGCCTGCCGACTCTTCATCGCTGCGCCTCTCGACCAGCAGCTGCCTGATGCCGTCCGGACTGGCAACGAAACCGGACGTGCCAACGAGGTCTCCGCGCGCCGCGGAGCGACGCACCGCAAGGGCAAGCGGCAGGGGCTCCCATGACGGAACGCCGTCTGCCAGAGACTCCAGACTGTCTGCAGGCAGCGTGCGCTTGCCGAGTATCAGGCTGTCGAGCGCGTAGGCCTGACGCGTGTATCCGTTGCGCGTCTCCACGTACGGCCGATCCCGCACCTGCGAGCTTGCGATCGGGTGCGTCCAGCCGTACAGGAGCGGAAGGGCGTGACGCAGGAGCAGCGTCGTAACGATCATCGTGGTCACCACGCCGAACGCAACGCGTACCTGTCCTGTCCATCCGGCCCAGAAAACCAGCACCGCCGCGGCCACGTACAGGAGTGACAGCACGATGGTGGCCGCGAGTCCCGGAATGTGGTCGAGCATCCCGAACGCCCCGCCGTGCAGCTCGAGAAGCGATTCGTAGCGATCCAGGCGCAATCCCCACGCTAGCATCAGCAGTAGCAGCGCGCCGAGCGTGAAGATGTGTCGGCGGGCATGTCGCGTCAGGCGGATGGTACCGCGGCGCCAGTGCAGGCTTCCGGACAGCGCGTAAAGCAGCAGCACTACCACCGCAGTGGTTGCGAGAACCACCAGTGACCACTGGTACCACGCACGTTCCACGGGCAGCCAGCCCATGTAGAACGAGAGGTCCCGCTCAAGGTACTCGTCGGCCTTGCCCCACGGGCGCAGGTGCCTGGCGAGAGTGAACGCGTGCCAGGGACCCTGGGCGAACACCAGGAGCAGGCCGATGCCGAACGAGAGCAGCGCCACTGCCATCGTCAGCAGACGGGGCTCCACCTCTTCCGCGAACGCCAGGTTCGCCACGCGGCGCGGCAGCATGAGCTTCAGGATGGAGGCGCGCACCGCGAACAGGTTCGCGAACACGAACAGGGTGCCCAGAAGCGCGGCGCCGCCCTGGAGCACGAGAACGGCCAACGCCTTCTCGCGCCAGAGCCTTGCCGCTCCCATCGCCTCGAACCAGAGGTAGTCGCTCAGGACTCCCGCCGTGAGGCGCCCGATCACCAGCGCCAGGGCGATGGCGATGAGCGCGCGGAAGCCCAGGCGACGCCAGCTCACTTCAGACGCTGATTCCCTTGGCCGCCAGCCACGACTCCATCTCGCCGCGAATCTCGGCGAGTCGCTCGGGCGTGCGCGCCTCGAAGCGCAGCACGAGAACAGGCTGCGTATTGGATGCGCGAATGAGCCCCCAGCCGTCGCCGTAGAGGATTCGGGCACCGTCCACGTTCACCACGTCATGCAGCGATCCGAAATGGCGAACGGCCTCGTCCACGATGCCGAACTTGACGTCGTCGGGGCAGTCAACGCGAATCTCCGGCGTGGAGACGAACCTGGGCACGTCCGCGAGCATCTCCCGAACGCTCCTGCCCGAATCGGCCACGATGCGAAGGAGCCGCGCGGCGGCGTAAAGAGCGTCGTCGTGGCCGTAGAAGCCCTCGCTGAAGAACATATGTCCCGACATCTCGCCGGCCAACGGAGCCGACAACTGCTTCATGCGCTCCTTGATGAGCGAGTGTCCGGTCTTCCACATCACGGGCTTTCCACCCGCACGCTCGATGGCGTCTGGCAGCGCCTGCGAGCACTTCACGTCGAAGATGATGGACTGCCCCTTCCCCGTGCGCTCGAGTACATCACGGGCGTACAGGATGAGCAGGTGATCGCCCCATATGATGTCGCCCTCGGAATCCACCACCCCGATGCGGTCCGCGTCGCCGTCGAACGCGATGCCGAGCTCGGCGCCCTCTTCGCGTACGGCGGCGATGAGGTCCTCCAGGTTCTCCACGACCGTGGGATCCGGGTGGTGGTTGGGGAAGGTGCCGTCGCTTTCGCAGAACAGCCCGCGCGCCTCCAGCCCGAGCTGGGCGAAGAGCTGCGGTGCCACCAGGGCGCCCGCGCCGTTTCCGCAGTCGAACACCACCTTCACCTTCCTGGTGAGCCTGCCGATGCGCTGCGCGATGTCCTTGAGGTAAGGCTCGATCACCTCCTCCTCGCGCACGCTGCCGCGACTGGCGGCCGGTGGCTCCGGATTCCTGATCAGCTCGTACAGGTGCTGAATTGCCTCACCGTGCAGAGAGTCTGTGCCCAGGCACATCTTGAATCCGTTGTACTCCGGCGGGTTGTGGGAGCCCGTGATCTGGATTCCGCCTGCGACGCCGACGTGCCACAGCGACCAGTACATCAGCGGTGTCGGCACGACTCCGATGTCCACGACATCCACGCCGGCGTCAGTAAGTCCACCCACCAGTGCGTCACGAAGCTCAGCGCCCGACGGCCGATTGTCGCGTCCCACGGCAACGGCGCCCTTCACCCCGGCAGCCAGCATGTTGCGCGCATACGCATCTCCAATCGCCCTCGCTGCCTCGGTAGTGAGCTCGCTTCCCACTACTCCGCGGATGTCGTACTGACGGAAGATATTGTGGCTTATTGCCATGCCGGAAATCCGTTGAGATTGCTGTTGACTCGTTCCGTGGCCCGTCAGGCAGTCGAAGCCTGACGATGCACCGCCGTGCTGCCGGCCTGCCTTACGCACGTCCGTGCGCCGGATTCGTGCCTTCCGTTCCGGGAAGTGGCGGGACGCCAGCGCGCTGGCCAGTCCCGCACGCATGTGGCCGCCGCGGGCAGAACTTCCTACTGTGCCAGGCTCACCTCCGGAGCACCGGGGAGCGTTACCCGCTCTCCAGCCACGGGAACTTCAGGCGAGCGAAGCTGCGGCGCCACCGTGCGATCTCCCAGGGGAGCGCTCGCCCTCGCGAGGCGCACGGCCGGACTGGGGTACACACCCAGGAAGAGTATCAGGGCCACCGTGGCGCCGATGACGAATCGCGTGGGCGTTGGCGCAGGAACGATTGCCGGCGCGCCGTCAGGACGCGGCCTGAAGAACATCACGATGATCACCCTCAGGTAGTATGCCGCCGAGAGCACACTGGTGAGCACGAGGATGATCGCAAGCCTGGTCTGCGGGGACGGAGCCTGAAGGGCTGCCTGAAGCACGTACCACTTGGCGAAGAAGCCCATGCCGCCCGCCAGCGGGAAGCCCAGCAGCGCGAGCATGAACACCGCCATCGCCGCGGCACTCCCGGGGCGAACGCTCCAGAGCCCAGCGTATGCGCCAAGGTCATCCGAGTTGGCAACCGAGTGGCCGAGCATGCAGACGATGCCGAATGCGCCTACCGTGGCGAAGGTGTAGGCGAACAGGTAGAAGACGAGGGCCGCCGCACCCGCGTCGGTCCCGGTAAGGAGCGCCACCAGCAGGTACCCGGCGTGCGCGATGCTGGAATACGCGAGCAGGCGCTTCAGGTTGTTCTGCGCAAGAGCGATGATGTTGCCGATCACCATCGTCAGCACGGCGATCCACCACAGGGCCCCGTGCCACAGTTCGTAGGCATTCGGGAGCGCCTCGAGAGTGACCCTCACGAAGGCGGCAAACGCGGCGGCCTTGAGCGCGGACGCCATGAACGCGGTGTACGGTGTCGGAGCGCCCTCGTAAACGTCAGGCGTCCACATGTGGAACGGAACGGCCGCGACCTTGAACCCGAAGCCGACGAGCATGAGCGCAACGCCCACGATGAACATCGAGCTGCCGGCTACGGCAGGATCCGCGAGCCTGTCGCCGATAACCGCCAGGTTCGTTGAAGCGGTTGCCCCGTAGATCAGCGCAATTCCGTAGAGCAGGAACGCGGAACTGAAAGCGCCCAGCAGGAAGTACTTGAGCGCCGCTTCCGCCGATCGCGCACTGCGACGCTCGATTCCTGCCAGGATGTACACCGCGATGGACATGAACTCCATCCCGATGAACACCATGATCAGGTCTCGCGCACCCAGAAGGATGAGCATGCCGCACGTGGCGAGCAGCGTCAGGACGTAGGATTCCGAAGCCCGCACCCCGATGCGCTCGTTGTCGTCCAGCGACAGGAGCAGCGTGAGCAGCGCGCCGACCAGCACTACACAACTGGTTCCCCATCGGAATCCGTCAACGGCCACCAGGCCCAGCGTGGACGTGACCCCGCTGCTCCACATCCAGCCGACGACCACCAGCGCGGCAAGGGTCACCCCGATCGAGGCAATCCCCACGCCGCGCGTTCGTTCAGCGGTCTCCTCTCCCCATACGCCCACCAGGAGCAGAATCATCGCACCGATGGCGAGTATCAGCTCCGGCAGCATCGCAATTGTCAGTTGGCCGGGAGCGGCGAGATCTAGATGCACGTAAGAGTCTCCGTACGACTTCAGGGCTGTTCAGTCTGTTCCCTGGCCCGCTGCACTTCGGCAAAGGCGTGTCCCCGCTCCACATGCTCGATGAGCTGGGACGTGGCGGCCTCCATGCGCCGCAGCATCGGTCCAGGCGCGACGCCCAGCCCGATGATCACGAGGGCAATCACCCCCATCATTCCGAGCTCGCGCCGGTTCAGGTCACTCAGGTGCCGGTTCTCCTCGTTCGAGAGCGGATTGAACACCACCCGCTGCAACGCCCAGAGCAGATAGACGGCGGCAAAGATAACACCGCTCGCTGCTATGATGGCAGCGAACGGGTAGGTCTTGTACGAGCCCACGAGCACGAGGAACTCGCCCACGAACCCGCTCGTGCCGGGCAGGCCGATGCTGGCGAGCGACACCAGCATGAGGAACGCCGCGAACATGGGAACGACCTTCGCGATGCCGCCGTAGGACGATATCTCGCGGGTGTGCGTGCGCTCGTACAGCATGCCGACCAGCAGGAAGAGACCCGCCGTGGAAACTCCATGGCTGATCATGATCACAAGGGCGCCCTGCACGCTCTGCATCGTGAGCGCAAATATTCCCAGCATCACGAATACGAGTTGTCTGATGGACGAGTAGGCCACCAGATTCTTGAGGTCAGGCTGCACCATGTCCACCATGTCGCCGTACACGATGGACACGACCGCGAGACCGATGATGATCCCCCGTACGGCCGGATGCATGGCCACCGAGGGAAACAGCGGGAGCGCGAAGCGCAGGAAGCCGTACGCCCCCATCTTGAGCATCACGCCCGCGAGGATCACGGAACCGCCTGTGGGCGCCTCCACGTGCGCATCCGGCAGCCATGTGTGGAATGGGAAGAGCGGAACCTTGATCGCGAAGGCCAGGAAGAACGCGCCGAACAGCCAGAGTGACTGCACGGGGGTCAGCGCCAGCCTTGCCACCGTCTGGTCGTAGCTGAAGGTGTCCGCGCCAATGGACTGCCACACTACCAGGATCGCCACCAGCATCAGCAGCGATCCGCCCATGGTGTAGATGAAGAACTTCTCGCTCGCGTAAATGCGCCGGGAGCCACCCCAGATTCCGATCACGAAGTACATCGGAACGAGCATGATCTCCCAGAACACGTAGAACAGCAGGAAGTCGAGCGCCACGAAGACGCCGATCATCCCCGTCGTCAGGATGAGCAGCAGCGCGTAGTGCGTCCGCAGCTTGGTTCGCACGCTCGTCCAGTCGCCAAGCGCAGCAAGCGGCATGAGGAACGTGGTGAGCAGCACCATGAAGAGCGAGATGCCGTCCACGCCTATCGTGAACCGGGAATGCAGGTCCGGGAGCCACGGTGCGTCTATGTAGAACTGCCATCCGGAGACGTTCGGGTCGAAGGCCCACCACATCCCGATGGAGACCACGAACTCCACCATGAGCGTGACGAGGGTAATCCAGCGGGCGCGCGAGCCGCCTCGATACTCCACGTCTCCGCTCGACGGAGCGGCCGGGCACAGCAGGAAGATCAGCGCAGTGCCTATCAGCGGAATTATCAGGAGGACGGGTAGGATCCAGGTGTCGTAGTGGATCTCGGCCAGCAGCTCGCGCATACGCTGTCCTCCTGAGGGAATCCCGTGATTGTTTGGCCTGCCGGGAACGGGCGAAGCTCGCCCGCATCAGCATCCGCATGCGTTGGACGCCGCGGGTGCAGAGGTCGTTCCGCCGTCTGCTACGACAACGGCCGGCGCCCTCCTCCCGACAACATACCCTTCGCGCTTCGTTCCGTCAGTGCAACGTCCCACACCTCCACCACCGATTCGACCTGGCCACGCCACCCTCAGCGATAGGCGCTCGAAACTGCCCTGCTCGCTTCGGCGGCACTGGCGTCCTCCTGCACGCGCTCGACCATGAGCTGCGCAGACGGCTCGATGCGCCTGAGGATTGCTCCGGGAGCGATACCGATCCACAGCACGGCCACCGCGAGCACCAGCATCACCCCGAGCTCCCTGCGATTCACGTCCGCCATCCTCGCCGCTTCCTCCCGCTCGGGCGGCGGGCCAAAAAGCATTCGCTGTAGCGCCCACAGGAAGTACACGGCAGCCAGGATGATTCCGGTAGCAGCCGCCAGGGCATAGATGGGCTCGGTGCGATAGGCCCCGAGCAGCACCAGGAACTCGCCGACGAACCCGCTGGTGCCGGGAAGTCCGATGCTGCCCATCGCCGCGAGAACCAGGAACGCGGACCCCATCGGTGCTATCCGCGCAAGGCCGCCGAAGTTGTGGATCATTCCGGTCCGCCTGCGCTCGTGCAGCATTCCGACCAGCAGGAAGAGCATGGTGGACGTGAGGCCGGCGCTGATCATCACCATGAGCGCGCCTTCCACGCTCTGCACGTTCAGCGCGAAGATGCCAAGCATCACGAAGCCCAGGTGGCTGATCGAGGAGTAGGACACCAGGCGCTTGAAATCCGGCTGGACCATCGCCACGAGCGCACCGTACACGATGCTCACCACCGAGAGCACCAGGATCACCGTGTGGATGGACGGCTGGAGGGCAGCTGCCGGGAAGAGCGGAATCGCAATCCGGATCACTCCATAGGTGGCAACCTTGATTCCCAGCGCCACCGCCGCGGTGGTCGGCGCCTCGTGCTGCGCGTCAGGCAGCCAGGTGTGGAGCGGGAACAGCGGCGACTTCACCGCAAACGCGATGAAGAACGCGCCGAACATCCAGAGCTGCGTGACAGGCGACAGCGATACGGACGCGATCAGGTGATCGTAGTGGAACGAGCTCGCCCCCGCGGAGATCCACACGAACAGCACGCCCACGAGCATGAGAAGGGAGCCGAGGAACGTGAACACGAAGTACTTAAGGCTCGCGTACACGCGACGGTCGCCACCCCAGATGCCAATGATGAAGTACATCGGCACCAGCATGAGCTCCCAGAACACGTAAAACAGCAGCAGGTCCACCGCCAGGAACACGCCGAGCACTCCGGCGGTCCACACGAGGAGCAGCGCGTAATAGCTGCGGGCCCGCTCCCGCACCTGCGTCAGGCTGCCCAGTATGGACAGCGGAACCACGAGGATGGTGAGCAGCACCATGAACAGCGAGATGCCGTCCACTGCCAGCGTGAAGCGGGCGCCCCAGTCGGGAATCCAGGCGTAGTCCGCAACGAGCTGCCAGCCGGGCTCCCCGACCTCGAACATGATGTACACGCCGATACCCACGAGGCCCATGAGCACGAACGTGAGCATCGTGATGACGTGCGGCCCTCGCCACTCGAATGCCGCCGTCTCCGACACCTGGTCGTGAGCGGCGAATCGCGTGACGAGTGCGCCTACTATCGGAATGATGAGGAGCGCCGGAAGCGCCCACGCATCGAAGTTCAGGCTGACGAGAAGATCGCGCATGCGCGAGAGCAGGGTCGGAGAAATGACACGCCATGGCGGGCGTCAGGGACGCCCGCCATGGCGGCCTAACGAAGTATCACGAGGCTGAGCAGCAGCAGAACCCCAAGCACCAGCACCCAGGCGTAGGCGCCAACGTTACCGGACTGCATCCGGGAACCCATCCACGCCACGCCGCGCGCGAGGTATGCGGTGCCGTTCACCAGCAATCCGTCAATCAGTCCCACATCGAGCCCGCGCCAGAGGAGACGCCTGGAGAACGTCACCGTGGGCTGCACGAGTGCGCGGTCTATACCCTCGTCCACGTAGTACTTGTTGGCGAGAACCGCCTGCACACCGCGCTCCGCCGGATACTGTGCCTTGGGAACGAGCTTCGCCGGATCCAGCCTGAACCAGGCCGCCGCTATTCCGGCTACCGCAACCATGATGGCGATGCCGACGAGCACCCATTCGGTGGAATGCTCCAGTGACGGCACGCTGCCTCCGCCGAGCATTACGGTTGCACGACCCACCACCGGCTCCAGCCAGTGATCCAGGACGTGCGCAGGCCCGAGCGGCATGATGGACGGAAGGTTCAGCCACCCACCGAAAACGCTCAGCACTGCCAGCACCACGAGCGGGCCCGTCATGATCCACGGCGCCTCGTGCATGTGCTCGCGCGCGGCTGCAGGCAGCCTGGTGGGACCATGGAAGGTGTAGCGCATCATGCGCGTCATGTAGACAGCGGTGAGAAGAGCAGTCACGACCGCCATGCCGTACACCAGGTACATTATCGCCGAACCCGGGATGCCCAGAAACGTGTTCTGGGCGATGAGTCCCTGCCCTGCCCGCGCGAACACTCCGGCCAGGATCTCGTCCTTGGAGAAGAAGCCGGAGAAGAGCGGGATTCCGGCAATCGCAAGCGTGCCGATCCACATGAGTCCGCGCGTAATCGGCATGGCCGTGCCCAGCCCGCCCATGTTCCGCATGTCCTGCGCGTCATCCTCGATGTTCGCCTTGTGGTAGGCGTGATGCATCGAGTGAATGACAGAACCGGCACCGAGGAACAGCAGCGCCTTGAAGAAGGCGTGCGTCGTGAGGTGGAAGATGCCTGCCGTATAGGCGCCCGCCCCGACGGCCACGAACATGTAGCCGAGCTGCGAGACGGTGGAATATGCCAGCACCTTCTTGATGTCCCACTGCTTGAGACCGATGGTGGCCGCGAACAGCGCCGTAATCGCTCCCACCAGCACGATGATGAGCGAGGCGGTGGGAGACAGTGCGAACAGCACGCCCGCACGAGCCACCAGGTAGACGCCCGCGGTGACCATGGTGGCCGCGTGGATGAGGGCCGACACCGGCGTGGGACCGGCCATGGCGTCAGGCAGCCAGATGTAGAGCGGCATCTGGGCGCTCTTTCCTGCGCAGCCGAGGAAGAGGAAGATGCAGATGGCGGTGATGACGGCGCTCTGTCCAGGCTCGAGCCCGGCAACTGCCTGCTCCACGCCCGCGAAGTCCAGGGAGCCGAGGTTGGCGAAGATGAGGAACATGGCCACCAGGAATCCGAAGTCGCCGATCCTGTTGACGATGAACGCCTTCTTTCCAGCGTCCGAGTTTGCCTTGGTATCGAACCAGAACCCGATGAGCAGGTAGGAGCACAGCCCCACTCCCTCCCAGCCCACGAACAGCACCGGATAGTTCGAGCCCATCACGAGCAGCAGCATGAAGAACACGAACAGGTTCAGGTACGAGAAGTACCTGCTGTATCCCTGGTCTCCCTTCATGTACCCGATGCTGAAAAGGTGGATCAGGAAGCTGATTCCCGAGACCACCAGCATCATCACGAGCGACAACTGGTCCAGCTGGAAAGCCCAGTCTATGCGAAGGTCACCCGCCGGCATCCAGGCCCAGTACGTCTGGAGAAAGGGCCGGTCCAGCATTCCGGGTGCGCGCGCCACGAAGAAGATCGCGACCGACAGAAGGAACGAGAGGCCGACCACCAGCGGCCCGACGATCGTGGAGATGCGCTGCCACCTGTCCAGCTCTCCCTCGGCGAGTCCCTCGAAGCCCGGGTCTCCCGGATGCAGATGTCCCGCGTCGGGATCGTGCGAAGGATCCTCCGGACCGGCGAAGTATCCGGGGAGCAGGGAAAGCAACCCGTTCGCCACGAAGCCAAGCAGCGGGAGGATCGGGATTAGCCACATCCATCCCGCGATCGTGCCCGCTAGCGGATGTGCTACCACCTCCGCGCCGGTTCCTGCAGCCTGGAGCAGCATCAGCCCTTCAGCAGGTTGACGTTCTCAAGGTCCACCGACCTGAAGTGCCGGAAGACCGAGATGATGATCGCGAGGCCGACCGCGGCCTCGGCGGCGGCGACCGTCATGGTGAAGATTACGAACACCTGTCCCGTGACCGTCTCGTGCAGCCTGGAGATGGCCACCAGCGAGAGGTTCACGGCGTTGAGCATGAGCTCCACGCTCAGGAAGATCATGATCGCATTGCGGCGCGTGAGCACGCCAATGACGCCGATCGTGAAGAGGATCGCGGAGAAGAAGAGGGCTTCGGCGATCATGAATTTGCACTCACTCGCTTTGCGAGGACGGCTGCGCCGATCACGGCCACCAGCAGCAGCACGCCGGCAACCTGGAAGGCGAGCAGGTAGTCGCGATAGAGGACTTCGGCCAGCGGAGTCACCACGTTAGGCTGCGACAGGGGGTCCATGCCTACCGGGTCCGGAAGCACCCTCGGAAGGCGGTCACGCATGAGCACGAACAGCTCGGCCAGCAGCAGCAGCCCCACTGCGCCCGCCACCAGTCGCCATCGCATGTCGCGCAGGTCCGAAGCCAGCTGCACGTGTCCCAGGTTGAGCAGCATGATCACGAAAAGGAACACGACCATGATCGCGCCCGCATACACGAGAACCTGGATGGCAGCAACGAAGTGCGCCTCCAGCATCACGTACATGGCCGCGAGTGCCGCGAGCGTCTGCACCAGCCACAGCACCGCCGCCACGGGGCTCTTGCGCGTAACGAACACTATCGCCGAAGCGACAGCGATAAGCCCGAAGAGTACGAAGTGGAACTGATATAGGAGTGTCATTCGCCAAGCGGGTCTGACGGGTCCCACATTTCCGTTACGGGATGCGTCTGCGCCATGAGCCGTTCAAGGTCGTAAACGAAGCCCGCCCGGCTGTACTCCGAGTTCTCGTAGTGACGGCCCAGGTGAATGGCCTCCTCCGGACACACCTCCTGGCAGTAGCCGCAGAAGATGCAGCGGAACTCGTCAATCTCGAAGATCAGGGGATAGCGGTTCCCTTCCTCGTCTTCGCCGGGAACCAGCTTGATGCAGTTCGCCGGGCACACCGTAGGACACAGCCCGCAGGCGACGCACTTGGCCTTGCCCGTCTCCGTCGTGAGCATGCGGTGAGTTCCACGCCACCTGGGCGAGATCTCCCACTTCTCCTCAGGATACTGCACGGTGACCTTGTGCGGATCCACGAGATGCTTGAAGGTGCTCGCGAGTCCCTTGAGAGTGGCCCGCACGTAGCTCACCTGCTCCAGCGGCCGCTCCATCACACGTACTGAAATCGGCATCAGTCTCTTCCCTCACCGGCGGCCATCACCTGCCCGGGTCGCCGAATCTCCACGCGCGGACGAGTGGGACCCACTATCCGGCCGCGATCCAGCACGAACACCAGCAGGAACACGAGCACTGCGTTCATGCCGAAGAGCGCTGCACTGTGAAGCCAGCCCGTCACGCCCAGCATCTGAAGCAGCAACAGCACGATCGCCAGGATAACCACATAGCCAAGCGTGACGGGAATCAGCACCCGCCAGCCGAGCGCCATGAGCTGGTCATAGCGGAAGCGGGGCAGCGTCCAGCGCACCCACATGTAGAAGAACAGGAAGAACAGCGTCTTCAGCGAGAACGCCAGCGTCGTGAGCAGCGTCTTGAGAACCGTCCACGGTGGCGTGTTGTCCCACGAGATGAACGGAATATCCCAGCCGCCGAAGAACAGCGTGGCCATGAACGCGCTCATGGTTATCATCGCGGCGTACTCGGCGATGAAGAACATGGAGAACTTCATGGACGAGTATTCCGTGTGATATCCGGCTACCAGCTCCGCCTCTGCTTCAGGCATGTCGAACGGCAGACGGTTCGTCTCCGCGAAGGCCGCGATCAGGAAGGTGATGAACGCCACGCTCAGGTTCAGCACGTTCCACCACCCGGCCTGCTGCTGCGCGATCACGCTGTCCAGGGTGACGTTGCCCGCAAGCATCAGAACCGGAATGATCGAGAGGCCGAGGCCAATCTCGTAGCTGACCATTTGCGCGCTTGCACGCAGGCCGCCGAGGAATGCGTACTTGTTGTTCGACGACCAGCCGGCGAGCACCAGTCCGTACGCACCAAGAGACGCAACTGCCACCAGGAACAGGTAGCCCATGGGGATGTCCGCGACCTGCATGTCAATCAGCCCCCATGGTGTCGGCAGCGGAGCTCCGAAGGGGATCACGCCCCACACGGTAAGCGCGGTGACGAATGAGATTCCTGGCGCGATGTTGAAGATCGCGCCGGTGGCGTGAGGCGGCGCGTTCTCCTCCTTCATGAAGTTCTTCACGCCGTCGGCCAGCGGCTGCAGCAGTCCGCCCGGCCCGGCGCGATTGGGCCCGCGCCGGTCCTGAATCCACGCAGACACCTTCCGCTCCGCGAGCGTGAGCATGGCTACCGACACCAGATAGACCGTGAAGAACACGATGATCTTCACGATCGTGGCGACGAGGAAGACGCCGGTTCCCGGTGGCACCTGAGGGTTCGCCACCTGGAAGAGTGCAGGCAGAACGATGCCTGGCGACAGTGTCATGAAGCCTCCCCCGCCATCGCCTCGCTCGCGACCGTCTGGCCCGCGAGTCCGAGAGAGTCGTAGCTCATCCCGCCGAAGGCGGGGTTTGCCTGCGCCATCGCATCGAACACTTCGGACGCAAGGAAGAAGTCCGTCTGCTCGCCCATCGCTGCCAGCAGCTCGGACACCACGAACCAGCTGGGTCGTGCCAGTCCTGGCGCCGCGCGCGCCTGCAGGAAGCGCTGCACGCGACCGCGCAGGTTGGTGAAGGTGCCCTCCTCCTCCGTGAAATTCGCGATGGGAAGGACGACGTCGGCCGCGTCGTGCGGCACCCCCCTCGTGGTGCTGATGACGACCACTCCGGCGGCGGAACGAAGCACCTCGGCGCTGGCGTCAGCCAGTTCGTCGTCCGCGATGACGAGTACCGTGTCGCTGGGAACCCGGGCGAGCGGCGAGTCCATCTCCACCCTCGCGAATCCGAACCGTTCGGCGCCGTGAACGTTGGCTGCGCGATCGGCTCGCAGCGAAAGGTCCTCCACACCCGGAAGCGGCGCTTCTTCACCCGTGGGGCAGCGGAAGGTCGCGCTGCCGCCTGCACGAGCCGCCAGCCTCTGGAGCAGCCATAGCGTCTCGTTCGGCAGGTTCGGAGATGCGAGCACGTGTACCTGACGATCGCCGATCAGCTTCGCGGCCGCCTCGAGTGCGTCGTCCCAGGCCGCAGGCTGCAAGCCGTCCGCGCCACGCACCAGCGGCACCTCGGCACGATCCGGACGGTTCATCCAGCGATAGTTCAGGCGACCGTAGTCGCACATGTAGTACTGGTTGACCTCCAGGTTCGGGCGCGGGCGAAGCCGGGCCACAACGTCGTCGCGCGACTCGATCATCATGTTGCAGCCCTGTGTGCAACCCGGGCAGATGGACGCGGTTCGGTCCAGCTCCCACGCGCGTGCCTTGTTCAGCGAGTCCTTGCTCAGAAGGGCGCCGACGGGACACAGGTCAATGACGTTCGCTGCCCACGGATGCGTGAGGCCCTCCCCCTCGAACACGCCGATGACGGCGCGATCGCCGCGCTCGCTCACGTTGAGCACGGGTTCCTGCGCAACCGTGTCCATGAAGCGCACGCAGCGCGTGCAGAGGATGCAGCGGTTGGTGACGTAGAGAACATCGCCACCGAAATCCTCCATGGGATTGAAGCGCTTCGGCTCGTGCAGGCGCGACTCCTTGGGGCCTTCCGCAAACGTGAAGTCCTGCAGCTCGCATTCGCCGGACTTGTCGCAGATCGGGCAGTCCAGCGGATGGTTGATGAGCAGGAACTCGAGAACGCTCTTGCGGGCCTCACGAGCCTTGCCCGTGTTCATCCGCACCACCTGCCCCTCTGCCACGGCCGTGGCACAGGCAGGTGCGAGCTTCGGCATCTTCTCCACCTCCACCAGGCACATGCGGCAGGAACCCGCCACGGGCAGCCCGGGGTGGTAGCAGTAGTGCGGGATCAGAATGCCCGCTGTCTTCGCGGCCTCGAGGATCGAGGTGCCGTCGGGCACCGTAACCTGGCGTCCTTCGATCGTGAGGCAAACCATCTTGGTATCGGCCATCAGACTGCCACCGCCACCGGTACCTGCGACCGGTTCTTCGGGATTAATGCCTCGAACTCGTCGCGGAATTTCGCTATGCCCGACACGATCGGCGTGGCGCAGGAATCGCTGAGTACGCAGATCGTCTTGCCCGTCATCTGCTCCGACAGGGACAGCAGGGTGTCAATGTCGTCCGAGCGTCCGCCGCCCGCGAGCATGCGCTCCAGGATGCGCGTCACCCATCCCGTTCCCTCGCGGCACTGCGTGCACTGCGCGCACGACTCGTGTGCATAGAAGCGCGCGAGGCGCGCAACCTGTCGCGGTATGCTCTGCCTGTCGTCCATGCAGATCACGCCGCCCGAACCGAGCATCGAGCCAGCGGCGACGAAACCCTCGTAGTCCATGAGCGCGCCCTCGGCCTCCTCCATGGTGAGGATCGGCACCGACGACCCGCCCGGGATGATCGCCTTGAACTCCCTGCCCGCCGGCGGACCGCCGCACACGTCGTACAGGAAGTCCTTGAACGGGAAGCCAAGCGCAACCTCGTAGTTGCCTGGCCGTGCGACGTTGCCGCAGACCGAGAACAGCTTGGTTCCGGTGCTGCGCGGATTGTCCGGACGGCCGAACCCCTTGTACCACTCCGCACCGTTCTTCAGGATGTGCGGAACGGCAGTGAGCGTCTCCACATTGTTGATCGTGGTCGGCTGGCCGAAAAGCCCTGCGACTGCCGGGAACGGAGGCTTGATGCGTGGATTGCCGCGGCGACCCTCGAGCGAGTTCATGAGGGCTGTCTCCTCGCCGCAGATGTACGCGCCGGCGCCCTTGTGCACCACGATATCCACGCGCTTGCCGCTGCCCATGGCATTCGCGCCAAGTATGCCGTCGTCGTACGCCTCACGAACCGCGCGGAACATCTGCTCCAGCGGCTCGGTGAACTCGCCGCGGATGTAGATGTAGGCCGTCTCCGCGCCAATCGCGTATGCGCCGATCGCCACGCCTTCCACCAGCCCATGCGGAGTCCACCGCATGATCTCACGGTCCTTGAACGTGCCCGGCTCCGACTCGTCGGCGTTGCAGCACAGGTAGTGCGGCTTGCCGTCGCCCGGCTTCATGAACGACCACTTCACGCCGGTCGGGAAGCCCGCGCCTCCGCGCCCGCGAAGGCCCGATTCCTTTACGACTTCCACGATCTGGGCCGGCTCCATGGAGAGCGCCTGCCTCAGCGCCTCGTAGCCGCCCAGCTTCTTCCATCCGTCGAGCGTGCGCGCCTCAGGATTCCCGAAGTGCTTCGAGATGACCCGGGTCTCGCGCTCGTGAGGTGGGTGAGGGTATCCCATCAGTCCAGCTCCGCGAGGATCTCGGGCACCCGCTCGGGCGTAACCGATTCCACAAACCGTTCGTTGATCATCACCGGCGTGGCGAATCCGCATGCACCCAGGCACTCGGACTCCACAACGGTAAAGAGTCCGTCGGGCGACGTTGCCCCGAGCTCGCCGCAGCCGGTGTGCTCCAGGAACGAACGCACCACGTCCTCCGCGCCGCATACGTGGCATGGAGTCGTGGTGCACACCTGGATGAAGTGCTTCCCCACCGGATGCTGGTGGTACATGGTGTAGAACGTGACCACGCCCTTCACGTAGGCCGGCGTGAGCTCGAGGAGCTCCGCCACTTCTGCCATCGCCTCCTCACTCACCCAGCCACGCTCCTCCTGCACTATCCAGAGCGCGGGAAGCAGCGTGGCCATCTTCGTGGGGTAGCGCGTGAAAAGCTGCTCGAGCTCCTCGCGGCGCGCGCCGACGAACACGGGCTCGTAAGGCTCGTGGGCAGCCGCCACATGCGGAGCCGGCAGGGGGCGCGGTTGACTTGGGCCGCTGCTCACCGGTCTATCTCTCCCATCACGATGTCGATGCTTGCGTTGATGGCAATCACGTCGGCAAGCAGGTGGCCTTCAACCATCTTCGGGATCGCCGAGAGGTTGATGAAGGCCGGCGGACGGATGCGCCAGCGTACGGGCTTGGAGGTGCCGTCGGACACCATGTAGTAGCCCTTCTCTCCCTTCGGGCTCTCCACCGCCATGTACACCTCGCCGATCGGCGGACGCGGTCCTTCCATCACGAGCTTGAAGTGATGGATCATGCTCTCCATCTCACTCGTCGCCTTGTGCTTCGGCGGCAGGATCACCCGCGGATCGTCCACGTTCACGGGTCCGTCGGGCAGCCTCTCCAGCGCCTGCTCCAGGATCCGAATGCTCTGCCGGATCTCCTCGAGCCGCACCAGGTAGCGATCGTAGATGTCGCCGTTGGTGCCCACCGGCACCTCGAAGTCGTACGTCTCGTAGTCGAGGTACGGGAAATCCTTGCGGACGTCATAGTCCACGCCGCTGGCTCGCAGCATCGGGCCCGAGAGACCCGCACTGATGGCCTCCTCGGCCGTGAGCGCACCGACTCCGACCGTGCGGCCTACCCAGATCGCGTTCTTCGTGAGCATGCGATCCGTCTCGTCAATGGTGCGCGGCAGCGTGCGAACGAAGTGCGCTACCTGCTCCACCCAACCCTCCGGCACGTCGGCGGCCATGCCGCCCACTCGGGTGGCGGTGGTCGTGAGGCGCGCGCCGACCCATCGCTCGAGCAGGTTGTACACGTTCTCGCGCTCCTGGAAGCACCACAGGAACGGCGTGAAGGCACCTATGTCAATGCACGTGGTACCCAGCCACACGAGGTGCGAGATGATGCGCGAGAGCTCCATGGCTATCACGCGCAGCACCTTGCACCGCTCCGTCACCCCGACACCGAAGAGCCGCTCGGCTCCGAGGACGAACGCCACGTTGTTGCCGATGGAGTTCAGGTAGTCCTCCCGGTCGGTCCACGGGATGATCTGGTTGTACTGGCGGTACTCCCCGATCTTCTCGAAGCCGCAGTGCAGGTAGCCGATGTGCGGAACGCACCGTACCACCACCTCGCCGTCCAGCTCGAGAAGCAGGCGGAGAACGCCATGCGTGGCCGGATGCTGCGGGCCGATGTTGATCAGCATGGGCTCGCCCTCGAGCTCCGTCTCGAGGAGCGGCGGAGGCTCGTACGGTACCGGGTTGCCAGACTCGTCCACCATGAGCGGCACGCGCTGCGGCCGGCCGTGGCGGTCCAGGCCGGTGGTGCTGAGCTCTACCTCGATCGTGCGCTTGCGGGTTGCCATGTACCCTCAGTCCTCCGAGTGCTCGGCTATGTATCGCTCGCGCATGTCGGCGGGCAGATCGCGGTATATCTCTTCCGGCGTCAGCTCTTCGAGCAGGTAGCCGGCACTGGGGTGCGCAACGAGAGCCTGACGGAGCTGCTCGGAGCGGCTGAACCGGCCGCGCAGCGGGAAGTCCTTCCGGAGCGGGAAGCCCTCGTTGTAGCCCTCCCACATCAGGATTCGGCGCAGGTCCGGATGCCCGGTGAACTCCACGCCGAACATGTCCCAGGCTTCCCGCTCCAGCCAGTTCGCCGCTTCCCACAGGTCTGTTACCGTCTCCACCTGCAGCTTCGCGTTCTTCTCCAGTTCTACCTTCACGCGAAGGAAACGTCGGAACGGGAAGGAACGCAGGTGCCAAACCACCTGAAGTGGACGCCCGAAGTCTCGATATTCCACGCAGGTAACATCGGACAGGTAATCGTACCTCTGCGTCTCGTCGTCACGCAGCCAGGTGATAATCTCCTTTGCCTTCGCCGGGACCAGGTATACGGTGGTGTCTCCCCAGGTCACCTCCACACGCGTGATGGCGTCCGGGAATCGCTCGCGAATTGCCGCGGCGGACGGATTCTCCGGCCCGCCGGTGTGCGGCAGGTCGGTGGGTGTCACCGGGGCCGGCGCGTCGGGCGGCAGGGCGCTGCCAACGGAAACGAGCGGCCTCATGGCGCCGACCGACGCTGGTGGACCGAGTTGCCGAACGGTTCGGACAGCTCGTCAATGATCGGCGGCGGAATGTAGAGCCTGCTCTCGGGATCCGGCTCCATCTCCTCGCGCAGCCGCTCGTCGGACAGCCTTTCGTTCATCACCTTCTTGTGCAGCATCATGATGCCGTACATGAGCGCTTCCGGACGGGGCGGACAGCCGGGCACATACACGTCCACGGGGATGATCGTGTCGATTCCCTGTACCACGGCGTAATTGTCGAACATGCCGCCGCTGGAAGCGCAGGCTCCCATCGAGATGCACCACTTGGGCTGCGGCATCTGCTGCCAGATCTGGCGGATCACCGGGGCAAGCTTGAAGGGCACACGTCCGGCGCAGATGAGCACGTCTGCCTGGCGAGCCGAGTATGCCAGGCGCTCCATGCCGAAGCGGGCCAGGTCGAACCGGGCGGCCGCCGTGGCCATGAACTCGATTGCGCAGCACGCGGTGCCGAACGGCATGGGCCACATGGAATTCGCCCTGGACCAGTTCACCAGGAAATCCAGCCTGCTGGTGACCCAGGAGCCTTCGTCCGGGTGGCGGACGGCAACTGGCGCTGCAGCGCTACGGGTCAGTCCCACCTTAGCGTCCCCTTCTTCCACTCGTAGATGAAGCCGACGGCGAGGATGACGAGGAAGACGAGCATCGCGCCGAGTCCATAGAACGACGTCTGGCCGGCCGGGCATGCGCCGTTGACGAGCGGCACGCTGCACGACAGGTCCTTGTATGCGACCGCCCACGGGATCATGAATACCGTCTCCAGGTCGAAGACGATGAAGAGCATGGCGATCAGGTAGAAACTGATGGAGAAGCGTGCCCTGGTGTCGCCGTAAGGGGTGACGCCGGATTCGTACGGGACACTCTTCTCGGGAGTTCGGCGTGGGCGGACCACGAGCGCGCTGAAGCCGATCATGAGGATGGCGTTCAGCAGGGCGAAGCCGAAGAGAAGGAGGACGGGGAGGTAGGTTCGCGCCATCAGGGATGCGACTTAGTGAAAAATTTCACTTGGGCCAGCTTCAAGTTATCCGATGCTCGATACCGTTGCAACATGCCCCCTTCCAACCGCGTTCAGGATTGCATGAGCAGATGCCTGGACCAGCTCCGGCAATCATCATCAGCGCACTGGCCTGCCCGAGCGCTTCCCCTTCCGCGCAAGCGGCCGCATCTTTCCCGCCGCCGCGGCGGTGACGCTCCGCATGCCCTCCGCCTCACGACCCGAACCTCCATCAATCGCCGATGTCCATCCAGAACGACCGCTGGATCACGCGCATGGCCCTCGAACACGGGATGATCGAACCCTTCGAGGACAGACAGGTCCGCGAAGGCGTCATTTCGTACGGCGTCTCCTCCTACGGTTACGACATGCGCGTGGCCAACGAGTTCAGGATCTTCACCAATGTTCTGAACTCCGTGGTTGATCCGAAGAACTTCGATCCCCGGTCCTTCGTCGAGTTCACGGGCGACGTCTGCATCGTTCCTCCCAATTCGTTCGCCCTCGCTCGCTCCGTGGAGTACTTCCGGATCCCGCGCGACGTCGTCACGATCACCGTGGGCAAGTCCACGTACGCACGCTGCGGCATCATAACGAACGTGACGCCGTTCGAGCCCGAGTGGGAAGGTTACGTGACGCTCGAAATAAGCAACACCACCCCGCTGCCAGCGAAGATCTACGCGAACGAAGGTATCGCCCAGGTGCTCTTCTTCCGCGGCGATGAGCCGCCCGAGGTCTCCTACAGGGACAAGAAGGGCAAGTATCAGGGTCAGCACGGTGTAACGCTTCCCAGGATCTGAGCGTATCGGCTGCCCGGCCCGCGCCGGGCAGCGCTTTCCTCAGACGCCTGACATCAGCTCGCGATTCCCGGCAGGTAGGTCACGAGCACCAGTGCGGACACGAGCGCCGTGATCCACGCAAGCATGATCAGGCCACCGCCTGGCCCGGTTCGGGCACTGACCTCTGCGTACTGTCGCGCCTGAGGGTCCGTGCCCGCGCCTATCACGTAAGTGGTCTTGTCCACGGCGTCGGCGCCGCCGTACGCAGCCTCGGCATCGGGCCCCTCGATCGCTTGGTCGTTCGGTTCCATTTGGCCCTCCTGGCCCTTTGTGCGCTCGGGGCGTGCAGCATCCGCGCCAGCCTCCCTCTCTCAACGCCCCCGCCGCTTACCCACGAAACACGAGCGCGAGGAGACATGCTGATCCATGCCTCCTCGCGTTGAACGACTTCGCAGTCTCGTGACGGTCGTCGTACCGACTCGATGCCCTACTCGGCCCTGGCGGTCTCCGGTGCCCTGGTCGCCGTCGCCCTCAGGTAATCCCGGTTCATTCGCCCGATCACGTCAATGCTGATCTCCTTCGGGCACGCCTCCTGGCACTCTCCGAAAAGCGTGCATCCACCGAAGCCTTCATCATCCATCTGCTCCACCATCGCTATCGCACGACGGGAGCGCTCGGGCTGTCCCTGCGGAAGCAGTCCAAGATGCGTGATCTTCGCCCCGGTGAAGAGGGAGGCGGAGCCGTTCGGACATGCGGCCACGCAGGCGCCGCAACCGATGCACGCCGCCGCGTCCATGGACGTGTCCACACTCGGCTTCGGAATCGGTATTGCGTTGGCGTCAGGCGCGTTGCCGGTCGCCACGGAGATGTACCCTCCAGCCGATATGATCCGGTCCAGCGCCGAACGATCCACGGCGAGATCGCGCAGCACGGGGAACGCAGTGGCACGCCAGGGTTCGATGTGAATCTGGTCGCCGTCCCTGAAGCTGCGCATGTGAAGCTGGCAGGTGGCCGTGCCGCGTGACGGGCCGTGCGCGACGCCGTTGATCATCATTCCGCAAGAGCCGCAGATACCCTCGCGGCAGTCGTGGTCGAACGCGATCGGTCGCTTCCCCTCCTCCGTGAGCCGCTCGTTCACTACGTCGAGCATCTCCAGGAAGGACATGTCGGGACTTATGTCTCGAGCCTCGTAGGTCTCCATGCGCCCAGGCGCATCGGGCCCGTCCTGTCTCCAGACGTGCAGGGTCAGATTCATTACTTGTAGCTCCGGATGCTGGGCTGCACGCGCTCGAACTCGAGCGTCTCCTTGTGCATTATGGGCGTCTTTCCTTCGCCCGTGTACTCCCATGCCGCCACGTAGCTGAACTTGTCGTCGTGGCGCAGCGCCTCGCCGTCAGGCGTCTGGTGCTCCTCGCGGAAGTGACCGCCGCAGGACTCCTCCCGGTGCAGCGCGTCCATGCACATGAGCTCTGCGAGCTCCAGGTAGTCCGCCACGCGAGCGGCATGCTCCAGCGACTGGTTGAGCTCGTTGCCCTCGCCGGGAACACGAACGTTCTGCCAGAACTCCTCGCGTATCTCGGGAATGCGCGCGAGCGCCTCCTTGAGGCCCGAAGCGTTGCGAGCCATTCCGCACTTCTCCCACATGAGCGAACCCAGCTCCCTGTGGAACGACGTCACGGTACGCTTGCCGTTGATGGAGAGCAGTCGCCTGGTCATTGACGCCACGTCCTCCACCGCGGCACGAACCTCCGGGTGGTCCTCGGTAATCGGCTGCGGCTTCGCCGATGCGAGGTAGTCTCCGATGGTGAGCGGAAGGATGAAGTAGCCGTCCGCGAGTCCCTGCATGAGGGCGCTGGCACCCAGCCTGTTGGCTCCGTGATCGGAGAAGTTCGCCTCGCCTCCCACGTGCAGACCCGGAATGGTGCTCATCAGGTTGTAGTCAACCCAGAGTCCGCCCATGGTGTAGTGCACGGCCGGATAGATGCGCATCGGAACCTCGTACGGATTCTCATCCGTGATGCGCTCATACATCTCGAACAGGTTGCCGTAGCGTTCCTCGATCGTGTCGCGGCCCAGGCGCTGGATGGCGTCCCGGAAATCCAGGTACACGCCGAGTCCGGTCTCGCCTACCCCGCGGCCCTCGTCGCAAACCATCTTTGCCGCTCGTGAGGCAATGTCGCGAGGAGACAGGTTCCCGAAGCTGGGATAGCGACGCTCCAGGTAGTAGTCGCGCTCGTCCTCGGGAATCTGGGACGGCGGACGCTTGTCTCCCTTCTTCTTCGGCACCCACACGCGCCCGTCATTGCGGAGCGATTCGGACATCAGCGTGAGCTTCGACTGGTAGTCGCCGCTCTGCGGAATGCACGTGGGGTGAATCTGCGTGAAGCACGGATTGGCGAAGGCGGCGCCTCGCTTGTGCGCACGCCAGATTGCGGAAGCGTTGGACCCCTTTGCGTTCGTGGACAGGTAGAAGATGTTGCCGTACCCGCCGGTCGCGAGGATCACTGCGTCGCCGATCATCGGGTAGATGCGGCCGGTCACCAGGTCGCGCGCAACCACCCCGCGCGCCACGCCGTCCACCACGATCAGGTCGCGCATCTCGGTGCGCGGGTACATCGTGACGCCACCCTTCTGGATCTCCTTCTCCAGCGCCTGGTAGCAACCGAGCAGGAGCTGCTGTCCCGTCTGTCCGCGGGCGTAGAAGGTGCGTGAAACCTGAGCGCCGCCGAACGAGCGGTTGGCCAGCAGGCCCCCGTACTCGCGCGCGAAGGGAACTCCCTGCGCAACGCACTGGTCAATGATGTTCAGGCTGATCTCTGCAAGCCTGTACACGTTCGACTCCCGAGCGCGGAAGTCGCCGCCCTTGATCGTGTCGTAGAACAGCCGGAAGACGCTGTCGCCGTCGTTCTGGTAGTTCTTCGCGGCATTGATGCCACCCTGAGCCGCGATAGAGTGGGCGCGGCGCGGCGAGTCCTGGAAGCACAGGCAGGACACCCTGTAGCCGAGCTCCGATAGGGAGGCGGCGGCAGCGCCCCCGGCGAGGCCGGAACCCACCACGATGATGTGTGATTTCCGCTTGTTGGCCGGGTTCACCAGCTTCATCTCGAAGCGGTGCTTGTTCCAGCGGTCCTCGAGCGGTCCGGAAGGAATACGTGCGTTTAGCTCCATTAGGCTACTCGACGATCAAACGATGATGCCGAACAGGATCGCCAGCGGCACCGCCGAGAATCCGAGGGCGAGGACGATGGCGATGATGGTGGGAAGCTGACGGCGAAGGGGCTGCGTGCTCGCCCTGAATATCCCGAGCGTGCGCATGGATGCCCAGGCGCCATGGTACAGGTGCAGCCCCAGGAACACCATCGCGATGAGGTAGAAGGCGACGATCAGCGGATTCGTGAACGCCGTCGTCAGGTTGTGGAACGGCTGCAGGTGAATGAACTGCGGGTGCACCGTGCCGATCGTAAAGTGCAGGATGTGGAACACCAGCCACACGAGAAGCAGGACGCCACCGATCCTGATGGTGCGCGATGCCCACGTGGACACCTGCGGATCGTACTTCTGGTAACCACTGCCCCGTGCGTGCTGCTTGCGACGCGTGAGCTGGAACGCCGCCACCACGTGAAGGATCACGGCGGCAAGCAGAACCGCGCGGATGAGCCAGATTGCGACACCGCCGCCCACTTCCCTGAGTGAGACAGCGTAGGAATTGATGGCCTCCTCTCCGCGAAACGCGAGGAGGTTTCCGGCCATGTGTCCGATTACGAAGCCAATACCGATCAGGCCGGTGACAGCCATCACCGCCTTCTTGCCGATCGTGCTTCTCCAGATGGATAGCGCCCAGTTCATATGGAAGTCTCGTGAAGCAGTCGTTGCCGGAGAACCTCGGGCGTGCCGCGAATCAGGCCGCACGCCAGCAGAGCCGCGCCATGACGCGACCGGTGGCACCGGCTCACTTCGAGCCACCGCCGCTGCGTTGCACTGCAGGATGACACGGCGTCAGTTCGTGAGCGCACGCATGGGCTCGCGCACCGCCTCGGCACTCTTCGCAAGGCTGGCACGCTCCTCGTCCGTGAGCTCCACCTCGATCACCTGCATGAGCCCGTTCCGTCCAAGCTTGCACGGCACGCCGAGGTAGATGCCCGACTCTCCGTACTCTCCTTCCAGGTACGCAGCGCACGGAAGAATGCGGCGCTGGTCCAGTACGATTGATTCGACCATCTGAACGGCACCGGCCGACGGCGCATAGTACGCGGAGCCGGTCTTGAGGTGCCTCACGATCTCGGCACCGCCGTTGCGCGTGCGGTCCACGATCGCATCGAGCGTCTTGCGATCCAGCAGCTGCGCAACCGGGATTCCGCTCACCGTCGTGTAGGAGATCAGCGGTACCATCGTATCACCGTGCCCGCCAAGCACCATGGCCTGGATATCCCGCACCGAAACATCCATTGCCTCCGCCAGGAACGCGCGGTAGCGCGCCGTGTCCAGAACGCCGGCCATGCCGATCACACGCTCGCGCGGGAAGCCCGTAGCCTCCTTCGCAACGTGACACATGACGTCAAGCGGGTTGGACACCACGATGACGATCGCATTCGGCGACGTAGCCTTGATCTGCTCCGACACGGAGCGAACGATCTTCGCATTCGTGTTCAGCAGGTCGTCGCGAGACATTCCCGGCTTGCGAGCGATGCCCGCCGTGATCACCACCAGGTCGGAACCAGCGGTCTCCTCATAGCCGTTGGTACCGATCACCCGACTGTCGAACCCCTCGATGGGAGCCGACTGCCACTGGTCGAGCGCCTTGCCCTGCGGAATCCCCTCGGCGACGTCCACCATTACGACGTGACGTGCCAGCTCCTTCTCTGCAATGCGTTGAGCGGTGGTAGCACCAACGTTGCCGGCGCCTACGACCGTGATCTTGTTGACCATTCGTTTCAAACGGCTGAGGTGAGAGTACGCAAGCTCGGTCAAGTTACCCGAGCCCTCCGGTCACTGCAACGGACCCCGATTGCGCACCCTTGCACATAAAGTCATCCGCCCACTTGAGACAAGGCGCGCAGACCTCCAGTGCGAAGTTGAAGCAACTCGTGCTCCAGTGGCTTCCGTCTCAGCGCTTCCCGAAAGAGCGGCCCCAGGGGCAACCCCTGTCGAAGCGGACTTCTCAAGTCCACTTCGTGATCCCCGAAGAGACACGTACGAAGCCGGCCATCCGCCGTGAGCCGCACGCGGTTGCACGAAGCACAATAGGTATGTGACATCGGTGTTATGACGCCCACCGTGCCGCGCGCACCCGGAATCCGGAAATAGCGCGCCGGGCCGTTCCCACCCGGCCCGGCGACTGCCACTGGCTGCCCGAACACCCTCGATATCCGCTCCAGCACCTCGTCGGATGGCACCACCTCGCCCAGTCCAGCTCCGCCGAGCTCTCCTACAGGCATCAGCTCGATGAAGCGAACGTGCCACGGCGAGGCGAGCGTCAGCTGGGCGAAGTCCGCGATCTCGTCATCGTTCACGCCTCGCATCACCACGACGTTCACCTTGATCGGGTCGAGGCCGGCTTCCTCTGCCGCCTTCATCGCATCAAGAGGATCGAAATTCAGCGTGCGCCTGGCTATCGCCCTCACCCGATCGGGTCTCAGGCTGTCCGCGCTGATGTTGACCCGGTCCACACCTGCCTGCCGAAGCTCACGTGCGAGTTCCCGCAGGCGCACGCCGTTGGTCGAAAGGGCGATGTCCTCGATCTCGGGAACGGCACGGATCAGTTCCACAAGGCGTTGCAGCTGGGGGCGGATGGTCGGCTCGCCGCCGGTAAGCCGCAGCCGTCGAAGACCGAGAGGTGCGAGCTGCCTCACGACCTCCGCAATCTCCTCGTACGACAGGATGTCCGCTCGCGGCAACCAGGGCAGCCCTTCCACCGGCATGCAGTACCTGCAGCGGAGGTTGCAACGATCCGTCACCGAGATCCGCAGGTACTCGATGCTCCGGCCGTAGCGATCCCGGAGGGCCGGCGTGTTCATGCCGATACCTCGGTCGCAGCCGGCTCCACCCATTCGGTGCTCCCGTCGTCGTACGTCTCGCGCTTCCAGATCGGCACTCGACGCTTGATCTCGTCCAGGGTCCAGCGGCAGGCGTCGAACGCGGGGCCGCGGTGAGCGTGCGATGCCACGACGATGACCGCTGCATCACCCACTCTGAGGCGCCCTGTGCGGTGCTCCGCTTCCACCACTGCCCCGAATCGAGACGTGGCTTCCGACAGAATGTCGGCCATCTCCCGCTCCGCCATGGATTCGTAGGCGGAATACTCCAACTCCCTCACGGCACGGCCTCGGTGATGGTTCCGCACCGTCCCGACGAACACCGCTGTGGCACCTGCGTCCGGGCGGGCAACAGCCTGTAGCAGGCGCGTGGGGTCGAGGGGGCGAACGACGATTCGGGTCATGGTCAGCCACCCGCTACCGGCGGGACGATGGCCACCACGTCGCCCGGCTTCAGATGCCGCTCGGCCGGAGCGTAACGCTCGTTCACGGCAAGCAAGGGCCGCCTCGGCAGGCTGGCTGCGGGAGCACGGGAGAGCACTTCGGCGAGTACGTCGCCGGCTGTAGCGCCAGGGCCGAGCTGCAGGGAAAGCCTGTGCTGCCCGAGCGCCTCCGCAAAGCTGGCGAAGAGCAGGACTTCCACGGTCACCGCCACGCTGCCTCCGGAAAGGGAATTCCTTCGTGCTTCGAAGCTTAGGCGAGAGACCGAAAAGACGCGAGCCGCGCGTGAGGCGCGGCTCGGTTCGACTGCGGAGGTTCGACGGCAGAGCGGGTCGAGCTCTGGCTCGATTCAGGGAGTGCCGGCAGGCTGATCGGCAGACTCGTCCACCTCTCCCGCGACCATCGCCCGGAGCTCCTTGGACGGCTTGAACACCGGTACGGGACGCGCGGACACCTCCACTGGCTCGCCGGTGCGCGGATTGCGCGCCATCCGCGTCTTTCGATGACGAATCTTGAAGGTGCCGAAGCCGCGCACCTCGATGTTCTGCTGCTCCTTTAGTGCGTCCTTGATCGCGTCGAGGAATGCATCAACGACGCGCGCACAATCCTTCTTTGAAATCAGCGGTCCGCTGGTCTCTGCAATTGACGCGGTGACGCGCTCGACCAGGTCGGCTTTGGTCATTGAATTCCTCGGTCTCGGACGCCGTGATCGGAAGACGTTCGCGAGCCGAACTTAGAACGTTAACCGTTGTGTGTCAAGCGCTTGGACGATTCCGCCCCCGTTCCCGAAGGGTCGTCATGAACTCAGTGAAGTGTCCCTGTGCGTCGTGCGGACCCGGTGCGCCCTCAGGATGGTACTGCACCCCGAATACGGGAAGCTCCCGGTGCCGGAGACCCTCGACGGTGCCGTCGTTGAGGTTCACGTGCGTCACGCGCAATGCCGAGGCGCCTGGAATTCCCGACTCGTCGCCGCGGACCGCAAATCCGTGGTTCTGCGAGGTGATCAGCACCTTGCCGTCATCCACGGCGCGAACCGGCTGATTCCCTCCCCTGTGCCCGAAGGGCAGCTTCTCCGTCTCGCCGCCGAAGGCCAGTGCCAGCAACTGATGTCCCAGGCAGATCCCGAAAACCGGAGTGCCGGACTCAGCAACCCTGCGCACCGTCTCCTGCGCGTAGCCGATGGCAGCAGGGTCGCCCGGGCCGTTAGAGAGAAACACTCCGTCGGGGTTGCGGGCGAGAACCTCCTCGGCCGGGGTCTTCGCCGGCACCACCGTCACGCGACACCCGTTCTCGGCGAACAGGCGCAGGATGTTGCGCTTGATGCCGAAGTCGTAGGCAACAACGTGATGCGGCGCGTCGGTCTCGCCGAATTCGTACGGCTGTTCCGTCGTCACCACGGAGGCGAGGTCCAGCCCCTCCATCGGCGGGCAGCCGTCCAGCGCCTGCAGAGCCTCCCGGGTTGGCTCCGTACCGGCGGCCATCACGCCACGCATCACTCCAACGGTGCGCAGGTGACGGGTAAGGCGACGTGTGTCAACTTCCTGTAGTACCGGGATTCCCGACCGCTCCAGCCATTCGCCCAGTCCTTCGGTCGCGCGCCAGTTGGAGTATCCTCGCGAGAGTTCGCGCACTACCACGCCCGCCACCTGAGCGGCAGACGACTCCGGGTCCTCCAGATTGACCCCGTAGTTGCCGATCTGCGGGGCCGTGAGAACGACGATCTGGCCACGATAGGACGGGTCCGTGAAGACCTCCTGGTAGCCCGTCATGTTGGTGGTGAACACCACCTCTGCCACCGTGGGGAGGTCGCCGCCCGTCAGCTGGCCGCGAAAAAGGGTTCCGTCCTCGAGGAGGAGGAACCCCTGGCGTGACTGAGACGATCCGGTCACTGGTCCGGCGCAGGTGATGGTGCCTGCTCGGTGGGCACCGGCGTGAGTGGAACCGCGGGCGCCGCTCCCTCCGTTGCAGCGGGAGCCGGAGCAGTGGGTGCCGGCGGCGGTGCTAGCCCTTCCTCGAGGATGGACCGCGGCGCGCGCTGGCGTGCTGACAGCAGTTGGAGGATGAACGCAAGGAGCAGGAATATGCCGCCCGCCCACCAGCTGGCGCGGGTGAGCAGCGTACCTGCCTGACGGGTCCCGATGAAGGAATCCGTGGATGAGCTGGCACCCCCGAAGCTGGCGGCCAGGCCGCCGCCCTTCCCGCTCTGGAGCAGGACGGCGACAGCCAGAACGATGCTGTCGAGGATGAGGAGAATCAGGAAGAAAGTGTACATCGCCGATGTTGGGCCTTAGCGGGCGTATCCTTGTAATATGGCCGATTATCGGCGCTTGCGTCAACGGTGCCAGTCACTCAGGTGGAAGCGATGGAAGCCCATCCCGAAGCCTCGAGGCTCGCTCCGCCAACAAGCACTCCGTCCACGTTCTCCGCAGCCAGCAGGTCGGCCACGTTGTTCCTGTTCACGCTGCCGCCGTACAGAATCGGGACCTTGGCCGCCCGCTCTCCGATCAGCTCCTGCAACGCGCTGCGGATCGCCGAATGCACGGCAGACGCGTCCGCGGGCGTGGCCGTGCGCCCCGTGCCTATTGCCCACACGGGCTCGTACGCCACCATGGATGCCGCCACCTTGTCAGGGTCCATCTCGCTGAAGCCGGCCCTGAGCTGGCGAAGTACCACGTCTTCGGTGTTCCCTGCCTCCCGCTCCTCCAGCAGCTCGCCCACACACAGCATGGGAGTGAGGCCGGCGCGAACGGCGGCGGCGCACTTCAGAGCCGTCTGCTCGTCGGTCTCGCCGAACACGTGACGCCGCTCGGAGTGACCCACCAGGGCCACGCGAGCACCTGCGTCCCGCGCGATCGGGGCTGACGTCTCTCCCGTGAAAGCCCCCTTGTCCTCCCAGTGGATGTTCTGCACACCCACATGGATGTCGGGCCGCTCGCGCAGCTCCTCGGCAACCACGGAGAGCGACGCTGCTGGGGGAAAGATGTAGACGCTCCGGCCGCTGCGGCGGGCATAGAGCCTCAGGAACGAGCGCACGAACTCGCGGGCGTCCGTGGGCCCGTTGTGCATCTTCCAGTTGGCTGCGAAAACGGGACGCTGCATCAGTCCGCCCTCGCGTCCAGCGCCGCCACGCCCGGTAGCGTGCGACCTTCCAGGAACTCGAGCGACGCTCCGCCGCCCGTTGAAACGTGGCTCACCTGGTCCTCCAAACCGGCCTCCGCTACGGCCGCGGCGGAATCGCCTCCGCCCACGATGGTGGTTGCGCCTGCGCGTGTGGCAGCCGCCATTGCACTGGCCACCTCACGAGTCCCGAAGTCGAACGGCGGCTTCTCGAACACGCCCATGGGGCCGTTCCACACCACCGTTCCTGCCTCACGAAGAATCCCGGCGAACCGACGAGCCGACTCCGGGCCGATGTCGAACATCGCCTCGTCAGGCGGGATGGACTCTCGCGGCACGACGCGCGCCGACTCCCCCGCGTCCATCGCAGGCGCCACTCGAGCGTCCACGGGGAGCACCAGCTTGTCGCCCGCCTTCTCGAGCAGCTGGCGCGCCATCTCCACGCGGTCTTCCTCAACGAGCGACTTGCCCGTCTCCAGCCCCATGGCGCGGAAGAAAGTGCATGCCATGGCGCCCCCTATGAGCATGCGATCCACGCGAGGCAGCAGCGCCGAGATGACGTCAATCTTCCCGGAGATCTTCGCGCCGCCCAGCACGGCCACGAACGGCCGCCTGGGATTCGCCAGTGCGTTGCCGAGGTACTCGAGCTCCTTCTGCATCAGGAGCCCGGCAACCGCCGGCTTGAGCTGCCTGGCCACACCCTCCGTGGACGCGTGCGCACGGTGCGCCGCACCGAATGCGTCGTTCACGTAGAAGTCGCCAAGAAGCGCGAACTGCCTGGCGAGCACCTCGTCATTGGATTCCTCGCCGGGCAGGAAACGCGTGTTCTCCAGCAGGATCACGTCGCCGGCCTTCGCCTGATGCGTGGCCTTCACGGCCTCGTCCGAATCCGTGCTCTCGACGAAGGTCACCTCGCTTCCCAGCAGCTCCTGCAGCCGCTTCGCAACCGGCTGCAGGGAGAACTCCGATACCACCTTCCCCTTCGGACGTCCGAAGTGGGAAAGCAGCACCACGACTGCACCGCGGTCCCGCAGTGCCTGGATCGTCGGCAGGGCCGCACGTATGCGCGTGTCGTCGCCCACGGAGCCGTCATCCGCAAGCGGAACGTTGAAGTCCACACGCACGAGCGCGCGGCGATCGCGAACCTTCTCGTCAGGAAGATCCGCGATCGTCATGCGATTGCTCATCGAATCACTTTCAGCCAAGTGACTTGCCGACCATATCGAGAAGGTCCACGCAGCGGTTGGCGTAGCCCCACTCGTTGTCGTACCAGCCGCACACCTTCACCAGCGTGCCGTCAATCACATTGGTGGAGTGTGCGTCCAGGATGCACGATGCGGGATGGCCGATGTAGTCCACCGACACGAGCTCCTCGTCGGAGTACTCCAGGTAGCCCTTCAGCGAGCCGTTGGCAGCCTCGCGGAACGCGGCGTTCACCTCTTCGCGAGTGACGCTCTTCTCGACCACGACCGTGAGGTCCGTGAAGGACACGTCAGGCGTGGGGACGCGGACGGAGCTTCCGTCAATCTTGCCCTTCAGCTCGGGGAGCACGAGGGAGGTGGCCTTAGCAGCTCCGGTGCTCGTGGGGATCATGGACACGGCAGCCGCACGCGCACGACGCAGGTCCTTGTGAGGCAGGTCGAGGATCTGCTGGTCGTTCGTGTACGAGTGAATGGTGACCATCGAGCCCTTGAGGAACCCGAAGTTGTCGAGGATCACCTTCACCATCGGCACCAGGCAGTTGGTGGTGCAGGACGCGTTCGAGATGATGTTGTGCGCAGACGCGTCGTACTTGTCGCTGTTGACACCCATGACGATGGTGATGTCCTCGCCCTTCGCGGGGGCCGAGATGATCACCTTCTTCGCGCCGCCATCAATGTGCTTCCGGGCGTCTTCGGCCTTCGTGAAGCGGCCGGTGGACTCGAGAACCAGGTCAACTCCCACGTCCTTCCACGGCAGCGCACCAGGGTCACGCTCGGCAAACACGCGCATCTCGTCTCCATCCACCACGAGCGCGTTCTCGCGCGCCTCCACGGTACCGCCGAACCGGCCATGCACAGAGTCGTACTTGAGAAGGTGTGCGAGCGTCCTGGTATCCGTGAGGTCATTCACGGCCACGAAATCAATATCCACACCGCGCTTCTTCGCCGCGCGAAGCACCTGCCGTCCAATGCGACCGAAACCGTTGATCCCTACCCGAATGGCCATGAGATGGTCTCCTGTTAGCGCTGATCGCCGAGCGCGGGGGCCCGGCCGAATGTCACGTAGCTTATCACTCTGGCGCCGCCGGCGAAGAGTGCCTCGGCGCACGCATGGAGGGTTGCACCTGTCGTTACCACGTCATCAACGATAACCACGTGTGCGCCCCGAAGCCGCGAGCGGTGCGACTCCGGGGCGACGAAAGCACCGAACACGTTGCGTTTCCTCTCTTCCGGTGTCAACCGCGTCTGCGAGCGGGTCTCCCTGCTCCGGCAGAGCACGTCATCCCACACTGGAACTGCCCAGCGACGTGCGAGTTCGTATGCAAGAAGCCCACTCTGATTGTAGCCGCGTGCCCGAAGTCTTGCCCTGCCCAGGGGCACCGGCACGAGCGCCGAGCGCTCCTCGATCACGTCCTGGGGCCAGTCCAGTCGCGCCATGCGTTCCGCCATTCCCGATGCGACCGCCTGCCAGCCGCCATACTTCAGCGCGTGCACGACAGCGGAGGCGGTTCCGGCATCCACTCTGGCCACCGACCGCACGGCGCGTACGAAGGGTGGAAGCAGGTCGCACCAGCGGCAGCGATGGGCGCCATCTCCGGGGTGGCCGCAGCGCTGACAGCGGGGCGAGGCGAGGGGAGCCAGGCGAGCCCAGCAGCGCCCGCACACGATACCGGGCTCTCCCGGATCCATGGGCCGTGTGCACGTGGCGCAGACGAGGGGGAGCAGGAAGTCGCGGGTAGCGAGGGCAGCCTGCAGAAGCCAGTCCAGCGGCCGCGCGGACGATGCCCTGCCCGACCTGCTGCGACGCTCATCGTCGCGGGTCGAGCCGGCATGGGCTTTCCGGGGCACGCACACCGTCTGCCGGTCACGGGCCTCGTCACGCTCGGGGCTCGACTTCGAGATCATCTCACGCAGAGAGTGTCAGGTCGGGGCACCCAGGTCGAGTCCTTCACGTTCGAGAGCGCACGCCATGGCGCTCACGTCAGGCTCGCTCTGAAACCAGCGCCGGTAGGATTCCACACCCTGCTCCAGGAGCATCCTTGCGCCATCCATGGCACGCAGGCCGTGATTTCGTGCTTCGCGAACCAGGTGCGTTGCGCCAGGAGCGTAGTTCAGGTCCAGCAGGCAGGTAGAGGGAGCCAGATCCTCCATGTGCACCGGGAGCCGGCCGCCTGGCGACACGCCCAGGGGGGTGGCGTTGACCACCAGCTGTGTGCCCTCCAGCGCTTCCTTCACGGTGTTCATCGCAATGGCATAATCGCCGAAGCGCTCGGCCAGCCGAGCGGCTCGTTCCGGACGACGCGAGGCGATCTGCACGCTGCTGCCGTTCCACGACCCTACGGCTGCGACCGCCGCCGCTGCCGCTCCTCCTGCTCCGATCATGGCTACCCGCAAACCCGCAGGCGCGCTTCCGATCAGGTGCTGCGCCAGTGCGGAGAACCCGGCCACGTCCGTGTTGTCGCCGACAAGGTCTCCGTTCTCCGTCCAGAAGGTGTTCACCGCGCCCACTCGTGAGGCGAGTGGCGACAGCCTGTCGCAAAGAGCCGCCACGCTCTCCTTGTGCGGCACGGTGACGTTGCCGGCAGCGCGCTCGGCGACCAGGCGCCTGACGGTTGCCGCAAGCTCGTCGTGAGGTATGTCGAGCGCCTCGTACACGAGCGGCAGCCTGGCGCTACGAAGAGCGGCGTTCTGGAACGCCGGCGAGCGGCTGTGCGAAACCGGGTGGCCTATCAGCACCAGCCGCCCCGGCAGCTCCCTCATGGCTCCCCGGTGCGCGTTTCGGCAACCAGCCGGTCGAAGACACGGTTGATCGCCTCATGCAGCTGGTCCAAAGTCTCGCGATAGGTGGCCAGGTCGCCTCCGAACGGATCGGTCACGCCTTCCGTGGTGGTGCCGTGGGACGCGTATTCGAGCAGCAGGTGCGTCTTTTCCCTGCCCCCGAGCATACCCGCACGCTCCGCGTGAGGCGTTCCCATCGCGAGGACCACGTCCGCGTCATCAAGCAGTTCTGGTGTGAGCAGGCGGGAGCGGTGACCGGACAGGTCCAGTCCGCGCTCCATTGCAACCAGCACTGCGCCGTCGGACGCGGCGCCACCCTCCGCGGCACTCACGCCGGCGCTGCCGACGATCACGTCTTCGAGACCTCGCTCCCGGGCAACCGCACGAGCGATCGCCTCGGCCATGGGGCTTCGGCAGGTATTTCCGGTGCAGATGAACAGGAGCTTCATGCGAAATCGGTCGAATCGAAGGTGCGGGGCTCAGGTATCGCCCACCAGTTCCGGAGCGCTCTCGCGCAAGACGGCCGCCGGAATGGCACCGGGGCGGATCACACGCGGTCTTCGCCCGGTGCAGTCAACCACGGTGGAGGGTGGAGACGGCTTGAGCTTGCCGCCATCCAGCACGAGCAGGTTGCCGCGTGCCACCTCCGTTCCCCAGTCCTCCAGAATTTCGGATGCGGAGACGGCGGGCGGAACCCCCGGGCGGTTGGCGCTGGTGCTCGTAATGGGCTGACCGAGAGCATGGATGAGGCGGCCGAGTGCGGCGTGCGAGGTCCATCGAATGGCGATGCCACCCTCCGGTCCCCGCAACCTGTCGGGCACGCGCCGCTCCCCGCCCGGGAGCACCAGCGTGAGCGGCCCCGGCCAGTGCCGTGCGGCGAGGCGAGCAGCTTCGGGCGTGAGGTGGAGATCCAGGCGGTCGATCATGTCGCTGCCGGCAATGAGCAGCAGGAAGGGCTTTCCGACCGGTCGGTTCTTGAGCCTCACGAGAGAGTCCACCGCAGCCGGGTCCAGCGTTCCGCCGAAGCCGTACACGGTCTCGGTGGGATAGGCGAGCACGCCTCCGCGGGAAAGGTGGTCGAGCACCCTCCCTAACGAGGCGAGCACCTCCGCTTCGGACCAGAACGGCACCGGCGAGAGCGTGGGCGTCATTCGGCCTGCCGGATCAGTGCCTCGAGGCGCGCGAAGTCGCCGTCCTCCGTCACCTTCATTGCCAGCTCGCTTCCGCGCACCACTTCCACGGGCAGGCCGAGTCGCTCGAACGCGGCCGCGTCGTCGGTTACGTCTTCGCCGGACCGCTGCGCGTCCAGGTATGCCCGATCGAGCTCGAGGCGCGGAAACCCCTGCGGAGTCTGCGCGCGCCACAGGCGACTTCTGTCCACGGTGCGAGTCACCCGCCCGTGCTCGTCCACCTCCTTCACGGTGTCCGCGACGGGAAGTGCAGGAATGGCGCCCTGCCCCTTTCGTGCCGCCTCCAGCACCCGGGTCACCACGTCAGGCGGCGCGAACGGCCGGGCTGCGTCGTGCACGAGCACATACCTCACCTCGTCAGGCAGCTCCTTCAGTCCCTCGATCACCGACTCCATTCGCGTACGCCCGCCAACCGTGACCATGAGACGGTCGAGGTCCGACTGGAACAGCCAGGGTGGCGGATCGGCGGCGTGACTCCTCGGGAGCACGCACACCACCACGGCCACCTCGGGGCGAGCCTGGAACGCCTGCACGCTGTGAAGCAGCATCGGCTTGCCGGCTATCCATCGAAACTGCTTCAGCTCGGTGGAGCCCGTCCTCGTACCCTGGCCGGCTGCAACGATCACCACGCCCACGTCAGGCACCACGGCCTGATCCGCCTCCGCTAGGCTTTCCGTCATCAAAAGAGTTTCCGGAACACGTCGCTGATGGTGGCCACCGGAACCACCTCCATCTCGCGCACCTTCACGTTCCGCGAGCGTGCGGACACGTATGCACGCTTCAATCCAAGGTTCGCGGCTTCCGCAAGTCGCCTCTCCGTCTGCGACACCGGTCGGATCTCGCCACCGAGCCCCAACTCGCCGATGAACACGAGCTCGTGGCCGAGCGCCTTGTCGAACACGCTCGATGCAAGCGCGGTAGCGACTGCCAGGTCGCCGGCCGGCTCCTGCAGCCTCAGGCCGCCGACCACGTTCAGGAACACGTCCAGCTGGCCGAAGCCCAGTCCTGCGCGCTTCTCGAGGACGGCGAGAAGCAGCGCCAGACGTCGCCCGTCGAAGCCCGTAGCAACGCGCTGCGGCGTTCCGAAGCCTGCCTTGGCCGCCAGCGCCTGCACCTCCACCAGTACCGGACGCGTCCCCTCGAGAAGCGAGGTGACTGCGCTGCCTGACGCCACCACGTCGCGGTCGCCGAGGAAGAGCTCGGACGGATTCTCCACCGGCTGAAGCCCGGCTTCGGTCATGCGAAACACGCCGATCTCGTCCACGCTCCCGAAGCGGTTCTTCGTGGCTCGAAGCACCCGGTGGTCCAGCGTGCTCTCGCCTTCGAAGTAGAGCACCGTGTCAACGATGTGCTCCAGGGCCTTCGGTCCGGCAATGCCGCCACCCTTCGTAACGTGCCCCACCACCACCACAGCGGTTCCGCTCTCCTTTGCAAACCGCATCAGGCGAGCAGCGCATTCGCGCACCTGGCCAACGTTGCCGGGCGCGCCCTCCAGGTCCGCAGTGAACATCGTCTGGATGGAGTCCACCACCAGCATGTCCGGAGCACGGGACTCCGCCGTTGCGATCACGGTCTCCAGGTTCGTCTCGCTGAGCAGTGCCACTTCGCTCGCGTCGTCTTCCATGCGGTCCGCCCGCAACTTCACCTGAAGTGCGGACTCTTCGCCCGACACGTAAAGCGTGGAATGCCCCTGCTGCTGCAGTCGTGCGGCAACCTGCAGAAGCAGGGTGCTCTTGCCGATTCCGGGCTCGCCGCCCACGAGCACTATGGAACCCGGGACAATCCCCCCGCCGAGCACGAAGTCGAGTTCGCGAAGCCCGCTCGTCCAGCGCGCGTCCTTGCGCGACACCACCTCACGCAGAAGCGGAGCCGGCGCAACGCTCCCGCCGTGCGCGAGGCCCGTGGTGCCGGACATCCGGCGCCCGGACGCCGTCGCCTTGCCCCTGCCAGACGAGACGACCTCCTCCACGAGCGAGTTCCAGGCGCCGCATACATCGCAGCGGCCTGCCCACTTGGCGTGGTCGGCTCCGCATTCGCTGCAGCGATAGACGCTGCGAACCTTCGCGCTCATGGGGCCTGCCTCAAGCCACCGAGCGACGGCCGGTTCGTGGCGCAGAACTGCGCTACGGCTTCGAGCTCGAACCGGGTGGCCGCCCTCACGAGACATGCGGCGGCGCTGACAGGACCGGCAGCAAGCTCGCTCCTGCAACGGAACAGCCTCACCTTCACGCTCCCTGCTGTCGCCGGGACAGGTTCTCGAAGCGCGTGTACTGCTTGTGGAAGAAGAGGTTGACCGTACCGATAGGACCGTTGCGCTGCTTCAGGATGATCACCTCGGCGAGCCCCTCGATGGAATTGCCGTCCTTGTCGCGAGCCACGCCGTCCGCTCCGCGTTCCGCGTATACCTCCGGACGATAGAGCGCCATGATCAGGTCCGCGTCCTGCTCGATCGCCCCCGACTCACGGAGGTCGGACATTTGCGGCCGCTTCTGGTCGCCTGCGCGCTGCTCCGGTGCGCGTGAGAGCTGCGACAGCGCGATCACCGGAACGTTCAGTTCCTTGGCGAGTGCCTTCAGACCGCGGGAGATCTGGCTGATCTCCTGTTGCCGGTTCTCCGCGTTGGACGGTCCGCTTATGAGCTGCAGGTAGTCCACGATAATGAGATCGAGCCCCGACTCGGACGCGAGCCGGCGCGCCTTGGAGCGCATCTCCAGCAGCGTGATTCCCGGCTGGTCGTCTATGAAGATCGGAGCCTGGCTCAGGATTCCGGCTGCTCGAGCGAGCCTGGGAAAGTCGTCGTCGCGAAGTCGCGCGCGCCGAAGGTCCTGCGCGTCCACACGTGCTTCGCTGGTGAGCATTCGCTGCACCAGCGACTCCTTACTCATCTCGAGCGAGAAGAACGCAACCGATTTGCGCGTGTCAATGGCGGCGTGTTGCGCGATGTTTAGCGTGAACGCCGTCTTTCCCATGGAAGGACGCGCGGCGACGATGACCAGGTCAGCCGGCTGGAAGCCCGACGTCATCTCATCGAGGTCGCCGAAGCCGGATGCGACACCTGTTACCGACATTCCGCCACGCTGGAGAGCCTCGATGCGCTCCATCGCGGGCCACAGCAGTTCCTTCACGCGAGTGAAGCCCTTGCTGCCCTGCGCCTGGCTTATCTGGAAGATCCTGGACTCCGCCTCGTCCAGCAGCTCGGCGGCGGTGGACTGCCCCTCGAACGCCTCGCTCACGATGGAGGTGGAGGTCTCGATGAGTCGCCGGAGCAGGGCCTTCTCGCGAACGATCTTCGCGTGGAACTCCACGTTGGCGGAGGTGGGCACGGCGTCCACGAGGAAGCCGATGTACTCACGCCCGCCGACTGCGTCGAGCTCCGCGCGGCGCGACAGCTCGTCTATGAGCGTCAGGGGATCAACAACGTCTCCCCGTTCGCTCAGAGCGATCATCGCGCGGAAGATTCGACGGTGCCCCTCCCGATAGAACATCGTGTCATCCACATACTCGGCCGCGCGAAGTATCGCGTCGGGATCCATGAGCATTGCGGATATGACCGCCTGTTCCGCTTCCGCCGCGTAAGGCGGCTGGCGGTCACGGTACGGGTCACGAACTGCCGGGGCGATCGAGAAGTCTACGGGCGAGCTGGACATCTTCCCATGTAGGTCGCTTCCACGCGCTGTTCCGAAGCAGTGCAGCGGGATGGTACGTCACGACAAGCGGAACGCCGTGAAAGCGATGGACCTGCCCGCGCAGCTTACCGAGTGGGAGCTTGGTCTCGAGCAGTGTCTGCGCGGCGAAGGTACCGAACGCTACGATGACACGAGGCTTGAGGAGCGCCAGCTGACGCAGGAGGAACGGGCTGCATGCCTCGACCTCCTCCGGCAGCGGGTTACGGTTCCCTGGCGGGCGATGCTTGAGAACGTTGCAGATGAAGACGTCCTCGCGGCTCAAGTTAATGGCTGCGAGAATCTTCGTGAGGAGTTGCCCGGCCTGCCCCACGAACGGTCGGCCGGTGGCGTCCTCATTAGCCCCCGGGGCCTCACCCACGCAGACGAAGTCCGCGTTGGGATTGCCCTCACCCGGCACCCCATGCGTCGCCGTCTTGTAGAGCCTGCATCTGCGGCAGACCTCCACTTCGGCGGCAATAGCCTGGATGGAGCGCAACCTGGCGATCGTGGGGTCGCCGCGCGTGATGCTGCTGTCCGGGATCTCGATGCCCACCGGAACATCGTCCAGAGACACTACGGCAGGTACGCTGCCGCCTTTTCGGCCCTCCGTGTCCGCGCGGGACCCGACCCATTCGGGCGACTCGGCTGCACTCCTAGAGGCGGACTTCTTTCGTGGCACCTTGTTCGTCTCCGCGTCGGACTCCGATTCCGCAGCAACCGCAGGTCGCTGCCGCCCGGACTCGGCATCCGAGTCGGAGCGGTCGAGCTCGGTGGGGACAGCCCCTGTCTCACCCTCGGCCTGGTCGTGATTCTCGTCAGAACGCGTGCCCGGTTGCGCACGTGCCTGCGAAGGAGCCGCCCCGGCCGCCCGAAGGGCTTCGCGCCAGTCTGCAGTGGCGGGCAATTCCTGGACTTCGCGCTCGGCCGCGCGCTGAGGAGAAGGGTCGTCGCGACGCGGGGGAGCGGCTGCCGCAGCCACACCGTGGTCCGCGGATGCCACGCGCTCCCTGGTTCCGCTACTGTCCGGCCGCGACGAGCGAGCATCTCCCGTTTCCGCCGATGCGCCGAGTGCGCCGACCAGCTTCAGAACCTGGTCAACCTCAAGGGAGTCGAGCGTCAGTTCGTCCTCACCGAACTCCCTGCGCTGTTCCAGGTACCTTCGCAGCGCCTCGCGCGCCCTGTGCTGTGCGCTCACTTCGAGCGACCCGCCACCAGGCCTTCCACCCTGTCGAGAATCGCGTGTGCAACCTCGGCCTTCGGCATGAGCGGGAGAGGGCTGGCGTGGCCGTCCTTCTCGAGGAACGTGACCACGTTCGTATCCACCTCGAAGCCGGCCCCGGGCTCCCGGGCGTCGTTGACGATCAGAAGGTCCAGCTTTTTCGACGCCAGCTTCTTTCGCGCGTTGGCAATCACGTCGTCGGTCTCGAGGGCGAAGCCGACGATCACCGCGCCCGGGCGCCGCAGTCCCATCGTATCTCGAAGTATGTCGGTGTTTGCGGTCAGCTCGATCGTCCTGCCGCCTGCCTCACGCTTCAACTTGCGGTCGGAGGGGGACGCCGCCCTGTAGTCGGACGGTGCCGCTGCCATGATGAGCACCTCCGCGTCAGGCAGCACGGCGGCAACCGCATCGTGCATTTCCTGCGTGCTGTTAACAGGAACGTGCTCGGGTCCCATCGGCAGCGGAACGGAGAGCGGCCCCGCGATGAGGGTGACGCGTGCGCCACGCAGCCAGGCAGCCTGCGCGATCGCCACGCCCATTCGCCCGCTGCTGTGGTTCGAGATGAAGCGCACCGGGTCCAGCGCCTCACGAGTGGGGCCGGCCGTGACCACCACGTGACGGCCGGCCAGGTCGCCACCCCCCTCGAGGATTCGGGCAGCGTGCAGCAGCAGGGACTCCGGCTCCGGCATGCGCCCGGGCGCATCCGATTCGCCTTCGGCGAGCGAACCCGTGTCGGGGTCAATCACCGTGTACCCCGCCGCGGAGAGACGTGACACGTTCTCCTGCACCAGGGGATGCGCCCACATGCGGTCATTCATGGCGGGCGAAAGCAGCACGGGAGCATCCGTGGCGAGCAGCACTGCGGTCAGCAGGTCGTCTGCCCGGGCAGTCGCGGCACGCGACAGGAAGTCAGCGGTGGCCGGAGCCACCATCACGAGGTCGGCCGCGCGTGCAAGGTGGATGTGATCCAGCGCATGTCCCTCACCGAGGAGCGAATGCTTCACCAGCCGTCCGGTCACGGCCTCGAAGGTAATGGCACCCACGAATTCCCGTGCCGCACGAGTGAGCACCACGTCCACGGTGGCGCCGGCCTGCGTGAGGCGGCGCGCAAGGATCACGGACTTGTAGGAGGCGATCCCGCCCGTGACGCCGAGCAGGATGTGTCGCGAGGCGAACGGACGCACCAGGGCAGGATTAGGGTTTGGGGAAACACGTGATGCGTGCCGATCAGGCGGACCGTCACGCCACGACAATCTCGTCACCCGTGCCAGGCGCTGCGGCGCCGGTGACCCTGCCGGTCACGCGAACACCGCAGCCGGATTGCCGAATCGCGCTACTCGCCGCGCCGCTTCGGCACCACCCGGTAGTCTATCTCGCCGTTGGCCAGCGCCGAGAGCGCACGGGTGGTGAGCTTCTCTTCCTTCAACGAGCGCTCGCGGGGGAACTCGTTGAGGATTCTCGCATACTTCGCCGCAACCAGTACTGCCAGGTACTTGTTGGTTGCGTACTCCGCGATCTCGGAGGGTGTGAATACTCGCATCAGTCGTTCCTTGTATTAGTGGACGCCGAAAGCTCGCCATCCAGTTCATCCCGAAGACGCCCCACCCTGGAGGCGAGGTCCAGCGCCCTCGTTCGCCGCGCCGCCTCGGCATCCACTATCGCCGAAACCCGGGCGATGGCAACCTCGAGGTCGTCGTTCACCACCACATAATCATACATCGGCAGCGCCTCCAGCTCACGGATCGCGGTCGTCAGGCGCGTCCTCAGCGCCTCCGCACCCTCCGTACGCCGTCCCGCCAGGCGCGACACCAGCACCGCCGCCGACGGGGGCAGCAGAAACACCAGCACGCTGTCCGGAAACGCCCGCCTGAACTGCTCGGCGCCCTGCACGTCTATGTCCATCACCACGTGCTGGCCCCGGTCCAGCATGCCCTCCACTTCCGAACGAAGAGTGCCGTAAAGGTTCCCGTGAACCTCGGCCCACTCCGCAAACTCACCCTTCCCCACGCGCTCCATGAACTCGTCGCGCGTGAGAAAATGATAGTCGCGTCCGTCCACCTCTCCGGCACGCATGGGGCGCGTGGTGGCCGAAACGGAGTAGCCCATATCCGATCGTCGCCCGAGCAGCTGCCGCGCGATCGTGGTCTTGCCGCCTCCTGAGGGAGCGCTGAGGATGAGCGGGAACGACAGGTTCATTCCAGGTTCTCCACCTGCTCCCTGAGACGCTCCAGCTCCTCCTTGAGCAGTAGCACGTCGCTCACGATGGCGGCATCGCTCGCCTTGCTGCCGATCGTGTTCACCTCGCGGAGCATCTCCTGCAACAGGAATCCGAGTCGCTTGCCAACCGGCTCGCCACCCGGATTCGCAAGCGTGTCGCGAAAGGCGGAGGTGTGTGCGCGAAAGCGGGAGAGCTCTTCCTGCACGTCCAGCCGATCGGCGAGAATGGCAATCTCCTGCGCCAGTCGCTGCTCGTCCACGGCAAGCCCTGCAACCAGCTCGGATACGTTCGCCCTCAGTCGCCTGTGCTGTTCGGCGAGCCGCTCGGGCGCGCGCTTTTCGATACGCTCCAGCGCCTGTGCGGCGATGTCCAGCCGCTCCAGGAGGAACGTCCGCAGCCGCTCGCCCTCGGCCTCACGCATGGCCGTCAACGCGTCGGCCGCTGCGCCCAGGATGGCCAGCAGCGCGGACGGGTCGTCGGGCAGCTCCTCCTTCTCGTTGGCGGAGCCCATTACGTCCGGGAGCCGCAGAAGCGTCGCCAGGTCCAGCGGACTTTCCAGCCCGAGACGTACGGAGATATCGCGGAGCTGCGAAACGTACGCGGCCAGACGTTCCTCGTTCACCTGCAGCGACTCGCCGCCCTCCTCACGGTCCGCCTTCACGGCCACCGTCACGTGACCGCGGGCTACGCGGCTCCGAAGCAGCTCGCGCATGTCGCCTTCCCACCGCTGGAAGGACGACGGCACCTTGAAGCTCGGATTGAAGAAACGATGGTTGACCGTGCGGATTTCCACGGTCACCCTCGTATTTCCAACCAAGCCGTCGGCAGCGCCGAACCCCGTCATGCTCCGGATCATAGCCAAGCCTCTAAATATCGGCGCTGCAACGCGTTTGTCAATTCCGGAAGGTCCAGCGCACTCCGTATAGAATGGCGGGCCGGGGCATGAGGTAGCCCGGTACCGTCTCGTAGTCCACGCCGATTGCGTTGCGGTACTGGAGCGTGATGTAGGCGTCGCTGATCCGCAGTTCGAGGAGCGCGTTGAGGGAGGGCGCGCTCACGGTTCGGAGGAGAACGGGCGTTCCGCCAATGGAGATCGGAAATCCGGTCTCGCTTGAATAGCTGCCGAAGACGGCGGCGCTCACGTGGAAGTTCCCGCGTGGGAACTTCGAGAGCCACTGGTTGAAGTACTGAAGCCGGCCGCCTGCGTTGAACTCGGGACGGTACACGTACGCGCCACCCGTCTTGTTCCAGCGCGTGGCCGTGACGTCGAGGCTGAATCCGCCCCAAACCGGCCCCCGGAGCCCGACGTATACGCCTGCGGCGTCGCCGGTGAGGGCCGGCAGGAATTCGTTATCCAGCGCCACCGGCACGCCCGTCGGCCGATCTTCGGTCAGGATCACGCCTCCGACCAGCCAGAGAGCGTTCAGCCTTATCCCACCCTCCCCCCTTATCGCCATCCGCGCGCTTCCCGACTCCGGCTTCTCGCTGGACACGCCGCCGGACACCGCCAGGAACGGCAACGGCGAGAAGCGCGCTGTGGCGTCCATCCGCAGAGTCTCGTCCGTGTCGCGGCGCTCCGCGAACGCCGAGAGCGACAGAACCGGGCTCTCGTATCCCGCTCGAGCTGAAGGCGAAATGGTCTGCTCGCTCTCATACACGCGCATCCGCCCCGTCGCACTGAGCGAGAAACCCGAGCCGCGCCATCCCACGGAAGCCACGTACTGCGCTCGCGAGCGCACGCTGTCCGCCGGCGCCTCTCCGCCTGTTCCGGATCCGTCGGGTGCCTCGATCTCGAACGACTGCGTGGACGCGACCGCCTGCATCCAGATCCCTACCTCGTCAGGCGCGCGCCATGCGGCCCGCGCGTAGGCCACGGTGTGCACATGCTCCAGGGCTGCCAGCGGACTCATGTCGTTCAGCCGGTTCAGCGTCGCCCGAAATCCGCCCGTGCGCTGGACCCACCCGTCCAGGCTCCAGCGCGGACGGGCGACCCCGGCTCGGGCAACGAGGGACAGCCTGTCGCCGTCGCCACCGAAGACGGGATCACGAGTGGAGAACTGCTGTCCGCCAAACTGAAGCACCTCGCCGTGACCGAAGCGCTTGCCGAAGTATCCGCGATACAGGTTCGTGTTGTAATCGCCGGTGGCTACGTCCACGCGAGTGCGTGGGCTGGTGTGTTCCTCGCGCCAGCTGCGAAGATGCACCCTCAGCTCGTCCACGCCCCGCTCCACTGCCACCTCTTCCAGCGGCCAGAGCTGGATCATGCCCAGATCGTGAAGCCCTTCCTGGCGCGGATCCAGCGCGTCGAGCTCCACTCCGTCCAGAAACACCCTCACACCGCGAAAGCTTCCGGCAACGGTGGCGTACTCGGGAGGCAGCAGCCAGCCGGCACGATAGCCGCTGATCTCAGGCAGCTGCTCCAGCAGGTCGAGCAGGGTGAGCGCGCCTGACGAGAGGATCTCGTCGCCGCGCCACCTGTACTCGGGACCGATTGCCGGAAGCGGAGGAACCTCCCCCGCCGGCAGCGGCGACTTCAGCGTGTCGCCCCGAACGCTGTCCGGCCTGGACTCCTGTGATATGGCAGGTCGCTCGGCCGCTGCCGTGTCAGGAGGTGCGGCCGGCTGAGGTTCCTGGGCAGCCGCCTGCGAGGCGGTGAGCAGGAGCGCCACTACCGCAACGCCGGACACACCGCCGGCGAACGCTCCCGTCAGGCACCGCCACTTCACGTCAGTTCGCTCTTCCGCGCACGAACTCAACGAAGGTGCCCACCGGGATTCCGGTCGGGCCCTTGGGCAGCGCCACGAGATCGCTCTCGGAGTACGCCGTACCGGCGATGTCCAGGTGAACCCACGGATAATCCGCCACGAACTCCTGGAGGAAGAGCGCAGCCGTGATGGATCCGGCAGCTCGCCCACCGGTGTTCTTCACGTCCGCCACGTCGCTCCGAATCAGCTCGCGATAGTCGCTCCACATCGGAAGCGGCCATCCCGGCTCACCGGACTTCCTGCCGGCGTCCGCCACCTCGTTCACCAGCTTCTCGTCAGGCCCGAAGAGACCGACCGCAGCGTTTCCGAGCGCGATGACGATGGCGCCCGTGAGCGTCGCGGCATCCAGCACCGCCTGCGGCTCGAACCTTCCAGCGTACACGAGAAGATCCGCGAGCACCAGCCTGCCCTCGGCGTCCGTATTGATGACTTCGATGGACTTTCCGTTGGACGCCTTCACGACGTCACCGGGCTTCACCGCGGTGCCTGACGGCATGTTGGTCGTGGCGCCAACGATGCCGACCACGTTCACCGGCAGCTTCATGCGCGCCAGTGCTTCCATGGCGCCCAGCACTCCAGCCGCGCCGCTCATGTCGAACTTCATGTGCTCCATGCCCTGCGCCGGCTTGATGGAGATTCCGCCGGTGTCGAAGCACAGCCCCTTGCCGACCAGCACCACGGGCTTGGCGTCGCCGCCTCCCGAATAGCGCAGCGTAATGAGTCGGGGCTCCTGAGGCGTTCCCTGCGCGACGGAGAGGAAGCTCCCCATGTTCTCGCGGCGCATCTCCTCGGAGCCCCACACTTCCACCGAAAGGCCGTGACGTTCGGCGATATCGCGCGCGGTGTCTGCCAGAAGGTCCGGCGTGCAGATGTTGCCGGGCATCATGGCGAGGCGGCGCGCAAGCGCCTGCCCCGCTCCAAGTGCGTCGCCTGCTTCCTTCGCCGCGGCGGCCGCGGACTCGTCGGGCACTACCACCGTGACCTCGGTGAGCTTCTCGCGGCGGTCGTCCTCGGGCGGCTGCGATTTCAGGTCGTCGTACGACCATGCACCGGCATGCAGTCCCGCCACGAGCTGCTCGAGCTCCCTGGGCTCCAGGTCGCCGGCATGCACGGCGGCAGTTGCAGCTCCCATCTTCCCTGCCTGACGCGCCGCGATGGACGCCGCGCGCCGCAGAGCGATGGCCCGGTCGTCAGGGCTTCCGTATCCCACGAGGAGAATACGCCCCGGGCCGGATTCTCCACCGCCGAGGTGCAGGGTCTCGTCGCGCGCGCCACGGAAGTCCCTTCGCTCCATAGCGCGTCTCAGCGTACCGCCCAGCCTGTCATCAAGGTTCTCGAGCGCCGACGGGAACCCGGGGTCCGCGGCCATTGGCAGCACGAGCAGCGCAACTTCAAGGTCGGCGGGATCGGTGCTGCGGACGCGGACATTCAGTGACATACCGGCAGAGGGCTTGGGTAATGGAGAGAACCCGCCGGGCCTGCTGACCCGGCGGGCGGGGTTTCAGACGCGTCGCCGCCAGCCTCGCCTGGAACGACGAACGGCCTCATAAGCTAGTAAGCGTCCGGCTGGCGCTGCAAGCAATTCCGACCGCCGGCATACGCCGACCGACATTGCGCAACGTCTGCCATGGAACCGGTCATCGCCCGGCCCGGGCTGGCTGCCTCACGCGGAAGATGGACGTGGGGTGCTTTCACTCCACACGAGTTGCGCGGCACTCACGCCGGTGCCTGCGATTATCGGCAGACCCGTATCAATGAGAGCCAACTCCACACCCGCCAGCGCTCCGAGCAGCATGAGCTCGTTCACGTCGCCAAGATGGCCGATCCGGAACGCCTTGCCGGCGAGGCGGGCCAGCCCCCCGCCGAGCGAGAGATGCCAGCGGCGGAAAGCGACGTCTATGACCTTGCGCGCATCAAACTCGGGCGGCAGCATCACGGCGCTCACGGTGTCCGAATAGGCCTCCGGGCTGCGGGCGCAGAGCTCGAGGTCCCACGCCGCAACCGCGGCACGAACTCCCGCTCCGAACCGCGCGTGGCGAGCGTAGATGTTCGGCAATCCCTCTTCGGCAAAGATGTCCAGTGCCTCACGAAGGCCGAAGAGCAGCGAAAGCGGCGGAGTGTAGGGGAAGTAGCCCTCGTCGTTCTGTGCGGCCATCGCCTTCAGGTCGAAAACGCTGCGCGGCGCTCGTGCCGTCTCCGAGGCCGCCAGTGCCTTCTCGCTGATCGCGACGATGGCCAGGCCGGCCGGGAGCATGAGCCCCTTCTGCGTTCCTGCCACGGCCGCGTCCACTCCCCAGCTGTCGAACCTGAACTCCATGGAGCCGATCGAGCTCACTCCGTCCACGAAGAGCATGGCATCGTGCGCGGCGGCGTCGAGCGCGGCTCGCACTGCGGCTATGTCGCTGCGAACGCCCGTGGCCGTCTCGTTATGCACCACCAGCACCGCGCGGATCTTCTGCTCGGTATCCTCGCGCAGCGCTTCCTCCACACGGTCGGCCGGCACTGCCTCGCCCCACTCCACGTCCATGGTGCGGACGTCGAATCCCAGGTTGGAGGCGGCTTGCGCGAACAGGTGGCTGAACTGTCCGTTGCGAACGGCGAGTACCGCGTCCCCGGGCGACAGCAGGTTGGTAAGGGCGATCTCCCAGCCTCCCGTGCCGGTTCCCGGAAAGATGAACGGCCGTGCGCGCTCGGTGCCGAAAATGGGGCGCAGGTCCCTGAGCAGTCCCAGCGTGAGCTCGGGGAAAGCCGAGGACCTGTGATCCTCCATGGAGCGGGCCATGGCGCGAATGACGCGTTCCGGAACGTGAGTCGGTCCGGGAACGAAGAGGAAGTGTCGTCCGTACATGTTCGTCCTGTTGGGGAGTGCTGCGCAAAGCTGTCCTCTTCGCGCGTCCGGCACAACTGCGTGCCTAGATCCCCAGGTCCAGTTGTCCGTCGGTCGGACGGCTCGCATCCGCGCGAATGTGATGCTCGGGATCTCCGGCGCCGGGCCGGTCGTCGGGACGCTGCCGCTCCTCAGCGGCGTGCGCGCCCTTCTGGTTCGCGTCATCCTCTTCCGCTCTAGCGGTATTGCCGGCCTCCGTGGCGGGCGACGGCGGCAGCAGCACTTCGGGTTCCGGTCGCGGAGAATCGAGCAGGGTGTCCAGATCCCTCGTGGAGACGCCGATTCGCCGAGCGAGCGCATCGCGGATGCGCGGGTTTCGCTGCGACCCGGCCAGGGTGGTATAGACCACCGAGGGGGGAAACGCGCGCCTTCGCGCCCACTCGGCCAGGGATTCCGGGAAGATGGCCAATTGCACGATGGTAGAAGCCGGAATGGCTGCCACGTGGCGCCTGACGCGCCAGACCGCGCGCCTCTCGAGCGGATTGCTGCCGTCCCGAACCGAGGGAAGACGTTCGGTGGGAGATACCGACGACAGTTCCGCATGGACCTGCGATGCGTCAGGCGCCTCCGCTCCCTCGTCAGGCTGCGGACGCTCGGGCGGGATGGAGCTCTGCGAACTGGGAAGCGGACGCGGCGCGTCCACCAGGTGGTCGAGCACCCATCCTGGCACTTCGAGGCGCGCGGCGAGGAGCTCCCTCACGCGCCGATAGGGCTTGAAGCGCGCAAGCATGTTGTAGGCGACTGCGGGCGCAACGCCGGAGTCCCTTGCCCAATCGGCGAGGTTCTGCGGCCAGAGCAGGAGTTGAACGACGTCCGAGGCGGGCATGGCGGCCACGTCGGATGCGAGCCTGGCGATGGCTCGTCGTTCCGTCTCGGTGCGACCGGTACGAAAGTCGGGCATGGGGCCCTCCGATCGGCGTATGGCGGTGCGAAGCGGGTTCGCTGACGTACTCGAAGCGATGCAGTTCGGGAATGATTCCTGTTGCAGGAAACATTCCCTGTAAGGCGCCGCAGCACGGTCAACGGACCCGCATCAACTGCCTCCACGAGAATCCATCTGCCCACCACGCAATGGGGGCCGGCTACCACGCGGCAACCGGCCCCCATTCTCGCAAAAATACCATCGCTTCTCATGCCGGAGACGGGACTCGAACCCGTAGGTGCTTGCGCACGAGCGATTTTGAGTCGCTTGCGTTTACCAGTTTCGCCACTCCGGCCGCCCTCCCCTCGCCTGGAGGAGTCCGGCAATCTAGTAGCTCACTGACCGGAATCGAATGCCAGCCGACCGCCCGCCCTCTTCTTCTGGCGTTCGGCCGCCGCGTCAGGCCGCTCCACACCAGGCAGACGGGTCAGTCGCGCGAGTCGCCTTGCGGTGGCGCCCGGCGGGGAGAGCGGCCCTCCCCCATCATACCCTGGCGCCTCTCCTCCACCTGCCGGCGAAAACCCTCCTGAAGTCCGAGGTATCGGGCGCGCTGCACGGGGGTGAGGAACGCTCCAAGGGCCTGCTGCTCCTCCTCCAGCAGTGTCACTCGATCACGCTGCGTCTCCACGAGGGTCACGAGCAGGCGCTCGATCTCCGCGTCATTCGGCTGGCCGTTCGGGCGCAGCTCCCGCCGGAGGGCCATACGAGCGGACCTCTCGCGGCGAATCAGCTCGGCGCGCCGTTCGCTGAAGCGCGCGTTCACTTCCTGTAGCCTGGCGAATTGAGCGTCCGAGAGACCGAGCTGCGTTCTTGCCACGTTCGCCAGGCGACGCTCCAGTTCCCTCTCCAGCGCCTCACGACCACGCTGACTCTCGGCCCGCTGCCCGGGCTCCGCTCCCGGAGAGGGCCGCTGACCCAGGACAGCGCCATCCGGCACGACCAGCAGCATCGCAACCGGAATCGCCACCCACATGGCACGGCGTACTGCTCTGACGAACATCTATCAGTCTCCTCCCAGTCCCGTCAGAAAGCCGTAGCCCGGGTCGGGCTCGGCAGACGGAACGGGCTCCAGATCGTTGATTTCATCGAGTAGGGCGAGGAGCGCCTCGTCCGACAATTCGCTTACGCCGCCAGCGAACCTCAGCCCGGACTCGACCACCACTGCATCACCTGCCATTCCCGAAGGACCTGCGGCGAAATCCGTCCTCCACAGTCCGATGGCGGCGACGGCCAGCGCTGCCGCCAGGGCAAGCGCAGATGTGCGCCGACGCAGCGAGGGACGGCGCTTCACGCTCATTCCCGGCGGCGTCGCGCCTCGGGCAGACGACGTGGGGCGAATCTCGCCGACCTTGGCTCGTTCCGGGCGCGGAAGCGTCGCGACTATGGACGCGACATCCAGGCGGGGAGTGTCGGCCATGAAGGCCTCGTTCGCCCGCTTCAGGAGCTCTAATTCCGCCTTGCAGGCCGCGCAGCCGGCGAGGTGCGAGCGCACCTGTGCGGCCTTCTCGGAACCCAGGCTGCCATGCAGCAGGTCTGCGAGCAGGTCGCGCATCTCCAGTTCAGTGCACTCAGTCATCGAGAATCTCCCTGAGAGCTCGCACGGCGTTGTGATAGTGAACCCGCGCTGCCCCCTCCGTACTTCCGACCAGCCCGGCGATGTCCCGGTAGGACATCCCCTCACCCACGCGCAGCTGGAAGACCTCCCTCTGAAGTCGCGTCAGCTGCTGCAAGGCCTCCTGCACCCGCTCCGACATCTCCGCAGCGACTACCCTGCGCAGCGCGTCGGTTCCACCGTCCGACATCTGCTCGTCCAGAGGCTCCTCCCTCCCCCTTCGACCTTCCGTGCGTCTCCGGTCCAGCAGAAGTCGCCGCAGAATCGTGAAGAGCCATGTCCTCAAGGAGGCTTCGCCCCGAAACTGGTCTAGGGCTCCGAAGGCGCGAACGAACGTGTCCTGAACCAGGTCTTCCGCCTCGTCGCGCGCGCCGAGCGATATCGCGTACCGTCCGAGCGCCGGTCCATGGCGCGCGACCAGCTGAACCGCAGCCCGCTCATCTCCATCCAGCCACCGAGCGACCAGCTCGGCGTCCGGCTCTTCCAGATGGGCTACGGGCTGAGCCATGGTCGCTCGAAGGTTGGACGTCCGCGCAGGCGGATCGTTAAGGAATACCGACATGCTGATACAGGGAGACTGGGCACATTGCAGCGACAGCGCCTCCACATCAGCTTGGAACACCATGCTGGTAGAGATCATCGCACATAGAGGCGCCTCGCGCGAGCGTACCGAGAATACCCTCGACGCCTTTCTTCGTGCCGTAGAGCTTGGTGCGCACGCCATCGAGCTGGACGTTCACGCCACGCTCGACGGACACGTAGTCGTGCATCATGATCCGGTCTTCGGTGCCGGTGCGACCCCCATTGCGCGTGTTACGCTGGCCGAGCTGGCAGCGTTCAATGCGGACGCTCCCTTCCGGATCCCGACTCTGGGCGAGGTGCTCGAACAGGTGGATCCGCTGGTGCACCTGTACGTGGAGGTGAAGGGCAAGGGCATCTCGCACCTGGTGGCGGGGCAGCTCGCACCATACGCCGGCAGGTGCTCCATCCACAGCTTCGACCACCGGGTGTCGCTGCAGGTTCGCGAGCGATGGCCCCAGCTCGCTACCGGCATCCTGTCGTCCAGTTATGTCATAGAACCGGATGCGTCATTACGTGCGGCTCGCGCACGCGACTACTGGCAGCACCGTGAGCTGGTGGACGCGGACCTGGTGCGCGCCGTGCATCGCGCAGGAGGACGCGTCATCTGCTGGACTGAGAATGATCCGCAGGCAATGCGGGCGCTGGTTGACATGGGCGTGGACGGCATCTGCACGGACGTGCCTGACGTGGCCCTTTCAGCGCTGGGCTGATCGCCCATCCCGAAGCGGATACTGCCGTGCCCGCCTGAGCAGCCGGAAGAGTGACGACTCGAACACGCTCCGCACACCTCGGATGATTGCGCACAATCTGGAGGTTGCGCTGCGTTCGGTTGATTCGCGAGGTTGAATGCGGTTGCTGCTACGAGGCCGAGCCTGACGCGGGCGGCGCCTCCATGCAGCCATGCGTGAACATCTCGAACCCGGGACTCATGTACACTGCAAGGGCCCTTGCGTTGCTGGCGCTTCTTGGCGCAGTTGCGTGCCGGACGTCGCCAGGTGGCCAGGCTGCCGCTCCCGAGACAGCGCCGTCGGTGGCTGCAGGAGACTCCGCCGATCGGTTCCGCGGCGGCCTCTCGCTACCTGACGCCGATCCGTTTCCGAGTACGTACAAGCCATTCCCTTCGCGCACCACCCTGATAAGGAACGCGAACATTCTTACGGCGGCGGGCCCGGTTATACGGAACGGCAGCGTGCTCCTGCGCGATGGGAAGATCGAAGCCGTGGGTGCGAACGTGACCGCTCCGGCAGACGCGCAGGTTATTGACGCCGCAGGAAAGTGGGTCACGCCGGGCCTGATAGACACGCATTCTCACCTTGGGGTATATCCGGCGCCGGGCGGAGACGCGCTCAGCGACGGCAACGAGATGACCAATCCCGTTACCGCCCAGGTGTGGGCGGAGCATTCGGTTTGGCCCCAGGATCCACAGTTTCCGCGCAACCTGGCGGGAGGGGTCACGACGCTGCAGGTCCTGCCCGGTTCCGCGAACCTGTTTGGCGGTCGTGGCGTGGTGCTGAAGGTGGTGCCGGGCCGCACCGTGCAGGAGATGAAGTTCCCTGGCGCCAGGTACGGGCTGAAGATGGCCTGCGGCGAGAATCCCAAGAGAGTGTACGCCAGTCGGGGCCCGTCAACGCGAATGGGCAACGTGGCCGGATACAGGCAGGCGTGGATACAGGCCGAGCAGTATCGCCGTCGCTGGGATTCCTGGCTCGCCAGGCGCGAGGGCGATCCGCCCGCACGGGACCTCGGCCAGGAGACGCTCGCTGAAGTCCTTCGCGGCAACATCCTGGTCCATCAGCACTGCTACCGCGCAGACGAGATGGCGCAGGTGCTGGATGTCGCCAACGAGTTTGGCTACAAGGTGCGTTCCTTCCATCACGGCGTGGAAGCGTACAAGATCGCCGACCTGCTCGCCCGGGACTCCATCTCGGCTTCGGTATGGGCCGACTGGGGCCACTTCAAGATGGAGGCGATGGACGGGATACTCGGCAACGCGGCCATCCTGCATAACGCGGGCGTGCGCACCATCATCCACTCCGATGACGCATCGGGTTCGCAGCGCCTGAACCAGGAGGCGGCGAAGGCGATGCACCAGGGTCGCAGGCTCGGCTTCGACATTCCCATCGAGGAAGCCATAAGGTGGATCACGATCAATGCGGCATGGGCGCTCGATCTTCACGACCGAATCGGCTCGCTCGAGCCGGGCAAGAATGCCGACGTGGTTCTCTGGAGTGCGGAACCGTTCAGCGTTTACGCGCGCGCCGAGAAGGTATGGGTGGACGGCGCGCTGATGTTCGACAGGGACGATCCGTCCAGCCGGTGGAGAACGGACTTCGAAGTCGGCTTCGTGCCGGCCGTCACGCAGCTCGAGGGAGGTGCACGATGAGCATCCTCGCCAGGCTGGTCGCTCTCGCGCTGATTCTTGCAGTCGGATCGCTCCCGGTGCGTGCGCAGACGATCGCGATAACCGGTGGGCGCGTGCTGCCCGTAAGCGGACCGGCGATCGAGAACGGAACGGTGATCGTTCGGGACGGCCGAATCGTGGCTGTAGGCTCCGGCATAACGATCCCGTCAGGTGCCCGGCGCATTGACGCCAGTGGCAAGGTGGTGACGCCGGGACTGATCAATTCCGCAACCACTCTGGGCATCGTCGAAGTCGGCGCAGTGGGAGAGACTAACGATGCGTTCGCTAGCCCAGGCGACGATGCCGTGAACTCATCGGTACGCGTCTGGGATGCAATCAATCCTGCCAGCGTCCTGTTCGCGCCTGCTCGCAACGAGGGTGTCACCACCGTTGGTGTCATCCCGATGGGCGGCCTGGTTGCAGGACAGTCGGCAATAGTGGATCTCCTTTCGGGGACGGATGCGCCAGGACTGATCGTGAAGGCACCGTCCGGCATGGTGGCGAGCACGGTGAATGCACCCGGATCCAGTACCCGGGCGCAGACTCTAGCCCGCATGCGCGAGCTCCTGGACGACGCGCGCGCCTACCGGCAGCGCCGGTCGGACTATGATCGAGGCGCCTCACGAGAACTCTCGGCCAGCCGGTCGGACCTGGAAGCGCTGCTTCCGGTGCTGGATGGCACGGTGCCGTTCATCATCCTTGCCGACCGCGCGAGCGACATCATGGCTGCAGTGCGTCTCGCTCGGGAGTACGACATTCGCGTGGTCATCGGCGGGGGCGCAGAGGCATGGCAGGTGGCTGATTCGCTCGCAGCCGCGCGGGTTCCGGTACTCACCGGCGCGATGAACAACATCCCGAATTCGTTCGCGGAGCTCGGAACCCGGCAGGAGACGCCAGCGCTCCTTCGTCAGGCGGGAGTGACCGTCGGGCTGATTGGGAACGCGGGCGGCGGCGGTGAGGATGGGTTCAACGTCAGGAACATCCGCTGGGAGGCAGGCAACGCGGTGGCCTACGGTATGAGCTGGGACGAGGCGTTGCGCAGCGTGACGCTTTCACCTGCGGAGATATTCGGCATCGCTGACCGATACGGGTCCCTGGAGCCCGGGAAAGTTGCGAACGTGGTCGTATGGAGCGGCGACCCGTTCGAATTCGGCACGACCGCGGACGTCGTGGTGGTGCGTGGTGCGATTATCGAAGGGGAGTCCCGCCAGGACGAGCTGATGCGCAGGTACCGGACGCCGCCGCCCAACTACCTGCAGCCGACTGGAAGACGCTAGGTCGCTCGTCCGATGACGGCCGCGTGACGACGAGACCCGCAGGAGCCTCCAGGCCCGCTGCGGGTCTCATCATGACTGGAAATCTCAGCTCGGGTTGATCGGCGTGTCCTCTCCCCCCTCAGGAGTGGCCCCGGACGACCCGGAGGCCGGGGGAGCGTCTGCGGCGTCCGCCGAACGGTCTGCCTTTGCCTCCGCGCCTGCCGCCGCCCACTCGCTGCGCCTGCTGCCCTGCGCTTCGCGCAGCTCGGCCTCGAGGCGCTCTGCCTCTGCCTCGTGTGCGGCCAGCGTACTCGAGAGACGCGCATACACATCGGCCTCGAGCTCGCGGTTCTCCTGCCGCGCACGATACACGGCGTAGCCGAGCGCCTGTGCGGCCTTGTCTGCAAGCTGACGTGACCGGTAGGCGTCCAGGCGGGTCTTGCCCTCGTCAATCGCGCCCTGAGCCATGCGGCCGGCGCGATCGATCTCGGTGCGTAGTCTTTCCCAGATAGGCTTGTTCATTGCCGGTACCGGTTGAATTGCGAGGTTGATGGACCCCCTTTCGGGCCCCTTCCTTCACTACGTCGGATGCGAATCGGCAGTTTCTGCACCATTGCTGCGCGCATCGGTGCGCAAAGGAACGAGGCCCCCGCCCTGAAGGGCGGAGGCCTCGAGAAATCTTCTTGACGTCGCCGTTGCCGGCTCAGGCGGCGCTGGTCGCGGCTGCGGTCTCGGCCGGGTAGACGCTCACCTTCATGCGGCGGCGATCCTTGTGCTCGAACTTCACCACGCCGTCAATGAGGGCGTAGATGGTGTAGTCCGTTCCGAGGCCAACGTTGTTGCCCGGGTGCCACTTGGTGCCGCACTGCCGAACGAGGATGTTGCCGGCACGAACGGTCTCGCCGCCGTACTTCTTGATGCCGCGGTACTTCGGATTCGAATCGCGGCCGTTGCGCGAAGAACCGGCGCCCTTCTTATGTGCCATGGTTGCCTCCCAATCAGCCGAGAGAGATGTCGTTGATCTTCACTTCCGTGAAGCCCTGCCTGTGTCCCTGCTTGCGTGCGTAGTTCTTACGGCGCTTGAACTTGAATACGACGATCTTCTCGCCGCGACCGTGCCGCACGATCTCGCCCTTCACGGCAGCGCCGTCGAGCACCGGAACGCCGCTGCGGACGTTCTCGCCGTCGGAGCCCAGGAGCACCTCATTGAAGGTGACCTCGGTGCCGGCGTCGCCGAGCAGCGTGGGGAAGCGATATGTCTTGCCCGGCTCGACTCGGAACTGCTTTCCGCCGGTGCGTATGATGGCGTAGGACATTGTCTGACAGGTATATGCGTTTGTCGAAGCCTTGAAGAATAGGCGATTCGGGGTGGGGTGTCAACGGATGGGGTGCGGAGACGCGAGGCGTGGCCGAAGGCCACGCCTCAGACGTCTTGGGGGTGTCGGCTGTCGGGTATCGGGGCCTAGAGTGAGGATCGACTCGCCCTATGCACCACGTGGCCCATCACGGCGAGGCGACCCTTCGCACATGGGAGCCCCGACCCCCGACAGCCAACCCCCGACACCGCCCAACACGCGACGCCGCGCAGCGGTGTCGCACTCCCTGCTTCAAGCCACCGCGTACTGCCCCGTCACGTCCCGCCCCGCCGACTTCACAACCAGCTTGAACTCGTCCGGCTTCAGCAGCGGGTCATCACGCAGCTCCAGCGAGAAGGGCGCCTGCTCCTCCAGGCCGCGCAGGTACTCCGGCTCTTCCTCCAGCAGGTAGAGCGCCACCTCCGGATGAAGTCTTATCACCAGGCCCTCACGCTGGCCCTCCACGATCATGCGCCGGACCGACCGCTCCACGCGGCGGACGATCGTCTCCGGGGTGAATACCCTGCCCGTCCCCTGACACGTGGGACACGGCTGCGTGACGCTCTGCCAGTGGCTCTGGCGCACCCGCTGCCGCGTCATCTCGATCAACCCCAGGTCGCTCACCGCGAACGCCTTGGTGCGCGCCCTGTCACGGCCCAGGTGCTGTCGGAGCTCCTGAAGCACCCGGTCCCGGTTCTGCCGAACCTCCATGTCAATGAAGTCGCAGACGATGATCCCGCCCACGTCCCTGAGACGAAGCTGTCGCGCCACCTCGCGGGCCGCTTCGAGGTTCGTCTTCAGCACAGTCTTCTCCGGGTCCCGCTTGCCCGTGTACCGACCGGAGTTCACGTCTATCGAGACCAGCGCCTCCGTGGGCTCGATCAGGATGTAGCCGCCGGACGGAAGGTCGCACCGGCGCTTGAAGATGTCCCTGATCTCCGGCTCGATCTCCTCCTTGTCGAACAGCGGCACCGGATCCTGATAGAGCTGCACACGCTCGCTCAGCTCGGGCGCGATCCCCTTCAGGTACTCCATGATCTCGTGATACAGCGTCTTCGAGTCCACCGTCAGGCGGTCGATCTTCGAGCTGAACACGTCGCGAACCAGGCCGCGCGTAAGCGACGTCTCACGATGGATCAGGGCCGGCGCGCGCATGAAGTGCGTCTTCCGCTTGATGCGCTTCCAGGTGCCCATCAGCGTGTTGAGCTCGCGCTTGAACGTCTCCTCCGTGGCGTCCTCACCAACCGTGCGGATGATGACACCGCCCGAGTCGTTCGGCAGGACCTTCTGCGCCATCTCGCGCAACCTCTGGCGCTCGGCGCGCTCGCCGATCTTGCGGCTGACACCCACGCGGCTGCCGTGAGGCATGTACACCAGGAAGCGCCCGGCGAGTGAGATCTGCGCCGTGACGCGCGGCCCCTTGGTGGATATTGCTTCCTTGGAGACCTGAACGAGGAGGCTCTGGCCGCGCTTCAGTACATCCTGAATGGGCAATACCTTCTCGCGGCGGCGACGTGGAGACTCGTCGTCGTCCTCGTCGTCGTCGTCGCCGTTCTCGTCTGCCGAGTCGTCGTCGGGATCTACAAGGTCAGACGCGTGCAGGAACGCGGCCTTCTCCGTTCCTATGTCCACGAAGGCCGCCTGAATACCCGGCAACACCGCTTCCACGCGGCCGAGATAGATATCTCCAACCATGCGGCGGGCTTCGGGTCGGTCCACGAGCAACTCGACCAGCTGGTCGTCCTCGAGGATGGCCACGCGGGTTTCGCGTGGCGAATGATTGATGAGTATTTCGCGCTTCATCGGTTGCCGTCCCGCAGCTTCCGCCCGGCGACTCGACAGCGGGGGCGAGACGGTTGAGTAAGAGTCTGGCTGCGAAGCCACCCGGCGATCCTGCCCTCCGGGAACCTCGCGAAAGTTGAGCTCTCCGGCGGACGTCCCCGATCGTTCGAGCGTGCACCGCCCCGAAAATCCGGCCTGCTCCGGCAACCAGCATTACGAGCTGGTGCAGGAACATCCGAGCGGGGAGCAGACGGTTGGGCTCGCGATCCGAAAACATGGTGCCATCGGGACGGACTTGGAGAGTGCGATGGAGGCCCGATCTACGCCCTGGCAGGCGCCGACGGGCCCCGAGTCGCACGGCCGGTCGCCACGGAGTCGCGCGAGCGCCGGCCGGAGGAAAGTCAGAGTACCTCAATCTGAGGCGTCGCACGGCAGGCTCGCAAGGAGCACGTACCAAACGACTTCCGACGCCTCAGCAGAACCGCCTCAGCGGACCACGCGATAGGCCAG